>CAXTVI010000001.1:0-80970 GCA_964247695.1 uncultured Acetobacteraceae bacterium
CCCTGCCGATCACCGCGATCCTGCGCCCACTTGCTTCATAGCCGTCGCAGATCGGGCAGTAGCGCACGAGGCCCTTCCGGACCGCGGCGCAAAGGTCTGGCAGGACGGGCTCCACGTCGACCGAGCCGGTGGCGAGCAGCACCGTCCGGGCGGCCGCCCTGACGGTTGCGCCCTGCGCTTCGTGACGACGATGAAGCGGTCCTCATGCCGTTCAAGACTGGTGACGCAACCGTTCACGATCCGGGTACCGTACTGCTCGACATTCGCGCGTTGCCGCGCCAGCAGCTCTTGGCCACCGATGCCGCGCTCGAAGAACGGGATGTTGTGGCTGGTGGGGATCCAGCGGGCGTGCGGCTCGCCGCCATCCACCACGCTGAAACGGCGATGATACCGCGCGAGGTAGAGCGTCGCCGCCACCCCCGCCGGCCCTGCACCGACCACCACGCAATCCAGGATCTCCGGGGGCTCGCTCGGCCGCATGCGCGCATCCTCCGGCCATGATGTGGCCGCACAAGCCCGCGCCCTGCGCAGGAGTTGCACGATCGTCCTGCAGCCGCATCGACGACGCCGGAGCACATGTTGCGCGCCGGCGTCCGTTATGCTCTAAGCCCCGGCTTCCCTGCCGGAGCGTGGCATCGCTCCGGCTATACCCATGTCCGCGGCGGCGGCGAGCCGCCTGCGGGCGGCCGATGCGGATGTCCGCTCCCGGCTCGGGTTGACCTCATCCGAAGGGAGCAACCATGCCATTCTACGAGTGCGTGCTGATCGCACGCAACGACGTCACCCAGCAGCAGGTCGAAGGTGTCGCAGACATCATCGCGACCCAGCTCGAAGGCGAGGGCGGCAGCATCCAGAAGCGCGAATACTGGGGACTGCGCAGCCTGGCCTACCGCATCAAGAAGAACCGCAAGGGGCACTACATGCTCCTGGGCCTCGATGCGCAGCCGGCCTCGGTCAACGAGATGGAACGCCAGCTCAACCTCAACGAGGACATCCTGCGCTTCATGACGATCCGCATCGAGGCGATCGATGAGGCGCCGTCGGCGATCCTCAGCCGCAAGAGCGACGACCGCGAGCGTGGCTTCCGCGGGCCCAAGCCGGCCGGGCGCTTCGATAGCGGCCGCAAGCGCGGCTATGACGACCGTGAGGAGTTCCGCGCCCGCGGCGAGAGCGACGAGCGTCCGCGCGGTCGCGCCGAGTTGGCAGAGACGGAGTAGGCCCCGATGTCCGAGAGCACAGACGTCAACCCGTCCCAGCGGCGCACCGCCGTCGGCGCCCGCCGGCCGTTCTACCGCCGCCGCAAGTCCTGCCCGTTCTCCGGCCCGAACGCGCCGAAGATCGACTACAAGGACGTGCGCCTGCTGTCGCGCTTCCTGTCGGAGCGCGGCAAGATCGTGCCGAGCCGCATCACCGCCGTCTCGGCCAAGAAGCAGCGCGAGCTGGCGCAGGCGATCAAGCGCGCCCGCTTCCTGGCCCTGCTGCCCTACATCCTGAGCTGAGGGGGAAGGCACATGGCCGCAACCGAAGTCATCCTGCTCCAGCGCGTCGAGAAGCTGGGCCAGATGGGTGAGATCGTGCGCGTGAAGCCCGGCTTCGCCCGCAACTACCTGCTGCCCGAGGGCAAGGCGATCCGCGCCAATACGCACAACCGCGAGCGCTTCGAGCGCGAGCGGGTGCAGCTCGAGGCGCAGAACATCAAGCGTCGCGAGGAGGCCGAGCGGCTCGCCGAGCGCGTCGGCGGCATGTCGGTGGTCATCATCCGCCAGGCCGGCGATAGCGGCAGCCTGTACGGCTCGGTGACGCCGCGCGACATCGCGGTGGCCACCACCGAGGGCGGCCTGTCCGTCGACCGCCAGCAGGTGCAGCTCGACAACCCGATCAAGACCCTCGGTCTGTCCGAGGTGCGCGTGGTGCTGCATCCCGAGGTGGTGATCCGCATCACGGTGAACGTCGCCCGCTCGCCCGAGGAGGCGGAGCGCCAGGCCCGTGGCGAGCAGGTCGGCCGCGACCAGGACGACGAGGACGAGATCGAGGAGATCGAGACCCCGGAACTTGGCGGGTACGACCCGACCGCCTGAGCAGTCTCGCCTGCCCTGAGCTGAAGGAGGCCCCGGCGCATCGCCCCGGGGCCTTTTTCATGCTCGCCGCGGTCAGCTCAGCAGATCGTTATCGGACAATGGCTTGCGCGGCTTCCATTCTGGACTGGGCGTTCAGGACAGAGGTGCATGGGATGTCGGCGACGCTTGACGCGATCATGAAACGCTTCATTCGCAACGGCGTACTCGACGTCCGCTATCCCGACGGCAGCACGCGCCGATACGGCACGCACGGTCCGCATGCCGGGATGTGGCTGGAGACGCGCCGCGCGGAGTTCGGCCTGGTCCTCAATCCGAGCCTGCTGATGCCGGAAGCCTACATGGATGGCGGCCTGCGTCCGATGGGCTGCAGCCTGTACGGGCTGATGGAAGTCCTGATGATGAATGTGCAGAACGCGGCGCACCCGGCGATGCAGGTGGTCTCCCGCGTGCGCCGCCTGCGCCGGGCCTGGTCGCAGTTCAACCCGGCGCCGCGGTCGCGCCGCAACGTCGCTCACCATTACGACCTCAATGGCCGGCTGTATTCGCTGTTCCTGGATCGCGACCGGCAATATTCCTGCGCCTATTTCGCGCAGGGAGACGAGAGCCTCGACGAGGCGCAGGAGGCCAAGAAGCACCACATCGCCGCCAAGCTGAAGCTCGACCGGCCCGGCCTGCGGGTGCTGGATATCGGCTGCGGCTGGGGCGGCATGGCGCTGACGCTGGCGCGAGACTACGGCGCACACGTCACCGGCATCACCCTGTCGACGGAGCAGCTAGAGGCGGCGCGGGCGCGGGCGGCGGCCGAGGGGCTCGAGAGGCGCGTGGAGTTCGAACTGGTGGACTACCGCGATGTGCGGCAACGCTACGACCGCATCGTCTCGGTCGGCATGTTCGAGCATGTCGGCATCACGCACTATGGGGAGTTCTTTGCCCGCCTGCGCGACTGCCTGAGCGAGGACGGGGTGGCGCTGGTGCACTCGATCGGGCGAGCCGACGGGCCGAGGGCCACCAATGCGTGGATCGAGAAGTACATCTTCCCCGGCGGCTACTCGCCGGCGCTGAGCGAGACGACGGCCGCGATCGAGCAGTCCGGCCTCTGGATCACCGACATCGAGATACTCCGGTTGCACTACGCCCGCACGATCGCGCACTGGAGCCGCCGCTTCGCCGCCAACCGCGACGTCATCGCCTCGCTCTATGACGAGCGCTTCTGCCGCATGTTCGAGCTCTACCTGGTGTCGGCGGAACTCTCCTTCCGCCGCCAGATGCAGATGAACTTCCAGATCCAGCTCACCAGGGACCCGACCGCGGTGCCATTCACCCGCGACTACATGGTTGAGGCGGAGCGGCAGGCGGGCGTCCCGGCGGACGTCGTGACGGCTTCTACCCAGCCCTGATCCTCACCCTGTGCAGGCCAAAGAGCAGCATCCGATCAATTCGAATCGTTCGCGATGCAAAGCGTCGGATATAGCTGCTTGATCGAAGGACAAGCAGAGCATGATCGATCGGATCATGCTCTAGGGGGTCTGTGTCCGACCGGACATGGTTTCCTGGACGGCGCTCGAGGGCGGGCTGAGAAACGCGTCGAAGCGTGACTTCACGATCGAATAGCATTCGCAGGACGCTCGTTCGAGCCCGGCGCGATCCTGGACCTGCATCAGGCCGCGGCGGTAGCTGATGAGCCCCTGGCTCTGCAGGGACTGGGCGGCAACTGTGACCGAGGTCCGGTTCGCGCCCAGGATCCGCGCAAGGAACTCGTGCGTGTAGGTCAGTACCTCGCCCTCGGCCCGGTCGTGCATCATCAGCAGCCACCGGCATAGCCGCTCCTCGATCGTATGCAGCGAATTGCAGGCGACGGACTGCATGACCTGCGACAGCAACGTCTCCGAGTAGCTGACGAACAGGTCCCGGACGTGCTCGCTCCTTGTGAATTCGGCATGCAGCGGCTCGATGTCGCACTTGAGCATGGGTCCCTTGAGCTGGACCGTGCACCGGTTGAAGGAGACGCGGCTATACATGGCCGAGAACAGGCCGAAGGCGCCCTCACGGCCGATGTTGGCGCATTCGATCTCCGCCCCGTTCTCCAGGACCGTGAGCAGCGAAAGCACGCAGCCCTCGGGAAAATAGGCGTGCTGCAGCAAGCCGCCGGCCTCGCAGACGACGGCGCCGAGTTCGAAGGCCACCGGGCGCGCATGCCGGAGGATCCTCCGGCGCGCTTCAGGCTCGAAGGCCCCAAGGAGCTGGTTCCTATGCAGAAGCTCGTCGGTTTGCGGCTTGACCATCCAGAGCGTTTCCAGCCGGTGACAAAGCACCTATACGCCCGATGGACCCGCAAAACGACAGGCCAGGACCATATGTCGGACATACGACAGACGGCGGTCAGAAAAAGAGCCTTATGGCGGAAATGAGCTCCTCCTCTCCTTGATGATGGCAGCCTCGTCCCGCTGATTGAGGACACGCAACCATGCCGGCACGCCTTGTCGAGCTGCCACCTCGCGGTCGCGAACCGATCGATCCGCGAAAGGTCGGCCACTTCACGACACTGACCATGCCGGCGCCCTATGCCGACGCTCGGCCGCTGGCCGCGGATCTCTGCGCCGCGGAACCAATCCACACGCCATCGAGCATCCAGCCGCACGGCGTGATCCTGGTCGTGGAGATCGTCAGCGGTCTTGTTCGACATGCGGCCGGGGAAGCGCAGCACCGTCTCGGCGCCGCCTGGCAGGACCAGCCATTGGCAAGCTTGCTGGGTTCCGCCGTTGCTGCCCGCATCCTGGCCCTGGCCGACCTCAAGGGCGGGGAGCCGTCGGCGTCCTTCGTCACCGGGAAGCCGCCCGTGCACGGCGGCTACATGGGCCGGTTCATGCCGGCTGGTTGCGCGGAGCCGGCACGGCACCTGGACGTCAGTGCTCATCTGTGCGGAGGCTGGATCATCGTCGAGCTGGAGGCTGCCGATCACGAGGCGGTGCCGGCATCCTTCCTCTTGAACAGCCTGGAGGCGGCGTGTTCCGGTTTCGAGCGCGCCGGATCGCTGGCCACCCTGTGCAACGCCGCAGCCGCCGCGTTCGGCAGCCTTACGGGCTTCGAACGTGTCATGATCTACCAGTTCGGCGAGGATGCCGCCGGCCAGGTGCTGGCTGAATCGATCCTACCGCAATCCGATGCCTCGGCTGAACAACTGCCGAGCTTCCTGCATCACCATTTTCCGGCCTCGGATATCCCCAGCCAGGCCCGCGCTCTGTATCTGCGCAATCCGATCCGGGTCATCCCCGACGTCGATTACTGGGCTGCCGCGCTGCAGCCAGCCTGGACAGATGCCGCTCCACTCGACATGAGCGATTGCAGCCTGCGCAGCGTGTCGCCGATCCATCTTCAGTACTTGGCCAACATGGGTGTTGCCGCGTCGGCTTCGGTCTCCATCATCCGGGATGGCGCGCTCTGGGGGCTGGTCGCCTGCCATCACCGCACGCCGCGGAGTTTGACATACAACGAGCGCGCAGCGTGCCGCCTGCTTGCTGGAAGTCTCGAACGTCAGATCGGGCTGCTTGAGCAGGCGAGAGGGTTTCGTGAACGGCTTCGCCTGCGCGCCTTCGAGGAGGAGATCGTGACCGCCCTGACGCGGGACGGCGCCATGGAAGCCGGCCTCTCCAGGCAGATCGCCGAGACCGGCCGCATGATGTACGGCGATGGAGCGGCAGTATTATACGGGGACACTCTCTTCACCAGCGGCGCGTGTCCCGGCGCGGACGATCTTCGCGCCCTTGCGGCATGGTTAACCGGCGGGGACGCGGCCGCCCGGGCCTCGCGGGAACCTGTTTTCGCGACGAACAACCTCGCGGCCTCATACCCACCCGCAGCGTCTTTCATGTCGATCTGCAGCGGCCTGTTATCGGTTACCGTATCAGAAGATCCGCTATGGCTGTTGCTGTGGTTTCGCGCAGGCCAGGTGCAGAAGGTCACCTGGGCCGGATATCCGCACAAGGAGCCGAGCGACGAGCCCGACCTGCCGCTCCGGCCTCGTGCTTCCTTTGCGGCCTGGCAGGAAACTGTTCATGGATTGGCGAGGCCTTGGAGCCAGCTCAAGCAAGACGCCGCGGCCCATCTGCGCATTGGCCTGCTGAATGCACAACAGGTCATACGCGAACGCGACCTCAACCGTCATCTGGCACGGGTGCTGCAGGACAAGGACGCTCTGCTGCAGCAGAACGACTTCCTCATCGGCGAAGTCAACCACCGCGTCCAGAACAGCTTGCAGTTGGTCGCCAGCTTCCTTTCGTTGCGGTCGCGCAGCTCGACCAATACCGAGCTGAACGATGCGCTGGACGAAGCTCGCCGCCGGCTGCGTGCGGTTGCTCTGGTCCATCGCCGTCTCTACCGGGGCGACCAGCTCAGGAGTGTCGACGCCGCGCGCTATATTGAGGATCTCTGTGCCGACGAGGTCGCCTTCATGGGAGGAGACTGGACGCCACATCTTTCGCTCAAGCTGGCGTCGGTCTCGATCTCTACCGACAAGGCAGTCAATCTTGGTCTCGTGCTGACCGAGCTTATGATCAACTGCAACAAGCATGCCTATGGCGGCGAGGCGGGACCGATCGAGGTGGAGCTGGTCGATGACAGAACGAACCTGAACCTGGTCGTCGCGGACAGAGGCGTCGGCCACAGCTTTACCGAAGGAGCCAATCGGGAGCGGGGCTACGGATCGCGCATCATCGCCGGGCTGATCCGCCAGCTTGGAGGGACAATAAGCCACTCGGATAACTGCCCCGGGCTGCGTACATGCATCACCATGCCGGCAGCCGACACCGCATAGAAAGTTGCGCGGCCGAACGGCGCTTACGCTGAGATCGGCTGGCTTCGCGCTTCCTACCTCAAGGAAGCAGCACGATCCCGTCCGGACGCGCCGTTCCGATGCACTGGTCGATGGCTGCCTCGGCCGCGGAAATCGCGCCTCTAAACGATCCTATGTTACGGACGCGTCGGAAGCAGCCGTGCTGCGCGGGCTGATCTTTCGGCAGTACCGTCCAGTTTCGCGCCCCGGCGATTTCATTCTCAACAAGCAGACGAATGCCTCGATAGTGAAAGCTTTGTGAGTCGACCATCGATCAGGTCATGAACTGGTGGCGTTTCGCTTTCTCTGCGGTGAAAGGGCTACTTTTCGCCACGCCACGGGAGAGAGCCGGGATGTGCGGAAGCTTGTCTATGGCTGCCTCGGCTGCCGATATCGCACCAGCAAATGATCCGCTTCCGCCGTGGTGGTGGAAGCAACCTTGCTGCGGCGGATGACCATCAGGAGAGATGCTCCAATGCCGGTTCCCGTCCTCAACCCTGCGGAGTGAGATGCGGATCCCGCGATATTCGAAGTGCTTCGTGTTTGTCATCATCAATCCCAACGATGCCTGATCTGGAAGCCTAGTGCAGTCTGGTGTCCGACTTTTCGATCTTCTCGATCAGTCGCCACACTTCGACCACCGTCCCCGGGGGGCTCAGGAACTCGGCGAAGTCCATGGCCGCTCTGTCATCCGAGACCTCGAGCTCTCGTATATGACCGACCTCGGCCAACGCCGTCATGAACCGGAAGGTGTATCTTGGTCGCTTCATCCGACTGGAATTGTGCATCACTTGGATTTTCGCACCTTTCAGTCGACAGGCCGGTGGCCTTTGTCGACAGCCTTAGAAAATGTCGCTGCGGAAGCGGTCAAAGAAGACCTGATCGTATCATGCCGGAGTAATACGCGACGACGTTTAGCCAGTAGGAGGTTGCCACATACGGTGGCATCTCGGTCAAAGTGAAAGCTGCCCGGGTCGAGAGGTGGAGGTTTTACGCCTTCCGCAGTCATCATCTCCGTAGCGGGGCAACGGGGTCTGTGCGTGACAGTTCCTGCACTTCTACGGAAAGCGAGTATCGGACCGAAGATTTCTCGCACTTCCGGCCGATCACAAGAACAGGCCCGCAGAAGCAGACGGTCCTGCTGTCGGCTTACACAGCCGGATTGCCACACCGAACCTCCGTTTGCAGCGATATCGATGATGCCGCATCCTACCCGGGTCGGGCGGCCAGCATTTCGTGGACAGCCTGTACGATCGCCTCCAGCCGGAAGGGCTTGGGGAACGCGCGGAAGGGTTGCGGAAAGCGGTCATTCTGCAGCAGGTCGTGCCGGCCGCTCACGAGGAGGACCGGCAGGTCGGGATGGACTTCGCGGACATACTGGGCAACGACGATGCCGTCGCTCCCCGGCATGTTGATGTCGCTGACCAGGACATCCACCCCATCCGGATCGTCGATCAGCTGCAGCGCCTCGGAGCCGTCCCTGGCCTCCAGGATCTCGTATCCGGCCTCGTCGAGAGCCTCCACAAGCAGAAGCCTGATGAACTCCTCATCTTCGGCAACCAATACGCGAACAAGTGGCTGATCCATCGAGGCTTCCTAACTACTGCCCCATCAAGGCCGCCGGACCGGGATGGATTGCACCTGACGATATCTTGTGCGGAACGTCGTGGCTCCACTGCCGCCCCCCTCCGCATGCCCGCAGCAGCGTCGGGGCGGATGATCTCGTCGCCTGCGGTCGGCTTTACGCCGCCTTTATGTCGCGGGCCCACCGCACGAATGGCGCCTTTACGCGGACCGCGCCTACTCCCTGGCAGCCCACTGCTGGAAAGACAGCCCCATGTTCGACATCCTGCTGCTGCTCCTCGGAGCCGGCTGCATTCTGCTGATGGACGGCTACGCGTCCCTCTGTGCCCGGATCTAAGTCCCCCGAAATCAGGCCCTGGAGCCAAGACAATGACACTCGACCTGCTGCTCGGCGCCGTCACCTCGCTCGGCCTGCTCGGCTACCTGGTCTGGGCGCTGATCCGTCCCGAAGATTTTTGAGGTCATCACCATGACGATCAACGGCCTGGCGCAGATGGCGCTGGTGCTGGCGGTCGTGCTCGCACTTGCGGGCCCCGTCGGCCGCTACATCGCCGTCATCCTGAGCGGCGAACGAAGCCTTCTTTCCCCTGTACTGCAGCCGGTCGAACGCGGCACCTATGCGATCCTCGGCATCGATCCTGCCAAGGGCATGGGCTGGCGCAGCTACGTCTCGGCGGTGCTGCTGCTGAATGCGGTGCATTTCGCGCTGCTCTACATGATCCTGCGGCTGCAGTACTACCTGCCGTTCAATCCGCAGCAGATCACCGGAATGCCGCCCGGTCTCGCCTTCAATACGGCGGCGTCGTTCGTCACCAACACCAACTGGCAGGCCTACACGCCGGAGAGCGGCATCTCGAACGGCGCGCAGATGCTGGGGCTCACGGTGCACATGTTCGTCTCGGCCGCCACCGGTGTCGCGGTCGCAGCCGCGGTGATCCGCGCGTTCGCCGCCGGTGGCGTTGCGACCCTTGGCAATGCCTGGGCCGACATGACCCGGGCCATGCTCTATCTGCTGCTGCCGCTGACGATCGTGTTCACGATCATCCTGATGGCGAGCGGCGTGCCGCAGACGCTGCTCGGCGCGGCCCAGGTCACCACGCTCGAGGGCGCCACGCAGACCATCGCGCGCGGGCCGGTCGCGTTCCAGGAGGCGATCAAGCTGCTTGGCACCAATGGCGGCGGCTTCTTCAATGCCAACAGCGCCCACCCGTTCGAGAACCCGACCGCGCTGACCTGCGCGATCGAGACCATCATGCTGCTGCTGATCCCGTTCGCGCTGACCGCCACCTTCGGCCGCATGGTCGGCCAGCCGGCGCAGGGCCGCGCGCTGCTCTGGGCGATGGGACTGATCCTCGGCCTTGGAGCGTTGGGCTGCTACGCCGCCGAGATGTCCGGCACCACGATGCTGCATGGCTTCGGCGTGAACCAGGCGCTCGGCAACATGGAAGGCCGCGAGATGCGGTTCGGCAACGCGCTGTCCACGCTGCTGAATGTCGGCGCCACCGGAACCTCCACCGGCGCGGTGGCCGGCTTCACCGACAGCTTCACCCCGCTCGGCGGCCTGATCCCGCTGTTCCTGATGCAGCTCGGCGAAGTCACGCCGGGGGGCATCGGCTCCGGGCTCTATTTCATGGTCGTGTTCGCTCTGCTCTCGGTGTTCGTCGCCGGGTTGATGGCGGGCCGCACCCCGGAATATCTCGGCAAGAAGGTGCAGGCGCGCGAGGTCAAGCTGGCGATGCTGGCCTTCCTGATCCTGACGGCCTGGATCCTGTCGGGAACCGCGGTGTCGCTGCTGCTGCCGGCGGGTGTCGCGGCGCTGGGCAACGCCGGACCGCACGGACTGACCGAGATGCTGTACGCCTGGACGTCGGCCACCCAGAACAACGGCTCGGCGATGGCGGGCATCACCGCGACCGGACCGCTGCTCGCCTATGGGCAGGCCTTCGCCATGCTGTGCGGCCGCTTCGGGGTGCTGGTGCCGGTGCTTGCAATTGCCGGCTCGCTTGCAGCCAAGCCGAAGCTGCAGGCGACCTCGGGCACCTTCCCGACCACCGGGCCGCTGTTCGTCGGCCTGCTGATCGGCGTCATCATCATCCTGGGCGGCCTGCAGTTCATGCCGGCCGATGCGCTCGGGCCGCTCGCGGAACAGTTCGCGATGCGCGCCGGCGCGACCTACTGAGGACTGAGACAATGTCCACCACAACAACGACTCCGAACGGCGCCATCAACCTGCTCGACGGCGCGATCATCGGCCGTGCCGCGCGCGACGCCTTCGGCAAGCTCGATCCGCGCCAGCTCATGCGCAACCCGGTGATCTTCGTCACCGAGGTGGTAGCGATCCTCACCACCATTCTCGGCGTGCGCGACCTGTTCGTGCACATCCCGGGCAACCCGGCATCGTTCGCGCTCGCGATCGCGGCCTGGCTGTGGCTCACGGTGCTGTTCGCGACGTTCGCCGAAGCGGTCGCCGAAGGCCGGGGACGCGCGCGCGCGGAAAGCCTGCGCCGCTCTCGCACCGAGATGGTCGCAAAGCACCTGCCCAACCCGGACGATCCCGCGATCTGGCGGCAGCGCCCGGCGTCGGACCTGCGCCGTGGCGACGTGGTGCTGGTCGAGACCAACGACCTGATCCCGCTCGACGGCGAGATCATCCAGGGCATCGCCTCGGTCAACGAGAGCGCCATCACCGGCGAGAGCGCACCGGTGATCCGCGAAGCCGGCGGCGACCGCTCGGCGGTCACCGGCGGCACCCAGGTGGTGTCGGACTTCCTGGTGGTGCGCATCACCGCTGACCCGGGCCAGACCTTCATCGACCGCATGATCCGCCTGGTCGAGGGCGCCGAGCGTCGCAAGACCCCGAACGAGATCGCGCTCGACATCCTGCTCGCGGGGCTGACCATCGTGTTCCTGTTCGCGGTCACCACGCTGGTCGGCTTCGGACACTATTCGAGCACGCTGCTGCCGGTACCGGTGCTGGCGGCGCTGCTGGTCACGTTGATCCCGACCACCATCGGCGGCCTGCTGTCGGCAATCGGCATCGCCGGCATGGACCGGCTGATCCGCTTCAACGTGATCGCGACCTCGGGACGCGCAGTCGAGGCGGCCGGCGACGTCGATACGCTGCTGCTCGACAAGACCGGCACCATCACCTTCGGCAACCGCATGGCCGCAGGCCTGTATCCGGTGCCCGGGATCGACGAGCGCCGGCTGGCCGAAGCCGCGGTGATGGCCTCCCTGGGTGACGACACGCCGGAAGGCCGCTCGATCCACGCCTATGTGGCCGACCGGCACGGCATCCGTCCGTTCACGCCGAACGAGGCGGTGACGGTGCCGTTCTCGGCCAACACCCGGCTTTCCGGCCTGGATGCGGACGGGCATGTCTGGCGCAAGGGTGCGGTCGACAGCGTGCTGCGCATGATCGGCGAGATCACGCCGCCGGCCGCCTTTACCGCCGCGGTCGACCGGATCGCGCGCGCCGGCGGCACGCCGCTGGCGGTGACCGAGGATGGTGCGCTGCTCGGCGTCGTCGAACTCAAGGACGTGGTCAAGCCAGGGATACGCGAGCGCTTCGCGCAGCTTCGCCAGATGGGCATCCGCACGGTCATGGTCACCGGCGACAACCGGGTGACGGCAGCCGCCATCGCGGGTGAGGCGGGCGTGGACGATTTCATCGCCGAGGCCACGCCGCAGGATAAGCTCGGCTACATCCGCGCAGCCCAGGCCGAGGGCCGCATGGTCGCGATGTGCGGCGACGGCACCAACGATGCGCCGGCGCTGGCGCAGGCGGATGTCGGGGTAGCGATGCAGACCGGCACCCAGGCGGCGCGCGAGGCGGCCAACATGGTCGATCTCGACAGCGACCCGACGAAGCTGATCGAGGTGGTGGAGATCGGCAAGCAGCTGCTCATCACGCGCGGCTCGCTCACCACGTTTTCGATCGCCAACGACATCTCGAAATACTTCGCGATCCTCCCGGCGATCTTTGTGGCCACCTATCCGGGTCTCGCGGTGCTCAACATCATGCGCCTCTCGACGCCGCAGAGTGCCATCATGTCGGCCGTCATCTTCAACGCGGTGGTGATCGTGGCGCTGGTGCCGCTGGCGCTCCGCGGCGTGAAGTTCCGCCCGGTGAGCGCCACGCAACTGCTGCGGCGCAACCTGCTGGTCTACGGGCTCGGCGGATTGGTGGTGCCGTTCATCGGCATCAAGGCGATCGACCTGCTGCTCACCGCCCTTCACATCTTTGCCTGAGGACATCGAAATGCTCGAGCATCTGCGTCCTGCCGTCTCGCTGGTGGCGCTGTCCACCGTCTTCTTCGGGCTTGCCTGTCCGCTCGCCTTTGTGGCAGCCGGCCATGTGGCACCGAACCTGGCGCAAGGCAGCCTCGTCATGCGCGACGGCCATGCCGTCGGCTCCGCGCTGATCGGCCAGAACTTCACGAGCCCGCGCTACATGCACGGCCGGCCGTCGGCGATCACCGGCACCGATCCGAAAAATCCCAATGCCACGGTGCCGACCCCGTATGACGCCAGCACCTCGCTCGCGTCCAATCTGGCGCCGACGTCCAAGGCGCTGCACGACCGGATCGCCGGAGATCTCGCGGCGCTGGCAAAGCGCGGCATCGCGCCGGGTGCGGTACCGGTGGATGCGATCACCGCCTCCGGCTCCGGCCTGGATGCAGACATCTCTCAGGAGTACGCGCTGATGCAGGCGCATCCGGTAGCCGCCGCCCGCAATATCCCCGAGGCCACCGTCCGCAGCGTGATCGAGGCCGAGATCCAGCCGCGTGTTCTCGGGCTGTTCGGTGAGCCGCATGTCAACGTGCTGCGGGTGAACCTGGCGCTGGACCGCCTGCCGCCAGGCCGGCACGGCGCGCCGGGCCAGGTCGCGGGCGTGATGCACTGACGTCCCGCTGCGGGTTATGTTGCCGGGATGCCCCTCGCCACCGATGACCGGCCGGACCCGGATACGCTTGCCCAGGCCTCGCTGCGGGACGCCCGCTCCCGGCTGAAGATCTTCCTCGGCGCGGCTCCCGGTGTCGGCAAGACCTACGAGATGCTGGTGCAGGCGCGGCGCCGGCGGGCCGACGGCATCGATGTGGTGGCCGGCTACATCGAGACGCACGGGCGCGCGGAGACTGCCGCCCAGATCGGCACGCTGCCGCTGCTGCCCCGCCGCGCCATGCCGTATCGCGGGCAGTCGCTCGAGGAGTTCGATTTGGACGCGGCGCTGGCCCGGCGCCCTGCGCTGCTGCTGGTCGACGAGCTGGCGCACCGCAATGCTCCGGGCAGCCGGCACGCAAGGCGCTGGGAGGATGTCGCCGAGCTGCTTGCCGCCGGCATCCCGGTCTGGACCACGCTCAACATCCAGCATCTCGAGAGCCTGAACGACAGCGTGGCGCGCATCACCGGCGTGCGGGTGAGCGAGACGCTGCCCGACCACGTGCTGGAGCTCGCCGACGAGATCGAGCTGGTGGACCTCTCCCCGGGCGACCTGCGTGCCCGGCTGGCGGGTGGCCAGGTCTATCGCCCGGACATGGCGAAGCGCGCGCTGGACGGCTTCTTCCGCGAGGGCAACCTGCAGGCGCTGCGCGAGATCGCGCTGCGCCGCGCCGCCCAGCATGTCGATGCCGGCCTGCTCGACTACATGCGGCTGAACGCCATTGCGGGTCCGTGGCCGGCCGGCGAGCGCATCCTGGCCCTGGTCGGCCCGAACGGTGGCAAGGCTGTGGTGCGACACGCCAAGCGCCTCGCGGACGCGCTGCGGGCCCCATGGATCGCGCTGCATGTCGAGGGTGCCGGCGTGTCGGGCGAGGAGCAGCAGGCGCTGGTGCTGGCGGCCGAGCTCGGCGCCGAGATCGAGAGCCGGGGCGGCGAGGGGGTGGCGCGCGCGGCCCTCGAGGTCAGTCGATCACGCAATGTCAGCCAGATCGTCACCGGACGCTCGCCCGCGCCCAGGGCGGCGCTGGCGCGGCTG
This sequence comes from uncultured Acetobacteraceae bacterium, assembly GCA_964247695.1. Classification (GTDB taxonomy): domain Bacteria; phylum Pseudomonadota; class Alphaproteobacteria; order Acetobacterales; family Acetobacteraceae; genus Lichenicoccus. The sequence continues at coordinate 14,468 of CAXTVI010000001.1, forward strand.
CTGCGACGCGACCTCGCCACCGCGCTGCTTCGCATGGCCCCGGACTACACCCTGCACGTGGTGCCGACCGCACCGGGCCATCCGGCGCGGCTTGCGGCACGCAGGCTCGGCTGGCTGCCCTGGGCGGTCGCGACCGCCCTGGTCGGCAGCGTGATCGGCCTGGGCGAGCTGTTCAGCGCGTGGCTGGAGCACGAGGCGCTCGGCATGCTGTTCCTGGCCGCCGTGGTGGCGGCCGCCAGCCTGTACGGCCTGCGCATCGCGCTGTACACCGCTGCGATCTCGTTCCTGTCGTGGAATTTCCTGTTCATCCCGCCGCTGTACGAGTTCACCATCCGCGAGCCGCGCGACGCGGTCGCCATCGTGGTGTTCGCAGGCGTCGCCTCCACCACCGGCATTATGGCCAGCCGGCTGCGGGCTGCGGCGCGAGCGGCGCAGAGCCGCATCGAGGGCCTGCGCCGGATTGGCGCGTTCAGCCGGGCGCTCGGCGTGGCGCGCACCGAGGCGGACCTGCGCGAGGAGATCGTGCGCCAGGGCGCGCTCATCGCGGGTGCCGCGATCTTCATGTCCACGGAGGCGACGCTGTCGCGCTCGGCGGGCGATGCGCAGGACCTGCTCGACATACGCAGCGCCTACCCGCCCGCCGACACCATGGACGAAGGCAGCTGGGCGGCGGCGCAGCGGGCCTTCAGCCGGGGCGAGCCGACCGGGCGCGGCACCGCCACGCTGCCTTTCGCGGCCTGGCGGTTCCTGCCGCTGCGGATCGCACGCCCGGAGGAGGCGCGCCAGGAGGGCGGCGAGAAAAGCGAGGCGCGCGTGCTCGGGCTGCTCGGCGTGCAGCCCGCGGCACCGCTCGATGCGCCGACCCTGCAGACCCTGGAAACCCTGGCCGACCAGGCGGCGGTGGCGCTCGAGCGGGTGATCCTGACCGGCAGCATGGCGCGCGAGGCGGCGCGCGACGAGACCCAGAAGCTGCTGGCGGCGCTGCTGAACTCGCTGTCGCACGACCTGCGCACGCCGTTGACCGGCATACGCGGCAGCGCCGAGACGCTGCGCTCCGCCTGGGACAGGCTTGGGGTCGCGACCCGCACCGACCTGCTGGCGTCGATCGAGGAGGATACCGGGCGCATGACGCGCTTCCTCGCCAACATCACCGAGATCACCCGGCTGGAAAGCGGAGCGGTCGCGCCACGCATGTCGCGGGTGCAGCCGGCCGAGCTGGTCTCGGCGGCCCTGGCAAGGCTGCCGCACGACGACCGCGTCACGGTCAGCGTCCAGGACCGGTTGCCGATGGTGCTGGCCGATCCGCTGCTGCTCGAGCAGGTGGTGTTCAACGTGCTCGACAACGCCCTCAAATACGCCCCCGGTTCGCCGATCCAGGCCAGCCTCTCGGTGCGTGGGGCGGATGTCGTGCTGCAGGTGGACGATGACGGGCCGGGAATAGCCGGCGCCGACCTGCCGCATGTCTTCGAGAGCTTCTATCGGTCCGAGGCCGCCGGTGACCGGGTCGCGGGCGGTGCCGGCACCGGGCTCGGGCTAGCCATCGCCCGCGGCCTGATCGAGGTGATGGGCGGCCGCATCGAGGCCATCAGCCCACGGCCGGGGGCGCCCCCCGGACATCCCGGCACACGCCTGTCGATCGCCCTGTCGATGACGCGATGAGCACCGCGGATGGCACCCTGCTGGTGCTGGTCATCGACGACGAGATGCAGATCCACCGCTTCCTGCGGCCGGCCCTGGAAGCGGCGGGCTACGCGGTCGCCACCGCCGCCAGCGCGGGCGAGGGGCTTCGACTTGCGGTGCAGCACCCGCCGGACATGGTGCTGCTCGATCTCGGGCTGCCGGACATGGACGGCAAGGATGCGCTCGCCCGGCTGCGTGGCTTCTCGTCGGTGCCGGTGATCGTGCTGTCGGCGCGCGACCGCGAGATCGAGAAGATCGCGGCGCTCGATGGCGGCGCCGACGACTACGTCGAGAAGCCGTTCTCGCTCGGCGAACTGCTGGCGCGCATGCGCACGGCGTTGCGGCGCCGGGAAGGGCAGGCGCCGCCGCCCGGCTCGGACGGGACGATCGAGACCGGGCCGCTCTCGCTCGACATCCCGGCGCACCGCCTGCTGGTCGCGGGCGAGCCGGTGACGCTGAGCCCGCGCGAGTTCCAGTTGCTGGCCATGCTGATGCGCCATGCCGGCCGGCTGGTGACGCACCGCCAGTTGCTGACCACGGTCTGGGGCCCGGCGCATGCCGACGACGTGCAGTATCTGCGCGTCTATATCGGCCACCTGCGGCAGAAGCTGGGTGCTGCGGCGGCGCCGATGATCACCACCGAACCGGGCATCGGTTATCGGCTGGTGGCCGGCCCTCTCTGAGGAAAAATAGATGTCGGCGTAGCATTGCGCTCCACCGGCCGGCGCAGGTGTTTTGCCGGCCATCCGTATCAGTCCGACTGCGAAATCAAATCTGGGGCGGCGAAAGGAGGTCCGGCCGTCACGCTGTTCAGGCCAGAACCGCAAGCCGCAAATACAGGTCGGCTTTACAGAACGACTTTCCCCTGTAGTTTCCTTGCGACTTCGAAATCCTGCCTGCTTCGGATGAGTATCCCGCACCAAGGGTGAGCGTCATGCCAGGCCAGCCGCCGGGCTTCCGGCAACTGTTCATGTCGGTGCGTGGACCGACGTTCGTGGTGGCCTGCACTTCATTGCTGCTGTCGGTGCCGCCGCAACTCAAGGACATGTTGCAGGCGGTGGCTGACGATTTCTGGTTCAGCCTGCGTTACCAGGCTGCACTGGCGCTGGTCGCCTTGCTGGCGTGGCTCTGGGCGCGGACGGCGTTGAACGCCTGCATCGGGCGCATCCACAAGGCGCCCCGTCTGGCAGCGCTTCCCTGGGGGCCGGAGGGTCCCCGGGATGCAAACAACTGGCTGGTGCGGTTCTGGTCATGGTGGCCACGCCTCCTGTTGATGGTGGTCGGTCTGAGCGGCTGCTGCACCGCGCTGCGAAGTGGCGCATGGTCGCAGGCGTTCTTCTCGCTCGGCTGGATGGCGGTCCTGCTGGTGGTGTTCCTCTGGCGCAGGCACGTGGCCGAGGCCCTGCCGCCCGAGGCTGCGGAATTGTCGGCGCGGCCACGGGCAATCCTGGCCTATGCGCCCTGGCCGCTTCTGGCGGGCCTGTCGGCCGGTATCGGGGCGCTGGTTTTCGTCCTCGCGGCCTTCGACACCGCCACGGGGTTTCCGACCATCCGGATCGCCGACCGGATCGCGCTGGCGTTCCCCGGTCCGGCGGCGGCGCTGATCTCGCTGGCGCTGATGATCGGGCCGATCAGCTATGTCCTGATGCTGTTCGACGTCCGGTGGAAACGGTTCGGCTCGACCTGGAGCATTCCGTCGACCGGCATCCGCGTCGCCGACCTGATCAAGCCGATGACGGTCATGGTGGTCGTGGCGGTGGGCATGAGCGTCTGGTCCGCGCAACTCGACACGCATCCGGTGCGCATGATCGACGACGCCGCCTGGAACGATGCCATGCAGCCCGGAGAACGGCTGGCGCTGGAGGACGCCTTCAGATCATGGGTCGACGCCTGCGGCGGGGACAACCCGCAAGTCGTTCGCCCGGTCATCGTGGCGATCTCCGGGGGAGCCTCGCGCGCCGGCCTGTGGGGTACGCGGGTGTTGCGCGCCGTGGACAGCCTGCCGGATGGCCCCGGCAGCGGGATCCTTGCAATCAGCTCGGTGTCGGGTGGCTCGCTCGGCGCTGCCGACTACGTGGCGCGGCGGGCCGCCGCTCCGGGACCGACTCATTGCCGGTTGCGGGACTGGCACAAGGCGAAGGAGCAGGCGGATACGCTGCCGCTGGATGACGACAACGCCGCCATCGCCCATTATGGCGTCGACCTGCTCGGACCGCTGCTCGGCAACTTCCTGCTCAACGACAGCGTCCGCGCCTTGCTGGCGGGGCCGCTGCACGTCATGTCGGGCGATCTTCCGTCCGCCAGCGGCGACCGGGCCGACGCACTCGAACGTGCCTTCGAACGCGCCTTCCCGCCGCTCCATGCAGGCGAGCCGTCCCTGCAGTCGCCGATGCTCTCGCTGTTCTATGACAGGGACGCCACCCGGACGGAGAAGCGCCGCTGGGCCTGGAAGCCGGGGATGCCGGTCTGGATCTCGAACGGCACCGACGTGGAGGGTGGCGAGCGCCTGCTGACGGTGCCGGTCCGCACGATCCCGCGGGACGGCAGCAACCCGATGGAGGAACGGCTCAATCTCGTGCGGGACTGGCCGTTCGTCGGCGCACGCGACGTGCTGGGTCTGCTGCGCCGGGATATCCGGGTCTCCACGGCGGTGCATAATTCCGCACGGTTCCCGTATCTGAGCCCGACCGGCAACCTGAGGCCGGTGCCGGTGAGCAGCCCTGCCTCGGTGACGTTCGCCGAGCGCCCGGCACAGATCGCGGATGGCGGCTATTTCGAGAATTCGGGTGTAACGACGGCCTTCGAACTCGAGCAGTGGCTGGAGAAGCACGGCTGCGTTGCGTTGAAGCGGTGCAAGAACTCCGGGCTTCCCCGGATCGAGCCAATCCTTGTGGTGATCGACGCCGATGCCGAGCCGGACGTTCAGGGCGACCAGGTTCCACGCTGCGGCAGCGGGCCGACCGGCGATCCCAGGCGAACCCTGGACATGCAGGCCGCGCCGCAACTTCTCGCGCCATTGGACACGCTCTACAGCGTGCGCTCCGGCCACGGCACCTACGCCATCGAGAAGGCCCGCGAGGTGCTCTGCAACAATCCCGGCTTCGAAGACGGTGGCGGACGCGAGGCCTTTTTCGACTTCTACCTGCACGCCGGCAAGGATGGCGGCATTCCGCTCAACTGGGTCTTGTCCCGCGAGGTCGAGCACAGGATCTGGACCAGCCTGACGGAGGCGCCCGACAATGCCGCCGAACTCCAGAAACTCAAAGGTGAGATTGACGGCAAGCCGCCCGTGAAGCAGCCGGACGCCGGAGACGCCCTGGTTGCAAATGCGGGCCCGGAGCCCCGGGCCACGCTGAAAGGCAACTGAGACGGGTGCGGACCTCAGCGATCCTGGAACTCGGGATAATCAGCGCCCAGCGTGGTCTTTTCCCACTTGTCCATTTCCGCCCCCAGCGTCTTGAGCTTGGCCCGCGCCAGGCCCAGCGCCGGCTTGCCGAGCACCAGATGCAGCGGCGGGTTCTCGGCCTCGTAGGCGGTGATGATCGCCTCGGCGGCACGGACCGGATCGCCCGGCTGGTTGCCGCTGCGTTCCTCGGTCTGGCGGCGGCGCTCGCCCGCGGTCTGCTCGTAGTCGGGCAGCCGTGTGGCGGACTGCCTGATCGAGCGCCCGGCCCAGTCGGTGCGGAACGGGCCCGGCTCGACAATGGTTACCTTGATGCCGAGCGGCGCCACCTCGATGGCGAGCGACTCCGACAGGCCTTCGACCGCGTATTTCGTCGCATGGTAGAAGCCGGTCGCCGCGAAGCTGACCAGGCCGCCGACCGATGAGATGTTGATAATGTGGCCGCGATGCCTGGCACGCATGCCTGGCAGCACCGCCTGCGTGGCCGCGACCAGGCCGAACACGTTGGTCTCGAACATGGCGCGGATCTCGGCATCCTCGCCTTCCTCGATGGCCGCGAGGTAGCCGTAGCCGGCATTGTTGACCAGCACGTCAACGGCGCCGAAGCGGGCCTCGGCCTGCTGCACGACGTCCTTCACCTGCGTCGGCTGGTCGACATCGAGCGCCAGGGCCAGCGCGCGATCCTCGTAGCCGCTTACGAGGTCGGCCACCTTGCCGGCGTCGCGCGCGGTCACCACTGCCCGCCAGCCCCGCGCCAGCACCAGTTTCGCGAGCTCGCGGCCGAAGCCGGTAGAGCATCCGGTGATCAGCCAGACCGGGGTGTCGTTCTCGGCCATCTCGGCCTCCTGTGCTTGATGTCCGCTGCTCAACGCGAGGTCGCAGCGTGCGGTTCGTGCGGCAGGCGCCGGGCTTGCAAACAACGGGCAATTGCCCGTATTGGCACGGGGTGTCTTAGGGGAGTGACGATGTCGATTGTCCGGATCGATCGGGCCGAAGGGAGATCCGCCACGTTCCCGTATGCCTGGGTGGTCGCCGGCGTCACGTTCCTGGTGCTGCTGGTCGGCGCGGGCATCCGGGCGACCCCGGGTGTGCTGATCCTGCCGCTGGAGCAGGAGTTCGGCTGGACCGACGCGCAGATCAGCAGCGCGGTCGCCATCAACATCCTGCTGTACGGCCTGATGGGCCCGTTCGCGGTCGCGCTCATGGAGCGCTTCGGCCTGCGCCGGACGGTATGCGCCGCGCTTCTGCTGCTGGCCGCCGGCGTCGGGCTCACCGTGCTGATGCGCACCGCCTGGCAGCTGCGGCTGCTCTGGGGGGTGGTTGTCGGCGCCGGCAGCGGGATGGTCGCGATGGTGCTGGGCGCCACCGTCGCAGAGCGCTGGTTCGTCCGCCACCGCGGGCTGGTGCTGGGGCTGCTGACGGCGAGCGGGGCGACCGGCCAGCTCGTCTTCCTGCCGCTGCTGGCGGCGCTGGCGACCCGCTTCGGCTGGCGCTCAGTATCCATCACGGTGGCCTGCTGCGCGCTGGCGCTGCTGCCGCTGGTGGCGGCGCTGCTGCGCGACCGCCCGGCCGACCTCGGCCTGGCGCCGTATGGAGGCACCGGCATCGAGCCGCGTGTCGCCCATCTGCAGAACCCGGCGGTGCGCACCGTGCAGGCGCTGGCCCGGGCGGTGCGGTTACGCGACTTCTGGCTGCTCGCCGGCAGCTTCTTCGTCTGCGGCGCCTCCACCAGCGGGCTGATCGGCACCCACCTGATCGCCGCCTGCTCCGACCACGGCATCCCGGCGGTGCGCGCGGCGGGGCTGCTCGCGGTGATGGGGGTCTTCGACTTCTTCGGCACCACCGGATCGGGGTGGCTCACCGACCGCTACGACAGCCGGACCCTGCTGTTCTGGTACTACGGCCTGCGCGGCCTGTCGCTCATCTTCCTGCCGTTCTCGTTCCAGTACAGCTTGTACGGCCTGTCGCTGTTCGCCGTGTTCTACGGGCTGGACTGGATCGCCACCGTGCCGCCGACCGTGCGCCTCGCGGAACTCTGCTTCGGGCGCGAGAACGCAGCCCTGATGTTCGGCTGGATCGCGTTCGCGCACCAGCTGGGCGGCGCCGCCGCGGCCTGGGCGGCCGGCAGCCTGCGCACGGCGCAAGGCAGCTATCTCGCTGCCTTCATCGGCGCCGGTCTGCTCTGCATGGGCGCCGCTGCCCTGGTGCCGTTCATCGGGTCGGGTCGCGGGACCGCAGGCGCCGCGCCGCCCGAGCGGGCACCCGTCAGGGCCGGAAGCGCATGAGCGTCGCCGAGCCTGAGAGCTGCAGCTGTTCGGCCCTGCGCCAGGCGGCCCGCCACGTGACGCGACATTATGACGAGGCCCTCGCGCCGGCGGGGATCAGCCTGAACCAGTATTCGATCCTGTCGAAGCTCCGCCGCCACGGGCCGCTGCCGCAGCAGACGCTGGCGGCGATGCTGGTGATGGACCGCTCGTCGCTCGGACACCTGCTGCGGCCGTTGGAGGCGCGCGGCCTGGTCGCGATCTCGGTGGCGGCGGCGGATCGCAGGAGTCGCATCGTCGACCTGACGCCGGCCTGCGGCGCGCTGCTGCAGCAGGCGAGGCGGCTCTGGGCGCTGGCCGAGCGCCGGTTCGAGGAGCGCTACGGGGCCGAGCCGGCTGCCGCGCTGCGGAGCGCGTTGCGTCAGGTGACGCAGCTGGAACTCAAGACGCCATGAGGGGCCAAGCCGACTCACGCAGCGTGATGTTCACATTATGAGACTGAACGAAAGTTCATGCTTGCCTGGCGCAAGACCAGCACGCTGCCGATATTGATTGGTGCCCGGCTTTAACTTTTCCTGAACCATGGCGTTAGTGGTAGAGCTTCCCTGGAACCTGCTTTATCAGAAATGCGGTCAAACGTGCCCAACGGGATTCGCGAACCGGGGGCTGAGGACGTCGGCGGGGAGAAGAGCTTCAGATGACGACAATCAGTGTCATCATCACGAACTACAACTACGCGTCCTTCGTCATCGACGCGGTCGAGAGCGCGCTCTCGCAGACGCGTCCGCCTAAGGAGGTCATCGTGGTCGATGACGGCTCGACCGACGGTTCCGTCGAGCGGCTGCAGGCGCGCTATGCGGGCGATCCGCGGGTCAGGCTGGAACTCGGCTCGAACCGGGGCCAACTCGGGGCCTTCCGGCAGGGTCTGGCGGTGGCCACCGGGCAGGTCGTCGCGTTCCTCGATGCCGACGATTCCTGGGGCCGCCAGTATCTCGAGCAGATCGGCCATGTCTACGACACCCAGGCCGATGTCGATTTCGTCTTCACCGACATGACCCTGTTCGGTAACGAGCAGGGGCGCGAGGCCTATGCCGATCGTGCCGTCGCCCTCGGCTACACCGCGCTCAGCACCTGGATGACGGGCTGGTGGTATGGCGAGGCGACGAGCGCGCTCTCGATGCGCCGCGACTGGGCGGATCGAGCGCTCGACCTGCCGCCGGGCTTCCTGCAGACATGGAAGCTCTCCGCCGATGCCTGCCTGGTGTTCGGCAGCAGCCTGCAGGGCGCCTGCAAATACTATCTGCCGACCGGCATGGTGAACTACCGGGTGCATGGGACCAACGGATGGTGGCATTCCAAGGAGCGCGAGCAGCGGTTCCTGCGCCGCTTCCGCGCCCGCAGCCTTATCAACCACTATGCTCGCGAGATGGCGATGGATGCCGCCACCGAGGACCTGATCAAGCTCGAGTTCCTGAGCAAGTCGGAGCCGTCGCACGAGGAAGCGAAGCGCTATGCGCTGATGGCGCTGCGCAGCGCCGTCTGGTGGCCGCGCCGGCTGTGGCGTTGCTATACGATCCTGCGCTCTGGCACCTGGTGGGAGCGTGGACCGAGGAGCGCCGCTCCTCTGTCGCCTAAGCAGGGCGACGTGCGCATCGCATCCGGCAAGGTAGCAACGGCCGGGGGCTGACCGTCAGACCGGCGGGTCGTCCTCGTCGAGGAAGAACTGGTCGGCTTCCTCGTCATAGTCGAACAGCTCCGCGTAGCGGCCCCAGCCGATGATGGTCTGCAGCGTCTCCCGTGCATAGTCGGGCGACATGTGGTCCTCGAGCTCGTCGCGGAAGCGCTCGGCGCGAGCGCGATGGTTCCAGCGATCGTCGAGCACCGCGCGGATATCGGCCACCAGGGGAATGTTCACCCGCAGCGTGTCGCGCAGGATCAGCTTGCGCTGCTCGAGATCGGCCTGCACGAAGGCGGTACCGGCCTCGGTCAGGCGAATGTCGCCTTCCTCGAGTTCGGCGAAGCGCAGCAGCTGCATGGTCTCGCCCAGCGGCAGCAGCTCGTCCAGCTCGAGCTGCAGCGAGGTCGCCAGCAGCGGCAGGTCGGCGCGGCCCCGGTACGGCTCGGCCAGCACGGTCTCCATCAGGCCAGCCATCAGGTTGGTCGGCAGCATCGGCAGCGCCTGGAACTTCTTGGCGATCAGCGCCGCCTGGCTTCCGGATGCCAGATCGGGCGTGGTCGGCTCCGGCGCGCGCTTCGTCATCAACCCGTAGATGCGGTCGACGAACTGCCGGAAGGCGAAATCGTGCCGATTGCGGGGATGCGCGAACGGCACCTTCAGCTCGTGCTGCACCCGGCCCGGATTGGACGAGAACACCAGGATGCGGTCGCACATCAGCACCGCCTCCTCGATGTTGTGGGTCACGATCAGCAGCGACTTCACCGGCAGCCGGTGCTCCGACCACAGCTCGATCAGGTCGGTGCGCAGGTTCTCCGCGGTCAGCACGTCCAGCGCCGAGAACGGCTCGTCCATCAGCAGCAGGTCGGGATGCACCACCAGACCGCGCGCCAGGCCCACGCGCTGGCGCATGCCGCCGGAAAGCTCCTTGGGATAGGCGTTCTCGTAGCCGCCCAGGCCGATCAGGTCGATGGCTTCCTCGGCGAGGGCTTCGCGCTCGACGCGGCCGACGCCCTTCGCCTCGAGGCCCAGCTCGACATTGGCCTGCACGGTCAGCCACGGGAACAGCGCGAAGGACTGGAACACCATGGCGACACCCGGCGCCGGCCCGCGCAACGGCTTGCCGCGCCAGTGCACCTCGCCCGAGGTCGGCGCCAGCAGGCCGGACACGATGCGCAGCAGGGTCGACTTGCCGGACCCGGACCGGCCGAGCAGGCCCACGATCTCGCCCGAATGCAGGGTCAGCTCGACGCCGTCCAGCACCACGAGATCGGCGTTGCTGTCCTTGTGGTAGGCCTGCCGGCAGTTGCGGATGCGGACCAGCTCTTCCGGGCTGCTGCCCACCGCGCGTGCCTGGGCGTCCTGCAGGGTGTCCATGCGGCGATCCTCCGGCGATGCGGTCTGGGTGATGACGAGACGGGCGGGCGTCAGGCGAAAGTGAGTCGGCGCTGGGCAAACGAGTAGAGCGGGCGCCACAGGATCCGGTTGAAGGCGATCACGAAGCCCGCCATCATCGCGATCCCGAGCGCGACCTGCGCGGTGGCACCCGCCGCGGTCGCCTGGGCGATGTAGCTGCCCAGCCCTTGCGCGGTCAGCGTGGTGCTGCCCCAGGACGCGACTTCCGACAGGATCGAGGCGTTCCAGGCGCCGCCCGAGGCGGTCAGGCCACCGGTGACGTAATACGGGAAGATGCCCGGCAGGATCACCCGCACCCACCAGCGCCAGCCGCCGAGGCGGAAATTATCGGCCACCTCCAGCAGGTCGGCCGGAAAGGCGGCGGCGCCGGCGATGACATTGAACAGGATATACCACTGCGTGCCGAGGATCATCAGCGGCGTCAGCCAGACGTTCACGTTCAGCGAGTAGTGCACGATCACGACGACGAAGATCGGAAAGAACAGGTTCGCCGGGAATGCCGCGAGGAACTGCGCCACCGGCTGCGCCCGTCGCGCCCAGGCCGGACGCAGCCCGAGCCAGACCCCGACCGGCACCCACACCATCGAGGCCAGCGCGATCATCACCACCACGCGGACCATGGTGTAGCAGCCCAGCAGCGCCACATGGCCGACCTCGTGCAGCGAGAGGCTGGCGGCGGCATAGAGAACCACCTGCCACAGCGCCACGCCTACGATGGCGACCAGCAGGGTGATCCAGAGCCCGTCCATCACGCGCGGCGGGAGCACCGGCTGGCGTGGCGCGTCCGGCCTCCGGCCAATCTGCAGCCCGCCGATGCGGGTCAGGAAGTCGCCGAAGGTGCGGCTGATCTGGTTGAGCACGCGGGTGCGCCGCAGCAGCGCCAGCATCCAGGGATCCTCGGCCACCGCGCCCTGCGTGGTCTCGAAGCGGAAGCGTGCCGACCACGCCACCAGCGGCCGGAACAGCAGCTGGTCGTACAGCAGGATCACCACCAGCATGGTGATGATCGCGTAGATCACCGCCGTGATGTCGCGGTGCGCCACGGCAACGCCGACATAGGAGCCGATGCCCGGCAGCACGACGTTGGTGCGGCCGACCGAGACCGTCTCGGACGCCACCACCATGAACCAGCCGCCCGACATCGACATCATGGTGTTCCAGACCAGGCCGGGCATGGCGAACGGCACCTCGAGGCGCCAGAACTTCTGCCACGAGGACAGGCCGAACGAGCGGGTGACCTCCTCGAGATCGCTCGGCAGCGTCTTGAGCGACTGGAACATGCTGAAGGCCATGTTCCAGGCCTGGCTGGTGAAGATCACGAAGATCGCGGCCAGCTCGGCGCCGAGCACGCGGCCGGGGAACAGGTTCATGAAGAAGGTGACGGTGAAGGTCAGGAAGCCCAGGATCGGGATCGACTGCAGGATGTCCAGGATCGGCACCAGTATGGCGCCGGCACGACGGGACTTCGCGGCCCAGACCGGATAGGTGAAGGTGAACAGCAGCGAGAACATCAGGGCCGCGAACATGCGCAGCGTGGTGCGCATGGCGTAGCCGGGCAGCCAGCTCGGATCGAGATGGATGGTGGCCGCATTGGGCGCGGTGAGCGGCCCGAACGTGTGGCGTGCCACGCTGCCGACCGCGACGGCCGCACCCAGCATGCAGACGATGGCAGCGATGTCGAACAGGTTCGGCGCGGTGCGGGCGGCAATGTTGACGGGGAGGCGATCTCTCAGCACCGATGCACCTCGTCCTCTACACTAACGCAATGACTATGCTCACAAATGTGGAACATTCCGCGGCCGTGCCGCAGGCGCTGCTGCTTTAGCCCAGAGGCCGCCCCTGGGCCAGCCTCTTCCTGCCCGAACGCGGGCGTGCCGGCTTCAGATGCGCCCGGTGCTTCAGCCCGGTGCTTCAGATGTGCCCGGTGCTGCCGAAGCCGCCCGCGGCGCGCGCGGTGTCGTCCAGCGTATCGGTCTCCTGCCAGACCGCGCGCAGCACCGGAGCGAGCACCGCCTGGGCGATGCGCATGCCGCGCTCGACCACGAACGGCTCGCTGCCGGCGTTGAGCACGATGACGCCGACCTCGCCGCGATAGTCCTCGTCGATGGTGCCGGGACTGTTCGGCAGCACGATGCCGTGGCGCAGCGCCAGGCCCGAGCGCGGCCGGATCTGCAGCTCGTGTCCCGGCGGCAACGCGACCGCGAGCCCGGTCGGGATCAGCGCCCGGCCGCCGGGCTGGATCGTGACCGCGTCCCCGACAGCGGCGAGCAGGTCCATCCCGGCGGCGCCGGCGGTGGCATAGGTGGGCAGCTCCAGGCCAGCGCCATGCGGCAGCCGCCGGACCAGGATCTCGCGTGTCGGTGCGGTCATGCGGGCAGCTCCGGTGTCGGGTGTCGGTCGAGGCTCGGCTCGAACGCCGATGCGATGCGATCCGCCAGACGCTGCGCCACCGCCGCCTTGGGCAGCAGCGGCCAGTGCTCGACGGCCTCGCCCGCGATCAGGTGGATCTGGTTCTCGTCGCCGCCCATGATGCCGGTCGGTGCCGAGACATCGTTGGCCACGATCCAGTCGCAGCCCTTGCGCTGCCGCTTGGCGCTGGCCTGGGCCACGACATCCTCGGTCTCGGCCGCAAACCCGATGACCAGGCGCGGCCGCAGCGGACCAGGCTGCGACAGCGATGCAAGGATGTCGGGGTTCTGCACAAGCCCGAAGCTGGGCGGCGCTTCGCCGCGGCGCTTCTTGAGCTTCGCGGATGCGACGGCCTCGACGCGCCAGTCCCCGACCGCGGCCGCAAGCACCGCGATATCGGCGGGCAGGGCGGCTTCGCAGGCCGCGAGCATCTCGCATGCCGTCTGCACCATAACCCGTTGCACGGTGCCGTCCGGAGCCGCGAGCGCCACCGGCCCGCTGACCAGCGTGACGCGGGCGCCGAGCGCTGCCAGGGCCCGCGCCACCGCATAGCCCTGCTTGCCGCTCGACTGGTTGGCGATGTAGCGCACCGGATCGATCGGCTCGTGCGTCGGGCCCGCGGTCACCAGCGCATGGCGGCCGGCGAGCGGCAGGGCCGTGGGGGACAGCAGTCTCGCGATCGCAGCCAGGATCGCCGGCGGCTCCACGAGCCTGCCAAAGCCGTACTCGTTGCAGGCCATCACGCCCTCGTCGGGGCCGACCACGTGGATGCCGCGCGCGCGCAGGAGCGCGATGTTCGCCCGCGTCGCGGCATGCTCCCACATGCGCACGTTCATCGCCGGCGCCACCAGCACCGGCGTGTCGGTGGCGAGCAGGATGGTGGTGGCGAGGTCGTGCGACAGGCCCGCCGCCATGCCGGCGAGGAGGTTGGCGGAGGCCGGGCAGACCACGATCAGGTCGGCCGAGCGGGACAGCGCGATGTGCCCCATCTCGCTCTCCTCGGTCAGCGAGAACAGCGCGCCATGCACGGCCTCGCCGGTCAGCGCCTGCAGGCTGAGCGGGGTGACGAACTGCGCGCCGCCCGCGGTCAGCACGCAGGAGACGGCGCAGCCCTGCCCGGTCAGCAGCCGGATCAGCTCGAGCGCCTTGTAGGCCGCGATGCCGCCGCTGACGATCAGCAGGACGCGACGGCCGGCCAGGTCCTGGTGCGTCTGGCCGGTCATGCTCAGAGGCGCCAGCCGGAATGGATCGCCGCGATGCCGCCCGACAGGTTGCGCACGCCGACACGGCCGAACCCGGCCTGGCGGAGCATGCCGGCAAGGCGCTCCTGGTCGGGAAAGGTGCGGATGCTCTCGGCAAGGTACTGGTAGCTCGCCGCATCGCCCGCGATCATGCTGCCCAGGCGCGGCAGCACCCGGAACGACCAGGCGTCGTAGAGCGGCATGAGTGCGGCCACCTGCACGCGCGAGAACTCCAGGCACAGGAAACGGCCGCCCGGGCGCAGCACCCGGCGCGCCTCGGCAAGCACGGCCTCCTTGTCAGTGCAGTTACGCAGTCCGAAGGCGATCGACACCCGCTCGACGCTGCGATCGGGCAGCGGCAGGCGCTCGGCGTCGGCCACCACGAAGTCGAGTCCCGCCACCAGTCCCGCCGCCAGCGAGCGCTCGCGGCCGACGCCGAGCATGCTCTCGTTGATGTCGGACAGGATCGCGGGGCCGCCGCCGGCCCGCCGCCAGCCGAAGCTGATATCGCCGGTGCCCCCGGCCAGGTCGAGCAGGGAGAGGTGCGGGCGCGGGCCGAGGGCGGCTACGAAGATGCGCTTCCAGGCGCGGTGGATGCCGAGCGACATCAGGTCGTTCATCAGGTCGTACCTTGGCGCCACGCTGTCGAACACCGCGCGCACCATCGGCTTCTTGGCGTCGCGCGGCACGCTCTGGTAGCCGAAGTCGGCGCTGGCCGTGGGGGATACGGGCTGGCTGTCGATGTTGTCGCTCATGGGACGCAGGTATAGCGTGCCGTCCCTGCATGCCGGAACTGCCTGAAGTCGAGACCGTGATGCGCGGCATGCGCGCGCATCTTGAGGGTCATAAGATCGTGCGCGCCGAGATGCGCCGCGCGGACCTGCGCTGGGCGATGCCGCCGGACCTGGCCGAGCGCCTGCGCGGCGCGCGGGTCGAGGGCTTCGCGCGACGCGGCAAGTACATCCTTATGCGGCTCGCGGGCGGCGTCACCATGCTGCTGCATCTGGGCATGTCCGGGCGGGTTAACCTGTCCCGGCTCGACCCGGCGGTGCCGGTGAAGGTAACCCTGCACGAGCACCTGGTGATCGAGAGCGAGGAAGGCTGCCGGTTCGGCCTGGTGGATCCGCGACGGTTCGGGTTCGTCGACCTGATGCCGACTTCGGACGAGGCCGCGCACCGCCTGCTCGCGGATCTCGGGCCGGAACCGCTGGAGGCCGCCTTCGATGCGCCGATCCTGGCGGCCGCGCTACACGGGCGGCGGACGCCGCTGAAGGCGGCGCTGCTCGACCAGCGCATCGTGGCGGGCCTGGGCAACATCTATGTCTGCGAGGCGCTGTTCCGGGCGCGGCTGTCGCCCGAGCGCGGGAGTGCTACGGTCCGGTTGCCGGCGATCCGGCGCCTGGTGCAGGCGATCAGGGCGGTGCTGACCGAGGCGATCGCGGCCGGCGGCTCGAGCCTGCGCGACTATGTGCAGCCGGACGGTGGCCTGGGCTATTTCCAGCACGCCTGGAAGGTCTATGGCCGCGCCGGCGAGGCCTGCCCGGACTGTCCCGGCGCCCCCCGCTGCATGGGCATCAGCCGTATCGTACAGTCTGGCCGCAGCAGCTTCTTCTGCGCCCGCCTGCAGCGTTGAGCTTCTCCTGCAAGCACCCGCGGCGCCGGGCAGGGGCCATCTTGACTTTGCGACAGCGCGTGCTCTAGAACCCGCTCCCTTGTCGGGTGTCGGCCGCAACAGGCGGCGCCGCCTGCGTTGCACGTTTCAAGACTGGTTGAACAGAGATCCATGGCGAACACCGCATCGGCGCGCAAGCGCATCCGGCAGACCGAAGTCCGCACCGCGCGCAATGTCGCGCGTCGCTCTCGCGTCCGGACCTTCGTGAAGAAGGTCGAGACCGCGATCGCGAGCGGAGACAAGGCGTTGGCGGTGAGCGCCCTGCGTGCGGCGCAGCCCGAGATGCAGCGCTCCGTCGGAAAGGGGATCGCGCATGCGAATACGGTCGCGCGCAAGATCTCGCGCCTCTCGGCCCGTATCAAGGCGATCTCGGCCTCCTAACAAGGACTCACTTCGGTCTGGCGTAGCACGCGCCAATCGTACTGGTGCGACAAGATCGACGGCCGCGCTGCATTGCGCGGCCGTTTTTCTTTTTCGACATCACGGCAGCGCATACGACGTTTTATTGAGAATCGACGATTGTCGTCAGACAGAATGTTCCTCATTTGTTTCGTCCAAATATCCGGCTCGTTACTTGACAGGTGCTCATTTTTGTCTTGTCGCCCGTCGGGCTAGATTCCCGTTGCGACGCTCGTCGCCGCTGTCTTACTGTCCGGCACGGTCGCAACCCTGACCGCAAAATGTAACAGACGACGTTCCCCTTCCGGTTAGCGCTTTGTCACCCTGCAGCTGCGGGGGCTGTTTCGGCGTCCGGGACGGGAAGAGTTCGTCGCGTCGGCTGGCGCGCCGTGGGGCATACGCCCGGCGAGCAGGTGGGACGGCGAGTGTGATGTCGGGAGCAGGTTTGGTGAGAGTGGATCAGCGCATAAAGGAGGTCGGGGCAGCCTCCGATCTTGCCGTTGACGTCGTCACCGACATCGATGCCGGCTCCGGCGAAAAGTCAGCGCGCGAGCCGGATGCGGGCGGCCATCCGCTCGAGGCCCAGTGGGGCAGGATACGCGCCCGCCTGCAGGTCGAGGTCGGTGAGGTCGAGTATCGCACCTGGCTGCGCCAGATCAGGCTGGGCGAGGTCGAGGCCGACGAGATCACCCTGCTGCTGCCGACACGGTTCCTGCGCGACTGGGTGCGTAGCCAGTACGGCGACCGGCTGAGTGCGCTGTGGCACGCCGAGGTTCCGCAGATACGCCGCGTGGAGCTGCAGCTTGCGGCGGAGGAGGCGCGCGACAGGCCGGCCACGGGCGCCGTCGCCGGTCATTCCGCCGCTGCCCAGGCCGGCGATGTGGCCATCGCGCCCGGCGCCGCCGCGAAGGCGAGTGGCGCGCATGTGCCGACGGCGGCCGGTGCCGAGCCCGGCAGCGCACGCGGCGAACTCGCGGCCCCGCTCGATCCGCGCTTCAGCTTCGACAGCTTCGTGGTCGGCAAGCCGAACGAGTTCGCGCATGCCTGCGCGCGCCGCGTGGCTGAGCGGCCGTCCAGTCCCGGCTTCAATCCGCTGTTCCTGTATGGCGGCGTCGGGCTCGGCAAGACCCACCTGATGCACGCGATCGGCCTGGAGCTGACGCGCGGCGGGCGGGTGTCGGTGGCCTACATGTCGGCCGAGAAGTTCATGTACCGCTTCATCGCCGCGATCCGCTCGCAGTCGACGATGGAGTTCAAGGAGCAGCTTCGCTCCGTCGACGTGCTGATGATCGACGACCTGCAGTTCCTGATCGGCAAGGACAACACGCAGGAGGAGTTCTTCCACACCTTCAACGCTCTGGTCGATGCCGGCAAGCAGATCGTGGTGAGTGCCGACAAGTCGCCGTCGGACCTGTCCGGGCTCGAGGACCGCCTGCGCACCCGTCTCGGCTGCGGCATGGTTGCAGACCTGCATGCGACCACGTTCGAGCTGCGCATCTCGATCCTGGAAGCCAAGGCGGCGGCGTCCGGTGTTGCGGTGCCACCCAAGGTGCTCGAGTTCCTGGCGCACAAGATCACCACCAACGTGCGCGAGCTCGAGGGCGCGCTGAACCGGCTGATCGCGCACGCCAACCTGTTCGGCCGGCCGGTGACGCTGGAAGCGACGCAGGAGGTGCTGCACGACATCCTCAAGGCGCATGACCGACGCGTCACCATCGAGGAGATCCAGCGCAAGGTCGCCGAGCACTGGAATATCAGGCTGACCGACATGTCCTCGGCGCGTCGCGCGCGGGCGGTGGCGCGGCCGCGGCAGGTGGCTATGTTCCTGGCCAAGCAGCTCACCAGCCGGTCGCTGCCCGAGATCGGCCGCAAGTTCGGCAACCGCGACCACACCACGGTGATGCACGCCGTCAGCCGGGTCGCCGAGCTGATGGAGCGCGACACCGCCTTTGCCGAGGATGTCGAGCTGCTCCGCCGCATGCTGGAGAGCTGAGACCCCGGTTGGCCTCCGGGGTCGCCCCATTTGCGGGCCGGTGCGCTGCTGCTACGCTATCGCCCCGGATCGGTATCCGGCGCAAGAGGACCCGACCGAGATGAAGCTGAAGGCCGACCGCGCGACGCTGCTGAAGGCGCTCGCCCATATCCAGAGCGTGGCCGAGAAGCGCAACACCATTCCGATCCTGGCCAACGTGATGATCGTGGTGAAGGAGGGCCGGCTCAGCCTGACCGCCACCGACATGGAAATCGCCGTCGTCGAGCAGATCGCCTCCGGGGCGGTGCGCGACGGCGCCACCACGGCGCCGGCGGCGGTGCTGTACGAGATCGTGCGCAAGCTGCCTGACGGTGCCGAGGTGGAGCTCGACCATTCCGGCGGCGACGCGCCGCTGGCACTTCGCGCCGGACGCTATGCGACCAGCCTGAACGTGCTCGCGGTCGATGATTTCCCCTCGATGACCACCGGCAGCCTGCCGCATGCGTTCCATATCCCGGCGCCGGTGCTGCGCGGCCTGATCGACCGCACGCGGTTTGCGATCTCCACCGAGGAGACGCGCTACTACCTGAACGGCATCTACCTGCACGTGGCCGAGGCGGGCGCCGGCGAGGCGGGCCCGATGCTGCGCGCGGTGGCGACCGACGGGCACCGGCTGGCGCGCGTGCAGACCGAGTTGCCGGCCGGCGCTTCCGGCATGCCGGGCGTCATCGTGCCGCGCAAGACCATCAACGAGTTGCGCAAGCTGCTCGACGAGGCGGCCGACGATGTCGAGGTGGCGCTGTCCGAGACCCGCATCCAGTTCACCGTCGGCTCGGTGATGCTGACCAGCAAGCTGATCGACGGCACCTTTCCGGAGTACGAGCGGGTGATCCCGCGCGACAACGACAAGATCCTGCGTGTCGGCAAGAAGGACTTCTCGGATGCGGTGGCGCGCGTGGCCGCGATCAGCCAGGAACGGTCACGCCCGGTCAAGCTGTCGATCGACCGCAACCTGCTGATCCTGTCGGCGGCGAGCCCGGACCAGGGCACCGCCAAGGAGGAGCTCGACGAAGGCCGCGTCACCTACGATTCGACGCCGCTGGAGATCGGGTTCCAGGCGCGCTACCTCAACGACATTACCGACCAGATCGAGAAGGATGTCGAGTTCGCGTTCTCCGACAGCGCGGCGCCGACGGTGGTGCGCGATGTGGACAGCCCGTCCGCGTTGTACGTGCTGATGCCGATGCGGGTGTGAATCGACCCTGAAGCCCGGCCGCGCCGCAATCCCTCCCAACGGCGGCACCATGCTCAGCCTGTCGCGGCTGACGCTCACCGACTACCGGAACTACCAGCACCTGGTCTGGCGCCCGTCCCGTGCCGGAGCCGACGGGCGGATCAGCGTGCTCACCGGGCCGAACGGGAGCGGCAAGACCAACCTGCTGGAAGCCCTGTCGCTGCTGGTTCCCGGGCGCGGGTTGCGGGGCGCGCGGCTGGCCGATCTGCCACGTCAGGGCAGCGCGAGCTGGGCCGTGGCGGCGCGGCTCGCGCAGGCCGGCGAAGGGTTCGAGATCGGGACCGGCATCGCCTCCGACGGTGCGGGACAGGCTTCCGGCAGCGGACGGCGGGTGTTCCTCCTCGATGGCGAGCCGGCGCGCAACCGTGGCGCCGTCGCCGAGCGGCTATGCGCGGTCTGGCTGACGCCGCAGATGGACCGGCTGTTCATCGAGGGGCCGTCCGGGCGTCGCCGGTTCCTCGACCGGCTGGTGCTGGCGCTGGAGCCCGAGCATGCGCGCGAGGTGGCGGCGCATGACGAGGCCGTGCAGGGGCGCAACCGGCTGCTGCAGAACCCGCGTAGCGACCCGGCCTGGCTCTCCGCGCAGGAGCACTCGATCGCGCGCCATGCGGTTGCGGTCTGTGCCGCGCGGCGCAGCCTCGCCCTCCGGCTGAATGCGGCCGGGGATGGCGAGGAGCCGGCGCGCGGCTTCCCTGCCGCCAGCCTGGCGCTGGACTGCGCCATCACCGCGCAGCTCGAGCTGCATCCGGCGCTCGTCGTCGAGGACTGGCTGCGCGAGCAGCTCCGCGGGCGCCGGGGCGCCGACGCCGCGGCGGGAGGCGCCTCGCTGGGGGCGCACCGGGCCGACCTGCTCCTGAGTGACCGCGAGACCGGCAGTCCGGCGTCGCTGGGCAGCACCGGTCAGCAGAAGGCCCTGCTGATCGGCATCGTGCTGGCGCATGCGATGCTGATCGCGTCCGTGCGGGGCGAGGCGCCGCTGCTGCTGCTGGACGAGCCGCTGGTGCATCTCGACCAGGCCCGGCGCGAGGCGCTGTTCGCGGCCCTGGTGTCGCTGCCGGCGCCGGCGCTGCTGACCGGCACCGATCCGGAACCGTTCGCGAGCCTGCAGGGACGGGCCGGGTTCTGGCGTGCCGGAGCGGGAAAACTGCTGCCGGACTCGGCTTTCGCCGATGTGCGTTCTGGTCCGGCCGGTGCAGCGCGCGTATAGTCTAGAGACACCAAGAACAGCATCACGGAGCGACTAGCCGGCATGTCCGATAAAGCCGAGCCCACGGGCACGCCTGCAGCCAACAGCCCGGGTGCACCTCACCACACGCCTGCCGGTGCGGCGGAAAGCATGCCGGAGGGCGCGGCCGGCGCGGATGGCATCTATGACGCGGCCTCGATCTCGGTCCTCAAGGGTCTGGACGCGGTGCGCAAGCGTCCCGGCATGTATATCGGCGATACCGACGACGGCTCCGGCCTGCATCACATGGCGTTCGAGATCATCGACAACGCGGTGGACGAGGCGCAGGCGGGCTATGCCACCAGCTGCTCGCTGGTGCTGAACGGCGACGGCTCCGTCACCGTGCGCGACAATGGCCGCGGCATCCCGACCGACATGCATATCGAGGAGGGCATCAGCGCCGCCGAGGTGGTGCTGACCCGGCTGCATGCCGGCGGCAAATTCAACCAGAACTCGTACAAGGTGTCCGGCGGCCTGCATGGCGTCGGCGCCGCCGTGGTCAATGCGCTCTCGCAATGGATGCGGGTGCGTATCTGGCGCGAGGGCCAGGAGCACCAGATCAGCTTCAGGCATGGCGAGGCCGACGCGCCGCTCAGGGTCGTCGGCCCGAGCCCCGAGGCGCGCGGCACCGAGGTGAGTTTCAAGCCCAGCTCGGCCACGTTCGGGCGCGTCGACTTCGAGTTCCCGATCCTCGAGCGCCGGCTGCGCGAGCTCGCCTTTCTCAATTCCGGCATGGAGATCATCCTGCGCGACGAGCGTCATGCACCGGCGCAGGAGCAGCGCTTCTGCTACGAAGGCGGCCTGATCGCCTTCGTCGAGTGGCTCGATCGCGGCAAGATCCCGGTGATGACGCCGCCGATCACCGCTCTCGGGCAGGACCCGGCGCAGGGCATCAAGGTCGAGTTCGCGCTGTCCTGGAACGACAGCTTCCACGAGACCATGCTCTGCTTCACCAACAACATCCCGCAGCGCGACGGCGGCTCGCATCTCGCGGGCTTCCGCCAGGCGCTGACCCGCGTCGTCGGCAAGTATGCCGAGGGGATGGGCAAGAAAGAGGCGCTGGCTCTGTCCGGCGAGGACATGCGCGAGGGGCTGACCGCGGTGCTGTCGGTCAAGGTGCCGGATCCGAAATTCTCCTCGCAGACCAAGGACAAGCTGGTCAGTTCGGAAGTGCAGCCGGTGGTGCAGGCGGCCGCGGCGGACGCGATCGCGCACTGGTTCGAGACGCATCCCAAGGAGGCACGCTCGATCATCGGCAAGGTGATCGATGCGGCCTCGGCGCGCGAGGCGGCCCGCAAGGCGCGCGAGCTGACGCGTCGCAAGGGCGTGCTCGACATCTCGACGCTGCCCGGCAAGCTCGCGGACTGCCAGGAGCGCGACGCCTCCAAGGCGGAGATCTTCCTGGTCGAGGGCGACAGCGCCGGCGGCACCGCCAAGCAGGGTCGTGATCGCAAGTTCCAGGCGATCCTGCCGCTGAAAGGCAAGATCCTGAATGTCGAGCGCGCGCGCTTTGACCGCATGCTCGGATCGGCCGAGATCGGCACGCTGATCACCGCACTCGGCACCGGCATCGGCCATGCCGAGCCGGAGCAGGGCGGGTTTGCGATCAACAAGCTGCGCTACCACCGCATCGTCATCATGACGGACGCCGACGTGGACGGCTCGCATATCCGCACGCTGCTGCTGACCTTCTTCTTCCGGCAGATGCCGGAGCTGATCGAGCGCGGGCACCTCTACATCGCGCAGCCGCCGCTGTATCGCGCCAAGCGCGGCAACGAGGAGCGCTACCTCAAGGACGACGCCGCCCTCGAGCAATACCTGCTCGACAAGGCGCTGTCGCACGCCAGGCTGACCTATGCCGACGGGCGCGTGCTGGAAGGCGCCGAGCTGGGTGTCGAGATGGGCTGGTTGCGCGAGGCAACGCGGGCGCTGCGCCGACTTGCGGTGGCGGCGCCGACCTGGCTGCTGGAGCAGGCGGCGATCGCCGGCGCGCTGACGCCGGACATGCACCGGGGTCAGCTGCACTCGCAGGCGCTGGTGGGCCGCCTCAATGGTGCGTCGCTGCCGAACGAGCGTAGCTGGAAGGTGCTGGTCGACGAGAACGGCCTGACCATGGCGCGCGAGGTCCGCGGCGTCGGCGAGCGCTACCATGTCGATGCAGCGGCGTTGCGTTCGGCGGACGTGCTGTGGCTCGCCGAGCGGGCCGAGTTGCTTGGACGTGACTTTGCCGGCGAGCATGCGGCGACGCTCGCGCTCGACAGCAACGAGGCGCCGCTGGCCGGTCCGTCGAGCGCTTATGACCGCATCCTGGCGCAGGGCCGCAAGGGTCTCGCGATCCAGCGCTTCAAGGGCCTGGGCGAGATGAACGCCGAGCAACTCTGGCGCACCACGTTGGATCCGTCCGTTCGCACGCTGCTGCAGGTGAAGGTCGGCGACATCGAGAATGCCGGCCAGGTGTTCTCGACGCTGATGGGCGACGTGGTCGAGCCGCGCCGCGACTTCATCGTGGGCAACGCGCTGAAGGTGGCCAACCTGGACGTGTAGAGGTCGTCCGGTGGCGCCCACACATTTTACCTGCAGAAGCGGCCTGTCAGCTGCACAAGATCTCGTTCATGATCCTACCGCTGAGTTCCAGAACCAGCCCGACACGGCGGTGACATTCAGTTGCCGTCAGTGTCCGCCCGCGAGGACACGCTGACAAGACGGCCTTGCGGAGCATGAAGCGACAACGCGCCAGCATCATTCGGCACGAGTATCAGGTCGTCGCCCGGTTGCCATCCGAGCCTCTTCAGCAGCGTTCGCGGTAGACCTACCGACCCGTCGCTGCGAATAGTGACCTCATGCTGGTCCAGTGTTTCCGACACCGTTTGCGCTCCGCTAACATCTTGCAATCCGGCATAGTGTCGTGCAAGTCGCATGGTCTTCTCCTGAATTAATGCTTCGAACCCGGCGAAACGCCGTTCGGAGACTCAAGCCGGCAGTGGCCTCAGCTATGTCTCGGTCAAGGTAGATGGGGAGCCAGCTGCGCCCGATTTCGCTCCGCAATCAGGCTGCGGCGACCATTCGGTGAAACGTGCGCGAGCGCGTCGACAAGCACTGGACCGGCGGTGTCCAGGAGATGGTCCCACTGGAGATGCCAGGCGGTGAGTGCCTGCTGAACGGCTGCCGGATTGTAGCGGTCCGCGCCGATCTGAAGCTCGAGGTCTGTACGTGCATTCATCAGCTGGCGGGCAGCGTCGGCATAGTGCGGCGCTTCTCGCCGCATGGTCTCGCCGAACGCCGCAGCGTCACGCCTGGGAAGATTGGCCTCTGCCTGTGCCAGGGCCCGGGCGAATGGTGTCATCCCGGCCTGCGCGATGATGATGCCCCGCATCACGTGCCCGCCGACCAGGGCGCCGAGAAACAGGTTCAGGACGACCGAGGCAGCGAGCGCGACGCGGCGCCACGACCAGGTCCCGCGATGGGCTGCGGTGAGCTGATCCATGCTAAACGCCGAAACCGTGGAGGAGGGACGGCTGCAGGATGGTCAACAGGTCGACCGGGGTCATTGCCGCTTGCATGGAGCCGATCCAGAACCCCGCGAACAGCACGATGCCACCGCCCGCGGCGAAGCCGAGCCATCCAAAGCGCGAGGCGCCTGGCCAATATCCTACGGCTCCGGCGAAGACACCTGCCCCGGAGGCAATTGGCGAAAGCATCTGCTTACGATGGCCAGGGAGCGGCATCGCGATCCGGGCGGAAACCCCGGACCTCAGTCGGGCAAGTGCTGCCGTCTGCTCTCCTGCCTGCGGAGAGCAAGACGCCTGCGCGGCCGCAACCTCATCAAGCAGACGGTCGAGTGCCTGCGCCTCTCGAAGCACGGCCTGTGCGTCGGAGGAGGCCCGCAGAAGCGCTGCTGCTTGCGAGCGCTCCTCTTGAGGCCAGCGCTCAAAGCTCGAGCCGAAGCTGTCGGCAAGGCATCTGAACCGCTTCAGCGTCATCATGCGTCAGAATCCTGCTGATAAGAGTGAGCTTGCAAGGTGGTTCTCAGGTAGGTCCGGGCGCGCGCCAACAACCGCTCGACGGCTTTGGCGGACAGGCCGAGGATGCGTGCAGCCTCGGCGCCAGACAGGCCATCGTCATAGACAAGAGTCATGGCAGCGCGTTGACGCGCCGGAAGACCTCGCAGAGCCGTCACCAGCGCCGCCTGCCGCTCGGAACCCTCTACCAGTGCATCGGCACCGGTGGCGCCGGACGGCGGATCGAAGTCCTCGGGCATCTGCTCGGGCTGCATCCGACGCCGGTAGTCAATGCAGAGATTGACCACGATCCGGTAGAGCCAGGTGGTGAACAACGCGCGGTTCGGATCGAATCGAGCGGCCTGGGTCCAAGCCCGCACCATGGCGTCCTGGGCTACATCCTCGGCAACCGCCTCATCGGGCAGCAGGCGATGCGCCACGCGCAACGCAAAGGGTCCATGACGGGTGACGATCTCGTCGAAGGCGCGCCTGTCCCCATCTGACGACCAGGAGATCAGGTCTAGATCGGGCGCTCCCGCATAAGCCCGTGGGCTGCTCATGGTCAGCGCTCGGTTCCCCTTCAGGAAGGCGGTTGCAACAAGCCACGATCCTGGCCAACCCGTTGAGGCACAACTCAGACCCATCGGGATCACCCATGCCATGCAGATGTATCCCGGTGATACGGCTGGCTCGCCTCAATCCCCCTCGGGCTTCCCGGAGGTTTGCTGAGGACGGAGCACCTGCGTCATCAGGATTGCGGCGATTGGACGATCGGAGGAGGCGCCAGGCACGCGACCTGAGACGGAGGCGCTCACGGTTGCGCAATCTGCTCGCCATTCACGATCGCTGCCGCATCCTTGCGGCCTGACGCGGAACCCTGCAGTGCCCAGGCTGCAGCGCTGATATCGGTGCCCAGGAACGCTCCTCCGACGCCATTCTTGGCGGCTCCTTGACCGGGCGTCTCCCCAACGATCTGCGCCGCGGCGGACGTGGTGTCGTGCCGCGCGAAAATCAGGTCATCCAATGGCGGGCCGGTTGTTCCGGCATCGGCATGCGGCCTCAACTGGCAGTGGGCCAATACCAACCGGTGGACGCGTAGTACTGCTTCAGATGGCTGACGATGGCGTTGCTCGTGTCGTTGACCGGCTTGTGGAAGGCACCCCGCGAGTTCGAGACGATATCCAGACCGCCGCCCACTCCGAGGCCGATGAGCGACCCTGTTCCGAGGGCAACCGCTCCGGGCACGACGAGGCCTGGCTTCCGGCCGCTGCTGCTTGAGGTTGAAAAAGCAGCCAAGGAGGTCGCGTGGGAGTCGTCCGTGCTCTCGAGTTCCGCGACCACCTGCAGGTCCGACTTGCCGGACCCGAAGCCGATGACAAAGCGCCGGACTGCGTTGCCTGGGTCAGCTTTCGCAACCGAAACGCTCAAGACGGCGGAGCCACGATGGTATGTCCCGGCAACGTAGGGCTCGGCAGGGACTCCGGCACTGGCGAGGCGTTTCACGAGGGCGGTCTCAAGATCCTCGCTGACCTGTCGTGCGGACCTGCTATCCGAGTTGTCGCTGCTCCGCGTCGGACTGACGTCGACCAGTATTTCGCTGGGTGTCGTGCGGGTTGCCGTAGCGGAAGCCAGGTCTGTTGTCTCTGCGGTCGAGCATGCCCCGAGTGCCACCAGCATCATCGCACCTACGACGACACTCGGGACCGCATAAGGCCGACTGAGCCACTGCGAAGGCGGCCTGGCTAAGGCCTGGTCGGCAGGGGAAACTTCGTAATCGAATGCCATCATGATGCTCCGTTTGATCTCGGCTGGTTATACGGAGCGGAGAGCGGGTTCCCCCGCAGGTGCATTCAATCAGAATTCTGCTTTCACGATGGCATGTTTCCAGCCGGGGCTTTGCAGTCGCCGTAGGCCTTGATCTCGCAGGCAGGTTCGACTGGATGCTCTCTCATCATGATCTCAGCGACGCGACATCCAGCTGCCTGCAGACCGTGTTGCCTTCATCATGAGAGCACTGAATACGCAGACTGAACGGCCGTAGTTTCTCTTCAACGAGACTGGCTTGTAACCCTCCGACACGACAAAACTGGGCTCCTCTGAAGGGTCGGGGTGTCGCGTCGATGCACCTGCCTCGTAGCAGGCTCATGCGAACTCTTGCAGGAGAACATGATGACCCGAAAGACGACCAACAGCGCCTGTGCGGCAGTGTCCATCGCCTTGATGAGCTTGGCTGCGGCGCCGTCGGCGCAGGCGCAGATGAAGGAGAGTTTCGAAGGCGCCGATGCCGATCATAATGGGCACGTGACGCTGCCGGAGTACGAAGCTTACGTCGAGGCAATGATGAGCCGGAGGGACGGCGCCATGGCGCGACGCTTCAAGGCGATGAACCCTCAAGAACAGATGGCTCGGCTGCAGCAGAGCTTCGACAAGAAGGACATCGGACACAAAAATTATCTCAGCCGCGAAGACTGGGACCGGTCCTGAGTGTCGCCCGGCTCGCGTCTCCTAGAAACTCCGCCACATCGCGACAACAGGAATATAGGATATAAACAATGCTCAAGAATCTCATGCTGGCTTCAGTCGTTTTCTCGTTGACCTGCTTCGCTGTCGTTCCGCAAGCCAGCGCGAGGAACCGGTCCGCGACCTGGAACCACGGGTCCGCGAGCTGGGGAGGCGGATCGGGGTCCTTCAACGGAGCGAATAGGTCTGGAAGCTGGGGCGGCGGCTCGGGTTCGGTGAACGGTCCGCATGGGACCACAAGCTGGAGTGGTGGCCACTACAACGGCGGGTACTACTCCGGCGGACACTATTACGCTCCTGGTTCATGCTGCCGTGGCGGCGTTGCCGTGGGTGCCGCAGCCGGTCTTGCGGCAGGGGCCGCAGTGGGAGCCGCCGCAGTCACGCCTCACGTCTACGTTCCTCCGCCGGTCTACATCGCGCCACCTGTCGTGTACGTGCCGCGACCGCCGGTTGTGTACGCCCCTGGGGTCTACCTTCCTTGAGGTCGTCGCCCGAATCGCTCGCAATGACGGCATTCAAGACCCGAGAGTTCGCATTCCAGTCGGTCTGGCGCGGTATCCCGACATTGCAAGGCCCGACAGCCATGGGGAGGCCGGCTTCCGCAAGTGGACAACCATCGCGTTCTGATCGAGCCGCTCGTACTGATGACTGAGGAGCTCATCGATGTTCGACGCCTTGAACCTACTTGGTTACCCGGTCCGAGCAAGTTCCCGAGCTGGTTGGGTGGCGCTGGCTGTCTTGTCGCTCGCGGTGGGCAGCCTTGCCGTCGATTATACGCTTCTCCACCCGGTGCATACGCATCCCTTGACCAGCTCCCACATGCATCATCTCTGCGCGACCGTTCACTCGGTATCGGCTCCGCTGGCACTCATGTTGGGGCCTTGGCAATTTCTGCCGGGACTGCGGAGACGTCATCGTGTCGTGCATCGCTACATCGGCTGGAGCTATGCGGCTGCTCTCTTCGTTTCAGGACTTGCGGCGCTGCTGTAGCGTCCGATGAAAGGAGTGGCGGGGCATACGCGTCGAGCCAAACGCGTGAGAGGCAGGTGGCCGGCGGAGCTCACAGGCGTGCCGTGCGCAGGCGCAGGGCGTTCGCGATGACCGACACGGAGCTCAACGACATCGCGAGCGCCGCCACGATGGGACTAAGCAGGATGCCGAACGTCGGATAGAGGACGCCCGCAGCGACCGGAATGCCGATCGCGTTGTAGGCAAAGGCAAAGGCGAGGTTCTGCCGGATGTTGCGCATGGTCATCCGGCTGAGCGCCCTGGCGCGAGCGATCCCGGCCAGGTCGCCCTGCACGAGGGTCACGCCGGCGCTCCGGATCGCGACCTCGGTGCCCGTGCCCATCGCGATCCCCACGTCCGCCTCGGCCAGAGCGGGCGCATCGTTGACCCCGTCGCCCGCCATCGCGACGATTTTCCCGTTCGCGCGCAGCGTCCTCACGATGCGGTTCTTGTCCTCGGGGAGCACGTCCGCCTCGACGTCATCGATTCCGAGCTGGTCTGCAACGGCACGCGCCGTCGTCCGGTTGTCGCCGGTCAGCATGACGACATGGATGCCGTCCGCCCGCAGGCTGTCGAGCGCCGCCCGGGTCGAGGCCTTGATCGGGTCCGCGATCGCGATGATCCCGCCAGGCTTGCCGTCGACGGCGACGAACAGCGCGGTGGCGCCCGAGCCGCGCAATGCCTCGGCCTGCGCAGCCATGCTGCCCGTCCCGACGCCCTGATCGGCCATGAGTCCGGCATTGCCGAGCGCCACCGGACGCCCGCCGACCGTTCCGGTGACGCCCTTGCCTGTCACCGACACGAAATCAGAGGGCTCGTCGGCGATGATGCCGCGCTCCCTGGCGGCGCGCAGGATCGCGGCCGCGAGCGGGTGCTCGCTTGACCGCTCCAGACTTGCGGCCAGCTGCAGCAGGTCGTCCTCCGCCAGGCCGCCGGCGGCGGCGATGGAGGTGACCCGGGGCTTGCCCTCGGTGAGCGTGCCGGTCTTGTCCACCACGATCGTGTCGACCTTCTCCATCCGCTCCAGGCTTTCCGCGGACCTGATCAGGACGCCGGCACCAGCGCCCTTGCCGACCGCGACCATGATCGACATCGGCGTCGCCAGCCCGAGCGCGCAGGGGCAGGCGATGATGACGACGGACACCGCGGCGACGAGCGCGTAGGCGAGTGCCGGGGTCGGACCCCAGACCGCCCAGCCGATGAAGGCGAGGATGGCAATGCCGAGCACGGCCGGAACGAAGTAGCCCGCGACGGTGTCGACCAGCTTCTGGATCGGCGCCCGGCTGCGCTGCGCCTGGACGACCATGCCGACGATGCGCGACAGCAAGCCGTCCGAGCCCCGCGTGTCGGCGCGCATGATCAGCGAGCCGGTGCCGTTCACGGTGCCCCCGATGATCGTGTCGCCGACCGCCTTGGCCGACGGCATGGACTCGCCCGTGACCATGGCCTCGTTCACCGCGCTGCTGCCGTCCAGCACCGTGCCGTCGACGGGCACCGCGTCGCCCGGGCGCACACGCAGCCGATCGCCAATGCGGACCTGGTCGAGCGCGATCTCCTCGTCCTCGCCTCCATCGCGCAGACGCCGGGCGGTCCTGGGCGCAAGGTTGAGCAGGGCGCGGATGGCGCCGCCGGTGCGGTCGCGGGCCCGCAGTTCCAGGACCTGGCCGAGCAGTACCAGCACGGTGATGACCGCGGCGGGCTCGTAATAGACTGCGACAGTGCCGTCCCGCATCCTGAAGCCCGTCGGGAACAGGCCGGGCGCGAAGGTGGCGACGAGGCTGTAGAGGAAGGACGCCCCGGTGCCGAGCGCCACCAGGGTGAACATGTTCAGGTTTCCCGATCGCACGGACATGGCGCCGCGGGCGAAGAACGGGCCGCCCGCCCACAGCACCACCGGTGTTGCGAGCGCGAACTGGATCCAGATCGACCAATGCGACGGCACGATCCTGCCAAGGCCCAGCCAGGAAACATGACCGCCCATCTCGAGGATGAAGACCGGCAGGGTCAGCACCAGGCCGATCCAGAAGCGCCGGGACATGTCGGCCAGTTCGTGGTTCGGTTCCGCCTTGGCGGTGACCTCCACCGGCTCGAGCGCCATGCCGCAGAGCGGGCAGGACCCGGGGCCGACCTGCCGGATCTGCGGGTGCATCGGACAGGTGTAGAGGGCACCGGGTTCCGCGGCGGGGGACGCAGGGGCCTCGGGCTCCAGATACCTTCGGAAATCGGCCTGGAACTTCGTCCGGCAGCCGCTCGAGCAGAAGTGGAACGTTCTGCCGTCATGGTCGAGGCGGTGCTGCGAGGCGGACGGATCGACCTCCATGCCGCAGACCGGGTCGATGGCCGCAGCGGCCGCAGGCATCGCGCGTTCCGGGCGGCCACGGCCACTCCCGGATCCGGCAGGCTGGTCGGCCCGATGCTCGCTCATGACTGTCTCCGGCACGCAAAGGTGTGGACGTTGCGCTTCAACCGCCCGGCGCACGACCCCGACCTGGCGATGGACCCGATCAGGCTGTTATCCGGCCCCTGCGCTGTCGCGTCAGCCAGCGATCCAGTCGCCTGTCATTCCCGCCGCATCGAACTGTCCGCGGGCACGGGTCTGGCGGCCGGCGGGACCGAGGCGCAGGACGTCGACGGTCTGCAGCCTGATCAGCAACACGCCGAATTGCCGGTACTGCTCGTCGGGTGGCAGGCAAGACCGGTCCCCGGGGACCGGGAGCACGCTGCCCGGCACCGCCGTCGTCCCATAGGCGCCACGGGCGTTCGGCGAAAGTTTCTCCCATCGATCGCGGGCGGCATCGTCGTCGCCATGCAGGTGCGCGGTTCCCCGGAAGCGGAGCTGCAGCTGCTCCGCGTCCGACCACGCCAGCAGGGCGACCTTCCTGTTGCCGCCGATGGCCTGCACCTTGGCGGTCCGGATGTCGGTGTGCATCTCGGCGGTTGCGGGTGCCCGGCTGAACGCCCGCAGCACGAGGGTCCTGACGTCCGGGATTGCCTCGGTCGAGGCGGTCGCCAGCTGGATGTTGCGTAGGTCCGACGTGCGGTCGTGCACTGCGTGTTCGAGGGTCGAGAGGGCGTCTTCGATGAAGCCCAGGGGCGAGGTCTGCATGATGGCGCCAAGGCAGTTCGCCGGCGAAGGTTGCCTGCAGGCGGCGGTCAGCACGCCGCCACCCAGCATCAGGCTGCCGGTGTGCAGGAATGTGTCGTCTCTCACGCGCGTCTACTCAGCTGCGCGAGCACGGCCGGCATCTACAGGCCGCCGCCGCCGCCCACCGACATCGAGCCGGAGGCGGCAGGCAGGCCATCGCCGGGCGTCTCCAGTCCCGGATACTGGCCGCCTGCGTCGCTGCCCCCGATGCCCCGGCCAGATGCGCCACCGCCGTGCGCACCGCCACCGCCGCGGGGTCCGGCGGCGACGTTGGGCGAGGAGGCGCCGTCGCGCGGCACCGCGGGTGCCACATAGAACGGGTCCGTGGGCGGAGGTGCGGCAGGCGTCGAACACGCCGCCAGCGGCAGCAGGCCGAGGGCGAGGCCGGCAAGGCGCCGCAGGCAGGCCGCTGGTCCGCCCTTGCCGTCCGCCTGTCCCCGCACCATGCCGTCCTCCGCTCCCGTATCCGGCACCCAGGATACACGCGATGCGAAGCGATGCGACGGCCGCGCCGACAGGCTCCCTCAGACCGTCATCGCACACCAGGCGATCGATCCGGTGTAGGCTGCGGCACGCGGGAGAATGCAGGTGGCGGACAGCGCTGGCACGTCTGATAGCGACCGGGGCGGCTTCACTGGCTATTTCGACCGCTACGAAACCGGCCGCGCCTCGGGCTGGGTCGCCAGTCGAGACGACCCGCGGAGCATCGTGGTGCTCACCGCGCTGATCGATGGCGAGGCGGTGGACGAGGTCCTGTGCGACGGCCTGCGCGAGGACGTGCGCGAGGCGCTCAGCCTGGCCTCCGCGCGGGTCGGCTTCCGCTACGACATCCCGGCCCGCTACCTCGAGAACACCCCGCACGTCCTGAGCTTCCGGCTGCCCGATGGCGCGATGCTGTCGTACATGGGGGTGGGCGGCGTCGGCAGCCTGTCGCCGTCGCTGGAGTTCGCCGGGCTGCCGCATGTGGCGCTGCGCGGCAACCTCGATGGCATGGTCCACAACACCCTGCGCGGCTGGGTGCTGCGCCAGATCGGCCGCGAGGGCGCGATGGTCGCGGGGGGCGACGTGCTCATCACCTGCGACGACGTGCGCATCGGCCTCGCACACGCCGACCGCCTGCGCCGCGATGTCGGCCAGGCCAACGCAAGCGATCCCTATTGCGGCTTCGAGTTTCCGCTGCCGCAGGATGTGCGCAGCAGCCAGCCGCGCCGATATCGCGCCTTCGCGCTGCCGGAGATGCGCGAACTGGCCGGCAGCCCGCTGGTCACCGCGACGGTCACCGACCTGCTCGAAGGGCGGCTGCTCGCGCTGTCCGCCGGCATGGGCCGCCTGCAGGCCGAGCTCGGGCGCATGGGCCGCGAACTCGACCTGCTGCTGCCCTCGGAGGGTTACCATCTCGAGGATTTCGACCGGTGGGCGCGGCGCTACTACGAGACGCTGCGCCTTCGCGTCGTAGCCGGGCGCCGGATCGCCGAACTGGCCGGCGAGAAGGACGCGGCTTCGATCCCCGGTTCCCTGGTCAGCGTGCTGATGCCGACCTACAAGCCGCATCTGCCGGACTTCGTCGCCGCCGTCGAGAGCGTCCTCGCGCAGACCCATCCGAACTGGGAACTGATCATCGTCGATGACGGCAGCAGATCGGCCGAAGTGAGCCAGTGCATCGAGACGTTCTGCGCGCGCGACCGCCGGATCCGCTGCATCGCACGCCGCCGCAATGTCGGCATCGCGCAGGCGACGTCGCTCGCGATGCAGGCGGCGCGCGGCGCCTGGACCGCTTTCTTCGATCATGACGACCTGCTCGTCGACGTTGCCCTCGAGGTGATGCTGCGCGAGGCCCGTCGCTCCGGTGCCCTGCTGCTCTATTCCGACGAGGACAAGATCGATCGCGGCGGCTATTTCCGCGAGCCGAACTTCAAGCCGGACTGGAACTACCGCTACCTGCTCGGCTGCAACTATGTCTGCCACCTGACCATGGTGGACACCGCCACCATGCGCAGGGTCGGCCCGCTGCACCGCGAGTACGACGGCGCGCAGGACCATGATTTCATCCTGCGCTGCGCAGAGCTGCTCGAGGCCGGCCGCATCCATCACGTGCCCGAGCTGCTCTACCACTGGCGCATCACGCCGAACTCGACAGCCGACAGCGTGTCCAACAAGCAGTATGCAGTGGCGGCCGGCGTGCGCTGCGTGGCCGATCACCTGGCGCGCACCGGGCATCCGGCGTCGGTCTCATCGATCGACCGGCTCAGCATCTACAAGGTCGACTGGACGGTGGAAGCGCCACAGGCCGAAGCCGCGGTCAGCGTGATCATTCCGTTCCGGGACCAGATCGAGATTACCCGGGCGGGGGTGGTCTCGCTGCTGCGCCACACGGACCATGCGTCGTACGAGATCGTACTGGTCGATAACTGGTCGACCGCGCCGGAGCTCGCCGACTTCCTCGCCGAGATGCGACGCGAGCCGCGCGTGCGGGTGCTGCGTGTCGAGGAGGGCTTCAACTACTCGCGGCTCAACAACCTTGCCGCCGGCACCAGCGATGCCGCCACCTTCGTGTTCCTCAACAACGACGTGGTCATCCGCGACCCGCAATGGCTGCATCGCATGCAGTCCGAGCTCGACGCGGCCGCCGATATCGGCATCGTCGGCGCGAAGCTGCTGTATCCCGACTGCACCGTGCAGCATGCCGGTGTCCTGGTCGGGCTGCACGGGGTGGCGGCGCATCCGCATCTCGGCGTCACGATCGACGAGTACGGCTATATCGGCCGTGCCAGGCTGAGCCAGGAGCTGATGGCGGTGACCGGCGCCTGCATGATGGTGCGCGCCGACCTGTTCCGCGACGTCGGCGGCTTCGACGAGGTCGGGCTCAAGGTCGCCTACAACGATGTCGATCTGTGCCTCAGGGCGCACGAGCGCGGCTGGCGGGTGGTCTGGTGCGCCGAGGTCGTGGCCGAGCATCTGGAGAGCCTGTCGCGCGGCAGCGACCTGCGGCCGGACCAGGAGGCGCGCTTCCTGCGCGAGCGGCAGGTCATGCTGGAACGCTGGGGCGAGCGGAGCTTCTTCCGGCACGACCCGTTCTACAATCCCAATCTTTCCAGCAGCGCGCGGCTGTTCTACACGCTCGCCGACCCAGCCGGGAGGGCGCCGATCTGACACCGAGGATGTTGAGCCGCCGCGCGCTGGCGGCGATGAGCCTCGCGATATTGGGCGGCTGCGCGGTGCGTCCGGTGCTCTCGGCGCAGGACCAGGCCGACATCGACCGCATCCAGGCGTATCTCGACGGCCTGCACGGCCTGCGCGCGCGCTTCCTGCAGGTCGGGCCCGATGGGGGCACCAGTAGCGGGGTGGCCTGGTATGAGCCGGGGCGGCTGCGGCTCGAATACGACCGGCCGGCGCGGATGGAGGTGGTGGCGAGCGGCGCGCATCTGGTGGCGCATCGCGACTCCGATGACAGCACCACGCGCATCGCGCTCGCCAGTAATCCGCTCGGGCTGCTGCTTTCGCCGGGGCTGCGACTGTCGGGCAGCATCACCGTGACCAACGTCCAGCGCCGGGCCGGCCTGCTGCAGGCCTCGCTGGCGCGCACCGCGAATCCGGCGCAGGGGCTGCTGACACTGATCTTCACGGACCGGCAGGAGGCCGGTCCTGCCGCGCTCAGCCTCGTCGGGCTCGAGGCGGTCGATGCGCGCGGCCAGCGCACCGGCTTCCACCTGATCGATGCCCAGGCAGGCCTCGCGCTGGATCCGGGCCTGTTCCGGCCTCTCCGCTGAAGCAAGCGGGTCAGCTGAAGCAGTCGGGCCAGTGCTTCCTGAGGGCTGCGTCGACGTCCGCGAGATCCGCATTCACGCCGAGCGCCTGCAGGCTGGTCACACCGTATTCGCGCAGCCCGCACGGCACGATGCCGTCGAAATGCGCAAGCTCTGGGGCCACGTTGAGCGAGACGCCATGCCAGCTCACCCAGCGGCTGACCCGCACGCCGAGGGCCGCGATCTTGCTGTCGCCGCCGGTCGCGGGATCGCGCACCCAGACCCCGACCCGGCCTTCCCGGGTGGCGCCCCGCACGCCGAAGCCGGCGAGGGTGGCGATGAGCCAGGCTTCCAGCGCCTGCACGTAGGCGCGTATGTCGCGGGGCGGCACCGTGCCGTGCCGGCGCTGCAGGTCGAGCATGACGTAGGCCACACGCTGTCCGGGACCGTGATAGGTCCACTGCCCGCCGCGTCCGGCGGCAAAGGTGGGAAACCCGAGCGGGTTGAAAAGGTCTTCGGGCCGCCCCGAGGTGCCGGCGGTGAACAGCGGCGGATGCTCGAGCAGCCAGACCGCCTCCGGCGCGGTGCCGGCCCGGATCGCCGCCACCCGCTCCTGCATGACGGCGATCGCCTCCGGATACGGCACCGGCTGGTCGGCGTGCCGCCACTCCAGGCCCGGCTCGCTCCCGATGGTTTTCTCGCTCATTGCCGTCTGATCGGGCATCGGTTATACGCGCCTCCGTCAGCCGGTATCGCGCAAGCGAGGCCAGGTGTCACGGTGCGGTCGTGGCGGAATGGTAGACGCGCAAGCTTGAGGTGCTTGTGGGGGAAACCTCGTGGAAGTTCGAGTCTTCTCGACCGCACCAAAATCCATCCCTCTCTCCCTCTTGCCGCTGGGCCTGCGGAGTGTTCCCTTCCCGCCCATAGGCTAGGAAGGGTTCAGGTGAATGGACGAAGATTTCAGGAAGGCAGCCCTCGACTACCACCGGCTGCCGACCCCCGGTAAGCTCTCCGTCACGCCGACCAAGCGCATGGCGACGCAGCGCGATCTGGCCCTGGCCTACTCGCCCGGCGTCGCCGCCGCCTGCGAGGAGATCCAGGCCGACCCCTCCCGCGCGCGCGATTACACCGCCCGCGGCAACCTCGTCGGCGTGATCTCCAACGGCACCGCGGTGTTGGGGCTGGGCAATATCGGCCCGCTCGCCGGCAAGCCGGTGATGGAGGGCAAGGCGGTCCTGTTCAAGAAGTTCGCCGGCATCGACGTGTTCGACATCGAGGTGGACGCCTCCGATCCGGACCGCTTCATCGATGTGGTGGCGGCGCTGGAACCGACCTTCGGCGCCATCAACCTCGAGGACATCAAGGCCCCCGAGTGCTTCCGCATCGAGGCGGAGCTGCGCGCCCGCATGGGCATTCCGGTGTTCCATGACGACCAGCACGGCACCGCGATCGTGGCCGCGGCGGCGGTGCGCAACGGGCTCGAGGTCCAGGGCAAGACGCTGTCCGACGTGAAGCTGGTGACGTCCGGCGCAGGGGCCGCGGCACTGGCCTGCGTCGACCTGCTGGTGCAGATGGGCCTGCGCATCGAGAACGTGACCCTCACCGACATCAAGGGCGTCGTGTATCAGGGCCGCGACGACGACATGCAGCCGAACATGGCGCGCTATGCCCGGCGCACCGACGCGCGCGCGCTGTCCGAGGTGCTGGTCGACGCCGACGTCTTCCTGGGCCTGTCGGCGCCGCGGGTGCTGAAGCCGGAATGGCTCGCCCAGATGGCGGCCAAGCCGTTCATCCTGGCACTCGCCAACCCGGAGCCCGAGATCCTGCCCGACCTTGCGCGCGCGGTGCGGCCGGATGCGATCATCGCCACGGGCCGGTCCGATTATCCGAATCAGGTCAACAACGTGCTGTGCTTCCCGTTCATCTTCCGCGGCGCGCTCGATGTCGGCGCCACCGAGATCAACGAGGAGATGAAGGTGGCCGCCGTCGAGGCCATCGCGGCACTCGCCCGGGTCGAGGCGAGCGAGGTGGTCACCGCCGCCTATGGCGGCGAGGCGCCGGCGTTCGGACCGGAATACATCATCCCCAAGCCGTTCGACCCGCGCCTGATCCTGCATGTGGCGCCGGCGGTGGCGCGCGCGGCGATGGCGTCCGGCGTGGCGACGCGCCCGATCACCGATTTCGACGAGTACAAGGACGACCTCGAGGTCTTCGTGTTCCGCTCCGGCCAGGTGATGCGGCCGATCTTCGAGGTGGCGCGGCGGGCCAACAAGCGCATCGTCTATGCCGAGGGTGAGGATGACCGGGTGCTGCGCGCGGTGCAGACGGTGATCGACGACCGGCTGGCGCGACCGGTCCTGATCGGACGCCACCGCGTGATCGCCAACCGCATCCAGAGCCTCGGTCTGCGCATGAGCCCCGGCCGGGACGTCGAGGTGCTCGATCCCGAGGAGGATGTGGCGGTGTTCGGGCCGCTGGTCGACCCGTACCGCAAGATGGTGGAGCGGCGTGGCGTGCCGCCGGTGATGGCCGAACGGCAGTTGCAGCGCCGGCCGACGGTGGCGGCCGCCATGTTGCTGCATGCGGGGCTGGTGGATGCGGCGCTGGTCGGCGGCCACGGCGACTGGTGGCGTCACATGCACTACTGGCACCCGGTGATCCCGCGCCGGCCGTCGGTGACCCGGCTGTATGCGCTGTCCGGGCTGATCCAGTCGAACGGCGTGCTGTTCTTCTGCGACACGCACTTCAACCTCGATCCGACCGCCGAGCAGATCATGGAGATGACCATGCTGGCGGCCGATGCGGTGCGCATGTTCGGCATCACGCCCAGGGCGGCGCTGCTGTCGCATTCCTCGTTCGGCGCCAGCAACTCGGACTCCGCGCGCAAGATGCGCCGCGCGCTGGCCCTGCTGCACGAGCATGCGCCTCATCTCGAGGTCGATGGTGAGATGCAGGGCGATGCGGCGCTCAGTGAAACGTTGCGCGACCGGGTGATGACCTCGGGCCGCCTGAGCGGCACCGCCAACCTGCTGATCATGCCGACGCTGGATGCCGCCAACATCAGCTTCAACCTGCTCAAGGCGGCGGGCGAGGGACTGCAGGTCGGCCCGATCACGCTCGGCGCCTGCAAGCCGATCCACACGCTGGCTGGCAGCGCCACGGCGCGGGCGGTCGTGAACCTCACCGCGCTCGCGGCCCTGCAGGCGGAGCAGCATACGGGCTGAGGCGACACGCCCGGCTGAAGCGGCGGCTGGCGTTGGTTCTTGGCAAACTGTTACCGAAGGGCTACCCAGGCCGGCGCCGTGATCTGCTACGCTTGGGCCTCGATCTGGGCCACCGGGTCCGTGCTGATAAGGGTTGAATGACGTGATCAAGCCTCTGCGTAAGGCGGTCCTGCCGGTTGCGGGCCTCGGAACACGATTTCTGCCGGCCACCAAGGCGATGGCCAAGGAGATGCTCCCGGTGGTCGACCGGCCGCTGATCCAGTACTCCATCGACGAGGCGCGGGCGGCCGGGATCGAGCAGTTCTGCATGATCACCGGGCGCGGCAAGACCGCGCTCGTGGAGTATTTCGACAAGGCCTACGAGCTCGAGGCGACGCTCAAGCAGCGCGACAAGCCGGAGGCGCTGGAGGCCCTGCGCGCTTCGGAGATGGAGCCCGGCTCGATCGTGTCGGTGCGCCAGCAGGAGCCGCTCGGCCTGGGCCATGCGATCTGGTGCGCGCGCTCGTTCATCGGCGACGACCCGTTTGCGATCCTGCTGCCCGACGACATCATCCTCAGCCAGACGCCGTGCCTGAAGCAACTCGCGGACGCCTACCACGAGACCGGCGGCAACGTGGTCGCCGTGACCGAGGTGCCGCACGAGCACACCAACCGCTACGGCATCCTCAAGATCGGCAAGGATGACGGAAGGATGGTCGAGGTGACCGGGCTGGTCGAGAAGCCGAAGCCGGAGGATGCGCCGTCCAACCTGTCGATCATCGGACGCTACGTGCTCACCGCGGACGTGATGGCGCACCTGTCGAGGCTGGAGCGTGGCGCGGGCAACGAGGTGCAGCTCACCGACGCGATGGCCAAGATGATTGGCACGGTGCCGTTCCATGGCCTGCGCTACGAAGGCAAGCGCTTCGATTGCGGCGACAAGGTGGGCTTCCTGGAGGCGCAGATCGCGTTTGCGCTGGAGCGCGCGGATCTGGGGCCGCAGGTTCGCGAATTCCTCAAATACTATTGCGAGCGCCTCTGATGCAGTTCCGCCACGACTTCGATCCGACCAGCCTGCGCGAGTACGACATTCGCGGCATCGTCGGAAAATCCCTGCATGCGGCTGACGCCTTCGCGATCGGTCGCGCCTTCGGCAGCATCGTCATCCGCGGCGGCGGGCAGGTGGTCGCGGTCGGCTATGACGGCCGGCTGTCCTCGCCGGAGCTGGAGCAGTCGTTGGTCACGGGCCTGAAAGCGAGCGGCATCGAGGTGCTGCGCGTCGGCCGCTGCCCGACGCCGATGCTGTACTATGCCGCCACCACGCTCGCCACCGACGGCGCGATCATGGTGACCGGCAGCCACAACCCGCCGGACTACAACGGCTTCAAGATGATGCTTGGCCGCAAGCCGTTCTTCGGCGCCCAGATCAAGGAGATCGGCCGGATGGCGTCGGCACCCGATGTCGTGCCGGAGGCGGAGGGCAGCGATCGTGTCGTCGACATCGCACACGACTACGTGGCGCGCGTGATCTCGGACTGGGACGGCGGCGACCGGCTGCTCAAGGTGGTCTGGGACAACGGCAACAGCTCGGCGGGCGAGGTGCTGCAGCGTCTGGTGCAGTCGCTGCCTGGCGAGCACACGGTGCTGAACGGCGAGATCGACGGGCGCTTCCCGGCGCACCATCCCGATCCGACGGTCCCCAAGAATCTCGAGCAGCTGATCGCGGCGGTGCACGAGAAGCAGGCCGATATCGGCATCGCCTTCGACGGCGACGCGGATCGCATCGGCGTAGTCGACAACAAGGGCCAGATCCTCTGGGGCGATCAGATCCTGGTGGTGCTCGGCCGCGACGTGCTGCGCGACCATCCGGGGGCGACCATCATCGCCGACGTCAAGGCAAGCCAGGTGCTGTTCGACGAGATCACCCGCGCCGGCGGCAACCCGCTGATGTGGAAGACCGGCCATTCGCTGATCAAGGCGAAGATGGCCGAGACAGGTTCTCCATTGGCCGGCGAGATGTCGGGACACGTGTTCTTCGCCGACAAATGGTACGGCTTCGACGACGCGCTGTATGCCGCGGTCCGCATGCTCGGCATCGTCGCCCGCATGGACGGTCCGCTCTCGGACGTAAAGGATGCGCTGCCGCACACCGACAGCACGCCCGAGCTGCGCTTCGACTGCGACGATACCCGCAAGTTCGCGGTGATCGAGGAGGTCGCGGCCCGGCTGAAGGCGGCCGGTGCCCAGGTCTCGTCGATCGACGGAGTGCGCGTGCGCACCGAGGATGGCTGGTGGCTGTTGCGTGCCTCCAATACCCAGGCGGTGCTGGTGGCGCGTGCCGAGGGCCTCAGCGAGGCCGGGCTCGACCGACTGAAGGGCGCTCTGAGTGAGCAGCTGGCGCAGTCTGGCCTCGCGGCGCCCGACTTCTCGGGAGAGAATGCCGGGCATTAGCGCGAGTCTCAGCCCAGGGACACCTTCAGCGGTGTCCTGAGGGCTGCGGCAGGGTTCGCGACCGGCGGCTTGCCGGCAGCGGGCGCTCCTGTTGCGGGCACTTCGAACACGAAATGCTCGCCTGCGACCGGCCGCACCGCGCTGGTCAAACCGGTGACGGATTCCGCTGCCCCGAGGAACAGCAGGCCGCCCGGGCTGAGCCTGGAGGCCAGCATCTCGAGCACCCGTCCCTTGGTAGGCGGGTCGAAATAGATCAGCACGTTGCGGCAGAAGATGATGTCGAAGCGGCCGAGTGTGCTGGCGTCCGAGAGCAGGTTCCACTCGCGGAACTCGACCATGTCGCGGATCGGCTTGATCAGCCGCCAGCCTTCGTCCTCCTTCTTGAAATACTTGACCAGCATGCGGGCCGGCAGGCCGCGCTGCACCTCGAACTGGCTGTAGAGGCCCTCGCGGGCACGGGCCAGCGGGACGCGGGCGATGTCGGTGCCGAGGATCTGCACCATCCGGCCGCCGAGCTTCGGGCCCAACTCGCTGAACAGCATGGCGAGGGAGTACGCCTCCTGTCCGGTCGCAGCCGCCGCCGACCACACCCGCAACGCGCTTGCCGCCGGGCGGCCGGCGAGCAGGCGTGGCAGCGCCACGTCGCGAACGTGGTCGAACGGCCGGTTGTCGCGAAAGAACAGCGTCTCGTTGGTGGTGAGCGCCTCGACAACCTCGTCCTGCAGGGCGCGATCGTGGCGCAGTTGCGGCGCCAGGCCGTGGAAGTCGGCAACGCCGAGGCGGCGCGCGATCGGCGCGAGCCGGGTCTCGAGCAGGTAGGTCTTGTCCGTGCCAAGCGTCAGCCCGGAGCGGCTCTTCACCAGGGTGGTGATCTCGTCGAAGCTGCTCATGCGGATGAACTCACGATCTGGGTGACCTTTTCGGCAAGCTCTTCGATACCCAGCACGGCATGGCACAGACCGGCCTTTGCGACGGCGCCGGGCATGCCCCACACCACGCTGCTCGCCTCGTCCTGCGCCAGCACGGTGCCGCCGGCCTCGACCAGCCCCTGCGCGCCACGCAGTCCGTCCTGGCCCATCCCGGTCAGGATGACCGCGAGTACCCGGCCGCCGCAGGCGGTCGACGCCGAGCGCAGCATCGGATCGACCGCGGGCCTGCAGGAGTTCTCCGGCGGTTCGCTGGTCAGCTTGACGTGCAAGGCCTGGTTGCCGTGCAAGGAGGGGCCACGCGCCTGTATCGTGAGGTGCCGGTCGCCGGGTGCGACATAGATCCGGTCCGCACGCAGCACCTCGTCATCGACGGCCTCGCTGCAGCCGCGTGCTCCGAGCCGGTCGATATGCTCGGCCAGGCTGCGCGTGAACACCGGCGGCATGTGCTGGGTGACGATGATCGGCACCCGCATCGGACGGCTCAGGGCGCGAAAGAAGCTGAACAGGGCCTGCGGGCCGCCGGTCGAGCTGCCGATCGCCAGCAGCAACGGCGCCTTGCTGGCACGCACCGCCGGTGCCTGGACGGGTGCGGCCCGCACCAGGGCCGGCGCCCGTGCGCGCTCCGGCGTGCTGCACTGGCGGCGCAGCCGTGCCTGGCCGCGGATCTTGGCGAGGATCTCGCGAGCGAACTCGTCGATCTGGTGCGCGGCGGGCTTGGGCACGTAGTCGGCAGCACCCGCCTGCAGCGCCTGCATGGCGATGGCGCCCCCTGTCGTGGTCAGGGCGGACGCCATGATCACCCGGACGCTTGGATCGATCTTCAGCAGCTGCGGCAGCGCGGTCAGGCCGTCCATCACCGGCATCTCGACATCGAGCACCACCACGTCGATGCCGCCCTGTCGCAAGGCCTCGGCTGCCTTTTCGCCGTTCGCGGCGAGGCCCGCGATCTCGATGTCCGGCTCGGCGCGCAGGATGCGGGCGATGATGGAGCGGACGGTGAAGCTGTCGTCGCAGATCAGCACCCGGACCGGCGCGATGCCTGTATGGCCGGAAGCACCTGCTGCAAGACCCTGCCGCGCGCCACTCACGGTCTGTGCCCGGTCAGGCCGAGCTGCTCCAGCTTGCCGAGCAGGATGGCGTCGTCGAACGGCTTCATGATGTATTCCTGTGCGCCGGCCTCGATGGCGGAGACGATAAAATCGGCGCCGTTCTCGGTGGTGCAGAGGATGACGCTCGGCTCGTCCGGCCCGAAATCGCGTCGCAGCCCGCGCAGGCAGTCGATGCCGTTCATCACCGGCATGTTCCAGTCGAGCAGCACGACATCCGGCAGGCTGGCATGGCAAGCCGCCAGCGCCTGGGCGCCGTCGCCGGCCTCGGCCACGTCGAAGCCGGCATGCTCGAGGATCCGTCGCGCGACCTTGCGGACGACCCGGCTGTCATCGACGACCAGGATCCGGGTCGCCCCCGGATGCTCCCCCGCGCTCCTCGCAGTGTCGCTCATCACACCGTCACCCCCTGGTCGAGGAAGAGCAGGCGGCTGATGTCGAGCACCACCATCAGCCGCTCGGGCAGGCGGAAGATGCCTGCTCCGAACTCAATCCAGACCGCGCCCAGTGTCGGCGGCGACGGCTCGATGTCGGCGGGATCGAGCGTCAAGACCTCGAGCGCCTGGTCGACCAGCAGGGCATAGCTGCCCGCACCTTCCTCGGCGACCACCGCGACCGGTCGCAGGCCAGGCGCGGCGGGCTTGAGCGAGAGCCGGCGCCTGAGATCGATCGCGGTCACGATCTTGCCGCGCAGGTTGATGTTGCCGGCGATCTCCGGCGGGGCGAGCGGGATGCGCGTCACCACGGTGTCGGCGATGACGTCGCGCACGCCGAGCACCGGCACGCCGCAGAGCTGGCCGTCGACCAGCAGGGTGAGGAAGCCCTGCTCGCGTTCCTTCTTGCCGTTGAGCACGCTCTGCTCGGCCGAGGTTGCTGCGGAGTTGCTGCTCGAGGGGTTCATGATGCTGCGTCCGGCTCAGGCGGCGAAGGACTGGGCAAGGCATTGCTCCAGGCTCGTCAACAGGGTTTCGCGTTCGAACTTGCGTATGTAGTCGGTGAAGCCGGCATCCCGACCGGCCTTGGCGTCGTCGCGTCCGCTGAGCGCCACCATCGGCAGCTTCGACCACGGGCCGCCTTCGCGCACCTTGCGGGCAAAGCAGTTGCCGTCCATGCCCGGCATCTCGATGTCCGAGATAATGGCGTCGAAGAGCTGGCCCGCATCGCGCATCGCCAGCGCGTTCTCCGCATCGTTCGCGGTGGTGACGTCGTAGCCGGCGGCCGACAGGCTTGGCACCAGCAGGTGGCGGAAGAAGTCGCTGTCCTCGACCACCAGCAGCTTGCGGCGGGTCGGGCCCGCGGCGACTGCCTGGCGGAACCAGTTCTGCGAGGCACGCGTCAGGAAGTGGCCGGCATCCACGACATCCGTCGCCTGGCCGCCGATGATGGCGGTCCCGAACAGCCCCGGCTCCTCGCTGCTGATCTCGACATCCATCCGGTCTCGGACCACGTCGAGGATCTCGTCGACCATCAGGCCGATATGCTGGTCACCGTCGCTCAGCACCAGCACCGCCTGATGCTCGCCGCTCAGGCCGACGGCGGGATCGAGCGGCACCAGCGGCATCAGGCCGCCGCGATACTGCGTGACCAGGCGGATGCCGGTCGCCTCGATCCTGGCGCGCGGCACCATCTCGAGCCGTGCGATCAGCGCCAGCGGCAACGCCTTCTGTGCGCCGGGTCCGGCGCGGACCAGCAGCAGGTCGCTGCGGCCGTCGCTGACAACGGCGTTGCCGTCGGCGGAACGGCCACGCGCCTCGGTGGTGGCACCCAGTCCACTGGCCCGTGCAAGGCCGATCGGGTCGAGGATCATGATGACGGAGCCGTCGCCGAGGATGGTGTTGCCGCAGAACAGCGGAATGCTGCGGATCACCGGTGCCACCGGCTTGACCACGATC
The DNA here is from genome assembly GCA_964247695.1 of uncultured Acetobacteraceae bacterium. GTDB lineage: Bacteria > Pseudomonadota > Alphaproteobacteria > Acetobacterales > Acetobacteraceae > Lichenicoccus. The sequence goes on from CAXTVI010000001.1 coordinate 59,113, forward strand.
TCCTCGGTGTCGAAGACATGCTCGACGATCAGCCCGAGGCGCTGGCTGCCAACGGAAAGCACCACCACGACCTTCTCGGCCAGGCAGGCGTCGGCTCCTGAGGGATCGGCTACCGAATAAAGCCGCAGCGTGCGCGTGAGCGACACCAGCGGCAGCAGCCGGTTGCGCAGCCGCAGCACCGGCGCGCCGTCGATGGTGTCGAGCACCATGTCGGGCTGCGCCCCGGGCAGCACGATCTCGACCACGCTGATCTGCGGGATGGCGAAGCGCTCGCCGGCCGAGCCGATCACCAGCGCGGAGACGATCGCCAGCGTCAGCGGGATCTTGATCAGGAACTGCGAGCCCTGGCCGACCTTGCTCTCGATGTCGACGGTGCCGTTGATCTGCTCGATGTTGTTGCGCACGACATCCATGCCGACGCCGCGGCCGGACACCGAGGTGATCGCGGCGGCGGTCGAGAAGCCGGCATGGAAGATAAAGCGGCGGATCTCGTCCTCGCTCATCCGGCGCAGCCGCTCCTCGGTGACGATGCCCTGCGCGACCGCCTTCGCGCCGATGCGGACCGGGTCCAGCCCGCGCCCGTCATCGCGTATCTCGATCACCACGTGGCCGCCTTCATGGCGTGCCGCGAGCGTGATCTGGCCGGTGTCCGGCTTGCCCGCCCGGCGCCGCTCGGACGGGGTCTCCAGCCCATGATCCGCGCTGTTGCGTATCATGTGGGTGAGCGGATCCTTGATCAGCTCCAGCACCTGGCGGTCGAGCTCGGTGTCGGCGCCGATGGTGACCAGCTCGATCTTCTTGCCGAGATCGTGCGCGAGATCGCGCACCAGCCGCGGCACGGTGTTCCAGGCGATCCCGATCGGCTGCATGCGCGTCTTCATGACGCCTTCCTGCAGGTCCGTGGTGAGCTGCGACAGGCGCTGCATCGGTGTCGCCAGGCTGCCTTCGCCGCCGCCATCGCCGGCACCCGGCTCCGGACGGCCGGTAGTGCGCAGGATCTGCAGGAGCTGGTTGCGGGTCAGCACAAGTTCGCTGACCAGCCCCATCAGGTTCTCGAGCACCTCGACGCCGACGCGTATCGTGGTCTGCCCGCGACTCTGCTGCTCGGCAGGCAGGTCGGCGGCGGGCTCCGGGCTCGTGATCGGCGGAGACGTCGCAGGCTCGGCCGGCCGCGGTGCGGAGGGGGCCGGCGCGAGCTGCGGCGTGGCGGGCGCGCGCGCCTGGGCCTGGGCCTCGGGGGCGACCATCCGACCTTCGGCCAGCTCGTTCAGGGCATGGATCAGCACGCTGTCGTCGCCCGCCGGCTCGTCGAGGCCGCGTGCGAGCGTGTCGATGATCATGCGTATTCGGTCGGCTGCGCTAAGGATCAGGCCGATGCCGTCGGAATCCACCCGCAGCGCCTTGGTGCGAAGCTTGTCGAGTACCGTCTCGCCCGCATGCGCGACCTTCTCCAGCCTTGGCAGGCCGAGGAAGCCGCAGGTCCCCTTGATCGTGTGGATCAGGCGGAAGATCAGCGAGATGGTCTGCTGATCGTCGGGCGCCTTCTCCAGCCGCACGAGGGCAAGATCGAGCTCGGAGAGGCTCTCCAGGGTCTCGATCACGAAATCGGCGAGCAGATCGTCCAACCGAGACTCCAATACGTTGTAGCTAGCCTCAGGGGCGGCGCTTGCCGCCGGGCTGCTCGGGCTTGCAGGGTGCGTCCAGGTCGCGAGACTGACCCTGCGGACTGAAGATTCGGTAAATTTGGAGGATGAGTTTGGCCGAGCCCGGATCGTTGCCCGAGTTCCGCACCTCGATCGAGCCGGGGCAGTGGGTTCTGCATCCGGACCATCACGAGTGGGGGCTGGGTCAGGTGCAGTCGGCGGTGGGGCCGCGGATCACCGTCAACTTCGAGCATCGCGGCAAGGTGCTGATCAACGCGGCCCTGGTCGATCTGCAGATCCAGTACTAGATGTCTCCCAGATGACCATGACCATGCCCCTGTCCGCTCCTGCTCCTGCTCCCGCTGCTGGGCCCACCCCGGTCGTCGACCCGTTCGGCCGCTCCATCAGCTATCTGCGGGTGTCGGTCACCGACCGTTGCGACATGCGCTGCGTCTACTGCATGGCCGAGGACATGGTCTTCCTGCCGCGCTCCGACGTGCTGAGCTTCGAGGAGATGCAGCGCCTGTGCGGCGCGTTCATCCGCTCCGGGGTGCGTCGCATGCGCATCACCGGCGGCGAGCCGCTGGTGCGGCGCGGCGTCATCGACTTCATGGGTGAGCTCGGTGGCTGGCTCGGACGCGGCGACGGGCGCCCCGGCCTCGACGAGATCACCCTGACCACGAACGGCAGCCGGCTCGCGCAGCATGCCGAAGGCCTGCACAAGGCCGGGGTGCGCCGGATCAATGTCAGCCTCGACACGCTCGATGCGCAGCGCTTCCGCGAGGTGACCCGCGTCGGCAGCCTGGAGCGGACGCTCGAGGGCATCGCGGCGGCGCGCGAGGCGGGACTTGCGGTCAGGATCAACACGGTGGCGATGCGCGGCGTCAACGAGGAGGAGTTCGACGAGCTGATCGCGTGGTGCGGCCGGATCGGCGCTGATCTTTGCCTGATCGAGACGATGCCGATGGGCGACACCGGCGAAGACCGCAGCGACCGCTACCTGCCGCTCTCGCTCGTGCACGCCCGGCTCGCGGCGCGCTGGAGCCTGCGGCAGACCGGCTACCGGACGGGTGGCCCTGCGCGCTACTTCACGGTTGCCGAGACCGGCCGGCGGCTCGGCTTCATCACGCCGATGACCCACAATTTCTGCGAGAGCTGCAATCGCGTGCGGCTGAGCTGCACCGGGACGCTGTTCATGTGCCTCGGACAGGATGACGCGGCCGACCTGCGGGCGCCGCTGCGCCGCGGCGTCTCCGACGACGAGCTGATGCACGAGATACGCCAGGCGATCGCGCGCAAGCCGAAAGGGCATGACTTCATCATCGGACGCCGCGAGCACACCACTGGCGTGGCGCGTCACATGAGCGCCACCGGCGGCTGAAGCGGTAGCCCGTCAGTAGCCCTGCGGCGTCATCATCGACGCGGGCGGGCTGGCGAGCGCGGGCTTGGCCGACGGTGCCGGTCCGTCGAGTGGCAGCGGCGTGGTGGCGCAGGCGGCGAGGGCGCAGAGGGCGACAAGCAGCCCGGCTTTCGAATAATGCATCAGGATCTCCGGAGGCAGTTTCGCCACGGCGGTCACTTGGGTTCCGAGCCGCGCAGAAGGACGTCCGAGCGGTCGCCGACGGCATCCGCCAGGGACACGGTGAACTGGCCGGGCCGGAGCGGCTTGGGCTGGTCGGGCGAGGGGGACCATCCGGTCATCATCGCCATGCGCAACGTCGTCTCGTACGGCAGCGTCTCGCCGAGAAGGCCCAGCGCAAGCGGGACGAGGCCACGCGGCGGCACCCGGCGATCACGCAGAGCCACCGCATTCGCCTCGCCGGCGGCACGCAGGTCGCGCAGCAGCGAAAGCGGGTCACGGTAGGCCAGGCTGATCTCGTCGGCATCGGCGACCGGCAGCGCGAAGCCGGCTCGCTGCAGCAGGCTCGCGCAGTCGCGCAGCTCGGGGAACGGAGAGACGCGCGGCGATACTCCGCCGGACAACTCCATCTCGGCCTGCAGCAGGGCGGCACGCAGGGTGCCGAGGGTCGGCAGCACCGGCATGCTGGCCAGGAACAACCCGTCCGGGCGCATGGCGTGGCGGATCTGCACGAGCGCGCCGGGAAGGTCGTTGACCCAGTGCAGCGACAGGCTGGCGACCACGAGGTCGAAGCTGCCGGGTCCGAACGGCAGCCACTCCTCGTCGGCGACCACCTTCAAGGCATCGGAGTGTTGCAGCATCGACCGCGACAGGTCGACGCTCACCGTCTCGATGCCGCGTGCCCGCAGGCGGCTCGCGATGCCGCCGCGGCCGCCGAGGTCCAGCGCGCGCATGAAACGGCGGTTGACGTCGTCCAGCCGGTCGAGCAGGCGGTCGGCTGCCTCGTCGAGGATGGCGCCGACGGCTTGAACACTGTCGGCGGCACGGTCCCGATGCAGCCGCACGGACCGGCGGTCGAAGATGATGGCTTCCTGCACGCGCGTGATGTGCGGATGCGGCGGAGCTTTGCCAAGGGCGCCGAGCTGGATGACGGACCCGGACGAACACCGCCTTCGTTGCGCCTCAAGCAGGCTTGCACCGGAGGGAGTTGCACGTCATGAGTGTGAAATGCAACTCGCGCGAGAAGAGGCTGCGGCCCGGCCTTCCTTGCGGCACGTGCTTGGCAGCTGGAGCCGGCATGGTGGCCGCTTCGCGCTCGATCTGGTGCTGCCGCCGCAATGTCCGACCTGTGACCGGGTGGTGGCGATCCCGGGCCAGTTCTGCGCAACGTGCTTCAAGCAGGCGGACTTTATCGTCGAGCCCTGTTGCCGCCGCTGCGGCATCGCCTTTGCGAGCGTGGCCGAGGGCGGCCTGATCGGGACCTGCGCGCAATGCATCGAACGGCCACCGAGCTGGCAGCGGGCGAGAGCCGCCTTCACCTATGACGAATTCTCGCGACAGCTCATCCTGCCGCTGAAATACGCCGACCGGACCGAGAATGCCCGGTTCCTGGCGCCGCACATGGCGCGCGCGGGTGCGGCCCTCCTGGCGGACTGCGACCTGCTGGTGCCAGTGCCGCTGCATCGCAGGCGACTGTTCACCCGCCGCTACAACCAGGCGGCGCTGCTGGCACGCCACGTGGCGGCAATCGCCGGGCGTCCGGTGCTCGTCGACGGCCTGATCCGCACGCGGGCCACGAAGAGCCTGGCCTCGTGCCCGGCGGCCGAGCGCGCCCAACTGGTCATGGGGGCGATCGGGTGTCGCCCCGGACGGCTGCCGGCGCTGACCGGCCGGCGTGTCCTGCTGGTGGATGACGTGCTGACGACCGGCTCGACGGCGCAGGCCTGCTCGGAGGTGCTGTTGCAGGCGGGCGTGGCCGCGGTGGACCTGCTGGTGGCGGCCCGCACCGCGCCTCCCCGGACATGACCGCATGCCTTGCGAGCCCACCCGGCGTGCGGTCTTTGACGATCATGAGCGGCAGCATCACTCTGCCTCATGCCCGGCGGCATCTTGTCGCGCGGCCGGTGCGACACGACCATTAGGGCTGAACAACGACGACGGATGTGACGATGGCGCAGATCGAGATCTACACCCAGCCCTACTGCCCGTACTGCTCCCGGGCGCTGGCGCTCCTGCAGGCCAAGGGCGTCGCGTTTCAGCAGGTCAGCGCGCCACACGGCACGCCGGAGCGCCAGTCCTCGATCGAGCGCTCCGGCGGGCGCACGAGCGTGCCGCAGATCTTCATCGACGGGCGCCATATCGGCGGGTGCGACGACCTGGTCGCGCTGGACGGGCGCGGCGAGCTCGATCCGCTGCTCAAGGCCGCCTGATCCGGCCGGCATGATCCACTACCAGTTGCGCTGTTCGGCGGGCCACGGCTTCGAGGGCTGGTTCCGCGACGCCGCCGGCTTCGACGAGCAGTCGGCGCGCGGCCTGCTGAGCTGCCCCGATTGCGGGACCAGCGCGGTAGCGCGCGCGATGATGGCGCCGGCCGTACGGACGTCACGCCGCAGGCGTGTGGCCGAGGCGGCCAGGTCCGGCCCTGCGCCGACGGCACCGGACCCCGGGCTGGCACCTGGGCCCAGGCCCGGGACAGCGCCGGGCCCGGCTGCAGCCGGCGTGGCGGTGCTGCCTGACCAGGTGCGCGCGGTGCTGCAGCGGATGCGCGCCGAGATCGAGCAGAACTGCGACGATGTCGGCGACCGGTTCGCGGAGGTGGCGCGCGCCGAGCATCGCAACGCCAGCGAAGCGCCGGACACCGCGCCGCGCGGTATCTACGGGCAGGCCACCGCCGACGACGTCGAGGCGCTCGCCGACGAGGGGATCGAGGTGAACCGCATTCCCTGGCTGCCGCGTGCCGACAGCTAGGTGCCCATGGCCGGCGTGGCTCGCGGTGCTCGGCGTCCTCCTGGCGCTCGCCGCACCGGCCGCCCGGGCGCAGGAACCGACACCGCTCGGGCTCTGGCTGAGCCAGGACCATGACGGCGTGTTCAGCATCCGGCAGTGCGGGCCGGTGCTGTGCGGGCGGCTGGTCGGCATCCGCTACGACGGCAGGATGCCGACCGACAAGCGCGGCCAGCCGCAATGCAACCTGATGATGCTGACCGATTTCCGCGCGGATCCGGACCAGGCCGGACGCTGGGATGGCATGATCCTGGACCCCGAGACCGAGCGCACCTATCACGCCGAGATCTGGTCACCCAGAACCGGCATGCTCAACCTGCGCGGCTACCTGCTGCTGCCGATCTTCGGCGAGACGCAGCGCTGGAGCCGGTACACCGGCACGATCGGCGACGCCTGCCACCTGCGGTAGGGCGGTGTCGGGTAGGGGAGCGGCCTCAGCGACTCTCGAGCAGCGCGATGTAGTTGACCGCGGTGTCGCGGCTCTCGCGCCAGCCGCCCAGGCCCGGCACCATGCCGGAGACGTCCGCGACCCGCAGGCCGGCCTGTGCCGCATGCCGCCCGAGTTCGGCCGGCGTTATGAAGCGGCGCCAGTCATGCGTGCCGGCCGGGAGCAGGCCGAGCACGTATTCCGCGCCGATCTTCGCGGTGGCGAGCGACCGCAGGGTGCGGTTCAGGGTGGAGACGACGATGACGCCGCCGGGCTCCAGCAGCCCGGCGAGCAGGCGCAGGAAGCGGGCCGGATCGGTCACATGCTCGATCACTTCAAGCGCCGCCACCGCGTCGAAGCGCTCGCCCTCCCGCAGCAGCGCCTCGGCGGTAGCGCAGCGATAGGACAGGGCGCCGGCACCGCCCGAGGGCCGCCCCTGATCCGCCTGCAGGCGCGATGCCAGATGCCTTTCGGCCGCCAGGATCGCCTCCGGGGCCGCGTCCACTCCGAGCACGTCGTGCCCGAGCGCTGCCAGGGCCTCGCTGGCGAGCCCCGCGCCGCAGCCGAGATCGAGCAGGCGCAGGCACATACCAGGCCGACGCCGGAGCCTGCGGTCGATCCAGCCGATGCGCAGCGGGTTCATCCGGTGCAGCATGCGCATCGGGCCGTCGGGGTCCCACCACTGCGCCGCCAACGCGTCGAAGCGCTCGATTTCCTGCGGCGAGACCGAGCTTGCGGCCGCACCGGGTTCATTCTCCTGCATGTCGCCGCCTTGCTCCCACGCCGCCTCGCTGATGTTGCCGTGCCGGCGAGACGAAGCTATGTGACCCGCCTGTCGGCCGCCTGCAATCGTGCCGCCGCGTTTGTCGGCGTCCGGCGCCTGCCCCGCCTGCCCTGGGGGCCGCAAGGCGCGGGGTGAACTGGAAGGCTGTCGAAGTCCATGGCCCGCATCGTGATGAAGTTCGGCGGCACCTCGGTCGCCGATCTCGACCGGATCCGCAGCGTCGCGTCCCGCGTCGCGCGCCAGGTCGCACGCGGCGACGAGGTGGCGGTCGTGGTGTCGGCGATGTCCGGCGTGACCAACCAGCTCGTGGGCTACTGCCAGTCGCTGTCGCCGCTGCACGACGCCCGCGAATACGACACGGTGGTGGCGACCGGCGAGCAGGTCACCAGCGGCCTGGTTGCGCTGGCGCTGCAGGCGATCGGGGTCGAGGCGCGCTCCTGGCAGGGCTGGCAGATCCCGCTGCGGACCGATGATGCGCACGGCAAGGCGCGCATACGCAGCATCGAAGGCGCGAGCCTGGTGGCGCGCATGCAGGCCGGGCAGGTGCCGGTGGTCGCCGGGTTCCAGGGCGTGGGTCCGGACCACCGCGTGACCACCCTGGGACGTGGCGGCTCGGACACCTCGGCGGTGGCGCTGGCGGCTGCGGTCCGGGCGGATCGGTGCGACATCTACACCGATGTCGATGGCGTCTATACCACCGACCCGCGCATCGTGCCGCGGGCGCGCAAGCTGGACCGGATCGCGTACGAGGAGATGCTGGAGCTGGCCTCGGTCGGGGCCAAGGTGCTGCAGACCCGCAGCGTCGAGCTGGCGATGAAGGAGCGGGTGCGGGTGCAGGTGTTGTCGAGCTTCGGCGACGACACGCCGCCCGAGGAGGGCCGGCTTCCCGGCACGCTGGTCGTTGACGAGGACGAGATCGTGGAACAGGAAATTGTCGCCGGCATCGCCTATTCGCGCGACGAGGCCAAGATCACCGTGCGCCGGGTGCCGGACCGGCCCGGGGTCGCCGCCGCGGTGTTCGGGCCGCTGGCCGAAGCCCACGTCAATGTCGACATGATCGTGCAGAGCACCGGGGCCGACGGCACCACCGACATGACCTTCACCACATCGAAGAGCGACCTCGCACGCGCCATCCAGGTGCTGGAGGCGGCGCGCGGCGTGATCCAGTATGGCGAGATGCTGACCGATGCCGACGTCGCCAAGATCAGCGTGGTCGGTGTCGGCATGCGCAGCCATGCCGGGGTGGCCAGCACCATGTTCCGCACCTTGTCGGACCGGTCGATCAACATCCAGGTCATCTCGACCAGCGAGATCAAGGTGAGCGTGCTGATCGCGGTCGAGTATACCGAGCTTGCCGTGCGCGCCCTGCACAGCGCCTACCGCCTCGATGTCGCCTGAGATGGATGTGACCATGGATACCGCTGTGGCGGCGCGCGCCCGGCTCGACCGGCTCTGGGCCCGCGGGCGGGAGTTCCTCGGCACCGAATTCGCCATTCTCGGCGGCGCGATGAGCTGGGTGTCCGAGCGCCACCTGGTCTCGGCGATCTCGAACGCCGGCGGCTTCGGCGTGATCGCCTGCGGCGCGATGGGCCCGGAGCTGCTGGCGCGCGAGATCGAAGCCACCAAGGCGCTCACCGCGAAGCCGTTCGGCGTCAACCTGATCACCATGCATCCGCAGCTCGACGACCTGATCCGGGTCTGCATCGAGGCGCAGGTGGGTCACGTCGTGCTGGCCGGCGGCATTCCGCCGGGCGCTGCGGTGCGCGCGGTCAAGGATGGCGGCGCGAAGCTCATCGCCTTTGCGCCGGCCCTGGTGCTGGCAAAACGGCTGGCGCGCACGGGTGCCGACGCGCTGGTGATCGAGGGCTCCGAGGCGGGCGGCCATATCGGCCCGGTCTCGCTGACCGTGCTGGCGCAGGAGATCCTGCCGCAGATCCGCGACGTGCCGGTATTCGTCGCCGGTGGCCTTGGTCGTGGCGACGCGATCCTCGGCATGCTGGAAATGGGGGCCGCGGGCGCGCAACTCGGCACCCGCTTCGCGGCGTCGACCGAGAGCATCGCGCACGAGCGCTACAAGGCCGCCTTCATACGCGCCTCGGCGCGCGATGCGCTGCCCTCGGTGCAGCTCGACGAGCGGTTCCCGGTGATCCCGGTGCGCGGTCTGGTCAACGAGGGCACCAGGCGGTTCCTCGTGCACCAGGCCGAGACGCTGCGCCGCTTCCAGTCGGGCGAGCTGACAAAGGAGGCGGCTCAGCTCGAGATCGAGCATTTCTGGGCCGGCGCCCTGCGTCGCGCGGTGATCGACGGCGACATCGAGGCGGGCTCGGTGATGGCCGGGCAGTCGGTGGGCATGGTGACGCAGATCCAGCCGACGGCGAGCATCATCGCGGAGCTGGTCGAGCAGGCGGTGCAGGCCCTGCTGCGCCGCGCCGCCTGAGACCCCGCCCGTGGCATCGCTCCAGCCGTACGCGCCGCGCCTCAATGTTCGCGTGGTGGTGGCGTCGATCATCGGCAACTCGCTCGAATGGTACGATTTCACCGTCTATGCGTTCCTGGCCACCATCATCGGCCACCAGTTCTTCCCGCATTCCAGCCCGACGGCGGCGCTGCTGCAGACCTTCGCGGTATTCGGGGTCGGCTTCGTGGCGCGCCCGCTCGGCGGCCTGTCGATCGGCCTGTTCGGCGACCGCGTGGGACGCAAGCCGGCGCTGCTGATGACCATCGGCCTGATGGCAGCCGGCACGGGGCTCATCGGCGCGCTGCCGGGCTACGCCAGCATCGGCGTCTGGGCGCCGCTGCTGCTGGTGGTCGCACGAGCCCTGCAGGGCTTCTCCGCGGGCGGCGAGTGGGGCGGATCGGCCTCGTTCCTGGTGGAGTGGGCGCCCCCCCGAAGGCGCGGGCTCTATGGCAGCTTCCACCCGGGCAGCATCTTCCTGGGCCAGCTGGTCGGCACCGCGGTCGCTGACCTGCTCGTCGTCATTCTGGGGGGCGCCGAGATGGAGGCGTGGGGCTGGCGCATCCCGTTCCTGCTCGGCGCGCTGATCGGACCGCTCGGGCTGCTGGCGCGGCGCCGGATCGGCGAGACGCCGGTGTTCCTCGCGGCCCGCGACCAGGTCGTGTCGCAGCCCGGGCGCCTGAGCGCGCGCAGGCTGGCCTTCGCGTTCTGCTTCGTCTCGGTGCAGTCGGTGGCGATCTATATCTATCTCTCGTACTTCCCGACCTTCCTGCAGCATTATGCCGGCTGGACCGCGCGCCAGGCGCTGACCTCGACGGTGCTGGCCACCATCGCCACCGGATGCGCGGTGGTGGCGTCGGGCGCGCTGTCGGACCGCATCGGCCGCAAGCCGGTGCTGCTGTTCAGCTGCCTGGTTTTCCTGCTGCTGTCCTACCCGCTGGTCTGGCTGATCCTGCATGGCGCCACACATGCGCTGGCGGTGCTGGTCCAGTGCGCGCTGAGCGCCAATTGCGGGTTGTTCATCGGCAGCATGACGGCCGCCCTGGTCGAGATGTTCCCCACCCGCAGCCGGCTGACCGGCCTCAGCACCTCGTACAACCTGGCCTCGATGGTGTTCGGCGGGTTTGCGCCGTTCATTGCCACCGGCCTGATCGCGGCTACCGGCGCCCCCATCTCGGTGACGTACTACGTCATCCTGGGGGCGATCGTCTCGCTGCCAGCCGTGCTGGTCTTCCGCGAGACCGCCGGCCAGCCGCTCGACTAAGGCTCTGTGGCGCTCACTTGCCGCGTGGCGCCGGACCCTTCTTCACGAAGCCACGCAACCGGCCCAGCATGGTCCTGACCTCCAGGTAGCTCATGCTGGCGGTGCTCCAGGCTTCGGTCTCGATCCGCTTGACGCCCGTCAGGACGCGATGCGTGGCGCCATCATAGGCCCCCAGCGGCGTGTCGGCGAGGTCGATCCGGTAGTTCGGCGGCTTGCCGGTCTCCGTGACACCGATGCGGACAACGACGTCCCGGCTGCCTTCACGCAGCTTGCCAAGGGTCTCCAGGATGCGCCTGACGTCCTCCTCGGGCTGCTTGAGAAGCGGCACGGCGTCGGATAAAACGGCGTCCAGCGCGAGTGGTGTGGGCATGGCGGTCTGCTCCGGGCGTTGAGATGATCGCCATGATACCGCTATCCGGCCGGCGCCGTCAGGCAGCCTTTCGATTGCTGTGGCCGGATGCCGTGGGCGGCACCGCTGTCTGGGTGACCGGAGCCGGGCCGGGCGCCGGTTGGAATGGATCAGCGCGACGGGTTGTCGAGACAGATCTGCAGGAGCGGATGGCTGGCCAGACCGGTTCGACGCGTCACCCAGCCGTCAAGCCCGAGCACATGTCCGGAGCGCTTTACTAGAAGATAATATAGAATAGCGGCATAGATCAGATGCGGGCCCACCACGAAGTAGAAGCGGTTTTCGTCATAGGGCCAGTCCATGTGCGCAAGATAGAAGGTCAGCATCAGGACAATGCCGAAGACTGCGCTCACGCGCACCAGCGCCCCGAGCACCAGGGATAGTCCAAGCAGAACCTGGCCCCATTCGACCACGAGGCTGACGACAGGAGCGATGCGCGGCCCGGTGAAAATCGCGAAGGCGGCATGGAACGTCCTGGTGTGCGACAGGAAGCCGGTCGCGCTGAAATGCGGCTGCATGACCTGGTCGAAGCCGGCATGCAGGAATATCCACCCGATCGAAAGCCGGAAGAAGACAATCAATGCACGTTCTGATCTCGCATAAATCACGGCAGGCAATCATCCAAGGCCCGAAACCAGTACTGCTATGGCGTGGCGGTTGATGGAAGCAGCCCGTACCGGTGGAGCTTTCGGTAGAGCGTATTGCGGCTGATGCCCAGGGCGCTCGCGGTGCTGGTGATGCGCCAGTGCTGACGCTCGAGTTCCGCGAGGATCTGCGCGTGCTCGCTCGGACTGGTCAGTGTTTGGATGTCCTCGACCGACTGGCACGATGGCGGCGTGTTATTGCCTCGGGTCAGCAGTTCGGGCAGGTGGCTCGACTCGAGGCGCCTGCCGCCGGCGAATGCCACGGCGCTGCGCAGCGAGTTGCGCAATTCGCGAATATTGCCGGGCCAGTCGTGGGCAAGCAGGATTGCCTTGGCCTCCGGAGAGATGTCGATCGCGTCACCCCCGTTCTCCTCGCACGCGACCCGCTCGATCAGCGACACCCGGTCCGTGCGCGAGCGCAGCGCCGGCATGGTCAAGGGCACGCCGTTCAGGCGGTAGAACAGGTCCGACCGGAACTCACCCTGGATCGTCAGCGCCCTGAGGTCCTTGTTGGTGGCGCTGATCACCCTGATATCCACCGGGATCGCCTTGCTGCGGCCGAGCGGCATGACCTCCTTCTCCTCGAGGAGGCGCAGGAGCCGCGCCTGGATGGACAGCGGCATGTCGCCGACCTCATCGAGGAAGAGCGTGCCGCGATGCGCCGCCAGCGCCTTGCCCTGCATGCCGCCGGCGCGAGCGCCGGTGAACGCACCAGGTTCGTAGCCGAACAACTCGCTCTCGATCAGAGCTTCGGGAATGGCGGCGCAACTGACGACGATGAACGGCTGGTGTCGCCGATCGCTGGCCTGGTGGATGGCGCGCGCGAAGGTGTCCTTGCCGGTACCGGTCTCGCCCAGCAGCAGCACATGGATGTCCTTGTTCATCACATGCTCGGCGCGCCAGACATTCTGCAGCATCACGGGATCTTCGCCGGCGATCTTCTGGATCGACGGCCCGGGGCCGCGAACCTCGCCTGCCTCCGCCTCCGAGCCGCGCAGCCGCCGGGCCCGCTCCACCGGAGCGCGGTTGCTCGCCGGCCTGGCCTGGCCACTGGTTCGCGCCGGATGCAGGGTCGCGTAGCCATGCCCGTTGCGACCATACGAGACCGGCCAGGTCGCGAAGGGCTGCGTCTCGGACTGCACGAAGAGACGCTCGACGGAAATCTCGAAAAGATCCGAAATGAGGCGGCCGACCAGGCCGGCATGATCCTTGAAGCCCAGCTTGCCCGGCACCGTGTGGTCGACCGCGAGAATGCGGCCATCCTGGTCGATCGCCAGTAGGGAATCATAGGTCAGCCCGCTGGATTCCGGCCGGTCATGGAAATGCATGACGAGACAGTCGCGGTGCTGGTGCGAGAAGTGCAGCTGCTCGATGATGCGGGCGGACATGTTGATGAGCGCGCTGTTGACGAGTTGGCTGGAGCGGCTTTCCCGGCAGTCGAAGAAGGACAGGTCGACCGCGCCGAGCAGGGTGCCGTTCGATCCCCAGACCGGCCCGGCCGAGCAGCTCATGTTGCGGTTGCAGGAAAAGAAATGATCCTCGCGATGCACGAGCCGCGGCATGCAATCATGCAGGCAGGTGCCGGGGCCGTTCGACCCGAGATGGCGCTCGTCCCACACGAAGCCCGGGCGCATGTTCGATGACCGGGTGCATTCCACGATCTCCGGGCTGGTGGTGTCGTAAACCACGTCCAGGATCGTCGCATCCGTGTCGGTCAGCATCAACACGAAGCCGGGTGACACCTTGCTGAACCGTGCCTGCTGATCGAGGAGTTGGAACAGCCGCTTCAACTCGCCTCGCCCGACCAGTTCGAACAACGCGGCAGATCCGCGGCGCTGCTTGAGGGCGGAGGCGCCGACATGCTCGGGAGCGGGGAGCACATTCGGGTCGAGACGATAATCCTCAACGCATCGCTGCCAGGCAGCGTCGATATATGCCTCCCGTGGCCTCGGCTCGAACGATCGCCCTAAAGCTTCCATGCGGTCCAGGGTAAGCGGCAGGCTGCCTCTCTCAAGACGGCCCATCAGAGATGTCTCCTTGTCGACCTGGATTACTCTTAAAAATGGGGCGATCCAAGCCTTCGGCTGCTGGTGTGACTACCTTCGCTCCATCGGGGGCGGGCGAATTGTCCCATCGGAAGCGGGACAGTTTGTACCATGGCATTGGCACACTGTCATCAGTCCCGGGCCTGCTTCTCCCGGTATGGTTGAATTGGACAGGGAAGACCGCTGCGATCCGGCTCTAGCCCATGCCGGGCGGCGCTGGCATGGGCCTTGCTCTCCAGTCTGAGTATCCGGGAAGTTGTTGGCCGGGTCGACGACTGACCGGAAGAATCCGGTTTGGATCGAAATTGGCGGCCACGCTGTCTGTCATGGCCCGCCAGAGGAGGAACGTTTATGGGACGACGTAGGCTGCCAGGCGGCTCGCTGCGAGCCGCCTTGTTTGGCATACTTGGCGCAGGCACTTTCGTGGCTGGCGCCCACGCACAGCAATCGAGCGATCTCCCCACCATGGCGAAGGACCCGAACCAGTGGGTCATGCCGTCGGGGAACTATGCCAACTGGCGCTATAGCGGGCTGAAACAGATCAACACCCATAACGCCAGCAGGCTGCAGGTAGCCTGGACGATGTCGACGGGCACGAACCGGGGCCTCGAGGGGCAGCCGCTCGTGGTCGGCAAGATGATGTATTTCGAGACGTCCTATCCGAACCATGTGTTCGCGATCGACCTCGACAACCAGAACAAGATTGCCTGGCAGTTCACGCCGCCTCCGAGTGAAGATGCGCCGGCCGTCGCCTGTTGCGACGTGGTCAATCGCGGTCCCGCATTCGGCGACGGCAAGATCGTCGTCGCAGCCCTCGACGGCGATGTCTTCGCCCTGGATGCAAAGACCGGTGCGGTATCCTGGAAAGCCAATAATGCCGATCCGAAGGCTGGCCAGACCGTCACCGCCGCACCGCTCATCGTCAAGAACACCGTTCTCGTCGGCGTCTCCGGCGGTGAGTATGGCGTGCGCGGCTATCTCACCGCCTTCAACCTGCAGACCGGCGCCAAGATGTGGCAGGCCTTCAGCGAAGGCCCCGATGCCGACACCCTGATCAGCGACACCAAGACCATCGATGGTGCAACGCAGCAACCGGTGGGACCGGACTCGAGCACCAAGACCTGGCAGGGCGACCAGTGGAAGCTTGGCGGCGGGACAACCTGGGGCTGGTACTCCTACGACCCGAAGCTGGACCTGGT
Organism: uncultured Acetobacteraceae bacterium; assembly: GCA_964247695.1. Taxonomy (GTDB): domain Bacteria; phylum Pseudomonadota; class Alphaproteobacteria; order Acetobacterales; family Acetobacteraceae; genus Lichenicoccus. Next base: position 74,346 of record CAXTVI010000001.1, read on the forward strand.
CTATTACGGCAGCGGCAATCCGGGATCCTGGAACCCGACCCAGCGTCCGGGCAAGAACCGTTGGTCGATGACGATCTTTGCGCGCGATCTCAAGACCGGCGAGGCCAAGTGGGTCTACCAGCTCACGCCGCATGACGGCTGGGACTACGACGCCGTCAACGAGATGCCTCTCGTTAACGTCACCTACAAGGGCGCCCAGGTTCCGGCCCTCGTGCATTTCGACCGCAACGGCTACTCGTTCGTGGTCGACCGCGAGAACGGCAAGCCGCTGGCCATCCACAAGTTCGATCCGTCGGTGAATTGGTCGTCCGGCTACGATCCGAAGACCAACGAGCCGATCGTCGACCCGGCCAAGATGACCACCGCCGACAAGAACGTCACCAACATCTGCCCGGCGGCACAGGGCGACAAGGACGAGCAGCCGGTCTCCTACGATCCGCAGACGAAGCTGTTCTATGCGCCGCTGAACCACCTGTGCATGAGCTACCAGGCGTTCAACGTCAAATACATGTCCGGCTTCCCGTATGTGGGATCAATCGTCAACATGGTCCCCGGCCCGGGCGGCTATCGCGGACGCTTCATCGCGTATGACCCAATGAGCGGCAAGACGATCTGGGAAAGGCACGACACCTTCCAGGATTGGGGCGGCGCCATGACGACCGCGGGCGGGCTGGGCTTCTACGGCACCCTGACCGGACAGCTCAATGCGGTCGATCTCAAGACCGGGAAGGTGCTCTACTCCTTCAAGTGCCCGTCGGGCATCATCGGGAACCCGATCACCTACATGCATGACGGCCACCAGTACGTGGCGATCCTGAGCGGCGTCGGTGGCTGGGCTGCCATCGGCATGACGAACAACCTGCACGAGGCCTCGGCGGGCCTGGGTGCCGTGGGCATGAATGCGACGCTCACGGACTACACCAATCTTGGCGGAACCCTGATGGTGTTCTCGCTGCCGACGACCATAGCAAGCGCTGACTGATACGAGCCGGCAGGACAACCAGCCCGAAGCGTCAAGCTGACGGCTGTGTTGTCCTGCATGGTTGCTTGCCCGTAAGGTCCGGTCGCCGCGCCGACCAAGACCAAGACTACAAGGGAAAACATGTCCAGAGCCTTCAAACACTGGGCGGTGCTGGCCAGCGCGACAGCCATCCTCGCCTTCCATCCTGCGACCGGCGCGCGCGCCCAGTCGGCGCCGCCGGCCGATACCGGCACGTTGCGCATCTGCGCCGACCCGAACTACCTGCCCTTCTCCGATACGGCGGGCGACGGCTTCGAGAACAAGATCGCCGACGTCCTTGCGAAATCCATGAGCCGCAAGACACAATTCGTGTGGGCCAGCTATCGTGGGCACGGGGGTTTCCCGAATTTCCTTGCCGACAACCTCGAAAAGCACAGATGCGACGTCATCATGGACTTGCCGTATGGCGACGGCGAGGCCGCGACCACGGATCCCTACTACAGGTCATCCTACGTTTTCATCACCAAGAAGCAGAACAACTACGATATCCGGTCGATGAAGATGCCTGTCCTGCGGTCGATCAAGATCGGCTACGAGGATGAGACCACTCCTGAAACGGCGCTCAAGATGCTGGATCTCCTCGGCAATGCAACGACCTATCATATCGCCGATGATCCGAATTCCTCGCCCGAGCAGATGCTGCAAGCGGTGGAGGACGGCAAGCTCGGCGTCGTGATCACGTGGAAGCCGGCCATCGGGGGCTTCCTGAAAAAGTATCCTGATCTGGTCGTCACCCCGGTTCCGACCGAGGGATATGCACCCGGGGTCCCCAGGGTGAACTACACCTACAATATGGCGATCGGTGTACGTCCCGACGATACGCAGTTGAAGGCGGCCCTGAATACCGCTCTGAAGGCTGACAAGCCGCAGATCGACACCATCCTTGCGCAGTACGAGGTCGGCACCAAGACACCGGACACCTCGGGTGGCTGGATCGATCAATAGACAAAGAACGACTAGCCGCAAACGGATCCATGATGCTTGATTTCAAACTCCAGAACGTTTTCTCGCGCATTATCGCTGCCACGGTGGTCTACGTCGCCGCGGCCGGTGTCGTGGCCACCTCGGCGCTGGCCGTCGACACCAAATCCCCCGGTGAGACCCTTGCACGAGGCAGTGACTGTTTCTCGTGCCACGCTGTCGACACCAAGGTGGTCGGGCCCTCGTTCGACGACATCGCAGCGAAGTTCTCTGGTCAGCCGAACGCAAATGCAACCCTGGCTGCGGCGGTGGTGAACGGCCATGTCGGAACGTGGGGCGCCGTTCCAATGCCCGCTCATCCGCAACTGGCTGGCGCACAGATCGACCAGATCATCGCCTGGATCATGACGCTCAAGCAGAAGGCAGCCGCTGCCGAGCCCGCCTCGAAACAATACACCAGCACGGTCAACGGGAAGCCGATATCGACCAGCTTTCCGATCTTCCTCGACGGCACTACGAAGGTCACGCCGGCGGTCTTCAAGGGCTTTGAGCAATTCAACTCCTATTGCTTCCGCTGCCACGGCCCAGATGCGATCGGCGGCTCGTATGCGCCGAACCTTCGCAAGTCGCTCTCGAACGGCATGACCGAAAGCCAGTTCATCACGGTCGGCATGGTCGGTCGGAAGGAAAAGGGCATGCCGGCCTGGGCCGGATTCCTGTCTCCGGAAGAGCTGCAGGCAATCTACCAGTATGTGAAGGCCCGGAGCGTCGGGGCCGTGGATACCGGGACTCCTGCCGAATAGGGCGTGCGCACGCTTTGCATGACGTTGGAAAACATCGGCCTGCGAGGACGAACTCCCATCCAGTCTTGAAGGAGACATCTCATGACCAGTCAGATTTCCATCCATCCCGCAGTCGATTCCGGCGTCACGCCGGGAGCTGCAGGATTTGCCGGCGGCACGCTGCACTGCAAATGCGCGACCAACCCGGTGGCGATGAAGGTCAACGCGCAGGTTGCGCATAACCACGTCTGCGGATGCACCCAGTGCTGGAAGCCGGACGATGCGAGGTTCTCGCAGATCGCCGTGGTCTCGCGGGATGCGGTCGAGGTCACCGCGAACAAGGAAAAGCTCGAGGTCGTCAATGCGGCCGCCATCATCAAGCGCCATGCCTGCAGGGAGTGCGGCGTGCATCTGTACGGTCGTATCGAGGACAAGGACCATCCCTTCTATGGGCTGGACTTCGTGCATCCCGAGCTGTCACAGGACAAGGGCTGGGCCGCGCCTGGATTCGCGGCCTTCGTCTCGTCCGTGATTCTCGGCGGAACCAAGCCGACCGAGATGGACGCCGTGCGCTCCCGGCTGAACGAATTGGGGCTTCCGCCCTATGACTGTCTTTCCCCTGCGCTCATGGACGCGATCGCGACCCACACCGCGAAGGCGGCCGGTACACTCGCGGCCTGACGGTCGGAAAGCCGCTCATGAAAACGCGCGCCGCGATCGCCTGGCAGCCCGGCACCAGGCTGGAGCTCGACACGGTCGATCTCGAGGGCCCCAGGGCCGGGGAGGTGCTGGTCGAGATGAAGGCGTCCGGCATCTGCCACACCGATGAATACACCTTGTCCGGTTCCGATCCGGAAGGGCTGTTCCCGGCCATCCTCGGGCACGAGGGCGCCGGGGTGGTGGTGGATGTCGGGTACGGAGTGACGAGCGTCAGGAAGGGTGACCACGTCATCCCGCTCTACACGCCGGAGTGCCGCGCCTGTAAATCCTGCCTGTCCCGCAAGACGAACCTGTGCACGGCAATCCGCACGACACAGGGCAAGGGGGTGATGCCGGACGGGACCAGCAGGTTTTCCTGCAACGGCGCCGATGTGATGCACTACATGGGCTGCTCCACCTTCTCGAACTACACGGTGCTTCCGGAAATCGCGGTGGCAAAGATCCGCGAGGACGCTCCGTTCGAGAAGGTCTGCTATATCGGCTGTGGCGTGACGACCGGCATCGGGGCGGTGATCAACACCGCGAAGGTCGAGGTCGGCGCGAACGTCGTCGTGTTCGGGCTGGGTGGCATCGGGCTCAACGTGATCCAGGGCGCACGCATGGCGGGCGCGAACATGATCATCGGGGTGGATCTCAACAACGCACGCAAGGAGGTCGCCGAAACCTTCGGAATGACGCACTTCGTCAACCCGGCGGAGATCGGCGCGGACCTGGTGCCCTACCTCGTCAACCTGACCGACGGCGGTGCGGACTACAGCTTCGAATGCATCGGCAACGTCAAGGTCATGCGGCAGGCCCTGGAGTGCTGCCATCGCGGCTGGGGGGTTTCCGTCGTCGTGGGCGTGGCCGGTGCAGGGCAGGAGATCGCGACCCGGCCTTTCCAGCTGGTGACCGGCCGGATCTGGAAAGGCACCGCCTTCGGGGGCGCCCGCGGCCGGACGGACGTTCCGAAGATCGTCGATTGGTACATGGACGGGAAGATCAACATAGACGACCTGATCACCCACATCCTGCCCTTCGAGAAGATCAACGAGGGCTTCGAACTGCTGCGCAAGGGCGAAAGTATTCGCAGCGTGGTCCTGTACTGACCGGGAGCCAGGTCAGAGCAGCCGCGCCAGGCGGTCGAACTCGGCGACGCTGAGGGTCTCGGCGCGCCGGCTCGGCTCGATGCCGGCCCGCACCAGGAATGCCTCGCCGCCGAGCCCACGCAGGGCGCCGCGCAGCATCTTGCGGCGTTGCCCGAAGGCTGCCGCGGTCAGGCGCTCCATCGTGGCGAACAGCGCCGGCTCCGGCTGCATCGCATGCGGCACCAGCCCGATAACCGCCGACGTCACCTGTGGCGGCGGCGTGAAGGCGCCCGGCGGCACATGCATCAGCACGTCGGCCGTGCAGCACCATTGCGCCAGCACCGAAAGCCGGCCATAGGCGCTGGTACCGGGCGCGGCGCAGATGCGATCGGCCACCTCGAGCTGGAACATCAGCGTCAGGCGTTCCCAGAGCGATGCCTGCCGCAGCCAGCCGATCAGCAGCGGCGTGCCGACATTGTACGGCAGGTTGGCGACGATCTGGCGCGGCGCCGGGCACAGCGACGCCAGGTCCAGCGCCATCGCATCCGCGGCCACGACTGCAAGCCGACCTGGATACGCCGCCGCCAGTTCCTCGATCGCCGCGATCGCGCGTGGATCGACCTCGACCGCCGCGATGCTCGCGGCCGGCCCGCGCAGCAGGGCGCGGGTAAGGCCGCCGGGACCGGGGCCGATTTCGACCACATGCCGCCCGGTGAGGTCGCCGGCCATCGAGGCGATGCGCCCGGTCAGGTTGAGATCGAGCAGGAAATGCTGCCCGAGCGACTTGCGCGCCTGCATCCCGTGCCGCGTGATGACGTCGCGCAGGGCCTCGTCGGTCACGGTGCGTCAGTCATGACCCGGGGCCGGATCGCCTGGTCAGGAAGACCGCATCTCGATCGACGCACGGCGATGAAGGTCGCGATTGACCTGCCGCGACACCTGCTCGACGCGCTCGTTGAGCAGCTGGTCGGCGATCTCGTCGGGGGACTGGTCGGACAGGTTCTTGGTTTCGCGCGAGCAGACCATGATCACCGCGATGCCGTCGGTCGAGACCAGCGGGCGCGTGGCCTGCCCGGGCTTGAGCAAGTCGAGCACGTTGCGCATCTGCGGATTGAGGTGGTCGAGCTGCACGTCGCCGGGGTTGGACGGACGGCTTGCGCCGTCCGCCTGGTTGGCTGCCTCGATCGCGCCGCAGTCATGCGCGGATTTCGACAGCGCCTCGGCGCGCGCCAGCGCCTGTTGCTGCTGCGGTGTCGGCGCCTGCGGGTTGAGCGTGCTGGTGAACGGGATGAAGGCCTGGCGCAGGCCGAGGATGGTGGCGATCTCGCGGCCGATCTCGCGCTTGCCGGCGAGGGTCACGACGTCGTAGCCGCCGGCGACCCGGATCGGGTTGCTGACCGCACCGATCGGCATCTGCTGCACGATGGCGAGCACCTGCGGGTCGAGCTCGTCCGCCTGCACCCAGCCGAGCGAGCCGCCCTCCAGCGCCGTCTGCGCCTGGCTGAACTGCGCCGCCACGATCGTGAAGGGCGCGCCCTCGTGCAGCTGCTTGATGACGGTCTGCGCGAAGGTCAGCGCCTCCTGGTTGTGGGCCGGGTCGTCCACCGGGATGAAGATCTCGCTGATGTTGTATTCCGGCTGGCCGACCTCGCGCTTGAGCGCCGCCTCGCGTTGCTTGATGTCGGCATTGCCGATGCGCGCGCGCTCGCCGAGCTGCTCGCGCAGCACATGCGTCCAGCCGAGCTGCACGCGGATCTGGTCGATCAGCGTGTTGAGCGAGACGCCGTCCTGCGCGAGATGATCACGCAGCGCGTTCGGCTTCATGTTGTTGCGCTTCTCGATGTCGGCGATGGCGGCGGCGATCTGCTCGGGCGCGATCACGATGCGGCGCGACTGGATCTCCTGCATGCGCAGCTTCTCGTCGATCAGCTGCCGGGTGATCTGCGGGCGCAGGTGCGACAGCACCTCGTCGTTCATCGGCAGCCCGGTGGAGAGCGCGAACAGGCGGCCGCGATTATCGACGTCGCGGTGGGTGATGATGCTGCCGTTGACGACGGCCACGATCGCATCCTGGCTCTGGCCGTCGTCGCTGGTCGTGTCGCCAGCCGGAGCCG
>CAXTVI010000001.1:81070-191369 GCA_964247695.1 uncultured Acetobacteraceae bacterium
GCCGGAGCCGGGTGCGCATGCCGCTGTGCGGCGGTCGCAAGGCACGGCATCGCCATCAGCGCCAGGGCCGCCAAGGCCGGAAGTGCAAGAGGGCCGGTTCTGGTCATGCGGATGTTCTTTCTCGGATTTGGCAGCAGGCGCTTCATCCGTTCACCGGGAAGGCGCCGATCGTCTTGAAGGTGACGGTGAACAGGATCGAGGTGTCGCCGGTCTCGCCGCTGATCGTGGTGTAGCGCTTGACGTAGGAGACGTCGAAGATGAAGCAGTCGTTCTCGTAGGCGGCATCTGCGCCGATCGCCACGTTCTGGTTGGTGGCGAGATCGCGGCGGCCGAACACCGATGCGCGATATTCCTTCCAGCGGCTGGAGATCCCGAGCGTCCCCTCGTTCTGCGGCTCGAAATAGGCGAGCTGCGGGTAGTACGTCCGGTAGGTGCTGTCGTAGTAGTAGTACAGATCGTGCTGGTTGTAGATGTAGCCGCCGGTCACGCGGAACAGGTTGGTGCCGACGCTGATCAGCCCGTCCGCGAAATGCACCTGTCCCGTCTCATGGTCGAACCGTCCGCGCGCGGTGAGGTCGAGCCAGGTTGCCGGCACGAAGCTGATCCTGCTCACGATGTCCGAGACGTGCGTCGTCAGCCCGGAATCGATGATCTGGTTCTGGTCGACATGCTCCTGGTAGCTCTCGCCGATCAGCGCGTCGATCTGCCTGGTGCCCCAGGACCAGTTCATGTGCAGCCCGACATTGGCGCGCATCCCGCCATCGAGCCGGTCGATGCCTTCGTGCCGGTTGAGCGCGAACAGCGACGTGTCGGTGAATTCGTAGTCCAGGCTGTCCTCGTTCGGGATATGGTCGTTGACGCTGTTGCCCGAATTCGGCGCCGCGATGAGCTGCACGATTGGCTCGACGATCTGCGTGCTGCCGCTCTTCAGGGTGCGCAGGAACGGCCAGTTCAGCTTCAGCGCCGCCGTCGGCAGGGCCTGCGCACTGGTTGCCGCGTTGACGTTGCCGTAGGTCGGCGTCAGGTCGAGCTTATGCGCGTTGTATACCTCGGAATCGAGATGCAGCGTGAACAGCCACATGGTCCCGATCGGTCCCTTGAACGGCCGGTCGTAGTTCAGGCTGAGGCTGGCGCGCTCGTCCGAGACGCCATCGGGTCGATAGACGTTGAAGTCGTTGCTGTCCACCGACAGCCGGCCGCCGAACAGGTCCGGCTCGCCGTAATAGTCGTATTTGTAGCGCGGCAGCACGTACGGCAGCTCGCTCTGGTTGATGACGCCGGTATTCAGTCCCTGGAACGCGATCGCCTCGAGGCGCGAATAGGCGCCGATGCCGAAGCCCTCCAGGAAGGCGTTGCTGACCAGCACGTCGTTGCCGTAGCCGGTGACCCGGTAGTCGCGCATGTAGTCCGAGGAGCTGGCGAGGTTGATGTTGGCGCCATAGTGCCAGTTCTCGTTCCAGTCGAAGTCGGCCTTGGCGAAGCCGTAGCCGGACAGCCCGATCTTGTCGTAGTCCGGCGTCTGGCCGACGATCAGCGACGGCGTGTGGGTGTCGTAGGCGACGGCGCCGGTGAAGGTGAAGCGCCCGTCATTGAACCGGTTGCGATACTGCCCGGTGAATTGCGGGCCGGTGCTGGACGCGATCAGCGGCACCAGGGTGGCGTCGGACTGGCCGTCGATCACCCAGTAGTACGGCAGCGTCACGTAGGTGCCGAGGTTCTTGTCGTTCGGCGACAGGTCGCTGAGCAGGAACCCGCTCTGGCGCTTCACCGACGGATCCGGCGTCGAGAAATACGGCAGGTAGCCCACCGGGATGCCGAACATGTCGAGGTAGGTGTCCTCATACTCGATGCGCTTGTGCTCGAGATCCTGCGTCGCCGAAAAGGACCGCAACTGCCAGAACGGTGCCCGCTCGGGATGCTGCGCGCAGATCTTGCAGGCGGTGTAGACCGCGCGCGACATGTCGTTCACCTTGCCGTCGGTGCGCCGCGCGCCGTTGGCGGCGAGCTTGCCGTTCATCGCCAGGATGCCGCGCATGTCGGTCATCACCGCCTGCCGCATGCCCTGGGTCAGCTCCATGTACTGCGCGAACAGCACCTGCCCATCCGGCTCGATGATCGCGACATGGCCGGTTGCAGCCGCCACCCCGGTGTTGCGGTCGTAGGTGACGCGGTCGGCCAGCAGGATGTGGGCGTTCTGCCAGATCGTGACATGGCCGGTCCACGTCACCAGGGCGTGGTGGGTGTCGTACGAGACATTGTCCGCCTGGAAAGTCACCGGCTCGTCGCGCGTCACCGGCGCCGCGTGGCCGGCATGCAGGCCGATCTGCGCCAGGGCCGGCGCCGCCGGCAGGCCCAGGCCGCCGGCCAGCGTGGAGACGCCGCCGGCCAGCATGGCGCCGGCCATGCGGGCGCGGCGCGGCTCGAAGGTGTTCAAGGACGGCGAGGCCGGTCGGGAGCGGGGCATCAGCCATCCTCCAGGTGAAGCAGCAGGGTGATGGCCAGCAGCAGCCCGGCGCCGGTCGGCGCCCAGGCCGCCATCACCGGCGGCAGCGCGCCGGACTCGCCGAACTGCTCGGCGATCTTGGAAATGGTGAACAGCGCGAAGCCGGCTGCGATGCCGCTGCCGATCATCCGCGCCACACCGCCGCGCCGCGCCGGCCGCATCGAGAAGCCGGCCGAGACCAGCGCCATGGTGCCGGCCAGCAGCGGCAGCGCCAGCAGCGACTGGAAGTGCAGCCGGTGCCGGATCGCCGAGAAGCCCGAGCGCTCCAGCAGGGCGATGAAGCCCGGCAGGGTCCACACCGAGAAGGTGTCCGGCGAGGCGAAGCTCTCCTGCACCCGGTGCACGGTGAGATCGGTCGGCAGGCTCATCATGCCGACGGCGACCGGCAGGTGGTCGGGGGTGATGCTGTGCGCGTCGGTCAGCAGCCAGCGCTTCTGGCCGAGCCGCGCCGAGGGAGCCTCGATGCGCACCAGCAGGTGGTCGGCATCGTCCAGCCGGAACACGCTGACCCCCTGCAGCTCCAGGTCGCGGCCCCGCATGTGCACCGCGCGCGCATGCAGCATCGCCACTCCCTGCGGCGTCAGCTGGCGGTCGGCCTGCCGCAGCCAGAGCTGGCCGCCCTCGAGGTCGAGCGTGCCGCCGCCGTTCTGCAGGTAGAGGCCGTCGAGCGCCTCGGCCTGGGCATACATTACCGAGGAGAGCGGGCTCAGCACGGTTGTCGCCAGACCCCCGATCAGCAGCGCGCAGGTCAGCGGCGCCGCGAGGAACTGCCACGCCGAGATGCCGGACGCGCGCGCCACGATCAGCTCCGAGGACCGGGTCAGCCGCCAGAAGCAAACGATGCCGCCGAGCAGCACCGCGAACGGCAGGATCTCGATGCAGTAGTACGGCAGCCGCAAAGCCGCGATCTGCACCGGGATCGACGCCCCGACATCGGGCCGCGTCGCCGCGCGACGCAGCAGGTCGATGAAGTCGAACAGCGAAACCAGTCCGGTCAGCGCCGCCACCATCGCCAGCACCGCGTAGGTGAACTGCCGCGCGATGTAGAACGAGAGCGTGACCGCGAGCCGGGTGAACATCGGTCAGGCGGAGGTGGCGCGGACGGCGGCGACGTGCCCGGCGCTGTCGCGGCGGTCGGGCTCGCCGCGGGTGCGCCATTCGGGCCCGAACAGCATCGCGGCACTCATCACCCCGGGCAGGATCGCGACCAGCCAGATCAGCGGGATCAGGACGGGATCGCGGGCCGCGACGTTCTGCACCACCAGGCTGAGGGCGAGCAGGCCGACCACCACCAGGATGGCGACCATCGGCCGGATCATGCCGCCATGCCGGCTGAAGGCGCCCATCAGCACCGCGACCAGCGCCACCATCGCGAAAGACCACGCGGTCAGCGGTGCCGACAGCCGCCGGTGCGCCTCCACCAGGAACTTGCCGCGGTCGCGGGCGGCGACGACGTGCGGGTCGGGATCGAGCAACTCGCCGAGCGACATCTCGGTGGAGTCGCGGTAGCGCTGCTCGTCCTTGTTGGTCGAGGCGAGGTCGATCGTGTTGCGCGCGAAGGTCAGCACGTCGAGCCGTCCGGTGCGCCGGTCGATCTCCTCGCGCGAGCCGTTGAACAGCACCACCCGCGGCGGTCCGTCGCCGGCCACCAGCGTGCCGTGCTCGGCCAGGATGGTGGCCCGGCTGTTCTTCTGGCGGTCGTCCTCGACCAGGATGCCGCGCAGCGTGCCGTCATGGTCGCGGGCGCGTATATAGACTGTCATGGTGTCGGAGATCCGGGTGAACACGCCCTCCTGCAGCAGGAAGGCGGCCATCTTGTTGCGTATCTCGAACTCGTATTCGCGGAATGCGTGGTAGCTCGCCGGAACGATCCACAGGTTCAGCACGTAGGAGAGGACGACCGAGATGCCGGCACAGGCCAGCGCCGGGCGCGCGATCGCGGTCGATGACAGCCCGGCGGCGCGCATCACGGTCAGCTCGCGGTCGCCGGCGAGGCGCTGGTAGATGAACTGGACGACGACAAAGGTCGTGATGGGCAGGATGACGGCAACGAAGGACGGGATCAGCAGCCCGGTGAGCTGCAGGAACACGCGCAGCGACAGGCCGCGATCCACCACCATGGCAACGAACCGCAGCGACTGCGTCAGCCAGATCAGCGCGGCCAGCCCGCCGGTGCTGGCCAGCAGGGCGGCCAGCAGCTGGCGCAGGACGTATCGGTCGAGCCGGGTGGCTTGCAGCGCGATCATGCCCCTCTCTACCTGCACGCCGCGTCGCGCAAAAGGGAGCAGGCGCATCGAGCGCCACGGCTGCTCCGGCGGCCGGCTGGCCCGGGACGGGGCGCCGGCCCGGCCGCAGCCATGACCAACTGGTCCGCCACCGACGATCTCGAGCACCAGATCCGGCTGCACGATCCGGTCTCGAACTGCCCGTTGATCGACGGCAACCGCGTGACGCTGCTGGCCAGCGGCGCCGACGCGGTGCGGGCGATCATGCAAGCGATCAAGGCGGCGCGCGACCACATCCACATGGAGTACTACACCCTCGACGACGTCCGGCTGGACGGCATGTCGCTGTTCGGGTTGCTCGAGGAGCGTGCCCGCGCGGGGGTGGAGGTCGCGGTGATCTGGGACGCGGTGGGGTCCGGCAAGACCCCGGACCGGCTGTTCGAGCGGCTGCAGCAGGCCGGCGCCCATGTGCTGGAGTATCACTCGGTCAACCCGCTGCGGCGGCGTTTCAACCTGCGCCTCAACGACCGCGACCATCGCAAGCTTACGGTGATCGACGGCCACGTCGGCTTCCTGGGCGGCACCAACATGTCCCGCGTCTACGAGACGCCGGAGAGCGTCGGGCGCGGTCCTGATCCCGACCACGCGTTCTGGATCGACAGTGCGGTGCGCATCGAGGGGCCCTCGGTCGCCGAGATCCAGAAGCTGTTCTTCCACACCTGGCACGGACAGGACGGCGAGCGGGCCCCGCTGCGCGGCGAGGCCGGCGCCGGCGGGCGCGTGATCGACGCCTGTGGGAAGCCTGAAGGCACCGAAATCCTGCGCGTCGACGGCAGCGCGCCGGCCGAACGGCGGCCGCTCTACAATCATTCGCTGCGCGCAGCGCTGGCGGGCGCGCGCCACCGGGTCGTGCTGGCGACCGGCTACTTCGTGCCGACCAACCACGAGTGGCGCCTGCTGGCGAAGACGGCGCGGCGCGGCGTTGCGGTGGACCTGCTGCTGCCGGGCTACAGCGACGTGCAGCCGGCGGTGCATGCGGCCCGAGCCCTGTACGGCCGGCTGCTGGCAGCGGGGGTGCGCATCCACGAGGTGCGACGTGGGATGCTGCACGCCAAGGTCGGGACCATCGACGGCGTCTGGACGGCGATCGGCTCGTCCAACCTCGACCGCCGCAGCGTATACTACAACAACGAGATCGACGCGATCGTGCTGGGACGGTCGACTGCCGAGGCGGTCGAGGCGATGCTGCGCGCCGAGATCGGGCGCGCGGTGCCGATCCGCATGCGCGACTGGACCGGACGGTCGGTCAGGGAGCACGTCGCCGAGCAGGCGGCGCGGGTGTGGAAGCAACTGATGTGATTGGTCCGCCTTGATCCCTCATCTGTTCGACCAGGCGGGGCAGGGCGGCCTGCAGCTCTTCGAACTTGGCCTCGCCTTCGTGCTGTCCGCCGTGGTCGGGCTGGAGCGCGAATTTCGGCAGAAGAGCGCCGGGCTGCGCACCTACAGCCTGGTCGGCCTCGCCTCCGCGCTGATCATGCTGATCTCCAAGTACGGCTTCATGGACGTGCTGGCCAACAACCGCGTGGTGCTCGACCCGTCGCGGGTGGCGGCCCAGGTGGTGTCCGGCATCGGCTTCATCGGCGGCGGCGTGATCTTCATGCGGCGCGACTTCGTGCGCGGGCTGACCACCGCCGCCTCGGTCTGGCTCACCGCGGCGCTCGGCATGGCGTGCGGCGCCGGGCTGCCGATACTTGCGGTGGCGGCGACCATCGGCCACCTCTTCATCATGTTCATCTTCCCGCTGATGGTGCGCCGGCTGCCGCGTTCGCGCTGGGCGCCCTCGCACCTGACGGTCGCCTACTGGGATGGCCGCGGCATCCTGCGCCACGTGCTGGTCGCCTGCGGCGCCCAGCGCTTCGTCATCGACCGGGTGCAGATCGAGCATGACCAGGAGGCGACCGATGGTTCGGCCCGCATCGTCACCCTGTCGCTGGAGGTCCGCGGCGGACGGCCGGTGACGCATCTGAGCGCCACGCTGTCGGAGATCGACGGCGTCGTCTCGGTGCGGTCGACGGATGTGAACGCGATCGTGGACTGAGCGCGCCGGGACGGCTCCGGCGAAGCGGCCTTAAATCGGTGACACGATCAACCCGCCGGGCCTGTACTGCGCAACCGTCGCCGGACCCCGGGTGTTTTGTGATGACGGCTCCTGGTCAGGAACCGCGAGCGGCCCGAAGAAGTGTCCTGTCGCCACGCGGCCGACGCCCGGAGCGCAACAGCGAAGGATATCGATCCATGCCCGATTCCAGACATCCGCAGACCGGCTCATCGCCGCGGCTGACCACCGCCTTCGGCAATCCGGTCCCGGACAACCAGAACTCGCTGACCGCCGGCGAGCGCGGCCCGATGCTGATGCAGGACTTCCATCTCATCGAGAAGATGGCGCACTTCAATCGCGAGCGGGTTCCCGAGCGCGTCGTGCATGCGAAAGGCTATGGCGGCTTCGGCACGCTGCGCATCACCGGCGACATCTCGAAATACACGATCGCGAAGCTGTTCACGCCCGGCACCGAGGTGCCGATGTTCGCGCGGTTCTCGACCGTCGGCGGCGAGAGCGGCTCGGCCGACACCGCGCGCGACCCGAGAGGCTTCTCGCTGAAGTTCTATACCGAGGAAGGCAACTGGGACATGGTGGGCAACAACACCCCCGTGTTCTTCGTGCGCGATCCGCGCAAATTCTCGGACTTCATCCGCACTCAGAAGCGCGACCCCGGCACCCACCTGAAGCCGCATTACCGTCGCTGGGACTACTGGTCGCTGTCACCCGAGGCGATCCATCAGGTGATGATCCTGTACAGCGACCGTGGCACGCCGGTCTCCGCCCGGTTCATGAACGGCTATGGCAGCCACACCTATTCGTTCTGGAACGCGGCCGGCGAGCGCACGTGGGTCAAGTTCCACTTCATCACCGAGCAGGGGATACGCAACTTCACCGACAAGGACGCCATGCAGATGACCGGAGACGACCCGGACTTCTCGACGCGCGACATGATCGAGGCGATCGAGGCCGGCGATTTCCCGAAATGGAAGTTCTGCGTGCAGTTGATGCCCGAGCGCGAGGCCGACACCTACAGGTGGCATCCGTTCGACCTCACCAAGGTCTGGCCGCACGAGGACTATCCGCTGATCGAGGTCGGCGAGATGGAGCTGAACCGCAACCCGGACAATTATTTCGAGGATGTCGAGCAGGCCGCCTTCGAACCGTCCAACGTGCTGCCCGGCATCGGCTTCAGCCCGGACAAGGTGCTGCAGAACCGCGTGCTGTCCTACTCGGACGCGCATCGCTACCGGATCGGCGTGAACTACCACCAGGTGCCGGTGAACCGGGCCCGGCTCGCGAAGGTGAACGACTACCACCGCGACGGGGGCCTGCGCTCGGACGGCAATGGCGGCAATTCGGTCGATTACGAGCCGAACTCGTTCGGTGGCCCGGTCGAGGATCGCTCGGTCAAGGAACCGCCGCTGCGCATCAACGGCGACGCCGACAACTACGCCTACAAGGGTGACGACACCGACCTGTACGGGCAGCCGCGGACGCTCTGGGAAAAGGTGCTCGACGAGACCGGGCGCGCCCACCTGGTCGAGAACATCGTCGCCAGCATGAGCAACCCGATGATGGGGATTGCCGATCCGCGGCCGATCCAGGAGCGCATGCTGAAGCACTGGTTCAAGGTGCATCCGGATTTCGGGGCGCGTGTCGCCAAGGGGCTGGGCCTCGAAAGTCTCAGCGCCGCCGCCGAGTAGCCTGCGGCGGGTCGGGTCGAGGTTCAGAGCTGCTCGAGAACCTCGACCACGTCGCCCATCGCGATCCGCCCGGGTGCTTCCGGGATCAGGTTGCGGCCGAAGACGATGCCTTGGTCCTGCCGGTTCAGGCGGCCCAGCGTGCGCAGCGGTTCTCCCGGCCGCGGCGCCTCGCCGGCGCGCTGGTCCAGCTTGATCACCGCGCACCGGGTACAGGGCTTCGGGGCGCGGAAGATAATCTGGCCGATGCGCAGCCGCTGCAGGCCGCCATCCGGGCGCAGGCCGGCATCCAGCGCGGCCAGCCGTGGCACCCGGCGCTGGCTCATGAAGCCGCCCTCAGGCCCGACGACCATCCAGCGCCGGTCGCCGACGGGGCCGCAAGCCTCCACCTCCAGGACTGCCTGGTCCTCGCCGCGCAGGCTTTTGACCGGGTAGCGCCGCAGGGCGATCACACGCACCGGCGGTCTCCGAGGCCTAATCCTCCAGCTCGAGCATCACCGGGACGTGGTCGGAGGGTGGCTGCCAATCACGGGCCTCCTTGTGGACGGTGAGCCTGCGCAGGGCAGGGACCAGGTCGGGGCTGACCCAGACATGATCGAGCCGGCGCCCCCGGTCCGACAACCGCCAGTCGCGGTTCCGGTACGACCACCACGTGTAGAGCTTCTCGTCCGGTGGCACGAAGTGGCGCATCGCATCCACGAAGCCGGCGCGCTGCCAGGCGAGCAGGCGTTCGACCTCGGGCGGCGTGTGGCTGACGACATCGAGCAGCTGCCGGTGGCTCCAGACGTCGTGCTCGCCCGGCGCGATGTTGAGGTCGCCGACCAGGATGCGCCGCTGCGGCGGCATGCGGCTGAAGTGCGCCGTCACTTCGTCCACGAAGGCCAGCTTGTGGGCGAATTTAGGGTTCGCCGCCGGGTCCGGACTGTCGCCGCCGGCCGGAACGTAGAAGTCGTGCAGCTCGATCGGCCCGGAGCGCGCCTGCAGCGTCACCGCGAGATGGCGGCGGTCGTTCTTCATGCACCAGTCGGGGGCATGGTCCACCGGCGCGAGCGGCAGCCGCGAGAAGATCGCGACGCCGTTGTACGATTTCATGCCGCGGAAGACGACGTGCGGATAGCCCAGCGCCGGACCGGCCGCGTGCGGGAACAGCTCGTCCGGGACCTTGGTCTCCTGCAGGCAGATGACGTCCGGCGCCAGTTCCAGCACCAGGCGTTCGAGCAGCGGCAGGCGGAGCCGCAGGGAGTTGATGTTCCAGGTGACGATGCGCATGCGCAGGCGAGGTCGCGCAAAGCGGCGCCCGGCGCAAGCCGCCTCGTGTGCTCGCCGTGGGCACGGCCTGCCGAGGCAAACTTGCGTAACCGGCGCGGTTGTCGTTGGCTTGATCCGAATGACCGACATCGCAGCCCTGCACCGCTCCGTCCTCACGCTCGACAGCCATATCGACATCCCGTGGCCCGGCAGCGAGGCCGACGATCCGTTCACCGACACCGCCAGGCGACGCGTCGACCTTCCCAAGATGCTGCGCGGCGGCCTGCGGGCCGGCTGCTTTGCCGCCTACATCCCGCAGGGCGCCCGCGATGCGGCAGGCTACGCGGCCGCCTCGGCGCGGGCGCTCGCCATGCTCGACGCGATCGCGTCCATGGGGGCCAGCCGGGGCGGCATCGAGGCGCGGCTGTGCACGCGCGCCACCGAGATCGAGGCCGCCTTCGCCGCCGACGCGATCGCGATCGTGCCGGCGGTGGAGAACGGCCACGCCATCGGCGAGGATCTGGGGATGCTGGCGCAGGTCCGTGCCAAGGGCGCACGCTACATGACCATGACCCATAACGGGCACAATGCGCTGGCGGATTCCGCCATCCCGCGCCGGGATCTTGGCGACGGCGAGACCCTGCATGGCGGCCTGAGCGGGCTGGGCCGCGCGGCCATTACCGAGATGAACCGGCTCGGCCTGCTGATCGATGTCTCGCACCTGTCGCGCCAGTCGATGCTGCAGGCGGCGATGCACTCGACGACGCCGGTGGTGGCGACCCATTCCTGCGTGCGGGCGCTGTGCGACCATCCGCGAAACCTCGACGACACCCAGCTCGATGCGCTGCGCGACACCGAAGGACTGATCCAGATCACCGCGATGCCGTCCTTCCTGCGCCCCAAGTCCGAAACCGCCCAGGCATCCGTCAGCGACTTCGTCGACCACCTGGACTATGTGGTCCAGCGCATCGGGGTGGCGCATGTCGGCATCAGCTCCGATTTCGACGGCGGCGGAGCGATCACCGGCTGGAGCAATGCCGGCGAGAGTGGGTCGGTGACGGCCGAGCTGGTGCGGCGCGGCTATGGCCATGCCGAGATCTCGGCATTCTGGAGCGGCAACTTCCTGCGGCTGTTGCAACGGGCGGAGAGTGCTGCAGAACAGTCTTGAGACGCCGCCTTGCACAAACTTCTTCTGCGGGAACGAAGTATTAACGCGCAGAAAGTTACGCTTCCCTTGCAAACAGCATGGCCGAAAGCGCACATCCTTGACGGAACAATTTGTTAGGCCAAGCTGATGTCGTAACGAAATACGATCACTTGCACGTTGCTCTGGCTCGAATTTCCGTCCTAACCAACTGCCCCTTGGACTTCCTGAAAATCAGTGCCCTGACGCGGTGCGCCCTGAACGCGTCTCGCAGCCGCGCCTACGGAGGAATACATGTCTGCTTCGGCTACCCTGACCTCGTTCGAACCCGCAGCACTCCGGCAGGCTCCGCTGCAGGACGCGTCGCCGGTGCAGCTGCCGCCGACCTATACGTCGGACGGGCTCAACGAGGCGATGCTCTCCGAGGAGATCGTTGAGTCGCTGCGTGGGCGCTTCGACCACGCGGCGCCGTTTCCCCACCTGGTGATCGATGGCCTGTTCGACCCGCTGATGCTGGAGCGGGTCGCCGCCGACTACGACCGCGTGCGCAGCGAGGACTGGATCAAGTACGAGACGGCCAACGAGGTGAAGTTCGGCACCCGACCGAACGTGCGGCTCGGTCCAGGCAGCCAGGGCTATTTCGACACCATCCACCGCGCCAAGTTCACCCAGTTCCTGAGCAGCGTGACCGGCATCCAGGCGCTGGTGACCGACCCGATGCTGCGTGGCGGCGGCCTGCACGAGATCCCGGTGGGCGGCAAGTTCAAGGTACATGTCGACTTCACCCGACATGTCGACACCAAGCTCGACAACCGCCTGGTCTTCATCACGTATCTCAACAAAGGCTGGCAGCCGGAGTGGGGCGGCGCACTCGAGCTCTGGACCCGTGCCGCGTGCGTGAGCGAGGTGGTGCCGGTGTTCGGGCGCTCCATCGTGTTCATGCACACCGCCGACAGCCTGCATGGCCACCCGGTGCCGGTGGACACGCCGGACGGCCGCACCCGCCGTTCGGTCGCAGCCTATTTCTATACCAACGGCCGGCCCGATCCGACCCCGGCGGAGCGCATCACCACCCAGTTCCTGCATGCCGGGATCGCCAAGGAGCCGCTGCGCGACCGCGCGGCCCGGGCGGCCCGCTACGTGCTGCCGCCGATGGTGCTCGACGGCGTGCGCCTGGCGCGGCGGGCCGCCCGGCCGGCCCCGAAGAAGCAGTAGCCACACCCCAAGGTCCAGCTGCCGCCGGCACCGCCACAGGCGCACCGGCGGCAGGCAACAGCCCGCAACGCCTTCCAGGTCCGCAGACATGGTCTTGCTCGACGCCGATCGTTTTCATGATCACGAGGCCCACGCCGACACCGAGGTCGGGCTGGCGCCCTGGGTGCATGACGTGCCGCGGCGGACCCGGCCCGAGCCGGGCTGGCGTCAGGGCAGCCCTGCGCGGCGTGCCCTCAGGCTCGGCATCATCGCCTCTGAGTTCCCGCCCGGACACGGCGGCATGCAGGAGCATGCACGGGGACTGGTCGATAACCTCGCGCAGGAGCATGAGATCGTCGTCTTCACCGGCCAGGCGCCGGTGTCCGACATCGCGGGCCCGAACGTCACGGTGCGCCCGGTGATGCGCTGGAACGTGCCCGATGACGTGCCGCAGCTCGAGCACGAGCCGGTCGACGCCTGGATCACGCTGAACGCCGGGCTGGCGCCCTACAGCCGGGTCCTGAAGGCGCCGCTGTTCGCCTACGTGCATGGCAACGACTTCACCAAGCCGTGGTATCCGATGCCGGGGCGCACGCTGCGCAACGCCGGCCGGCTCGCGGGGCAGGCGATCGTGCAGCGCTGGCGCAGCCGGCAGATCGGCGCCGGGCTGCGCGCCGCGCGCTGGATCTTCGCCAACAGCGCGTTCTCGCGCGACCTGTGCGCCAACCTGTATGGCCTGTCGGCCACGCAGTTCACCGTGGTGCCACCGGGGATGAGCCCGACCTTCTTCCGCGACAGCAATCCCGGCGTCAGCGATCGCCTGCGCCTGGTCACCGTGGCGCGGCTCGACTCCAGCGCCCGGCGCAAGAACATCGAGGGCGTGCTCGAGGCGATCGCCCTGCTCAAGGGCGAGATCGACTGCCACTACACGGTCATCGGCGATGGCGACGACCTGGCCAGACTGATCTGCCTGGCCGACCGTCTCGGGCTGTCCGGCCGGGTCCGCTTCCTGGGCTGCGTGAGCACCCAGACCGTCATCGAGGAGTTCGGACGCAGCGACGCCTTCATCATGGCGGTGAAGCCGAGCGGCGGTGACGTGGAGGGCTTCGGCATGGTCTATGCGGAAGCGGCCGCGACCGGCCTGCCCTCGATTGCGACCACGATGGGCGGCATCCCGGAGGTGATCGAGGATGGTGTGACCGGCGTGCTGCTGCGCGACATCTCGGTCGCCGGGATCGCGCAGTCGCTGCGGTCGTTCTACGGGCGCCGCCACAGCTTCGACCGCGCCATGATCCGCGCCAGGGCCGAGCGGTTCTCCTCGGCACCCTGCACCGCGACCATCGCCGCGGTCATCGAGACGATGATCTGAGCCGTCCCGGGCTGCGACGCACCGTCTGACGAAGTTTTTCGCTGGGTCTCTTTTCCGATACATAGCCTCACAGATCCGTGAGACGTCTCCTGGCGAGAACGAAACAAGACTCTTGGCGGCTAACCCTGATCTGCTGCTTCGGTAATTTGTCCACCACTGCCATCGACGCCCGTTATTTCCCAAGCAAAGCCGATTTAAGTCATTGTTATGACGTGGTGTAGTGACAAGGATCTAATGAAATCAGGTGCTTGCGTAGCCTTGCCTGCTTAGTGGGCAAACCGGTTAGGGCCAGGGCTGTCGCGGCACGGACCAATCTGTCTGCCATCTTCCCACAGACTTATCCACAGAAACGGTGGATGCTTCAGGGAGAAGATTTTCTGCCGGTTACACGTCAAGCGTGTGGCCGCTCAACACGGCATACTGCGGCACGAATGACCCGCTGGCAGGAGCCGGTGCCGCTTTTCTAGGCAATCATCAAGAAGCCGGGAGGATCTCACGCGTGGCGACGGTTATGCATCGCCACTCCACAGGGTTCTCCACAGAAACGGTGGATTAACGCCTCAGCCCTGCATGGCGAACAGTCTCCAGGCGGCGGTGCCAAGCGGCGGATGCTGTTCTACATGTGCCGGATGCACGACGCGCCTCCCAGCGAACACAACGCTACACCTGCGGCTTCCGGTGCGCTCCCCGGCGGCGTCGCGGCGATCGAGCGCGCGCTGCTGACCATGCCGCTTTCGCCGGGCGTGTACCGGATGCTCGATGCACGCGGCGAGGCGCTCTATGTCGGCAAGGCGCGGGCCCTGAAGAAGCGCGTCGCCTCCTACACCCAGGTGGCGCGGCTGCCGGAGCGGCTGCGGCGCATGGTGTCGGAGACGGCCTCGATGGAGATCGTCACCACCCATACCGAGGCCGAGGCGCTGCTGCTCGAGGCGAACCTGATCAAGCGGCTGAAGCCGCGCTTCAACATCATGCTGCGCGACGACAAGAGCTATCCCTGGCTCATGCTGTCGGAGAACCACGCCTTCCCGCAGATCGCCAAGCATCGCGGCAAGCCGACCCCGGGTGCCAGCTACTGGGGCCCGTTCGCCTCCGCCTGGGCGGTGAACCAGACAGTGACCGCGATGCAGCGGGTGTTCCTGCTGCGCTCCTGCGCCGACACGGTGTTCGCGTCGCGCACCCGGCCCTGCCTGCTGCACCAGATCAAGCGCTGCTCGGCGCCCTGCGTCGACCGCATCGACAAGGCGGCCTACGACCGGCTGGTGGCGCAGGCGCGCGCGTTCCTGTCCGGCAAGGCGGGCACGGTGCAGCGCGAGTTGGCCGTCGAGATGGAGCAGGCGGCCGACGCGCTGGAATTCGAGCGTGCGGCGGCGCTGCGCGACCGCATCCGCGGCCTGACCCACGTGCAGGGCAGCGGCGTCATCAACCCGGCCTCGATCGAGGATGCCGACGTGATCGCGCTGTGGCAGGCCGCCGGCCAATGCTGCGTGCAGGTGTTCTTCATCAGGGGCGGCCGCAACAACGGCAACCGGGCGTTCTTCCCGGCCAATGCGCGCGACGCGGAGGCGACGGACATCCTCGGCGCCTTCATCGCGCAGTTCTACGACGACAAGCCGGCGCCGCCGCTGCTGCTGCTGAGCCACGAACTGCCCGAGGCGGAGCTGATCGGCGAGGCACTTGGCCTGCGCGCGGGCGAAGGGAGCCGCATGGGGCGCAAGGTGGAGCTGGCGGTGCCGCAGCGGGGGGAGAAGCGCCAGGTGCTGGAGCATGCGCTGACCAACGCGCGCGAGGCGCTGGAGCGCCGGCTGGCGGAAGGGGCGGGGCAGGCGAAGCTGCTGGACGGGGTGGGGACGCTGTTCGGCCTCGAGGCGCCGCCGGAGCGCATCGAGACCTACGACAACAGCCACATCATGGGCACCAACGCCTACGGCGTGATGGTGGTCGCCGGGCCCGAGGGGTTCATGAAGAACGCCTACCGCAAGTACTCGATCCGCGGCCCGATCGCCCCCGGGGATGACTTCGCCATGATGCGCGAGGTGCTGGAGCGCCGCTTCGGCCGTGCCCTCAAGGAGCAGGAGGAGGCCGGGGCCGGCCGCACCGACTGGCCCGACCTGCTGCTGATCGATGGCGGTGCCGGGCAGTATTCGGCGGTGCGCTCGGTGCTGGATGATCTCGGGGTCAATGACGTGAAGCTGGTCGCCATCGCCAAGGGACCGGACCGCGACGCCGGACGGGAGTGGTTCCACACCGGCGACGCGCCGCCGTTCCAGCTGCCGCCGCGCGATGCGGTGCTCTACTACCTGCAGCGCCTGCGCGACGAGGCGCACCGCTTCGCCATCAGCACGCATCGCGCCGGCCGCTCAAAGGCAATCTCGCGATCGGAGCTGGACGAGATCCCCGGCATCGGCAGCGCCCGCAAGCGCGCCCTGCTGAACCATTTCGGCTCGGCCCGCGGCGTCAAACAGGCCGGTCTCGCCGACCTGGAAGCAGCGCCCGGGATCAGCCATGAGACCGCGAGAGCCATCTACGGCCACTTCCACCGCTCCTGAGCCGGCTGTCTGCAGAGAGACTCCTGCTGCTGGCGATCCGACCCGCCTTTCCTGCGCTCCGGGGCTCGCAACCGGAAAGACTGCTCCGCTCGGTGCTCGAAGAGCCGCGCCGGCCGCCGGCCTCCGGCCCGCTCTCATCCAGCATCAGGCGTCTGCAAACAGCCTTCCGGATGATACAAGTGAGTGTTGTGACGGCATGGCTTGCTCTAGGCTCGGTTCGATGCTGACCGACCTGCCCAACGTGCTGACCTTGTCGCGGATCGCGGCGATCCCGGTGCTGGTGGCGCTGGTCGCGGCACGTGGCGAGGCCACCGACCTTGTTGCCTGCCTGGTGTTCATCGCCGCCGGCATCACCGACTATCTCGACGGCCACATCGCACGGTCGCGCAAGCAATTCTCCGATCTCGGGCGGATGCTGGACCCGATCGCCGACAAGCTGCTGGTCGGGGCGTCGCTGATGGTGATGGCCGGGCTCGGCCGGCTGCCGTTCGGCGGCCTGTATCCGGCCATCGTGATCCTGCTGCGCGAGATCCTGGTGAGCGGCCTGCGCGAGCATCTCGCGGCCTCTCGGGTCAGCCTGCCGGTCACCCGGCTGGCGAAGTGGAAGACCACGGCGCAGATGGCCTCGATCGGCACCTTGCTGGCCGGAGACAGTACCGCCCGGCTGCTGCACCTGGCCTGGCTGCCGGTCGGCATGATCGGCTCGATACTGCTCTGGATCGCCGCCCTGCTGACCCTGGTGACCGGCTGGGACTATCTCTCCACCGGCGTTCGCCATGTCCGGCCGCCCGCGACGAAAGCGGTGCCCTGAGTTCAAGGTCATGAACGTGCTCGGCATCATCGGGCGGTCCGGCAGCGGCAAGACCACCCTGGTCACCTCCCTGCTGCCGCGCCTGACGCGACAGGGGCTGCTGGTCTCGACGGTGAAGCACACCCACCATGCGGTCGACCTGGACCAGCCGGGCAAGGATAGCTGGCGGCACCGCGAAGCCGGCGCGCATGAGGTGCTGCTGGTCGGGGAGCGGCGTTGGGCGCTGCTGCACGAGCGTCGCGCGACGCCGCCCGACGCATCCGGGATTGCGGACCTGCTCGGCCGCCTGGCGCCGGTCGACCTGGTGCTGGTCGAGGGCTTTGCCAGCTATGAAGGCCTGCGGCTGGAGGTCCTGCGGCAGGCGGTGGCGGCGCAGCCCGGCCGCGAGCCGCTCTGGCCAGGCGACCCTGGCGTGGAGGCGGTGGCCTCCGACATCCGGCCGCCCGGCTGCGACCGCCACTGGCTGAAGCTGGACGACATCGACGCGATCGCAGCGTGGATCACCCGACGGTTCCAGCTTTGCAACAATACCGATCCGTTGACTGTACGGACAACATCGCTTGAGCATTGAAGCCCGGACATGCAATTTGCAGCCGGGAGCGGTGGCGACACCGCGAGGGGATCTTGAAATGCGGCGTTCTGCCTTGATCGGCACGGTGGTGCTTCCGTCTGTTCTGTTTCTCGGCGGATGCTCGGGCCTTGATAAATTCTTCCACGATACCGTCACCCTGCCGGGAATGAACCCGAACCTGCCGTCGGGACTGAGCGAGAACCAGGCGCGCTCCGAAGGCCGCGGCATCGGCGAGGCGCCGCTGCTGCCGGAGCCGGGCAATGTCTGGCCCGGACCGCCGCAGCCCCTGCCGACGCTGGGCGACGTGTCGCGCGACCAGGGTGGGCTCGGGGGCGACTCCGGCGCGCGCACGCCGCTCGGCGGCAACGCATCCGGCGGCCCGTCGCTGCGCGACGGCAACAGCCTGGGAATGGGTGAGAACGACGCCATCGAACATGGCGCGCCGACGGATACGATCAGCGGCCCCGGCACGCCCGGATCCAGGGGAACCCTCGACGGCGACGGCTTCGGGGGGACCGGCGGCAGCCTTTCGGACCATGTCGGCGATACGCCGCCGCGGACGAAGGAGGGCAAGGGGGACGTCGGCAATGACGGCAAGGTGCACGCGATCGTCATTCCCAACGGCGACGGCACGAGCACCGTGATCGGACCCGACGGCAGCGTGCAGACGGTCAAGGGAACCCCCAAGTAACGTCTGCAACTCTCCGGTCGAGCCACCATGTCATCGTCACCGCCCTTAGCGCCCGTGCGCATCCTCTATTTCGCCTGGCTGAAGGACCGGCTCGGCCGTTCCGAGGACCTGCTCGACCTGCCGGCCGGCGTCGCCGACGTGGCGGCGGTCCAGCGCTGGCTGCAGGCGCGCGACCCGGCGCTCGACGGCATCTTCAACGGTGGCGGCCGCGTGCGGGCCGCGGTGAACCTGGAGTTCGCGGCCGATGCGACTCCGGTTCGCGCCGGCGACGAGATCGCGTTCTTCCCGCCGGTGACCGGCGGCTGATGCTCCACACACCATGCTAGTCCGCGTCGCAGTGCAGGCCGAGGCATTCGACGCCGGAGCGGAGATCGCTGCCCTGGCGGCGTCCGGAGCCGGCGGTATCGCCAGCTTCATCGGTCTCGTCCGCGGCGACGTCGTCCCGGGCAAGGGCGGCCTGAAGGCCCTCCTGCTGGAGCATTATCCCGGCATGACCGAGCGCGCGATCGCCCGGGTGGCCGAGGCCGCGACGCTGCGCTTCGAGCTCCTTGGCTGCACGGTGATCCACCGGATCGGCCGGCTCGAGGTCGCAGCCCCGATCGTCCTGGTGCTGGCCGCGGCCCGGCACCGGCAGGCGGCGCTGGATGCGACCGGCTACATGATCGACTGGCTCAAGACCCGCGCGCCGTTCTGGAAGCAGGAGCTCTTCGCCGACGGCAGCAGCGCCTGGGTCGAGGCGAGCGAGGCGGATGACGAGGCAGCCGCCCGCTGGGATGCGGCCGGATAGGGTTGCGGGCGTGGGCACAGGTTTCGACAGGCTGTTTGGCGAGGCGCTCGACGCCCTCTCGGAGCGTCGGCTGCGGCGGACGCTGCGACCCGTGCAGCCCGCCGGGGCCGGGCAGCTCCGACTCGACGGACGAACGCTGCTCAACCTCTCCGGCAACGACTATCTCGGCCTGTCCCGGCACCCCCTGCTGATCGCGCGCGCGATCGAATGGACGCGGCAACTCGGCACCGGCGCCGGGGCATCCCGGCTGGTTAGCGGCACGCTGGAGGCGCATGCCCGCATCGAGTCGCGGCTGGCCGCCTTCAAGGGCTGCGAGGCTGCCCTGCTGTTCGCGTCCGGCTGGCAGGCCAACGCCTCGGTTTTGCCGGCGCTGCTGCGGGCGACGTCCGGCCGGGGCGAGCCGCTGGTGTTCGCCGACCGGCTCAACCATGCCAGCCTGCACCAGGGCTGTGCCGCCGCCGGCGTCCGGCAGGTTCGCTACCGGCACAACGACCTCGACCATCTGGAGCGCCTGCTCGCCGATCGGCGCGGGCAGGCTGGCCAGCGATACATCCTCACCGAGAGCGTCTTCAGCATGGATGGCGACCGGGCCGACCTGGAGCGGCTCGCCCGCATCGCCCTGGAGCACGACGCGTTGCTCTACGTCGACGAGGCGCATGCGACCGGGGTGCTCGGGCCGCAGGGACGCGGGCTGTGCGCCGGCATCGACGGGATCGACTGCGTCATGGGCACGCTGAGCAAGGCGTTCGGCAGCTTCGGCGCCTATGTCGCGGGGTCGCAAAGGCTGTGCGACCTGCTGGTCAACACCTGCTCGGGCTTCATCCACACCACCGCCTTGCCGCCGCCGGTGCTCGGCGCCATCGACGCGGCCCTCGACCTGGTGCCGGCGATGGACGACGAGCGTGACCATCTGGCCGCTGCGGCGGCCCGGCTGCGCATGGCGCTGCAGGCCCTCGGGATCGACACCGCCGGCTCGTCCACCCAGATCGTGCCGGCGTTGCTGGGCAGCCCGGAGCGCGCGCTGGCGGTCAGCACGGCACTCGAGTGTCGCGGCGTGCTGGCGGCGGCGATCCGGCCGCCGACGGTGCCGCCCAATACCGCGCGGATCCGGTTCGCGCTGTCCGCCACGCATGACGAGGCGGCTATCGGGCGGCTGATCGACCTGCTGCCCGGCTGCCTGCGCGAGGCGGCGTGACGCCGTCGCTGTGCTTCGTGCCCGGCTGGGCGATGCCGCCCGGCTTCTGGAACCGGGTGCAGGCGCTGTTGCCGCCGGAGCTGACGGCGCCAGCAGACGCATCGGCGCGACCGGTGCTCGCGGTGGGTCACTCGCTCGGCGTGATGCACCTGCTGGCGAAGCCTCCGAAGCGGCTGGCCGGCCTGGTCGCGATCAACGGCTTCAGTCGCTTCTCGCGGGCGCGCGATCATCCGCACGGCGTCGAAGCGCGCATCCTGCGGCGCATGGCGCAGCGGCTGCAGCTCGACCCGGCTGCGACCGTCACGGAATTTCTCGCACGGTGCGGCCTCCCATCGACCAGCCCGGACTTGCTCCTCGACCTCGCGGAACTGGCTGCCGGACTGGATCTGCTGCAGGAGGGCGACGAGCGGGGTGCTCTTGCTGCCCTGTCCTGTCCGGTGCTGGCGCTGGCCGGAGGCCAGGATGAGATCGCGGCGCCGGCACTCAGCCGCGCGTGCTTCTCGGGCCTGCGCCCGATCGCGGACAAACGGTCGGCGCTGCGATGGGTGGAGCCGGGCGGCCACATCCTGCCGGTGACCCATCCGCAGGCCTGCGTCGCCGCCATCCTCGACCTGCTGGCCCTGGCTCGATGAGCCGGGCACGGGCCGTCGGCGACCGGTTCGGAGCCGCGGCGGACCGATATGACGCCCATGCGGTGGTGCAGCGCACGGTGGCCGCGCGCCTGGCCGGGCGCATCGTGTCGGCCGGACTGCCGGCCGCGCCGCGCATCCTGGAGTTCGGTGCCGGCACCGGATTGCTCACCGGTGCCCTGCAGGCCAGGCTCGCGACGAGGGGCGATGCGCCGGACTGGACGCTGACCGACGTCTCGCCAGCCATGCTGGCGCGCAGCCGCGGGACCGCTGGCGGCCGCGGCGACATGCGGTTTCTCGCCATGGATGCCGAGCGGCCGGCCGTGCGCGGCGGCTACGATCTGGTCTGCGGCAGCCTGGCGATGCAGTGGTTCTCGAACCGGCGCGCCACCCTTTGCCGTCTTGCGGCCCTGCTTGCGCCGGGCGGCCTGCTTGCCGTCACCACCCTGTGCCGGGGCAGCTTCGCCGCCTGGCACGCGGCCCTGCGCGCGGAGGGACTGCAACCCGGGGCGCCGGATCGGCCCGACCCGGGGGAGTTGCAGGCGGAATGGCCGGACGGGGGCGCCGGAGCGTGGTCATGTGAGACCGTCCTGCAGGCGCACCGGAGCGGCATCGGCTTCCTGCGCGGCCTGCGCGCGATCGGCGCCGACCTGGCGCGAGAGGACGTCCGTCCGGCGGACCCGCTCGCCCTGCGCCGCGCGCTCCGGCGCTTCGAACGCGAGCACGCCGCCGCGGCGGAATACCGGGTCGGCTACGGGCTGTTCCGGCAGGCCGCCGCTCCGGGCGTGTTCGTGACCGGCACCGGTACCGGCATCGGCAAGACCCTGGTGTCGGCCTGCCTCGTACGCGCCTGGAACGCCTGCTACTGGAAGCCGCTGCAGACCGGGGTCGAGAGCGAGGCCGCCGACAGCGATACCGTCGGCCGGCTCGCGCGCCTGCCGCCGGAGCAGGTGCTGCCGCCGGCGTTCGTCCTGCGCGCGCCGCTCTCTCCGGAGGCGGCGGCTGCGCTGGAAGGCGTGTCGATCGATGTTGACGCCATCCGGCTGCCATCGCACGGCAACCGGCCGGTGGTGGTCGAGGGCGCCGGAGGCCTGATGGTGCCGATCGAGGGCGACACCATGATGATCGACCTGATGGCACGCCTCGGCTTGCCGGTGGTGCTGGTCGCGTCCAGCACGCTCGGCACCATCAACCACACGCTGCTCAGCCTCGAGGCATTGCGCGCGCGGGGGATCCCCGTCGCGGGCGTAATCCTGAACGGACCGCCATCGGCCGGTAATCGCGATGCAGTCGCGCGGCACGGACGGGTGCGGGTGCTGGCGGAGCTGCCGATGTTCGATCCGGTCGACGCGACTGCGATCGACCGCGGAGCGCGCCTGATGCCCGTGCTCGAAGGCCTGGAGGCGGCTTGATCCCGCGCTAGTATCGCCTCAGCAGGCCGACGAGCCGGCCTTGCACGCGCACGCGGTCGACCGGAACGATCCGGGTCTCGTAGCGGGCGTTCGCCGGCTCCAGCGCGATCGCGTTGCCGCGACGGCGCAGACGCTTGAGGGTGACTTCCTGGTCGTCGATCAGGGCTACGATGATCTGGCCGTTCTCGGCCGTCTCCTCCTTGCGGATGATCACCGTGTCGCCGTCCAGGATGCCCGCCTCGATCATCGAGTCGCCGGCGACCTCCAGCGCGTAGTGCTCGCCGCTGCCGAGCAGCGACATCGGCACCTGAACATGCGTACCGGTGTCCCGCAGCGCCTCGATCGGCAGGCCGGCCGCGATCCGGCCATACAGCGGCAGCTGCACCGCGCCCGCATCGGCCGCAGCACGCACCCCGGGCAGTCGCTGGCTGAAATCGCCACGGATCACGTTCGGCGCGAACGCCGCAGCCTCGGCGGCCTCGGCCGCGACGGCACTCGACGGGATGGAATCGGCCGTCGCAGCGGCGCCGGGCTGGTCCGGCAGCCGCAACACCTCCAGCGCGCGCGCGCGATGATGCCGGCGGCTCAGGAAGCCCCGCTCCTCGAGGGCCGAGATCAACCGATGGATGCCGGACTTGGACCGCAGGTGCAGCGCGTCCTTCATCTCGTCGAAGCTAGGGGAGAAGCCGGTCTCCTTCAGGTGGCGATCGATGAAGCCCAGCAATTCGTGCTGCTTGCGCGTGAGCATCGAAACATCCCATCGGTCGCCGGCGCCCTGAACAAACAGGAAACGCAATGTTGATGTTCTACATAGGTTCCTGGGAATGCGTCAAGCGTCCTTCAGAGCCCGAGCCGATCCAGCCGGATGATCCGGGCGCGGTCACCCGCCGCCGCCGCCGGCGCGTGCGGCGCCCGCAGGACCAGCGCCTCCGACAGAGCGAGCCGGCGCAGCATGCCGGAATCCTGCCTTGGAAACGGCACCACCAGGTGGGTGCCGTCGGCATCGCGCGACAGCGAGGCCCGCAGATGGTCGGCGCGGTGGTCGTTCACGGGCACCGGCGCGCCGAGGCGTGCGGTCTCGATCTCCGGCTGCTCGATGTTGTCGCCGGACAGGCGCGCGATCGCCGGCAACAGGAACAGCACGGCGCAGACCAGGGCGGAGACCGGATTGCCCGGCAGTCCCAGCACCGGCGTGCCGCCGATGCGGCCGTGCATCAGCGGCTTGCCGGGACGCATGGCGATCTTCCAGAAATCGACCTCGAAGCCGCGCGTCGCCAGCCCCGCCTGCACCAGGTCGTAGTCGCCGACGCTGGCGCCGCCGATGGTCACCAGCATGTCGCAACGCAGGCCGTCGAGGCTGGCGGCGACCGCCTCGATGCGGTCGCGCGCCGGCGGCAGCGACAGCGGCTCGCCGCCGGCGGCGCGGACGACCGCCGCCAGCATCGGGGTGTTGGAGTTGGCGATGCCGCCGGGCGGGATCGGCTCGCCCGGCAGCGCGATCTCGTCGCCGGTGGCGAGCAGGGCGATGACCGGGCGGCGGCGACAGGCGATCCAGGGCTGGTTGGCCGCCGCCGCGACGCCGATGTCGCGCGCGCCGAGGCGGCGCCCGGCCGGCAGCACCTCGTCGCCGGCGGCGAAATCCTGGCCCAGGCGCCGGATATGCCGTCCGGCGACGACACTCTCGCTCACCGTCACCCGGTCGCCGTCGCGGGTCGCGTTCTCCTGGATCAGCACCGTGTCGGCGCCGTCCGGCATCAGGCTGCCGGTGAAGATCCGGACGCAGGTGCCGGGATCCACCCGGCCGGCGAACGGATGCCCTGCCGGCGCGGTGCCTGTGGCCACCAAACGCGAGCCGATCGCGGTATCGGCGGCGCGCACCGCATAGCCGTCCATGGCGGAGATGTCCGCCGGCGGGTTGGACAGCCGCGCCGGCACCGCCCGCGCGGTGACCCGGCCGAATGCCGCATCCAGCATGAGCTGCTCGATGCCGGTCGGGGCAAGACCCGCCAGGATGCGGGCTCGCGCCTCGTCGACGCTCAGCATGGGTTGGTGCCGGACCTGGCGCCGTTGGCGCCAGCAGGGCAGGGGCGATCAGCTTTGCTCTTGACCTCGATGGCCAGTCCGCGCCATTTCGCGATCCTTGATCCTCTGTCGCCGGCATGGTGCAGCGGGGCCGCAGTTGCGAGGTTTTCCATGGCCAAGTCCAACACCATCCAGATCAGGCTCGTGTCCACCGCGGACACCGGCTATTTCTACGTGACCAAGAAGAACGCGCGGGCGCAGACCGGCAAGATGGAGCTGCGCAAGTATGACCCCGTCGCGCGCAAGCACGTCGCGTTCAAGGAAGCCAAGATCAAGTAGCGTCGGCGGACGGGCGCGGCCTGCCGGGGCTGCCCTGGAGCCGATCGGGGGCGAGCCCTAGTACAGCCGGTTGTTCGGCCCGTACGGCACGACGATGTCGTTCGGGTCGGCCAGGTTGAGCATGGCGCGGGCGCGTTCGTCGAGCGTGTCGGCGTCCAGCGCGTGGTCGCGTAGGCCAGACACCCGTTGCGCCCAGGCCGCCTGCTCGGCGATCGCCGCGGCTCTGCCATCCTCGGCCTTGGCCAGCAGATGCAGCTGCGCCGAGTAGCTGCGCAACCCATGATCGCCCTGGGTTGCGTTCCACGAGAAATACGCGACCAGGCTCAGGAAGAATACCGGCGGCAGTCCCGCTTTCAGCCTGCGCTTCACGGTGCGTTTGAAGCTCATGCCGCACATCCCTGAACAAGCGGAACTCTGGTCCGGCTGACGACCGCGTCGCCCGGGCCGACTTTTCACGATCCCCAGCCCGCTTCGCAAGCGCAATTTCACGCTCGCGTGAGAAAACCCTGCTACGGGACGAAGCGGGCTGCGGCGCAGCGCAGGAACGGAGTCGTTGACCGCATGCATCCGGTGTCTGGACCACACTACCTGGTTGTCGAACCGTCGCATTTCGACGTCTCGTACACGATCAACCCCTGGATGCGGCCGGGGGTCTGGGCGGAGGATCCCGCCGGTCATCTGCGCGAGGCCCATGCCTCCTTCGCGGCGTTGACGACCTGCCTTCGCGGAGCCGGGGGCACCGTCGAGATCGCCGACGGGGTGGCCGGGCTGCCCGATATGGTGTTCCCGGCGAATGGCGGCATCGTGCTCGACCGCCGGGCGCTGCTGGCACGCTTCCGCTATCCACAGCGGCAGTGCGAGGCGGCGGCCTTCCGGACCGTGTTCGAGGGCTTCCAGGCGCGCGGCCTGCTCGATGCGGTGATCGTCCTGCCGGATGGCATGACCCAGGAAGGCGCGGGCGACTGCATCTGGGACCGCACGCGGCGGCTGGCCTGGACCGGCTATGGCCCGCGCTCGTCCCCGGAGGCACCCGCCTTCATCGCCGAGACGTTCGATATCGAGGTGAGACGGCTCGAACTTGCAACCGACCGGTTCTACCACCTCGACACCTGCTTCTGCGTGCTGCCGGGCGGCGAGGTGCTCTTCTATCCGCAGGCGTTCTCGAACGAGGGCAACGCGCTGATCCGCGACACCGTCCAGCCGGACCTGCTGATCGAGGCAAGCGACGACGATGCTGCCCGGTTCTGCGTCAACGCGGTGGCGGTGGATCGCACCATCGTCATGGCGACACCTGCCGACCGCCTGACCGGTGTGCTGCGCGAGCGCGGCTACACCGTCAGCCCGGTGCCGCTCGACCCGTTCATCCTCTCGGGCGGGGGCGCCTACTGCATGACGCTGCGCCTCGACCTGCGCACGCGGTAGCTCAATGGCGGAGAATGGTGCGGCCGGCGTAGCGGGCGGCGGAGCCCAGCTCCTGCTCGATGCGGATCAGCTGATTGTACTTGGCGGTGCGGTCCGAGCGTGACAGTGAGCCGGTCTTGATCTGGCCGCAGTTGGTGGCCACCGCCAGGTCGGCGATGGTGGCGTCCTCGGTTTCGCCGGAGCGGTGGCTCATCACCGCGCTGTAGCCTGCCTTGTGCGCCAGCTCGACGGCCTCCAGCGTCTCCGACAGCGTGCCGATCTGGTTCACCTTGACCAGGATCGAGTTGGCGGTTCCGGCCGCGATGCCGCGACGGAGCCGCTCCGGGTTGGTCACGAAGAGGTCGTCGCCGACCAGCTGCAGCTTGCCACCGAGCACGCTGGTGAGGTGCGCCCAACCTTCCCAGTCATCCTCCGCGAGGCCGTCCTCGATCGAGACGATCGGATAGCGCGAGGCGAGGTCGGCGAGGTAGGCGACCATGCCGGCGGAGTCGAAGGACTTGCCTTCGCCCGCCATCTCGTAGCGCCCGTCCTTGTAGAACTCGGTGGACGCGCAATCGAGCGCGAAGGTCACGTCGTCGCCCGGCCGGTAGCCGGCCTTTTCCACCGCGGTGCTGATGAAGGAGAGCGCCTCGTCGGCCGATTTCAGGCCGGGCGCGAAGCCGCCCTCGTCGCCGACGTTGGTGTTGTGCCCGGCGGCACTCAGGCCCTTCTTGAGCTGGGCGAAGATCTCCGAGCCCATGCGCACGGCTTCGGCGATCGTGGGCGCTCCGACCGGCTGCACCATGAATTCCTGGATGTCGATCGGGTTGTCGGCATGCTGGCCGCCATTGACGATGTTCATCATCGGCACCGGCAGGGTGCGGGCGAACACGCCGCCGACATAGCGATACAGCGGCACGCCGAGCTCGTTGGCGCTCGCCTTGGCCACCGCCAGCGAGACCGCTAGGATGGCGTTGGCGCCGAGGCGCGACTTGTTCGGGGTGCCGTCGAGGTCGATCATCGCGTTGTCGATGGCGACCTGGTCGGTGGACTCTGCCCCCTGCAGCGCATCGAGGATCTCGCCCTCGGCGAAAGCCACCGCCTTCAGGACGCCCTTGCCGCCGTAGCGGGACTTGTCGCCGTCGCGCAGCTCGGCTGCCTCGTGCGCGCCTGTCGAGGCGCCTGAGGGGACCGCCGCCCGGCCGGTGGCGCCGGAGGACAGCTCGATGTCGACTTCGACGGTCGGGTTGCCGCGGCTGTCGAGGATCTGGCGGGCAGTGATATCGGTGATCGCGCTCATGGTCCGGTCATCCGTGCTGTTGCGGGCCAACTTGCACCATCCTGATCGCTTCGCAAGACGGGTCACCCCGGTTGCGCATCCCGCACCGCCTGGCGGGCGTTGGCAGGGCTCGATCAGCAGGAGGACAAGGTGATCAGGCGACTTCCCATCGTCGCGGTGGTGCTCGGCGTCGCCGGGCTGCTGCCGTTCCTCGGCTGTACCATCGGCATCCTGCTGTTCCCCCGCGAGGTCCCGGTGCCACGCCTGGTGGCGGCGCTGATCGCCTATGGCGGCGTGATCCTGGCCTTCCTGGGCGGCGTGCATTGGGGCTTCGCGCTGGAACCGGCGCCGGCCCTGGTCGAGCCGACGCGGGCGGCCACCGATCGCAGGCGCCTCGCCCTCGGGGTGGTGCCCGCGCTAATCGGCTGGGCGGCGCTGCTGATCCCAATGGTGGCGTCGCCGCTGGTTGCGGTCGCCCTGTTGATCGTTGGCTTCGCCGTGGTCACGCTGGTCGAGCAGCAGGCGCAGCGCCGCGGCAGCATCCCGGCCGGCTACATGGCACTGCGCTGGGTGCTCACCGCCGTGGTGCTGCTCTGCCTGCTGACCGTGCTGCTGGCGCGTATCTTCTGAATCGGGCCGGCCTCATGCGGTCCCGAGCAGGAACGGCGCGCCCGCGATCGCGCATGCCTCGCGGATCTGCTCGACCAGCAGGGCCGCCACTGGAATGCCCTCATGGAGCCTGACGGCCCGCGTGGCACGCTCGGGATCGCCCGGCACCAGCACCGGCTGCTTCGGATCGATCGGATGCAGGCCGTGCAGCCGGTCGATTAGCGTATCCATCGCGCCCGGAAACGCGCCATGCGGGCTGAACCGTTGCGGATCGAGGGCCAGGAAGAAGTGCCCGGTGCCGGCCACGCCGGGCAGCAGCGAGCATAGGATCTCGACCATGGCGGCGAGACCGTAGCCCTTGTGGCCGCCGGTGATGCGGGTGCCCCCGAGCGGCGCCAGCCGCTTGCTCTCCACCGCCGTGTCGGCATCGAAGGTCGGCGCGCCGAACTCGTCATAGACCCAGCCCTCCGGCAGCACCTGGTGCTTGCGCTGCGCCACCGCGACCTTGCCGTAGGCGACCGCGGTGGTGGCGATGTCGAGCGCGAACGGCGGGTTGCGGCCAGCCGGCGCGGAGAACGCGATCGGGTTGGTGCCGAGCGCCCTTTCGGTCGAGAAGGGCGGCACCAGATGCGGGTTCGGCGCACTGGTCAGGGACAGGCCGATGAGGCCCTCGGCGGCCGCGCGGTCGGCATAGTAGCCGGCGGCTCCGTAATGCCGGGAATTGGTCACCGACACCGCGGCGAGGCCGAGGCTGCGCGCCTTTTCGATGGCCAGCCGCATGGCGAGCAGCCCCGGGGTGTGGCCGAGGCCGCCGCCGCCGTCCACCACCGCGAGCGCCGGGGCGTCCACGATCACCCGCACGTCGGGCGCTGCCGTGATGCTGCCCGCGGCCAACTCGCGCAAATAGGTCGGCAGCATGCCGATGCCATGCGAGTCGATGCCGCGCAGGTCGGTCTCGACCATGACGGCCGCGCAATCGGTGGCGTTGGCCTCGGGCACGCCGCAGGCGGTCAGCGCACGCACGATCTGCTGCTCGATCTGCGACGAGGTCAGGTTCATGCCAGCCACTCCATCCGGGATGGCGTGATCATGCCAAGCCTCTCACCACCTGTCGCCCGCCCGCTATCCGAAAGGCGCCGCTCAATCGATCCGGTAGTGGATCGGCTTGAAGCTGTGGTTGTTCGACTGCAGCGCCGAGCAGGCGGTCAGCCCGATGATCAGGTCCTGCTCGGCCAGGAAGCGCACATGCTCGCCGGCCCGGCTCAGAGGAGGTGCAACGGTGAGCGCGCCGGTCTCGCCGTCGACGCGCACGTTCATGAACACGTTGAAGGCGATCGGGATGCGGTCGGGCCCGATCCCGTACGGCGCCAGAGCGGCCGCGAGGTTGCCGAAGCAGCCGCGATGCGGATGCTCGTCGCCATAGATGATGCGGAAGGTGTCGGCCGAGCACGGGGTCAGCAGGAAGTCGTGCCGACCGACCTGATCCTCGGTGATGCGCAGCATGACGTTGCTACGATTGGAGTACAGCGGATCACCGGTGGTCAGGAACAGCCGGCTCGCATAATCCAACGTGCGACCGGACGAGATCACCTCGTCTATGTCGTGGTGGTTGAACGCCAGCAGGTCGGCCACCTGCTCGCCCTGCGGGTCGATCACCGTGAGGGTCTGGCCGGCCCGCAGGGTGAAGGCGACGCCGGAGCGCGGCGCAATCTCATGCGGCCCCATCTCATGCTGGCCCCTCTTATGCGGCATTGTTGCGTCCTACGGGCTGCCGGAACGGGCACTCCCAGTCGTTGTCGACCGCGCGCCCGCTGTACTGGCGCGCCTCGGACACCTCGCCGAAGCGCGCCAGCATCGGGTTGATCGAGCCATCCAGCGCCACGTCGCGATCCAAGATGGTGCGGCGCAGCCGGTCGTAGCGGCCCTCGGCGCGCAGCCGCTCGAATTGATCGTGCATGTTGAACACCAGCACCGGGCGCTCGAAGCGTCGCGCGGCGCGGCTGGCACCCGGATGCAGGCCGACCACGAAGAACGCCTCGCCGCCGAAGCTGAGCGAGAAATGCGGGTTGTCCGGGCTGGTGCTGACGCGGGTGTCGTAGCTCTCGCCGTACCAGGCATCCTTGTCCGACAGCGACTGCACGCGCTCCCACAGATGATGCTCGAACGCGGGCTCGCTCAGCGCGCCCGGCTCCTCGAACAGCACGGCGAAGCTGCGGAACAGGGCGCTGTCCCGGTGGTAGTCGCCGATGAACTCGAGCAGTTCCGGATAGATGCGAAGG
Source organism: uncultured Acetobacteraceae bacterium (assembly GCA_964247695.1). Classification (GTDB taxonomy): domain Bacteria; phylum Pseudomonadota; class Alphaproteobacteria; order Acetobacterales; family Acetobacteraceae; genus Lichenicoccus. The sequence goes on from CAXTVI010000001.1 coordinate 111,126, forward strand.
TCGTCCCAGCCCGAGCGCAGGTCACGCGCCACCAGGATGCGCATCTGGCCGCGCGAGAGCGCAGACTTGGCCCCGACGCACGGGAAGGTCGGTTTCTCGATGAAGGCGCGGAATCGTCCTGCCAGCGCGTGGTCGTGGTCGGCAACGAGTTCTGGCATGCACCTGCGGTCCGGCAATCGGGAGGCCGGCTAACCCGCGCAGGCGGGAAAACGTTCATCCAGACCCCGGTCACCTGCGCGTGTCAGATGCAGTTGCGAATCGTATCTACCGGGGCAAACCAGCAATTCAAGGTAGTTGCCATGTGGCGTGCGTCGCCGCATGGCTGGGATGCAGGTCGCTGGCGTAGCGAAGCGTCCGCTCAGCCCTTCAGCTTCTTGGAGCAGGCGCTGTAGTAGCCGCCGCCCTTCTGGATCCACTTCAGCCCGCCATTCCCGGTGCCGGCCTTGTTGGCGTGATACTGGTCGAGACAGGTGTGCATGCGCGCCTGGCCGGGCTTCTCCTTGGCGTATTTCGGATCGACGACGCTCGGGAACGTCAGCGGGCCGGTCGCCACGGCGGGAACGGTGCCCATGGACTTGCTGGCGGGCGCCGACGTGTCGGCTGCGGCAGGCGTGGCCGCAGCGGGCGTGGCGCCACATTCCTTGACCCGGTAGGTCTTCCAGGTCTCGCCGTTCAGCGATCCGGCGGCTTTCGCGGCCTGGTACTTGACGCTGCACTCCTTGGTGCTCAGCGCATGCGCAGGAGTTGCGGCTAGTCCTGCGATCGCGAGAGCAGCTCCGAGGAGCAGGCCTGGGGTGCCATGAGCACGCATGGTGTTGGTCCTTTGCAAGGGTCTGCCCCTGGAAGGCCGGAGCAGCCCATCGTCCATGGCGCTTGTGTCGATTTCAAGACGTTCCGTTTACTTGCCGAGTCCGCCGAGCCGCCCGATCAGGCTGGAGAAGTCGAAGTTGCCGGCGTCGGCCTCTGGCGCACCCGGCGGAGGCACCGTCCCCTGCGGCGTGGTGGCATCCACCGCATGCGGCAGGAAATGCGCCAGCACCTGCGAGGCCATGCCAGCCGGCAGCCCGTGCTGCTGCGCCCAGGCATCGAGCTGCTCGGGCGGGAACACCTGGGCGATCTGTTCGGCCGAGACCGGCAGGTTGTGGCCGCTGCCGATCCAGCTCTCCGCCTGCGCGCCCAGACCGGATTGCTGGAACTTGGCGAGGATGCCGGCCGGGCCGCCGGCGTCGTTTATCACCGTCGAAAGCAGGCCACCTGCGCCCGATTGCGCATTCGAACTGCCGCCGAGCATGCCGCCGAGTTGGCCGAGCAAGCTGCCGAAAACACCACTCATCGCCGTCTCCCTGGTCGCTATGTGAAAGCCATGACGCGTCAGCCCTTGGCGACGCGGTCGAATGCCAGCAGCCGCTCCAGCACCGATTGCATCTGATCGAAGGGAATCATCGTGGGACCGTCGCTCGGGGCATGGTCGGGGTCCCGGTGGGTCTCGATGAACACCGCCGCCACACCCACCGCGATCGCGGCACGCGCCAGCACCGGGGCGTACTCGCGCTGGCCGCCCGAGGCGCCGCCGAGGGCGCCCGGCTGCTGCACCGAATGGGTGGCGTCGAACACCACCGGATAGCCCGTCCGCGCCATGATCGGGAGTGCGCGCATGTCGTTGACCAGCGTGTTGTAGCCGAACGAGGTGCCGCGCTCGGTGAGCAGGATGCGCGTATTCCCGGTCGAGGCGATCTTGGCGGCGACATTGGCCATGTCCCACGGCGCGAGGAACTGGCCCTTCTTGACGTTGACCGCGGCGCCGGTTTCGCCGGCGGCGAGCAGCAGGTCGGTCTGCCGGCACAGGAAGGCGGGGATCTGCAGCACGTCGACCGCCTCGGCGGCGATGCGGCACTGATCGGCGGCATGCACGTCGGTCAGAACCGGCACGCCATATCGGCTGCGGACGTCGGCCAGGATCTGCAGCCCCGCCTGCATGCCGACGCCGCGTGCGGCGCCGAGACTGGTGCGGTTCGCCTTGTCGAAGCTGCTCTTGTAGATCAGGCCGAGGCCGAGCCGGGTGCACAGCTCGTGCAGGGCGCCCGCCATCTCGAAGGCGTGCGACGCGCTCTCGATCTGGCAGGGCCCGGAGATCAGGGTAAACGGCCGGTCGTTGCCGATCACCAGCTCGCCGATCCGCACCGGTGTCATGACGGGTTGTTCAGACAAGCCGGGCCTTCCTCAGCGAGGCTTCGATGAAGCCACGGAACAATGGATGCGGAGCGAACGGCTTGGAGGTGAGTTCCGGATGATATTGCACGCCGATGAAGAAAGGGTGCTCCGGATACTCGATGATCTCTGGCAGCACGCCGTCCGGGCTGAGCCCGGAGAACACCATCCCGGTCGCCTCGAGGCGCTCGCGATAGTGGATGTTGACCTCCCAGCGATGCCGGTGCCGCTCGGACACGGTGGTTGCGTCGTAGGCCTGCGCCACCCGCGAACCCTCCTTCAGCACTGCCGGATAGGCGCCGAGCCGCATGGTGCCCCCAAGGTCGCCGCCGGCGCGCCGGCGCTCCAGCTCCTCGCCGCGCGCCCACTCGGTCATCAGCCCGACCACCGGCTCGTCGGTCGGCCCGAACTCGGTGGAGGACGCGTCCGGCAGCCCGGCCAGGTTCCGCGCGCATTCGATCACCGCCATCTGCATGCCGAAGCAGATGCCCAGGAACGGGATGCCGCGCTCGCGGGCGAAGCGCACCGCCTCGATCTTGCCCTCCGAGCCGCGCTCGCCGAAGCCGCCCGGCACCAGGATGCCGTGCACGTCCTGCAGCCGCTCCAGCGCGCCTGCCTGCTCGAAGATCTGGCTGTCCACCCAGTCGAGCTGCACGCGCACGCGGCTGGCGATGCCGCCATGGATCAGCGCCTCGTTGAGCGATTTGTAGCTGTCGAGCAGGCTGGTATATTTGCCGACGACGGCGATGCGGACCTCGCCCTCGGGGTTGCGCATCGCATCGAGCACACGATGCCAGCCCGACAGGTCCGGCTCGCCCTCGTGCGGCAGGCCGAAATGACGCAGCACCTCGGTATCCATGCCGCCCTCGTGGTATGAGATCGGGCAGGCATAGATGGTGTCGACATCGAGCGCCGGCACGACCGCCTCGGGCCGCACGTTGCAGAAGTTGGCGATCTTGCGCCGCTCGCCCTCCGGGATCGGCCGGTCGGAGCGGCACAGCAGCATCTGCGGCTGGATGCCGACATTCTGCAGCTCCTTGACCGAATGCTGCGTCGGCTTGGTCTTGAGCTCGCCAGCCGACGCGATCCACGGCACCAGCGTGAGGTGGACGAACATGGTGCGCTCGGCGCCGAGGTCGTTGCGCATCTGGCGGATGGCTTCCAGGAACGGCAGGCTCTCGATGTCGCCGACCGTGCCCCCGATCTCGATCAGCGCGAAATCCAGGTCCCCGGTGCCGGCGACGATGGCTTCCTTGATGGCGTCGGTGATGTGCGGGATCACCTGCACGGTGGCGCCGAGATAATCGCCTCTCCGCTCGCGGGCGATCACGTCCGAATAGATCCGCCCGGTGGTGGCGTTGTCGGCGCGCGTCGCATGCACGCCGGTGAAGCGCTCGTAGTGGCCGAGATCGAGGTCGGTCTCGGCGCCGTCGTCGGTGACGAACACCTCGCCGTGCTGGTACGGGCTCATCGTCCCGGGATCGACATTGAGATAGGGGTCGAGCTTGCGCAGCCGGACCTTGTAGCCGCGCGCCTGCATCAGGGCCGCAAGTGCCGCCGAGGCGATACCCTTGCCGAGAGAGGAGACCACGCCGCCGGTGATGAATACGAACCGCGTCATGGGCGTCCGTCCTACACTGCGGCGGCGGGGCCGTGAACCCTCGGTTCCCGCTAGGCAACGAGGGAAGGCACGGATTGCATTCCCTTGATGCAACGCAGCACCGCCTGCGCGGCTCGCTCGCCGTCGAACAGAGCGCCGCCGACGGTGCCGGCGAGGCCATCGGTGCGGCAGGCCTCGCCCGCGAACAGCAGCCGGCCATCGCCGAGCGGCCGGGCCAGCGCCGCGCGCGACAAGCCGCCGCCGGGCCTGCAGTACGAGTACGCGCCCAGGAACAGCGGGTCCCCGCCCCATCCGGTGACGATGCCGCCGGCACCGGTCACCGCGCCGGGTTCGGCCTCGCGCAGGATGGCCGTCGCTTCCCCGAGCGCCGCGTCCGGCTGCAGCATCCGCGACCAGGCATGCCGGCCGCCGAAGAAGCCCGAGACATAGCCGAGGCCGTGCGGCCGCACCGAGACCAGCATGCCTGGATCACCGCGGCGGGCGACCCGCCGTTCGACCAGGGTGTCGTCCTCGATCCCCGGGAGGGCGTTTGGCACCGGGATGGCGAGCTTGCTGAGTAGCCCCATCGGCATCCCGTCGATCGCGTCCAGGGTCGTCTGCGGCAGGGTCGGCTCGAAGGCGATCCGCCTCGACCCCAGCACTCCGGTCGACACGGTGACGATCACCGCAAGCGCCGTGATGGTGCCGGTGGCGGTGTGCAGGACGCAGGCCTCGCCGTCCTGCCAGGCGATGCGCTCGACCGGAACGCCAAGGCGGATCGGGCCGATCATGGGCGTGAGCAGCGTCTCGAGCAGCGTGCCGACACCGTCGGGCGGGCTGAGGTTGTTGTCGTCGAGCAGGTTGCGGTGCCAGTCATGCAGGCTGAGCACGCCAGCGTCGGCGGCGGCGATGATCGCGCCATCCCAGTTCTCGATACTGGCGGTCCAGGGGTCGTCCGCGCGATCCATCCCGGCCTCGGCCAGCGAGCAGTCGGGACCGGCGGCCCGCGCGGTCACCAGTCGCTCCCACGCCTCGCGCGAGGCCGCGTAGTCGGCTTCCTCGGCGCCCGTTGCGCTGCGCCCCTCGACCAGCAGGCGACGGCCTCCCTGGAACGCCGGCTTCAGCGCGATGCCGCGGCGGCGGGCAAGGGTAGCCAGCGGGTTGCGGTCGGACTGGTGCAGCCAGGTGGCGCCGGTATCAAAGCGCGCGCCGCCGAGGATCGGCGGATGCAGGGTATGGGCGCGGCCACCGATGCGGTCTCCCGCTTCCAGCAGCAGGCTGCGGCATCCGGCCGCCTGCAGCACGGCGCTCGCTGCAAGGCCCGCAGCGCCGGCTCCGACGATCACCGCATCGTAATCCGGACCGTTTTGGCCCGTGGACTTCATCGGATCAGTGTGTCGGGACCGTTGGCCCGGTCGGCTTCGGCGGCACCACCGGCGCGTGAGCCGCGGCAACCGGTGCGGCCGGGCTTGTGGTGCCTGCTGGCGGCTGGGCCAGGATGTCGCGGCCGACGCCGGCGGTGCCGCGGTTGAGCACGGCAAGCGTCAGCGACAGCACCATGAAGATCGCGGCCAGCACCGAGGTGGTGCGGGTCAGCAGGTTCGCGGTGCCACGCCCGGACATGAACGAGCCCATGCCCTGGGTCGAGCCGATGCCCAGGCCGCCGCCCTCGCTGCGCTGGATCAGCACGGTGCCGATCAGGGCGAGGGTCACGAGCAGGTGCAGGATGAGCAGGAAGCTGGTCATGGGGATCCGGGGTGCATCACGCGGCGGGGAGGCCGGTGGCGGCGGCTATGATGGTCAGGAAGTCGGTCGCCTTCAGGCTCGCGCCGCCGACCAGTGCGCCGGCCACCTCGGGCACGGCCAGCACACGGGTGGCATTGGCGGCATTCACCGAGCCGCCATAGAGAATACGGATGCCGCGCCCCGCGGTCTCGCCCATCTGCCGGACCAGCTCCGCGCGCACGAAGCCGTGCATCGCGGCGATGTCCTCGGCGGTCGCGGTGCGACCGGTGCCGATCGCCCAGACCGGCTCGTAGGCGATGATGCCGCCGCTGCCGTCGGCGCCGCCGAAGCCGTCCGGCAGGCTGCCCTTGATCTGCCAGCCGACCGTGTCCTGCTGCTGCCCGCCGGCGCGCTGGTCCTCGCTCTCGCCGACGCAGACGATCGGGATCAGCCCGGCCCGAAGCGCCTCCACGGTCTTCTCGCGGACGGTCTCGTCGAGCTCGTTATGGTCGCGCCGACGCTCGGAATGGCCGAGGATGACGTGCGTCGCCCCCAGGTCGCGCAGCATGTCCGGCGCGATGTCGCCGGTGTGGGCGCCCTTCTCCGCCATGTGGCAGTCCTGGCCGCCCCAGCCGATGCCGCTGCCGGCGAGCTCGCGGGCGGCCGTCGCGATCTGGGTGTAGGGCGGAAACACCAGCACCTCGGCAGGCGTCGGCGCGTGTTCCAAACCCGCACGCAGCGCCCGGGCCAGTGCCTCGGTCTCCGCGGTCAGGCCGTTCATCTTCCAGTTCCCGGCGATCACCTGGCGCATCAAGCAGTTCCCGCTTCGATCGACAGCCCGCGGCTTCTTCCAGGAAGTCGGGCTTCGAGAAGCGGGCATAGACCATGAGGCGGCGCGACTGGTCAATCTCGGGCGGCCTCCCTATGGTGCGCGCCATTTCCCCGCCCCGAATTCGCCCGCTGCCGGATCCCGCATGATCACCTACTTCAGACATCTCTTCGTGGATTCCTGGGCCGGCCGGGCGTTCGCCGTGCTGATCTTCGCGGCCTTCGTGCTCTGGGGCGTCGGCGACTTCTTCACCAAGATGGGTGGCGCGCCGGACGCCTCGACGGTGGCCGCCGTCGGCGACCGCAAGATCGGCGTGGAGGACTTCAACAACGCCTTCCATTCGCAGCTCGACCAGGTCGCGCAGCAGACCGGCGGCGATCCGTCGCAGATCGCGGGCCCGGAACGGGCGCAGATCGCGATGCAGGTGCTGCAGGGGCTGGTGTCGCGCGCCGAGGCGCTGCGCGAGGCGAGCCGGCTCGGCATCGTGGTGCCGGACGACGTGCTGCGCCAGACCATCTTCGACCTGCCGCTGTTCAAGGGCAGCGACGGCCGCTTCGACCGCGCGCGCTTCAATAGCTGGCTGCAGCAGAACCGGCTGACCGAGGCGCGGGTGCTGTCGATCTTCCGCGACGACCTGACCGCCAACGCGCTGGTCGAGCCGCTGCGCGTGGGCGCCACCGCACCGGCGGTGCTGGTCCGGCACGCCTACGACTTTGCCGCCCAGACCCGCACGATCGACCTGGTGACGGTCCCGTTCGCCACCCAGCCGGCGCCGACGCCTCCGGACCAGGCCACGCTGCAGCGCTACTATGACAATCACGCGCAACAATTCCAGGCGCCGGAATATCGCCGCATCAAGCTGGTGCTGCTGTCGCCGCAGACCCTGGCCCGCTCGATCGACATCCCCGAGGCGGACGAGCGGGCGCTGTTCAAGGCGCAGAACAACAACGGCTCGGTGCCGGAGCGCCGGTCCGTGCAGGTCATCACCGCGCCGTCCGAGACCCGCGCCCAGGCGCTGGCGACGCTGTGGCGCGGCGGCGCCGGCTGGCCGCAGATGCAGGCCGCGGCGACGGACAGCGTGCCGGTGGCGCTCGACGCCGCGGCCCTGGCGACGTTCCCGTCGCCGGAGATGGGCCATCTCGCCTTCACGGCGAAGCCGGGAGACGTCGCCGGGCCGGTCAAGACCGAGACCGGCTGGGTGCTGCTCAAGGTTACGAAGGTAGACCCGGCGGTGACGCACAGCTTCGAGGACAGCCGCGAGAAGCTGCACGATCAGCTGGCTGCTGCCCGCGTGCGCGACCTGCTCGCGGATCGCGTGCAGAAGCTGCAGGACGCCATCGCTGGTGGTTCGGGACTGGACCAGATCCCGGGGGACATCGGTGCGGTGGCGGCCGAGGGCACCCTGGATGCGCAGGGCAACACCCAGGTGGGCGAACCGGCTCCGCTGCCGGGCTCGCCTGCCTTGCGCCAGGCGATCGTCGCAACGGCATTCGCGCAGAAGCCCGGGGCGCCTCCGGAGCTGAAGCAGGGAGCGGATGATGCCGAATACGCCCTGATGGTCGAGCAGGTGACCCCGGCGACGGCGCAGCCCTTCGCAACGGTGCAGGACAAGGTGCGGGACGCGGTGCTGGCGGATGCGCGCAGGCGCGAGGCCGAGCAGCAGGCGGCCAGCCTGTTCGCCCAGGCGCGCAAGGCGGGCGGCTTGGCGAAGCTGCCGACCGTGACCGGTCTGGTGCATGAGCCGCCCTTCGGCCGCGGCCATCCGCCACCGGGGATCTCGCCGCAATTGCAGCAGATCGTCTTCAGCCTGCCGGTTGGGCAGTCGACGATGGTGCCGGATCCGGACGGCTTCGCGGTCGCCACCATCACCGGGCTGCAGCATCCGGATCCGGCCGGCAACCGTCTCGCCTATGAGCGGCTACAGACCAACCTGGACGGCTCGATCGCCAACGACATCGAGGTCACCTACGCGACCCTGCTGCGCAGCAGGAAGCAGCCGACCCTGAATGCGCAGGCGATCCGCAGCGTGGTCGGCCCCTGATGGGCGACAGGCCGCCGGAGAGGATCGTCTTCAGCGTCGAGGCCGCCGACCTGCTGACGCCGGTGGCGGCGTTCCTCAAGCTGACCGGCAGGCTGAGCGATGCGAGGCGGAATGCCTTCCTGCTCGAAAGCATCGAAGGGGGTGCCGCGCGCGGGCGCTACTCGGTCATCGGGCTGCTGCCGGACGTGGTCTGGCGCTGCGACCATGGCCGCGTCACGGTCGCGCGGGGCGGCGCCGACTTCGAGGAGTCCGGCGAGGCGCCGCTGGCAAGCCTGCGCGCCCTGATCGACGGCAACCGCCTGACGCTGCCGGAAGGCCTGCCGCCGATGACCGCCGGCCTGTTCGGGTATCTTGGCTACGACATGGTGCGCCAGATGGAGCACCTGCCGGACGCGCCGTCGGACGATCTGGCGCTCCCGGAGGCGGTGCTGCTACGGCCTTCGCTGTTCGCGATCTTCGACAATGTCCGCGACGAGCTCACCCTGGCTGCTCCGTTGCGCGACGGCACCACCGAAGCACAGGGGGAGGCGCTGCTGGAGCGCGCCCGGGTGGCGCTGGCGCTGCCGGTGCCGTTGCCGCCGGCGCCCGACACGGCTCCGGTCGCGCCGGAACCATCCTCGAACTTCACCCGGGCGGCCTTCGAGGACGTGGTGCGGCGCATCCAGGAGTATATCGCCGCCGGCGACGTGTTCCAGGCGGTGCCGAGCCAGCGGTACTCGACGCCGTTCGCGCTCCCGGCGATCTCGCTGTACCGTGCGCTGCGTCGCATCAACCCGTCGCCGTTCCTGTTCCTGCTCGACCTCGACGGCTTCAGCCTGGTCGGCAGCTCGCCCGAGGTGCTGGTGCGGCTGCGCGACGATACCGTCACCGTGCGCCCGCTCGCCGGCACCCGGCCGCGCGGGTCGGACGCGGCGGAAGACCGGCGCCTTGCGGCCGAGCTGCTGGCCGATCCCAAGGAACGTGCCGAGCACCTGATGCTGGTCGATCTCGGCCGCAACGATGTCGGACGGGTTGCCGAGATCGGCAGCGTGCGCGTCACCGAGAGCTTCGCCATAGAGCGCTTCTCGCATGTCATGCACATCTCCTCGACGGTGCAGGGACGGCTCCGGCCGGGCCTCGATGCGCTCGACGCCCTGGTCGCGGGCTTCCCGGCCGGCACGCTCACGGGCGCTCCGAAGATACGCGCCATGCAGATCATCGACGAGATGGAGCCAACCCGGCGCGGGCCGTATGCCGGCTGCATCGGATATTTCGGTGCCGACGGCACCATGGACACCTGCATCGGACTGCGCATGGCGGTGCTCCACGAGGGCGTCATGCATGTGCAGGCCGGCTGCGGGGTGGTCGCCGACAGCGTGCCGGCGTCGGAATACGAGGAAACCCGGCAGAAGGCGCGCGCCCTGCTACGGGCCGCCGAGGCCGCGCTGACCCAGCCGGCGCAGCGCCATATTGACCCCGCCTTGCGGGATACCACTGTAGATCCATGATCCTGCTCATCGACAACTACGACAGCTTCACCTTCAACCTGGTGCACTATCTCGGTGACCTGGGCGCGGTGTGCGATGTCCGCCGCAACGATGCGCTCAGCGTGGACGACGCGCTTGCGCTCGAGCCGGAGGCCATCGTGCTGTCGCCGGGGCCCTGCTCGCCGAACGAGGCCGGCATCTGCTGCGACCTGATCGCCGCCGCCGCCGGGCGGGTGCCGCTGTTCGGGGTCTGCCTCGGGCACCAGGCGCTGGGCCAGGTCTTCGGCGGCGAGGTGGTGCGCGCCGCGGTGCCGATGCATGGCAAGGTGAGCGCGGTCCATCATGACGGCAGCGACATCTTCGACGGCCTGCCGAGCCCGTTCGCGGCGACGCGCTACCACAGCCTGGTGGTGCGGCCCGACACGCTGCCCGAGGCGCTGGTGCCGACCGCCTGGACCGCGGACGGCGTGCTGATGGGGCTGCGGCATCGCGACCTGCCGCTGTTCGGCGTGCAGTTCCATCCGGAGAGCATCGCCTCTCAGCACGGCCACGCGATCCTGGCGAGTTTCCTGGCGATCGCCCGCGGCCGCAACGACCCCCGGTCGCAAGCGGCCTGATCGGTCCACCGCATGACCCTCGATGAGTACCACGGCCTGAAGCCGGTGCTGGCGCATGTCGCCGCCGGCCTGGGGCTGGACGAGGCGCAGGCCGAGGCCGCCTTCGGTTTGATCATGGCGGGCGAGGCGACGCCGGCGCAGATCGGCGGCCTGCTGATGGCGCTGCGGGTGCGCGGCGAGACCGTCGCGGAACTCACCGGGGCGGTGCGGGCGATGCGTGGCCGGATGCTCCGGGTGCAGGCGCCGGCGGAGGCCATCGATGTCTGCGGCACCGGCGGCGACAACCACGGCACCCTGAACATCTCGACCGCGGTGGCGTTCGTGCTGGCCGCGCGGGGCGTGCCGGTGGCCAAGCACGGCAACCGGGCGCTGTCCTCGCGGGCTGGCGCTTCGGACGTGCTGGCGGCACTCGGCGTGCCCCCGGTGCAGGATGTGCCGCTGCTGGAGGCGGAGCTGGCCGGGCACGGCCTCGCCTTTATGGCCGCCCCGGCGCACCATCCCGCCTTGCGCCATGCCGCCGTGGCCCGCGCCGAGCTCGGCACCCGCACCCTGTTCAACCTGCTCGGGCCGCTCTGCAACCCGGCTTCGGTGCGGCTGCAACTGGTCGGCGTCTATGACAGGTGCTGGCTGCTGCCGGTGGTCGAGACGCTGCACCGGCTCGGCTCGGACCGGGTCTGGGCGGTGCACGGCACCCTTGACGGAGATCCGGCCGGGCAGGGCCTGGACGAGCTGACGCTGGCCGGACCGAGCGACGTGGTGGCGCTCGAGGATGGGGTGATCCACGAGTTGGTGATCACGCCGGCGATGGCCGGGCTGCCGCCGGCGCCCGTTGGCGCGATCGCCGGCGGCGATGCCCGGCATAATGCGCTGGCACTCGAGGCGCTGCTGCGCGGCGCGCGCGGGGCGTACCGTGATACGGTGCTGCTGAATGCGGCCGCAGCCTTGCGTGTCGCGCGCGGAGGCAACATGTTCCCGCGAAGCATGGATGGCGGCGGGACGCGCCCGGCTCCGGCGCTCGAGGCCGGGGCGGCGGAGGCGGCGCCGTTCGTGCGCGGACTGCGCGACGCTGTCCGCGAAGCGGCATGCGCCTTGGACGACGGAAGTGCGCTGGCGGTGCTGGAACGGTTGCGATGCAGGTTGAGGGACGGGAACGACCGCAGGTGATGGGCGCCGGACTGATGGGTGACGCGTCCGACGTCCTGGCGCGCATCTGCGCCCAGACCCGCGAGGAGATCGCGCGTCGCATGGCCGGGCTGCCGCTGCGCGAGCTGAAGGCGCGGCTGCGCGACCTCGACGAGATGCCGCGCGGCTTCGGCCATGCGCTCAAGCTCAAGACCGCCGAGCGGCAGGTCGGGCTGATCACCGAGATCAAGAAGGCCTCGCCGTCGGCCGGCCTGATCCGGCCGCACTTCGACCCGGCCGGGATCGCGCGCGAATACGAGGCGGCGGGCGCCGCCTGCCTGTCGGTGCTGACCGAGGGGCCGAACTTCCAGGGCCATGTCGCCGACCTGCAGGCGGCGCGCGCGGCGACCGCGCTGCCGGCGCTGCGCAAGGATTTCATGCTGGAGCCCTGGCAGATCTACGAGAGCCGGCTGATCGGCGCCGACTGCATCCTGCTGATCATGGCGGCGATCGGCGACGGGCAGGCGGCCGAGCTGCTGGGCCTGGCGCGCTCGGTGGATCTCGACGTGCTGGTCGAGGTGCATGACGAGACCGAGCTGCATCGGGCGCTGGCGCTGGAGACCACGCTGATCGGCATCAACAACCGCAACCTGCGCACGCTGCGCACCGACCTCGCAACCACGATGGAACTGGCGCCGCAGGTGCCGCCCGACCGGATCGTGGTGGCCGAGAGCGGCATTACCACGCGCGAGGACGTGCTGCGCCTCGCCGCTGTCGGCGCCACCTGCTTCCTGGTGGGCGAGAGCCTGCTGCGGCAGCCTGACGCCGGTGCTGCGGCGCATGCGCTGCTCGGGCCGATCTGAGCATGGCGAGCGCTTCGGATCAGGTCGGGCTCGCGCGGCTGACGCATCTCGATGAAGCGGGCCGTGCGGTGATGGTCGACGTCTCGGGCAAGCCGGACACCCGGCGCGAGGCGATGGCGCGCGGCCGCGTCGCGATGCGGCCGGCGACGCTGGAGCTGATCCTGGCCGGCCGGATGCCAAAGGGCGACGTGCTGGCGACGGCGCGAATTGCCGGGATCATGGCGGCCAAGCGGACCTCCGAGCTGATCCCGCTCTGCCATCCGCTCAGCCTTTCGTCGGTCTCGGTGGATCTGGTGGCCTCCGAGGATGGCGAGGCGGTAGAGATCGAGGCGCGGGCGCACACCACCGGCCCGACCGGGGTCGAGATGGAGGCGCTGACGGCGGCTTGCGTTGCGGCGCTGACGCTTTACGACATGTGCAAGGCCGTCGACCGGAGCATGCGCATCGACGCGGTGCGCGTGGTGCAGAAGTCCGGTGGCCGCACCGTTATCTCAGAGCCAACCGATCCGAGGCAGGAAGGGACGTCCCCGTGAACAAGTCTTCCAAGATACAGGGTGCTGTGCCCGCCAATGCCTCGGCTGATCTCACCGGCGGGCGAGGGCGCAACAGCCCGGCGATGACCACCGAGGAGCTGACCCGGGCCTATCGCGGCATGGTGCTGATCCGCCGCTTCGAGGAGCGCACCGGCCAGCTGTACGGCATGGGGCTGATCGGCGGCTTCTGCCACCTCTATATTGGCCAGGAAGCGGTGGTGACCGGCGTACAGATGGCGCTCAAGCCGGGCGACAAGGTGGTGACCTCGTATCGCGACCACGGCCACATGCTGGCCACCGGCATGGAAGCGCGCGGCGTGATGGCAGAGCTGACCGGGCGGGCCACCGGCTATTCGCGCGGCAAGGGCGGCTCGATGCACATGTTCTCGCGCAAGGAGAACTTCTACGGCGGCCACGGCATCGTCGGCGCCCAGGTCTCGATCGGCATCGGGTTGGCGTTCGCCAACCGCTATCGCGGCTCGGACGAGGTTTCGGTGGCGTATTTCGGCGAGGGCGCGTCGAACCAGGGCCAGGTGTTCGAGAGCTTCAACATCGCGGCCCTGCAGAAGCTGCCCTGCATCTTCGTGATTGAGAACAACCGCTACGGCATGGGCACCAGCGTCGAGCGCTCGTCGGCATCCCGCGAGCTGTATCGCAACGGTGAGCCGTGGGGCATCCCGGGGCTGCAGGTGGACGGCATGGATGTCGAGGCGGTGCATGACGCGGCGGTGCAGGCGGTGGCGCATTGCCGCGCCGGCAATGGCCCGTTCCTGCTGGAAATGACGACCTACCGCTACCGGGGTCACTCGATGTCCGATCCGGCCAAGTATCGCACCCGCGACGAGGTCGACCAGATGCGGCGGGAGCGGGATGCGATCGAGCGGGTGCGGCACGCGCTGCTCGGTCAGGGAGTCGAGGAGCAGGCGTTGAAGACGATCGACGACGAGATCAAGCACATCGTGGCCGATGCCGCGGAATTCGCACAGTCCAGTCCGGAGCCGGATCCGGCCGAGTTGTGGACCGACATCCTGGTGGAGGCTTGAGCCATGTCGACCCAGGTTCTGATGCCCGCGCTGTCGCCGACGATGACGGAAGGCAAGCTGGCGCGCTGGCTGAAGAAGGTCGGCGATACGGTGGCGGCCGGTGACGTGATCGCCGAGATCGAGACCGACAAGGCGACGATGGAAGTGGAGGCCGTGGACGAAGGCACCATCGGCCGGTTGCTGGTCGAGGAAGGCACCGAGAACGTGGCGGTGAACGCGCCGATCGCGGTGCTGCTCGGCGAGGGCGAGGACGCGTCGGCCGCGGACGCGAAGCCCGCACCGAAGGCTGCCGCGGAGAGCCCGGCGCTTCCGAAGGTCGCGGCCGAGGGCGCGGGGGCCAAGGAGATCGCCGATCGTGGTTCCGAGGCCCGTGCGCCGGACCTGGCCCGCCCATCCCTGGCCGGGGTCGAGCCGGAGCGGGACTGGGGCGAGACCATGAGCATCAGCGTACGCGACGCGCTGCGCGATGCGATGGCCATCGAGATGCGCGCCGACGACGACGTGTTCCTGATGGGCGAGGAGGTCGCCGAATACCAGGGTGCCTACAAGATCAGCCAGGGCATGCTGGCCGAGTTCGGCGCCCGCCGGGTCATCGACACCCCGATTACCGAGCACGGCTTCACCGGCATGGCGGTGGGCGCGGCGCTTACCGGCCTGAAGCCGATCGTCGAGTTCATGACCTTCAACTTCGCCATGCAGGCGATCGACCAGATCATCAACTCGGCGGCCAAGACGCTGTACATGTCCGGCGGCCAGATGGGCTGCCCGATCGTGTTCCGCGGCCCGAACGGCGCCGCCTCGCGTGTCGCCGCCCAGCACAGCCAGTGCTATGCGAGCTGGTACGCGCATGTGCCGGGTCTCAAGGTGGTGGCGCCGTATTCGTCGGCGGATGCGCTGGGCCTGCTGCGCGCCGCCATTCGCGATCCCAATCCGGTGATCTTCCTCGAGAACGAGATCCTGTACGGGCAGAGTTTTGAATGTCCGACCGATCCTGACTTCATCCTCCCGATCGGCCGCGCGAAGATCGAGCGCCCGGGCACGCAAGTCACCATCGTGGCCTTTTCGATCATGGTCGGCGTAGCGCTGAAGGCGGCCGAGATCCTGGCCGGGCAGGGGATCGACGCCGAGGTGATCAACCTGCGCACATTGCGGCCGCTCGACACCGCGACCATCGTCGAGAGTGTCAAGAAGACCAGCCGCCTGGTGACGGTCGAGGAGGGCTGGCCGTACTCCGGCATCGGCGCCGAGATCGCGATGCAGGTGATCGAGTACGCCTTCGACTGGCTCGATGCGCCGCCGGTGCGCGTGCACGGCCTGGACGTGCCGCTGCCGTATGCGGCCAACCTCGAGAAGCTGGCGCTGCCGCAGCCCGACTGGGTGGTCAACGCCGTGAAGAAGCTGGTCTGAAGGGTCTCGCCATGTCCGTGAACATCCTGATGCCGGCGCTGTCGCCCACCATGACCGAGGGTACGCTGGCGCGCTGGCTGAAGAAGGAAGGCGACGCGATCGTCTCCGGCGACGTCATCGCCGAGATCGAGACCGACAAGGCGACGATGGAAGTCGAGGCGGTGGATGAAGGCATCCTCGGCCGCATCCTTGTCGGCGACGGCACCGAGGGCGTGCAGGTGAACCAGCCGATCGGCATCATCGTCGAGGACGGCGAGGCGGTGCCGGATGCGGCGGCGCCTGCCGAGAGGGCGGCGGCCCCAGCGCCTGGTCCCGAGGCGAGCAACCCGACGCAGCCGCCGGCACCGGTGACGCACGAGGCGGCCGCCGCGGGTCCGGCTCCGGCCTCGAACGGCAGCCGGGTGTTCATCTCGCCACTGGCAAAGCGGCTCGCCAGGGAAGCCGGGCTCGATCCGGTGACGATTTCCGGCAGTGGCCCGAACGGGAGGATCGTCCGGGCCGATGTCGAAGCTGCTCAGAAGGCTGGTCCGGCTCCCGCAAAGGCACCGGCAGCGACACCTCTTGCAGCGGCCCCCGCGCCCGCGAAGCCTGCTCCGGTTCTGATCACGGCGCCCCACCAGAAGATCCCGAACAGCAACGTGCGCCGGGTGATCGCGCGCCGGCTGTCCGAGGCCAAGCAGTTCATCCCGCACTTCTACGTCTCGATCGATGTCGAGCTCGACCGGCTGCTGGCGCTGCGCGGCGAGCTGAACGCCTCGTCGCCGAAGGAAGGCCCCGGCACGTTCAAGCTGTCGGTCAACGACATGCTGATCAAGGCGGCGGCGGTGACGCTGCGCCGGGTGCCGCGGGTGAACGCGTCCTACACAGACGAGGCGATCATCCAGTACGACGATGTCGATATCGCGGTCGCGGTCTCGATCCCGGACGGGCTGATCACCCCGATCGTGACCAGGGCGGACATGAAGAGCTTGTCGCTGATCAGCAGCGAGGCGAAGGGCCTGATCAAGCGGGCGCGCGACGGCAAGCTGAAGCCCGAGGAGTTCCAGGGTGGCTCGTTCTCGATCTCCAACATGGGCATGTATGGCGTGAAGGCGTTCTCGGCGATCCTGAACCCGCCGCAGGGCGCGATCCTGGCGGTCGCTGCCGGCGAGAAGCGCGCCGTGGTGCGGTCCGGCGACAGGATCGAGGTCGCCAACGTGATGACATGCACCTTGTCGGTGGATCACCGGGTCATCGACGGGGCCCTGGCCGCCGAATGGATGTCGGTGTTCAAGTCCGTCGTCGAATTGCCGATGAGCCTGGTGGTCTGAGCGGATGGCCGATGCCAGTTTCGACCTCATCGTCATCGGCGGCGGTCCCGGCGGCTATGTCGCCGCCATTCGTGCGGCGCAGCTCGGCATGAAGACCGCCGTGGTGGAGCGCGAGCATCTCGGCGGGATCTGCCTGAACTGGGGCTGCATTCCAACCAAGGCGCTGCTGCGCTCGTCCGAGATCAACCACCTGCTGCATAATCTCGGCGAATTCGGCTTCTCGGCTGACAACATCCGCTTCGACCTCGAGAAGGTGGTGAAGCGCTCGCGCGCGGTCGCCAAGCAGCTCGCCTCAGGCGTCGGCCATCTGCTCAAGAAGAACAAGGTGGCGGTGTTCGACGGCAGCGCCACGCTCGATGGCGTGGAGGGTGCGCTGCGCCGGGTCAAGGTGACCAAGGAGGGCAAGCCGGCCACGAGCCTGACCGCAAAGAACGTCATCCTGGCGACCGGCGCCCGCGCCCGCGTGATCTCAGGCCTGGAGCCGGATGGCGAGCTGATCTGGTCGTACCGGGAGGCCATGGTGCCCAAGAGCATGCCGAAGCGGCTGCTGGTGGTGGGCAGCGGTGCGATCGGCATCGAGTTCGCCTCGTTCTACCGCAACATGGGCGCCGAGGTGACGGTGATCGAGGTCGCCGATCGCATCCTGCCGGTCGAGGACGAGGAGATCGGCGCGTTCGCCCGCAAGGCGTTCGAGAAGCAGGGCATGCGCATCCTGACCGGTGCCAAGCTCGGCACGCTGCGCAAGGAGGACGGGACCGTAACGGTGCCTGTAGAGGCCGGTGGGACGAACGAGAGCTTCACCGTGGACCGGGTCATCTCGGCGGTCGGCATCGTCGGCAATGTCGAGGGGCTCGGCCTCGAAGCCACCAAGGTTATAGTCGAAAAGACACATGTGCAGATCGACGAGTTCTGCGCCACTGGCGAGCCGAACATCTATGCGATCGGCGATCTCGCCGGCGCGCCCTGGCTCGCGCACAAGGCGAGCCACGAGGGGGTCGTCTGCGTCGAGAAGCTGGCCGGCCGCGACGTGCATCCGATCGACTGGAGCAATATCCCCGGCTGCACCTATTCACGGCCGCAGATCGCCTCCGTCGGGCTGACCGAGGCACGTGCCAAGGAAGCGGGGCACGAGATCCGGGTCGGCCGCTTCCCGTTCATCGGCAACGGAAAGGCGATCGCGATGGGCGAGCCGGAAGGCATGGTCAAGGTGGTGTTCGACCGCGCGAGCGGCGAACTGCTCGGCGCGCACATGGTCGGTGCCGAGGTGACCGAGCTGATCCAGGGCTATGTGATCGCGCGCACGCTGGAGACCACGGAACAGGAGCTGATGCACAGCGTATTCCCGCATCCGACGGTGAGCGAGACCATGCACGAGGCGGTGCTGGACGCCTACGGCCAGGTGATCCATTTCTGAACCTGGGACTTTGAGGTCGCCAATGTCTTCCACCCGGCTTCTCATCGACCATCGTCCGCGGGCGCTTCGGCATCCGGAGAAGGCGCACCGGCCGGACAACCCGATCCAGCGCAAGCCGGACTGGATCCGGGTGCGGGCTCCGAACCACCCGGTCTACCACGAGACCCGGGCGCTGATGCGCGAGCACGGGCTGGTGACGGTGTGCGAGGAGGCGGCCTGCCCGAACATCGGCGAGTGCTGGTCGCAGCGCCACGCCACCATGATGATCATGGGCGAGATCTGCACCCGCGCCTGCTCGTTCTGCAACGTGCGCACCGGCCAGCCGGAAGCGCTCGATGCGAGCGAGCCAAACCGCGTGGCGGATGCAGTGGGGCGCCTCGGGCTGCGCCACGTGGTGATCACCTCGGTGGACCGCGACGACCTGCCGGATGGCGGCGCCGCGCATTTCGCCGCAGTGATCGAGGCGATCCGGGACGCCGCGCCCGGCACCACGATCGAGATCCTGACGCCGGACTTCCTGCGCAAGCCGGGCGCCCTCGAGGTGGTCGTCGCGGCGCGTCCGGACGTGTTCAACCACAACCTCGAAACTGTGCCACGGCTGTATCCGACCATCCGCCCGGGGGCGCGCTACTTCCAGTCGCTGCGGCTGCTTGACCAGGTCAAGCGGCTCGATCCGGCGATCTTCACCAAGTCGGGCCTGATGGTCGGGCTGGGCGAGCAGCGCCTCGAGATCCTGCAGGTGATGGACGACCTGCGCGTGGCCGAGATCGACTTCCTCACCCTCGGCCAGTATCTGCAGCCCAGCGTGAAGCATGCCGCGGTCGACCGCTTCGTGACGCCGGACGAGTTCACAGATTATGCCGGCATGGCGCGCGCCAAGGGTTTCCTGCAGGTGAGTGCGACGCCGTTGACGCGGTCCTCGTATCACGCCGACGAGGATTTCGCCGCCCTGCGTGCCGAGCGGACGCGCCGCCTCGCCGTGCGCGCCTGATGCCGACCCACGCGGAGCGCCGGCTGATCGCCTACCGGCCGGAGCAGCTGTTCGACTTGGTGGCTGATGTCGAGCGCTACCCGGAGTTCCTGCCCTGGTGCGTGGGGGCGAAGCTGCGCGGTCACACCCAGGACGAACTGCTCGCCGACCTTACCATCGGCTTCGGGCCGTTCCGCGAGACCTTCACCAGCCGCGTGACACTGGACCGACCGCGATCGGCGCACGTTCGCTACGAGCGGGGTCCGTTCCGGTATCTGAACAACAAATGGACCTTCACCGAGCATCCGCAGGGGTGCCTGGTCGATTTCTTCGTCGAGTTCGAGTTCCGCTCGCGCCTGCTGCAGGCCGCCATCGGAGTGGTGTTCAACGAGGCGGTCAAGCTGATGGTCAGTGCCTTCCTCAAGCGGGCGCGAGACGTCTATGGGCCGCCCGACACCTCGGCGACGCCCGCCCGGGCCTAACGCGCGCGAGACTGTTGCGGAACCGCCACGCGGCGGTTTCGTTGCTTGGACGTGTCGTCGTTCGCGACAAGGAAGCGTTTACAACCTCGGGCAGCCCGGCCGGAGCGGTCGGGGCACCAGGCAGCAAGGAATTCACCGATGAAGTTTACTCTCAGCGCGACGGCAACCGTCGCCATGCTGATCGCCGCCCCGGCGATCGCCCAGACGGCCACGGATTCGACCGGGGACAAGGCCCCCATGCACCATCACCACCATCACATGATGATGCATGGCAAGCACTCCATGATGTCGAAGAGCACCGGTGATGCCGAAGTCGAGAAGCTGAACGAGCAGAGCCTGCAGAACGCCAAGGCCGGCGCCGTTCCGGCGACCAGCGGCACCAGCAGCATGGCGGCGCCCGGCACGGGGATGTCGGCGCCGACCACTTCGTCCTCCGGCTCGATGGGCACGATGACCCCCGGCAACGCGCCCGCGACTGCGCCGATGAACCCGCCGGCCGCGACCCCGGACGCGAGCACCCCGCCCAAGTAGTCGCCTTGAAGGCGAACCAGGTCGGCATGGTTTGCCATGCAACACGCACTCGCGGGCCAGCCCCCGCGGGTGCGTCGTCGTGTTCAGGGGGCGTGACGTAGCAGCAGGTCGAGCGCATGCGACGTCGCCTGCGCGCGTACGACGGCACGATCGCCTGCAAACACCTGGCGGTCTGTCAGGGGCGGCTGTCCGCCGCCCGCGATGCCGAACCAGACCAGGCCTACCGGTTTGTCCTCGCTACTGCCGCCGGGGCCGGCGATGCCGGTGATGGAGACGGTGCAGGATGCCCCAGTGGCTGCCAGCGCCCCGTCCGCCATGGCCCGTGCCACCGGCGCACTGACAGCGCCATGCCGTTCCAGCAACTCGACCGGAACGCCGAGGCTCCGGTGCTTCATGCCGTTGGAGTAGGTGACGAACCCGCCCAGCATGACGTCGCTGCTGCCGGCATGGTGGGTCAGGCTGGCCGCGACCAGGCCGCCGGTGCAGCTCTCCGCGGTGGCGATGGTAAAGCCGAGCTCGCGAAAGCGGTCGAGGACCGCGGCTGCCCGCGCCAGGATCGCATCGTCTATCATCGGCACGTCGCCCTCCTCATTGCCGGAGTGCCGTCCGCGCGAGCCAGAGCAGCAGCGCGCCAAGCAGCCCGGCCAGTACATCATCGCCCATCACGCCCACCGCGTCATGCCGGCGGTCGAGCCGGCCGATCGGCCCGGGCTTGGTGATGTCGAGCAGGCGAAACATGGCGAACGCCAACGCGAACCAGATGACCTCGCGCGGGCTCGGCGGCCAGGCAAGGCTGTGCGGCTTCGGGATTCCGAGCAGGGTGATCCACAGCCCGGCGACCTCGTCGATCACGATCCAGCCATGGTCGGCGCCCCCGGAGGCGCGCGGGATCGCCCACAGGCCGGCAGCACAGGCCAGAAGGATCGCAAGGCAGAGCGCCCAAGGATGCCGGCAGAGCAGTACGCCAGGCAGGATGGCCGCGAGCGTGCCCACGGTCCCCGGCGCCCTGCTGCTGAAGCCGCTGCCGAGGAAGCTCGCGACCAGCACCGGCAGCGGCCCGATGCCGGCCCGTTGCCGGCCATCCGCGGCCTTCAAGGCAGCGGGCCGGGCGAGGCCATCGCGATGCGCCCGGCCTGCACCGCGTGCGTCCGGCTGCGATACACCGCCTGGCTCTCCAGGACGCGCTGCACGTAGTTGCGCGTCTCCGCGAACGGGATCTGCTCGATCCAGTCGATGGTGGCCTCCGAGGTCGCAGAGCCGTCCGCCACCGGCTGGGTGGCGGCAATCCATTGCTGTGTCCGGTTCGGGCCGGCATTGTAGGCGGCGATCGCATAAGGCTCGATGCCGCCGAAGCGCTGCAGGAGCGTCGACAGGTAGGTGGTTCCGGTCTGCATGTTCAGCCGCGGATCCCCCAGTTCAGCGGTGCCGACGCCACCCAGGGAGACCGTACGCGCGGTCGCCGGCATGAGCTGCATCAATCCGATGGCACCCGCCGGGCTGACGATGCCGGGGTCGAAGCTGCTCTCCTGGCGCATCACGGCAAGCGCCAGCCCAGGCGGGAGGACAGGCGATGCCGGAGGCGCGAACGGCATGGGCCAGCCGGATCCCGCCAGCACCAGCCCCTGCCGCCCGGCCGATCGCGCGATCGCCACCGCGACGTCCGGCAGCCCGAGCCGGATCGCGTAGCCGGCGCCGAGCGCGTGGCCGGTATCGCTCGTCGTGATCTGGTCGAGGCGCAGCAGGAACAGCCTGGCATGGCGGGAGTCGCGGCAGGCGACCAGGAAGGCCGCCGCCCGCGCCAGCTCCTGGCCGGCATAGGCCACCGCGTCGTCGCTGCTCCAGGCCGGGTCGTGCAGCGCGGCGAGCGCCGCGGGCAGCGCCTCCGCCGGACCGGTTCTGGCCATGGCAGCCTGGCCGTAGAAGCTGGTCGGATGCCGGGACGCGGCAGCGTAGGCGGTGCCGGCATCGGCCAACCGGCCCGCCGCCTCCAGGGCGCGTCCGAGCCAGTAGAAGCCGCGGCTGGTGGTGATGACCGACCGCGAGCCGGTCAGCTCCGCGAAGCGGGCGGTCGCCGCCGCCGGATCGTGCAGTCTGCGCAGCTCGATCCAGCCGGCGAGGAAATCCTGGTCGAGCGTGGTCGCCGGCGTGTCCTCGATGCGGTCATCGACGAGAGAAAGCGCATCGACATCGCGATGCGCCGCCAGCAGGTCGCGCGCCAACGCCTCGCGCTCGTTCCAGTAGGCGGCCCGTCGCGCCGGCGGGGCCGACTGCTCAGCCGCCGGCGCGCGGTCGCGCCACACGGCGAGGTCGGCATCGTCCTGGTCGTGGCGTCGCAACCAGCGGGCAAGGTCGAGCACCAGCGCCGGATCGCCGGCCGCCGCCCCGTGCAGGGACGCAGCCAGCCCCGCACCGCCGGCCTCGCCACGGCGCAGCGCCAGCCGGGCGAGGGCGAGCGGCCGCAGGGTTGCGGGCAGTCGGGCAACCTGACGCTGCGCCGCGGCCAGCGCTCCGGACCATTCCTGGCGATCGAAGCGCTGCCACTGCTCGTCGAGAGTGGGGACCGGCCCGAACAGGCGCAGGAACATGGCTTCCTGCCCCGGGTCGTCGAGGCCCTCGACCCAGTCCGCCCGGGCCGCGGCCACCACGGACGCCGGCAGGTTGGCGAGCACGGCCGGCATTGTCTGGGAACCGGCGCGCGCCGCCGGTGGAAGCGTGGTCGAAGGACCGCCGATGGCGAGCGCGCAGCGTAGCAGGGTGGCCGGGATCATCGGCCGGTGGGCGCCGCACACAGCGCGGGCGACGGCGTCGTCGGGCTCAGCCGCCAGGGCGTCCTGCAGCCGCTGGCCGAGCACCGCACGACCCGGCCAGTCTGGATGGGCATGCAGGAAGCCGTCGATCTCGGCGGCGCTGCCGCCATTGGGGAGTTGCAGCCGAAGCCAGGTGGCGACCGCCGCGTCGACGGGATCCGCAGATGCCGCGGCCTCGGCCTGCGCCAGCTGCACGGTGGCAGCCTGCGGCCCGGGTGGCAGGGCTGGTCCCGACTCCGACAGCGCACCGTGCACCGCGCACGCCGCAAGCAGGCAGGCGAGGCCGGCCATCAGGAGGGTGCGCAAGACTGGTCGCCCAAGAGTGGTCGCATGGATGCGAAAGGGTGGTCCCGGACCTGCGACCGGTGCAAGTTCCAAGAATGCGGCGGCCACCGGGCGTTCCAATCCTGGCTGCGCTGCTCTAGTGTCCGCCGCCGCCGCGCTTGCACGAAGCGACTGCGCCGCCGCCTGGAGAGTGCCATGTTCGAGGGGTCGATCACCGCCCTGATCACGCCCATGCGGCCCGACGGCAGCCTCGACGAGCCGGCCTTCGAGGCGCTGGTCGACTGGCAGGTCGCGCAGGGCACCAGCGCCGTGGTCCCATGCGGCACCACCGGCGAGAGCCCGACCCTGACGCATGCGGAGCACCGCCGCCTGATCGACATGGCGGTGTCGGCGGCCGGCGGCCGGGTGCCGGTGCTGGCCGGCACCGGATCGAACAGCACGGCGGAGGCGATCGAGACTACCCGGCATGCCAGGCGCGCCGGCGTCGCCGGCGCTTTGATTGTGACGCCGTACTACAACAAGCCGACGCAGGAGGGGCTGTACCTGCACTTCCTGGCGATCGCGGATGCGGTCGACCTGCCGATCGTGATCTACAACATTCCTGGACGCAGCGTGATCGACCTGGGCGTCGAAACGATGGCGCGCCTGGCCCGGCACCCCAACATCATCGGCGTGAAGGACAGCACCGCCAACCTGCTGCGTCCGCTGCAGATGCGCGCCGCCGCCGGCCACGGCTTCGTGCAATTGTCCGGGGAGGACGGCACCGCGCTCGCGTTCCTGGCGTCGGGCGGAGTCGGCTGCATCAGCGTCACCGCCAACGTGGCGCCGCGCGCCTGCGCCGACATGCAGGCAGCCTGGAAGGCGGGCGACCTCAAGGGGGCGATGGCGATCCAGGACCGGCTGCTCGTGCTGCACGACGCGCTGTTCGTCGAGAGCAATCCGGTGCCGGCGAAATATGCGGCGAGCCTGCTGGGCCGTTGCGGCGAGACCTGCCGCCTGCCGCTGGCGCCACTGTCCGACAGCAGCCGCGCCCGGGTGCGCGGCGCCGTCGAGGCCGTTGGCCTGATCGCCTGAGGCGCCGCAATGGCCGAGAAGCGCAAGAGCGGGCTGATCTCGCACGGCATGGCGGCACAGAACCGCAAGGCGCGCTACGACTACACGATCAAGGAGACGGTCGAGGCCGGCATCGTGCTCAAGGGACCGGAGGTGAAGAGCCTGCGGCTCGGGCGCGCGACCCTGACCGAGGCGTTCGCCGGCGAGCGCGACGGAGAGGTCTGGCTGTTCAACTGCTACATCCCGGAATACCAGGGCGGCGTGCTGTCGCGCTTCGAGCCGCGGGCGCCGCGCAAGCTGCTGATGCACCACAAGCAGATCGACAAGATGCTGGGTGCCGTGGCGCGCGACGGGCAGACGCTGATCCCGCTCGACATCCATTTCAATGAGCGCGGCGTAGCCAAGGTGCTGCTGGGTCTGGCCGAGGGCCGCAAGAAGGCGGACAAGCGCCAGGCGGTCGCGGCGCGGGACTGGCAGCGCGACAAGGCGCGGCTGATGCGCGCGCGCGGGTGACGTAACCTTCGCCGCACCGGCGGCGTAGTGATCGTGCAATGACGAGGATGCGTCGAACGATGAGAAAGATACTGACACGTGCGGCACTGGGCGCCGTGGCACTCGCGACAGTGACGACGCTCGCACCGGCCGCACGCGCGGATGCCGGGCCGCCGCCACGCACCCGCGGCGTGATCACCGCGATGACCGACACCGCCGTCACGATCAAGACCCGCTTCGGCGGTCCGGTGACGCTGAAGATCACCCCCGACACCGGCTATGTCGGCGCCACCAAGGCCTCGCTCGCCGAGGCGAAGCAGGGGCGCTTCATCGGCGTCGCGGCCAATCCCGGCCCCGGCGGCACGCTGGTGGCGCGCGAGGTCACCATCTTCCCCGAGAGCATGCGCGGCGCCGGCGAGGGTCACTATGGCTGGGACCTGGGCCGCCAGGGATCGATGACCAACGGCACCATCGGCACCGTGTCCGGTTCGAGCGGCCGGACGATGACGGTCGACTACAAGGGCGGCAAGAAGGCGATGACGGTCCCCGAGGACGCGCCGGTGGTCGATCTGGAAGCCGGCGACAAAAGCCTGCTGAAGGCCGGCGCGCATGTGGTGGCGTTCGGGCCGAAGAACGCGGATGGCAGCGTCGATGCGAAGCGCATCGTGGTCGGAGAAGACGGTGCCGTTCCTCCCATGTGATCGGCCCGGGTGCCGGCGATGAGTTCGTCGCTGGCGACTCCGCGCAAGGCAATCGTGGTGCACCCGCTGGTGGTGCGCCTGACGCACTGGGTGAATGCATTTGCCCTGGGCTGCATGGTGGCGAGTGGCTGGCAGATCTACAACGCCTCGCCGCTGCTGCCCTTCAGCTTCCCGGCCTGGGCCACACTGGGCGGCTGGCTCGGCGGCGCCATCGCGTGGCATCTCGCCGCGATGTGGCTGCTGGTCGGCAATGCGCTTGTCTACTTCGCCTACGGGCTGTTCGGCCGGCACTTCCGGCGCACCCTGCTGCCGGTCACGCCGGCCGGCGTGCTGCGCGACCTCAGGCGCGCGGTGCGCTTCAGCCTGCCGCACGAGCTTGGTGTCTACAACGCGGTGCAGCGGCTGCTCTACCTGGTGTCGCTGCTGCTGGGCGTGCTGGCCGTGCTGTCCGGGCTTGCCCTGTGGAAGCCGGTGCAGCTCCAGGTGCTGGACGACCTGGTCGGCGGCTATCCGGTGGTCCGCTGGATCCATTTCGGCGCCATGGCCGGGCTGGTCGGGTTCTTCGTCATCCATATCGCGCTGGTCGTCCTGGTGCCGCGCACGCTGCCGTCGATGATCACCGGCCGGGGTCGTCCAGTCGAGGAGGGTCGTCCTGTGGTGGAGGCCGGCCCGTGAGCAAGCCGCCGGAGATCTCGAACCGGTCGCGGCGCCTGCTGCTGCGCTCGGGGCTGTCGCTCGGTGCGCTCAGCATGCTCAGCGGCTGCAACCTCGCCGACGGCGATGCCGTCGACCGCGTGCTATGGGCGATGTCGCGCTTCAACGACCGCATCCAGGGGCTGCTGTTCAGCCGGACGCGGCTGGCGCCGGTCTATGCCGCCTCGAAACTGACCCGGCCGTTCCCGTTCAACGCCTACTACCCGATCGACAACGTGCCCGAGATCGACCTCGACAGCTGGCGCCTCGAGGTGTCCGGGCTGGTCGCCGACAAGACCCCCTGGACGCTGTCGCGGCTGCGCGCGCTGCCGCAGGAGAGCCAGATCACCCGACTGATCTGCGTCGAGGGCTGGAGCGCCATCGGTCAGTGGCGCGGCGTGCCGATGCGGAGCTTCCTGCAGCATGTCGGGGCCGACACCACCGCGCGCTATGTCGGCTTCAAATGCGCCGACAAGTATTACTCCAGCATGGACATGGCGAGCGCGCTGCACCCGCAGACCATCCTCGCCCTCGAGACCGGGCCGGCTCTCGAGCCGCTGCCGCCGCAATTTGGCTATCCGCTGCGCATCCGCGTCCCGACCAAGCTCGGCTTCAAGAACCCCAAGCATATCGCCGCGATCTTCGTAACCAACACGTATCCCGGCGGATACTGGGAGGATCAGGGCTACAACTGGTTCAGTGGCAGCTGACGCTATCGACAGGCTTTTGCCTTCAGGCAGGATGGTCCAGCCGGCTGCGTAGGTCGGACACCACGCTCTCGAACATCGCGGTGGTCAGGCGGCCGGTGTTCGTGTTGTAGCGGGACACGTGGTAGCTGTCGGCCAGCAGCAGGCCGTCTGCCAGGGTCAGGATCTGGCCGTGCCGGAACCGCAGCCTGGAGATCGGGATGCCGCAGGCCGCCAGAACGGCGCTGTGCGCCAATACGCCCAGCGCTAGGACCGCGCGCAGCGGGCGGATCGTCTGGAGCTCGGATCGGAGATAGCGGTTGCAGGTGCGGACCTCGACCGGCTGCGGCAGGTTGGCCGGTGGCACGCAACGCACCGCGTTGACGATGCGGCAGTTCCTGAGCGTCATGCCGTCCGCCGGATCGGCGCCGTAGGTTCCGGTGGCGAAGCCGGCTTTGAGCAGGGTCTCGTAGAGCAGCACGCCGGCGAAATCCCCGGTGAATGGCCGCCCGGTGCGGTTTGCGCCGCGTACGCCGGGCGCCATGCCCACGACCAGCAGTTCCGCGTCGAGCGGTCCCCAGGACGGCACCGGCGCGTTCCACCAGTCCGGGTGCTCCTGCCGGTTGGCCTCGCGATAGGCGACCAGCCGCGGGCAGAGCGGGCAGTCATGCGCGGGCAGGTCCGGCTGGCCGGTTGGATCGGCCAGCACCGCGTCGTCATCTAGCGTGGTAATCGAGGGGGTCACAGTGGCACGGCGCTGTCTGCGACGCCCTCCGCGCTGGCGCCGGCGGCGCGCTGTGCCGGCCGCGGCCGCGGCTCGGTCTGGCGGCGGGTGAACTCGGGGGCGATCTCGGCCAGCTCGAGGAACTGGTCGGCCTGGCGGCGCAACTCGTCGCCGATCATCGGCGGAGTGCTGCGGATGGAGGAGATCACGGTGACGCGCACGCCCTGGCGCTGCACGCTCTCGACCAGGCGCCGGAAGTCCGCGTCCCCACTGAACAAGATGGCGTGATCCATTCGGGGAGCCGATTCGAGCATGTCCACGGCGAGCTCGATTTCCATGTTGCCCTTTACCCTGCGGCGGCCGCTCTGGTCGGTGAACTCGCGAGCGGTCTTGGTAACCAGGCTGTATCCGTTATAGGCGAGCCAGTCGGTCAGCGGCTTCAGCGGGGAATAGTCCTCCGTATCGAGCACGGCCGCATAGTAGTACGCGCGCACGATGTTGCTTCGTGCCTTGAAGAACGCGAGCATGCTGCGGTAATCGACGTCGAAGCCCAGGTTGCGCGACGCCGAATAGAGGTTGGCGCCGTCAATGAACAGGCAGGTTCGTTCGTCCTTGCGGAAGTCCATCTGGTTTTTGTCTCCTCCGGCATCATGAGGCAGGTCGATGAAGAAAGCGTTGCGCAGTATCCCGGATTCGCCTGCCGGCGCTCGCTTCCCGGCGGTCCCCCCGTCTCTCCTCCCGTCTCCTCGGGAGAAGCGCCCGGTGTGCCTTCAGCGCCCATAGCAGGGAACCTCGAAGACGCGGAAGGGCGGCCGCGCGTCGGGTTGCGGTCGCGATGATCCTGGTCGCGATCGGGGCCAATCTCCCCGGGATCTGGGGTGACCGGCCGATCACCGCCTGCCGGCATGCCGTGCGGGCCCTCGGCGCCCTCCCGCGGCTGCGGCTGGTGGCCGTCTCGAAATGGTACGGCAGTGCCGCGATGCCGCCGTCCGGCCAGCCGGATTACGTCAACGGAGTCGCCCGGCTTGAGCAGGTGGCGCCCGGCGAGGTCACGCCGGAGGCCCTGCTGGCGACGCTGCACCGACTCGAGCATGCCGCCGGCCGGGTGCGCAGCGTCGCCAATGCGGCGCGCAGCCTGGACCTTGATCTCCTGGCGATGGATGGACTGGTCCGAGCGGCGCCCGATCCGGTCCTGCCGCATCCGCGCCTGGCGGACCGGCTTTTCGTGCTCCAACCGTTGCATGACGTCTGCCCGGACTGGACCCATCCGCGCGACGGCCGATCGGTCGGCGCCATGCTGGCGGCGCTTGGTCAAGGTGCCGGGCAGCAGGTGGTCGGGCGGAATGGTTGCACCGGACCGTCCGCGCCACTACTATGGAATATTCCACAAAGATGAGCGGAGGTTGGCCGCATGGCGCGTGTCACCGTCGAAGACTGCGTTGAGAAGATCCCGAACCGCTTCGAGCTGGTTCTGCTGGCGGCGCAGCGCGCGCGCAACCTGAGCCGCGGCGAGGAGATGACCATCGACCGCGACAACGACAAGAACCCGGTCGTGGCGCTGCGCGAGATCGCCGAGGAGACCATCTCGCTGGCCCGGCTGCACCAGGACCTGGTGAAGTCGCTGGCGCGCGCGCCGGAGCCCGAGCCCGCCGACGAGGAGGTGCTGGACCTGATCCCGACCGACCAGAACATCTTCGGGCTGCAGGACGTCTCCGCCGAGGAAGAAGCCGGCGCCATGGGTACCGAGCTGTCCCCGGAGGAGCTTGAGGCCGCGATCGAGGCAGAACTCGGCGGCCGTTCGCGCCGATAGATGACAGGACCGCGTGATTCGAACGGGTTCGGATCGGCGGTCCATGCGCCTGACGGCCGCGGCACGTCGCCCGGCGTGCCGAAGCAGCCGCTGTTCGCTCCGGATGGCGCGCGGCTGCCACCCGAACTTGCGACGGATCTTGCCGTCAGTATTCCGGCAGGGTCGCCCATTGCAGTGGCCGTCGCCCAGATCGGCGGCGCGAGCGCCATCGCTCCGATCGGATGCGAGGCGCTGGTCCGGCGCATCCTCTCCTACGATCCCGGCGCCGATGTCGGACTGATCGAGCAGGCGTTCGCGATCGCGCGCGACGCACACGCCAACCAGAAGCGCGACAACGGCGAGCCTTACATCATCCATCCGCTCGCGGTCGCCGAGATCCTGGCGGGCTTCCGGCTGGATGCGCCGTCGATCGTCACCGCCCTGCTGCACGACACCATCGAGGATACCGGCGTCACCTACAAGGTGATCTCGGACCGCTTCGGCAGCGCGATCGCCGACCTCGTCGACGGCGTCACCAAGCTCACCCGGCTGGAACTGCAGTCCGACCGCACCAAGCAGGCGGAGAACTTCCGCAAGCTGGTGCTGGCGATGAGCCGCGACATACGCGTGCTGATCGTCAAGCTTGCCGACCGGCTGCACAACATGCGCACCCTGCACTACGTGCGGCGGCAGGATCGGCGCGAGCGCATCGCGCGCGAGACCATGGACATCTATGCGCCGCTGGCCGGGCGCATCGGCATGGACAAGGTCAAGACCGAGCTGCAGAACCTCTCCTTCGGGGAACTGGAGCCCGAGGCGAATTCCACAATCCAGGCCCGGCTGAACTACCTGCGCGGCCAGGGTGCCGACGTGATCGAGGAGGTCAGGCGCGAGCTGACCCGGATCTGCCGCGATGCCGGAGTACCGGTGATCGAGGTCATGGGACGCGAGAAATCCTCGTTCTCCATCTGGGAGAAGATGCAGAAGCGCAACGTCGCCTTCGAGCAGCTCTCCGACATCATGGCCTTCCGCGTCCTCGTTCCGTCGCGCGAGGCCTGCTACGTGTCGCTCGGCGCGGTGCATGCGGCGTATCCGGTGATCGCCGGCCGCTTCAAGGACTACATCTCGACCCCGAAGGCGAACGGCTACCAGAGCCTGCATACCGGGGTGACGTTGCGCCATCCGCGCAACCAGAAGATCGAGATCCAGATACGCACCCCCGAGATGCACGATGTCGCCGATAACGGCGTTGCCTCGCACTGGGTGTACAAGCTGTCACCGGGAGCTCCCGACGAGGAGGTCAGCCGCGCGGTGACCAGCCTGCGCCGGCTGCGCTGGGTGCAGGACCTGCTCGAGATCATCGAGAATTCAGCCGCACCCGACGAGTTCCTGGAGAACACCAAGCTCGAGCTCTACCAGGACCAGGTGTTCTGCTTCACGCCGAAGGGGCAGCTCATCCAGCTCCCGCGTGGTGCGACCCCGGTCGATTTCGCCTACGCCGTGCACAGCCAGGTCGGTGACGGCTGCGTGGGTGCGAAGGTCAATGGCCGGCTGATGCCGCTGCGCCACGAGCTGCAGAACGGCGACCAGGTCGAGGTCATGACCGCACGCGGCGGTACGCCGTCGCCGTCCTGGGAGCGCTTCGTCGTTACCGGCAAGGCGCGCGCGCGCATCCGCCGCTACGTGACGCAGCAGCAGCGCGAGACGCATCTCGATGCCGGCCGGGCGGCGCTGGCAAAGGCGTTCCGGCAGGAGGGTGTGGACGGGTCCGAGAAGGTGCTGGATGCCGCCCTCGGCCGGCTCAAATGCGCCAGCCGCGACGACCTCTACGTCGCCGTCGGGACCGGGACGGTCGGGCCGAAGGACGTGGTGCACGCGGCGTATCCGGAGCTGCGGCAGAGTGCGCGCGCGCCACGCATGATCCCGGGCCTGCCGCGCCCGGACGCGCGCCCCGGCACGGGACGCGCCGGCAGCGGGGCCGCCCCTGGCAACATGTCGCTGCGCGGGCTCGGCGCCGGCATCGCTGTGCATTTCGCCGGCTGCTGCCACCCACTGCCGGGCGACCGCATCCTCGGGATCGTGGCGCAGGGCAAGGGCATCACCGTGCACACCGTCGGCTGCCAGACGCTGGAGAGCTTCGCCGCGACGCCGGAGCGGTTCATGGACGTGGACTGGGACTATGACGCGATCACCCGCGGCGGCAGTCCCGGGCCGCATGTCGGCCGGGTCAGCGTGATCGCCGCCAACGAGCCGTCCATGCTGGCGACCCTGACCAATGCCGTGTCCAAGCACGACGGCACGGTGGTCAATCTCAAGATCGTCAACCGCCAGCTCGATTTCATGGAGATCCTGGTCGATGTCGAGGTGCGCGACCTGCGCCACCTCTCCTCCGTGATCGCCGGCCTGCGCGGCGCGAGCGGGATCACCCAGGTGGAGCGCGCCAAGGCTTGAGCGCGCCAGACTCGAGCCTCGGGACCGCAAGCCTGATGATCGGGATCGGGTCCGACCTGTGCGACATCCGGCGGATCGAGCGCGTCATGGCCCGGCACGGCGAGCGCTTCCTCGAGCGCGTGTTCACCCCCACCGAGCGCGCCCGCGCCGAGCGTCGGACGCCGGCGATCCGCCCCGGAACGTATGCCAAGCGCTGGGCGGCGAAGGAGGCCTGCGCCAAGGCGCTCGGCACCGGCTTCTCGCAGGGCGTGTTCCATTCGGACATGGGCGTGGTCAACCTGCCGGGGGGCCAGCCGACGCTCGCCCTGACCGATGGTGCGCTCGCCCGGCTGCACGTGCTGCTGCCGCCGGGCGCCGCGCCACGCCTGCTTGTGACGATGACCGACGAATATCCGTATGCCTTCGCGCAGGTCATCATCTCGGCGCTGTTCGATCGATAGGCCGGGGCCGTCCGACGAGCGCGCGTGCATTCCTTGACAGGCAGGAGCAGGGTCGGCTTCATCCGCCCGCCGCGGGGGGTTCTCGTCGGAACAGGCGGAACAGACAGCATGGCGTTCAGCAAGTCCTCGGTTCGCAAGAACGACGGTGTTGGCAAGAAGGACGGCGTGGGCAAGAAGGATGGTGCGGGCTCCGGCACCTGGGACATGATCCGGACGCTGCTCTATGCCGGCCTGATCGCCATCCTCGTCCGCACCTTCCTGTTCGAGAGCTTCAACATCCCGTCCGGCTCGATGATCCCGACCCTGCTGGTCGGCGACTACCTGTTCGTCGCGAAATACGAATACGGCTACTCGAAATTCTCGCTGCCGTTCTCGCCCGACCTGTTCGAGGGGCGGATCATGAACCAGGTGCCGCATCGCGGGGATGTCGCGGTGTTTCGGTTCACCCAGGACACCTCGATCGACTACATCAAGCGCATCGTCGGCCTGCCTGGCGACCATGTGCAGATGCGCGGCGGCGAGTTGTACCTCAACGGCAGCGAGGTCCCGCGCACCGATGAGGGCGACGACGTGGCGTCCGACGAGAACGGTACGCGCATGCAGGGGCGTCGCTACGAGGAGTTGCTGCCCGGCAGCGCCGGGCGCGGCCCGGTGGCGCACCAGATCCTCAAGCTGACCAGCGATGGCCCGTACAACAATACGCCGGACTACGTGGTGCCGACGGGCTACTTCTTTGCCATGGGCGACAACCGCGACGACAGCGCCGACAGCCGCTTCATGGGCACCGAGCCGGAGGATCTGGGCTTCGTGCCGATGCAGAACCTGATCGGGCATGCCAAATTCATCTTCTTCTCGATCGATGAGCGGCATCCGCTCTGGCAGGTCTGGGAGTGGCCGGTCGAGATACGCTGGTCGCGGATCCTGCACTGGGTGCGGTGAGACCTGGCATTGCTTGATCCATGAGCGAGGCGCGCGACCGGATCGAGGCGTTGCTGCAGTGGCGGTTCCGGCGTCCCGAGCTGCTGAGCGAGGCGCTGACGCATCGCTCAGCCGCCAATGCCTACCAGAACAGCCAGGGACGATCAGCGACCCGTTCCCGGCGGCGCGGCGGCGGTGAGGCTGGCGCGGTCTCCGGGAAGCGGTCGAACGAGCGGCTGGAGTTCATCGGCGACCGGGTGCTCGGACTGCTGATGGCCGAGTGGCTGATCGAGCGCTATCCCGACGAGCCGGAGGGCGAGATCGGCCTGCGCCATGCGCGGCTGGTCTCGCGCGGCGTGCTGGCCGGGATCGCCGCCGGTATCGGTCTGTCGGACGCGCTCGCGGTGTCCGAGCACGAGACCCGGGCCGGAGTGCGGCAGGCGGCGACGGTGCTCGCCGATGCGATCGAGGCGGTGCTGGGAGCGGCCTATCTCGATGGCGGGTTGCAGCCGGCCCGGACCTTCATCCGGACCGCCTGGGCCGAGGCGATCGAGGCGCAGACCTTGCCGCCGAAGGACCCGAAGACCGCGCTGCAGGAATGGCTGCTCGGTCGTGGCCGCAAGCTGCCGGCCTATGTGGTGGAGTCGGCGGAGGGACCGTCGCACAACCCGGTCTTCGTGATCCGGGTGACGGCGGCGGGCGCCTCCGGCGTCGGCACCGCCAGCACCAAGCGGGCGGCGGAGAGCGCGGCGGCGGCCGATCTGCTGGCACAACTGGCGCGCCTGGAGCAGCCTGGCCTCGAGAGGATCAGGCCGGAGAAGCCAGGGCTCGAAGGGAAGATGCAATGACCGGCCTGACACGATGCGGCTTCGTGGCGATCGTCGGCGCGCCGAATGCCGGCAAGTCCACGCTGCTCAACAAGCTCGCGGGCTCGAAGCTGTCGATCGTGAGCCCGAAGGCGCAGACCACCCGCTTCAGGGTCATCGGCATCCTGATGCACGACCTGCCCCAGGCAGGGGGGGAACCGGGCCCGGGAGGCCAGGGCCGCGCGCAGCTGCTGTTGGTTGACACGCCGGGCATCTTCAAGCCGAAGCGCAAGCTCGACCGCGCCATGGTCGCCGCCGCCTGGACCGGATCCGACGATGCCGACATCACGCTGGTGCTGATCGATGCCCGCAGCGGCGCCACCGAGGGGGTTCGCGAGATCGCAGCACGGCTGCGCGGCAGCGGCCGGAGGCTGTGGCTGGTGCTGAACAAGACCGACCTGGTGCCGCGCCCGCGGCTGCTGCCGCTGACCGCGGAACTGGTGGCGCTGTTCGAGGTCGAGCGCACGCTGATGGTCAGCGCCCGCTCGGGCGAGGGGCTGGGCGACCTGCTCGACGACATGGCGCAGGCGTTGCCCGCGGGACCGTTTCTGTATCCTGAGGACGACCTCACCGACCTGCCGGACCGGCTGCTGGCGGCCGAGATGGTGCGCGAGCAGATCTTCCTGCAGACGCACGAGGAGGTGCCGTACGCCGCCACCGTCGAGACCGAGAGCTTCCTCGAGCAGCCGGATGGCTCGGTGCGCATCGAGGCCACGATCTACGTGTCGCGGGCCGGCCACAAGGGCATCCTGATCGGCGACAAGGGCAGCCGCATCCGCTCGATCGGAGAACGCGCGCGGCACGGCCTGGCCTCGCTGCTGGAGCGCCCGGTGCACCTGTTCCTCAACGTCAAGGAACGGGCCGGCTGGGACGAGGAACGCGCCCGGCTGCGTGCCATCGGGCTGGACGACCAGGGTTGAGCCAGGCTTTGCAAGTGGCTGTAAACGGCGGTTATCGCCTCGATTTGCTTGTGACGACGGGGTCCGGAGGATATGAGGGGCGCCGCACGGCATGAAGGGCACGACTGCGGATGACTGAACCTTCAGGCGGCAACCTGTACAAGCGCGTCCTGCTCAAGGTGTCCGGCGAGGCGCTCATGGGGGATGGCGAATTCGGTCTGGACCCGAAGACGGTGAACGCCATCGCGGCCGATGTGCGCGACGTGTTCGCCTCCGGGGTGCAGGTCTGCCTGGTGATCGGCGGCGGCAACATCTTCCGGGGCATCGCGGCGGCCGCCCGCGGCATGGACCGGGCGCAGGGCGACTATGCCGGGATGCTGGCGACGGTGATCAACGCGCTCTCGATGCAGAACGCGCTCGAGCATGCGGGCGTGCCGACGCGGGTGATGTCGGCGATCCAGATGTCCAGCGTGGCCGAGCCGTACATACGCAGGCGGGCGTTGCGGCACATGGAGAAGGGCCGGCTGGTGATCTTCGCGGCCGGCACCGGCAACCCGTTCTTCACCACCGACACCGCGGCGG
This sequence comes from uncultured Acetobacteraceae bacterium, assembly GCA_964247695.1. Taxonomy (GTDB): domain Bacteria; phylum Pseudomonadota; class Alphaproteobacteria; order Acetobacterales; family Acetobacteraceae; genus Lichenicoccus. The sequence goes on from CAXTVI010000001.1 coordinate 146,673, forward strand.
CGCTGCGGGCGGCGGAAACCGATTGCGACGCGCTGCTCAAGGGCACCCAGGTGGACGGCGTCTATTCGGCCGACCCCCGCAAGGATCCGGACGCCAAGCGCTACCAGGAGCTGACCTACCTGGACGTCCTGGCCCGCGACCTCAACGTGATGGACGCCTCCGCGATCAGCCTGGCCCGCGAGAACAAGCTGCCGATCATCGTCTTCAACATCCACGCCCAGGGCGCGTTTGCCAAGGTGATGCGCGGCGAGGGGCCGTTCACGCGTATCGTCGAGGCCCAGTAAGGCGGGTGCCCGGCATCTACCGCAGGGGCCGAAGGTTCCAGTAAGCATGACATGCCGGTCCTGAACGGCAGCCCGGAGCCGCGCCGGCAGCGCGAGGCGCCCGGAAGATTGGAGGAGAGCCGCGTTGGCCGCTGACCTGACTGTGCTGATGGAAGACCTCACACGCCGCATGGACGGAGCGCTCGAGACTTTGCGCCGAGACTTCGGCGGCCTGCGCTCCGGCCGTGCCAGCCCGGCGCTGCTGGAACCGGTGCGGGTCGAGGCCTATGGCGGCGAGATGCCGATCACCCAGGTCGGCACCATCGCGGTGCCGGAGAGCCGCATGATCACCGTGCAGGTCTGGGACCGCACCCTGGTCGGCGCGGTGGAGCGCGCGATCCGCGATGCCGGGCTCGGGCTGAATCCGATGGCGGACGGCCAGGTGGTGCGGGTGCCGATCCCGCAGCTCACCACCGAGCGGCGCCTGGAGCTGGCCAAGGCAGCCGGGCGCTACGCCGAGAACGCCAAGATCTCGGTGCGTGGCGTGCGCCGCGACGGGATGGACCAAATCAAGGGCTTCGAGAAGAAGAGCGAGATCAGCGAGGATGACAGCACGGATTGGGCAGCGGACGTGCAGAAGCTGACGGACAGCTACGTCAAGCGCATCGACGACTCGCTGGCCGACAAGGAACGCGAGATCAAGCAGGTCTGACGCAGGTGTCGCAGGGTATTCCGATGCAGGTCGAGCGCCTGGACGAGGCCGCCCGGGAGACCGGCGATCGCTCCCTGCCGCGCCATGTCGCCATCATCATGGACGGCAACGGGCGCTGGGCGGCGGCGCGCCGGCTGCCGCGGCTGGCCGGGCACCGCGCTGGGGCTCAGGCAGTGCGGCGCTGCATCCAGGCGGCGATCCAGAACAAGGTCGGCTGGCTGACCCTGTATGCGTTCTCCTCGGAGAACTGGCGTCGGCCGGCCGAGGAGGTGACCGACCTGACCGGCCTGCTGCGGCACTATCTGCGCCACGAGTTGGCCGAACTGCATCGCGAGGGCGTGCGGCTGCGGGTGATCGGCGAGCGCGAGCGCTTCGACGCCGACATGTGCCGCGAGTTCGAGCGCGCGGAACGCATCACCGCCGGCAACACCCGGCTCAACCTGATGGTGGCGCTGTCCTATGGCGGCCGCTCCGACATCCTGCGCGCGACACTCAGGATCGCCGAGGCCGTGCGCGACGGCGGGCTCGATCCGGCGCATCTCGACGAGCAGCTGTTCGGACGGTTCCTGTACACCGAAGGCATTCCCGATCCCGACCTGATGGTGCGGACCAGCGGCGAGTTCCGGCTGTCGAACTTCCTGCTCTGGCAGGCCGCCTATGCGGAGCTGGTGTTCCTCGACGTGCTGTGGCCGGATTTCGGGCCGGTGCATTTCGCCGAGGCGCTGCAGAGCTACGCGCGCCGCGAGCGCCGCTTCGGTGCGCGCCCTGGCTGAGCCTGCGGCAACGCCCGATCCCGCCGGGCGGCCCGCGACGGCGGGGTCCTGGCGCGATCTGCGGGTGCGCCTGATATCGGCGGCGGTGCTGGCTCCGCTCGGGTTGCTCTGCCTGCTCGATGGCGGCTGGGTGCTGGTCGGCCTGACCGTGCTGGTGATGGCCGGGCTGGCCTGGGAGTGGGCCGGGCTGGCGAGGATACCGGCAGGCTCGCCGTCGGGCGTACTGCTGCTCGCCTGGCCCGGCGCGTCGCTGCTGGTGGCGGTCTCCTTCGACTGGATGGCCGGCCTGCGCATGCTGAGCGCCGGCTGCCTGCTCGGGCCGATGCGCGGCGGCGGCATCGTGCTGATCGGCGTGGCCGGCATGGCGCTGATCTGGCTCAGCGGGACGGGCGCGGTCGGCGCCGTCTCGCTGCTGTTCGTCGTGCTGGTGGTCTGGTCGAGCGACAGCCTCGCCTACCTGGTGGGCCGCGCGGTAGGCGGCCCCAAGCTCGCGCCGAGCATCTCGCCCGGCAAGACCCGCTCCGGCGCACTTGGCGGCCTGCTCGGCGCCATGCTGGCCGGCGCCGCGGTGTCGTCGCTGGCGACCGGATCCGCTGCCGGACTGCACGAGGCGCTCGGCGTGCGGATCATCCGCGGCCTGCTGTTCGGCGGCCTGCTCGGGGTGGCGGCGCAGGCCGGGGACCTGGCGGAGAGCGCCCTGAAGCGGCGCTGCGGGGTGAAGGATTCCGGTCGGCTGATCCCGGGCCACGGCGGCCTGCTCGACAGGCTGGACGGGCTGCTCGCGGCAGCGCCGCTGGCCGCCCTGCTGTCGCTCGGCTGTGCGCCGGGACAGGGCTTCTGGCAGCTCCGGCCGTCGCAGCTAGGACTGGTCGATGTCGGATTGGCGCCGCGTCCCGCGCCCGCTGCCGGACGCCTGCAGAGCTGGCTTGGCGGCAGGCATGGCCCTGCCGTAGGGAATTAACGCGAATGAAGACCGTCTCGATCCTCGGCAGCACCGGAAGCATCGGCTGCAGCACCATCGACCTGCTCGGCCAGGCGCCGGACCGCTACCAGGTCGAGGCGCTGGTCGGCGGCCGCAACGTCGCCCGGCTGGCCGAGCAGGCCCTCGTGCTGCGGGCGCGGCATGCGGTGATCGCGGATCCGTCGCAGCTCGACGAGCTGCGCGCCCGGCTCGAGGGCAGCGGCACGACGGTGGCCGCCGGCGACGCGGCGGTGTCCGAGGCGGCGGCGCGTCCGGTGGACTGGACCATGTCGGCGATCACCGGCGCGGTCGGCCTCGCTCCCACGCTGGCGGCGATCCGCAATGGCGCCGCCGTGGCGCTGGCCAACAAGGAGGCGCTGGTCTGTGCCGGCGACGTCATGCTGCGCGCGGTGCGCGATGCCGGCGCCACCCTGCTGCCGGTGGATTCCGAGCACAACGCGGTGTTCCAGGCGATGGCCGACCGCCAGCACGACGAGGTGGAGAGCATCGTGCTGACCGCGTCCGGCGGCCCGTTCCGCAGGGCAAGCCTCGACGAGATGGAGCAGGCGGCCCCCGAGGCGGCGCTGCGCCATCCGGTCTGGTCGATGGGGGCGAAGATCACCATCGATTCCGCCTCCATGTTCAACAAGGGCCTGGAGATCATCGAGGCGGCGCGGCTGTTCGGGCTCGAGGAGCACCGCATCAACGTGCTCGTGCATCCGCAATCCGTGGTGCATGGCATGGTGCAGTACAGCGACGGCAGCGTGCTGGCGCAGCTCGGCGCGCCTGACATGCGGGTGCCGATCGCGCACGCCCTGGCGTGGCCGCGGCGGATGCGCACCAACGCGCCTCGGCTGGATCTGGCGGCGGTGGCGCGGCTGGAGTTCGAGGCGCCCGATCCGGTGCGCTTTCCAGCACTCCGGCTGGCGCGCGAGGCCTTGCGCGCTGGCGGCGCGGCACCGGCGGTGCTGTCGGCCGCGAACGAGATCGCCGTTGCCGCGTTCCTTGGACGGCGCATCGGCTTTCTCGATATCGCACGGCTGGTCGAGCGCGTGCTGCACGAGGTCGGTGCGCAGGCGGCGGATACGCTGGACGCGGTGCTATACTGGGACAACGAGGCCAGGCGGATCGCCCGGGCCTGCCTGCCGACGCCGGGGAGCGGATCCCGTGCGGCGTGACTGCTGCGGAGGGCCGAGGGCGATGATGGTGGGATGTGGCGTGCGCGTGCGTGATCCGGGCCTGACAGGGCCGTCCTCGTGATCCTGCCGCAGGTGCTTCGCACCCCGCTCGCGTTCGCGCTGGTCCTGGGCATCCTGGTGTTCATCCATGAACTCGGCCACTACCTCGCCGCGCGCTGGCGCGGCGTGCATGTCGAGATCTTCTCGATCGGCTTCGGCCGCCCGCTGCTGCGCTGGCACGACCGGGTCGGCACCGAGTGGCGACTCTGCCTGTTGCCGCTCGGCGGCTACGTCAAGCCGCACGGCTTCGAAGGACCGGGCGAGGCGAGTCCAGAGGCACAGGCGAACTGGCTGCCGGGGCGCACCTTCCACGACAAGTCGGTGGGGTCGCGGGCGATCGTGATCATGGCCGGGCCGGTGTTCAACTTCCTGCTCGCCATCGTCCTGTTCGCCGGCCTGTTCGCCGCAGTCGGGCGGCCGAGCACGGTGCCGCTGGCAGGCATGCCGCCGGTCATCGGCGAAGTGGTGGCTGGAGGTGCCGCGCAGTTGGCCGGCCTCAGGCCGGGTGACCGGATCGAGCGCATCGGGGCCGCATCGACCGGCAGCATTGTCGATGTGCAGCGGCTGGTGTCGGCAGCGCCGGGCCAGCGTCTCGTCCTGCAGGTCCGTCGCGGCGCCGGCGACGTGACGGTGCCGGTCACCGTAGGGGGAGGCGAGAAGACCGGGTCCGGCGTGATCGGCGTGATGTTCACCGCACCCCCGGCCAAGCCGCTGTCGCCCGGGCGCGCGATCGTCGCCGGGGTCCTGGAAACCTGGTCGGTCAGCGTGCAGACGCTGGATGGCATCTGGCAGATGCTTACCGGCCGGCAGAGTGCCGCGGGTCTCGGCGGCCCGTTGCGAATCGCGCAGCTCTCCGGGCAGGTGGCCGAGCTCGGGGTCGCCAGCATGGTCAGCTTCATCGCGCTGCTGTCGATCAATCTCGGCCTGATCAACCTGTTCCCGATTCCGGTGCTCGATGGCGGCCGGCTGGTGTTCTACGCCATCGAGGCGATCAGGGGGCGCCCGGTGCCACGTCCGGTGCAGGAGTTCAGCTTCCGCGCCGGCTTCGCGCTGATCGCCTGCCTGTTCCTGTTCGTGACCTTCAACGACCTGTCGCACCTCGGCCTGTTCCAGTGGGTCTCGCGCCGGGTGGGCTGAAGCCTTCCTGACCAGGGTTTGGTCACAGGACAGCCGCTTGCGTTTGCGTGAGCATTGCGGCTAGTTCCCCGCGGGCGGTGCATGGCGGCACCTCGGGTTCCGGCAGGGAACCGGGGCCGCAACCCGGGCCGTCCTGGAGCAGCCAACGCTGCTCGACCAAATGACGAGCAGAGCATGATCGCTTGGATCATGCTTCAGGGGGATTGCTATCCTTGTCCGCTAGACGCTCTGCCCTGTTCACCTCCGCCTGCCTGATTCCGTTCCTGGTCGATGGCGCGGCAATGGGGCAGACCGCCTCGACGACGCCGGCCCAGGCTCCTCCGGACCAGGCTCCTCCGGACCAGGCACCTCCGGACCAGAGCCGGCCGAGCAACCAGACGCGTATGCACCGGCGTCATGCCCAGCCAGCGCGGCCGCATCGCGGCCAGGCCCTGCCGCCATCCGGCGGCGTCATCGCCGCGATCGCCGTGCGCGGCAACGCGCGCATCGAGACCAGCACGATCCTGTCCTACCTGCTCGTCCAGCAGGGCGATGCGTTCAACCAGGACGATCTCGACCGTTCGCTCAAGACGCTCTACGCCACGGGCCTTTTCCACGACGTGTCGCTCACCCGCAGCGGCTCGACGCTGATCGTCAAGGTCACCGAGAACCCGATCGTCAACCGCATCGCCTTCGAGGGCAACCATGCGGCCAAGGACGACGACATCAAGAAGGTCCTGACGCTGCGGCCGCGCGCGGTCTACACGCCGGAGCTGGCGGCGCGGGACCGGCAGAAGATCCTCGACCTGTATGCCGGCAAGGGGCGCTACGCGGTCACCGTCACGCCGCAGATCATCCGGCTGTCGCACAACCGCGTCGACGTGGTGTTCCAGATCAGCGAGGGCCAGCTCACCCTGATCCAGAAGATCAGCTTCGTCGGCAACAAGGCGTTCTCGGAGGCCAGGCTCTCGCAGGTGGTGACCTCCAAGGAGACCGCCTGGTACCGGTTCTTTTCCTCGTCGGACGAGTACAATCCGGAGCGCATCCAGTACGATCGCGAGCTGCTGCGTCGGTTCTACCTGCGCAACGGCTATGTCGATTTCGACGTTTCGGACGCGACCGCCGAGCTCTCGCCGGACCGCAAGTCGTTCTACATCACCTTCACCATCATCGAGGGGCCGCGCTACCGGATCGGCAAGCTCGAGGTGAAGTCGAGCCTGCGGCATGTCACCGGCGACAGCCTGCGGCCGCTGGTGGAGAGCCTCGACCACAAATGGTACGACGGCGACGAGGTGCAGCGCATCTCGGATGCCATGCAGGACGGGCTGCAGGCCCGTGGCTATCCGTTCGCGCTGGTCAGGCCGGAGATCGCGCGCAACACCGACACCCACACCGTGGACCTGCTGTTCGATGTGAGCGAAGGCCCGCGGGTCTATGTCGAGCGGCTCGACATTACTGGCAACACCATCACCCAGGACCACGTGATCCGGCGCCAGTTCGACATGGCGGAAGGCGATCCGTTCACGCCGACGCAACAGCGTCGGTCCAAGCAGGCGCTGGAGGATCTCGGCTATTTCAGCACGGTCAATGTCGAGACCGCGCCGGGCTCCTCGGCGGACAAGGTGGTGGTGAACGCGGCCCTCGCCGAAAAACCAACCGGTGAGCTGACCCTGGGCGGCGGCTATTCGACCGACGCGGGCATCCTCGGCAATGCCGGCATCCGGCAGAAGAACCTGGTCGGCAGCGGCATCGATGCGAGCTTGCAGGGCACGCTGGCGCAGTACGAGAACCAGGTCGATTTCTCGCTAACCGACCCGTACTTCCTCGGCCGCAACCTGGTCGCCGGCATCGACCTGTTCAGCATCCAGACCGACAACCTGAACATCTCGGACTATTACGAGACCAGGCTCGGCGGCACCGCGCGCATCGGCTATGCCTACAACCGCTACCTGTCGCAGTCCTGGAACTACTCCCTGATCGACCGGCACGTCAGCAACATCAACACCGCCGCGAGCCTGTACATCCAGGACGAGTCCGGCTATTCGCTGCTGTCGCAGGTCGGCACCACGCTGGCCTATGACCGCCGCGACAGCCGCCTGCAGCCGCACACGGGCTACATCGTGCGCATCGGCGGCGACCTTTCGGGCCTGGGCGGCAACGAGAAATACATCCGCGGCAAGCTCGACGCCTCGTACTACATCCCGCTCGACCGGTTCACCAACAACCATGACTGGACGATCGCCCTGGTGGCGGGCACCGGCTACCTCGCCGACTACTCCGGTGGCCGGCAGGACATCGTCGACAACTTCTATCTTGGCGGCGACAACCTGCGCGGCTTCCTTGATGGCGGCGTCGGGCCGCACTCGGTGCCGACCAACAAGTACCCGGCCAGCGATGCGCTTGGCGGCCGGTTCATCTACACGCAGTCCACGACGCTCAACTTCCCGCTGCCGCTCGGGCCCGACCTCGGCCTGTCCGGCCGCACTTTCGCCGATGTCGGCGGCCTGGACGGGGTGCGCACGATCCGCAGCTTCACCGCCGCCCAGGACCAGCCGCTCGCCGGCGACAACCTGTCGCCGCGTGTCTCCGTCGGTGTCGGCGTGTCGTGGAAGAGCCCGTTCGGTCTGATCAACGTCGATATCGGCATACCCGTGGTGAAGCAGAAATACGACCAGACGCAGGTCTTCCGCTTCGGCTTCGGCTCGAACTTCTGAGGTGATGATGCTCCGAGACCCCGCCCTGCAGTCCCGCGCGCCGTTCGACCCGCGCTCCGTCCGCCTCTCGCTCCGCCGTTCCGGCGCTAGCGGGTCAGCGTTGCTGGCGGCAGCATTTGCACTGCCGTTGCTGGCGGGCGCGACGGTAGCGCACGCGCAGAGCAGCACCGGCCCGGGCTGGTTCGTGCCGAAGACCCAGCAGTCGGGCTCCGGCGGTGCACCCCAGAGCGTGGTGCGTCGCCGCCCGGGTGCCATTCCGGTGGCGGGTCCTGGGGCGAATGCCATGGGCGACGGCGACCCGCAGGCACCGGGTGCCGCGCAGACCCCGCCGGTGCTGCCGCTGCCGCCGATCCCGGCGCTGTCCGAGATGGCCAAGGGCGCCCCGCCGCCGAACGCTGTGATCGGGGTGCTCAGCGTTCCCGACGTGATGCGCCAGTCGGTGGCGGCGCAGCAGGTCGAGAAGATCCTCGGCGCCCGGCGCGACAAGCTCAACCAGGATGCGCAGAAGGAGCAGGCGAGCTGGCGCGACCTGCAGCAGCAGATCCAGAACTCCAAGCTCAGCCAGGAGCAGCTCGCGACCCGCGAGCGCGCGCTGCAGCAGCGGGTGACCGCGGCGCAGCGTGATTTCCGCAACCGCAACCGCATCATCCAGGAAGCGGCGCAGGTGTCGCTCGGTCAGATCGAGCGCGAGCTCGTCCAGGTGATCCGCCAGGTGGCTGCCGCGCGCGGCATGAATCTGGTGCTGCATCGCGAGCAGGTCGCGCTGAACATCAACGATTTCGACATCACCCTGCAGGTGTCGAACCAGTTGAATTCGACGCTGTCGTCGGTCTTCATCCCGGCCGACGGGGTCGATCCGGAGGAGCTGGCCCGCTCGGGCAGCTTCCCGACCACGGCCAATCCGGGTCCGCAGCCGCCGCCGCCGCCAGTTGCGACCGTGGCGACCAGCCCGGTTCCGGCGGGTGCGACGCCGAACGCCTCGGCGGTCAAGAAGTAGCGCCGCATGCGCGGCACTGGCGACGAGCGGTTCTTCGCCCATAGCGGGCCGCAGTCCCTGGACGGTCTGGCGACGCTCGCCGGTGCCGAGGTCCGGCATCCGGCGGATGGGCGCGCGGTCGCCCCGTTCGTCGGCGTCGCCGCCCTGCAGGCCGCCGGCGCCGGCGAGGTCAGCTTTCTCGATAACCGGCGCTACCTGCCGTTGCTGGGCGGCACCAGGGCGGGGGCGGTGATCCTGAGCGCTGCCTTCGCGGACCAGGTCCCGCCGCACTGCGCGGCCCTGGTGACGCCGCAGCCATACCTTGCATGGGCGCGTATCGCGGCATTGTTCCACCCGCGCCCGGCGGTGGTGCCCGGCATCCACTCGGTTGCCCTGGTCGACGCCGGTGCCACGATCGACCCAGCCGCGGAGATCGGCCCGTTCGCGGTGGTGGGACACGGGGCAAGGATCGGCGCCGGCAGCGTCGTGATGGCGCATGCGGTGATCGGCCCGGGAGTCGTGATCGGCCGCGACTGCCGGATCGGCAGCCATGCCAGCGTCAGCCACGCCCTCGTCGGCGACCGGGTCACCTTGTTCCCCGGTGTCCGCATCGGCCAGGACGGGTTCGGCTTCGCCCTTTCCGAGGACGGCTTCGTGACGGTGCCGCAGCTCGGGCGGGTGATCCTGCATGACGATGTCGAGGTCGGCGCCAACTCGACCATCGACCGCGGGTCGGCGCAGGACACGGTGATCGGCGCCGGCTCCCGGCTCGACAACCTGGTGCAGATCGGGCACAACGTGCGGCTTGGACGGTGCTGCATCGTCGTCGCACAAGCGGGAATATCGGGCTCGACGGAACTCGAGGACTACGTGACCATTGCGGCACAGGCCGGTCTGATCGGTCATATCCGGATCGGCCGGAAGGCCAGGATCGGGGCCCAGGCGGGGGTGATGTCGGACGTGGACGCGGGCGCCGATGTGATCGGCAGCCCGGCGATGGCGTTCCGTGAGTTCTTCCGCAACGTGGCGGCGTTGAAGCGCCTGGCGAGACGGCCGGTGACGGGCGTGAACCCGGGGGCTAACCAAGCTGCGGAGGCCGGCGAGTAGGCAGGCATGGAGTGGAGTCGCAGCCTTGCTGCGCGGGAGTTGGGTTCAGCCTCGATGGACGGAACGGCACAGAACGACAAGACCGGCCCTGCCGACGCGGGAAGTGCGCCGGAGACCGCGAGCGCCACCTTGCCCGCGCAGGTCGGCGAGCGGATCGCGCAGATCGACGTGCACCAGATCATGGCGGCGATCCCGCACCGCTACCCGTTCCTGATGATCGACCGCATGGTGGATGTGGTGCTGAACCAGTCCGCCATCGGCATCAAGAACGTCACCTTCAACGAGCCGCACTTCCTCGGGCATTTCCCGCAGCGGCCGGTGATGCCCGGCGTGTTGATCATCGAGGCGATGGCGCAGACTGCGGCGGCGCTGGTCGTGCTGACGCTCGGCGACGCCTTCGAGGGCAAGCTGGTCTATTTCATGACCATCGAGAACGCCAAGTTCCGGCGCCCGGTGGTGCCGGGCGACCAGTTGCGCATCCATGTCGAAAAGGAGCGCAACCGGGGCAATGTCTGGAAATTCCGCGGCGTGGCGCGTGTCGATGGCGTTTCGGTTGCCGAAGCCACCTACAGCGCGATGATCATGCGCTGAGTCGATCTGCCCCGGCCGTCCGGTCACCCCTGGGAACATGCCCGGAAACATTTGGTGTCTTGGCAGCGCGTCCGGGGCGGGCGACTTCGCTCTGATGTTGATCTCAACGATGAAGCATAGCCACCCCAGTCAGAACATCAGCGTCGAGGAGCCGTCCGCATCGGGGGGCGGGATCCATCCGTCCGCCATCGTGTCGCCGGATGCCATCATCGGGCGGGACGTGCAGATCGGCCCCTGGTGCAGCGTCGGCCCGGGCGTGACGCTCGAGGACGGCGTGCGGCTGGTGTCGCATGTGGTGGTGGACGGCCAGACGCGGATCGGTGCAGGCGCGCTGCTGTATCCGTTCTGCACCGTCGGGCTGGCGCCGCAGGACCTGAAGTACCGTGGCGAGCCGACCCGGTGCGAGGTTGGCGCGCGCACCGTCATACGCGAGAACGTCACCGTGCATCGCGGCACCGTCACCGGCACCGGCCTGACTCGGGTCGGTCGCGACTGCCTGCTGATGGCCAATGCCCATATCGCGCATGATTGCGAGCTCGGCGACCACGTCATCATCGTCAACAACGTGGTGATGGGTGGGCACGTGGTGATCGGCGACCACGCCCGCATCATGGGGGCCGCGGCGCTGCACCAGTTCGTGCGGATCGGCCGCGCCGCGATGGTCGGCGGCGTCTGCGGCGTCGAGGCTGACGTGATCCCGTATGGCAGCGTGCTCGGCAACCGGGCGCGGCTGGTCGGGCTGCACTGGGTCTGGCTGCGCCGCAGCGGCGTGGCGGCCCCTGAGATGCAGCATCTGCGGCGCGCTTTCCGCACCCTCTATCCGCATGACGAGACCGGCGCCGGGGTGTTCGAGGAGCGGCTGGCCCGGGTCCGGGCCGAGTTCGCCGGCGATCCGCGGGTGGACGAGATCCTGGCCTTCATCGACGCCCCCAGCCGCCGCGGGCTGGTACGTGTAGCCCGCCGCGACCCCGGTGGCGCCGAGGAGAGCGAGGGCGCCTGACTGCCGGGATCGACGATGCGCCGGGACTCGGGATCCTGGCCGGGGGTGGTCCGCTGCCCGGGCAGGTGGCCGCCGCCGCGCGACGTGCCGGCTACCGCGTGTTCATCGTGGGGTTCGCGGACTTTGCCGAGCCGTCCGTGATCGCGGGCTGGCCGCATGAGGTGATCCGGCTGGCGGCGGCCGGGCAGATCCTGGCGGCGCTGCGTCGCGAGCGCTGCCGCGAGCTGGTGCTGATCGGGCCGGTGCGGCGCCCGTCGTTGCGCGACCTGCGGCCGGATGCCGAGGGAACACGCATCCTGGCACGGATCGGCCGCTCGCTGTTCGGCGGCGATGACGGGCTGCTCGGCGCGCTGGTGCGGGTGCTGGGCGAGGAGGGTTTCACGGTGCGTGGCGCGCACGAGTTCCTTGCCGATGGGGTGGCGGTTTCCGGCAGCATGGGGCGCGTGACGCCGGACGGGCTGGCATTGTCCGACATCGCACGTGGCGCGGCCGTGGTGCGCACGCTCGGCGCGCTGGATATCGGCCAGGGCTGCGTCGTGCAGGACAACCTGGTGCTGGCGGTGGAGGCCCTGGAGGGCACCGACCGCATGCTGGAGCGTGCGTCGGCACTGCGCCAGCCGGGGCCGGGCGGCGTGCTGGTCAAGCTGGTCAAGCCGGGGCAGGAGCGGCGCGCCGACCTGCCGACGATCGGGCCGCTGACGGTGGAGCATGCCGCAGCCGCCGGGCTGCGCGGCATAGCGGTCGAGGCCGGCTACACGCTTCTCACCGATCGCGCCGGCTGCATTGCAACCGCGGACCGCACTGGCCTGTTCCTGGTCGGGATCGACAATTTCCACGGAGAGACGACATGAGCATGAACTACCTGCACACGATGGTCCGGGTGAGGAATCTCGATGCCAGCATCGCGTTCTACAAGCTGCTCGGCATGCGCGAGCTGCGCCGCAGTGATGTGCCGGCCGGCAAGTACACGCTGGTCTTCGTCGGGTTCGACGACAACGCGCACGGCCAGGCCGAGATCGAGCTGACCTACAACTACGGCGACGATGACGGCTACGAGGTCGGCACCGGCTTCGGACACTTCGCGGTCGGCGTGCCGGATGTCGCTGCCGCCTGCGAGGACATTCGCAAGGGGGGCGGGAAGGTCACGCGCGAGGCCGGTCCGGTGAAGCACGGCACCACGATCATCGCCTTCGTCGAGGACCCGGACGGCTACAAGGTCGAGTTGATCCAGCGCTAGCTGATCGCCGGGTGGGGCTGCCTGGGACCGCAGGTGTCTGCAGGTAGCCTCAGCGGGTGGCCTTCAGGGCCGCCTCGGCCCGCTCGATCGTCTTGATCAGCGTCTCGGCGGTGCGGCGGGCGAACGGATCCTCGCTGGCGGCCAGGCGGTCGGCCATGAGCAAAGCAGGCGAGAGAATGCCGCGCAGGTCGTGGCGCAGCCTGGACATCGTCGCGTCGCGCTGTACCACCGCCTGCTCCGCCGCCTCCGCCCGGCCGGTCAGCTGGTCGATAAGCGTCTGGTCCTCGGCGGATCTGGGCATGGTCGCGGCTCCAGGCTGGCGGTTGACGGGGGATGCCGTGCGCGACTATAAGCCGCCGCTCCTTGGACCGCGTAGGGCATCCATCCTGCGTGCCGTTCATGGTGTCCAGTCCGGCCATCAGCAAGCGGTGCCTGGCCATCCACCCTAGGAGAGTGCCGTCGTGAAGCGCACCTATCAACCATCCAAGCTGGTCCGCAAGCGGCGTCACGGCTTCCGCGCCCGCATGGAGACGGTCGGCGGCCGCCGTGTGCTCGCCAACCGACGCGCCAAGGGCCGCAAGCGCCTTTCTGCCTGATCCGGATCGGGTCGGTGTCAGCCCGGCGCAGCCGATGAAACTCCGGCGCTGATGGCATCGGCCGAGGTCCGGCTGAAGCGGCGCGCGGAGTTCCTCCGGGTTGCCTCGCGCGGTCGCAAGGCGCCGATGCCCGGCTTGGTGCTGCAATGTCTGGCGCGCGGCGACGATGCTCCGGCTCGTCTCGGCTTCACGGTGACAAAGAAGGTGGGCAACGCCGTGGTGCGCAACCGCGCCAAGCGCCGCCTGCGCGAGGCCGCCCGGTTGCTGTTGCGCGAACGCGACCTGCGTGGGGTCGACCTCGTGTTGATCGGCCGCGACGGCACACGGACGCGACGCTTCGCGGCCCTGGTCGACGACTTCTCGCGGGCGTTGCGCAAGGCCGGCAGCTGATGCTGGCGGCAAGTCTGCGCGCGGCGATCCGGGCCTACCAGATCCTGCTGCGTCCGGTGCTCGGGCCGAACTGCCGGTTCCTGCCGTCCTGCAGCGACTACGCGATCGAGGCTCTGGCGCGGCACGGCACGCTGCGCGGATCGGGCCTCGCGGCGCTCCGGCTGGTGCGCTGCAATCCCTGGTGTCCAGGCGGGCACGATCCGGTTCCGCTGTCCTGCTCCTCCACCTCTGTCAAGAAAAGCCCGGCTGCATCCTGATGGACAATAACCGCCTCATCCTGGCAGTCGCGCTGTCGATCGCAATTCTCGTCGGCTTCGAGTTCGTCCTGCCGAAGCAGAACCGCCAGGCGCTGCATCACCAGGCGGCGCAGACGACGCAGGCGACACCGCCGGGTGCGGCCCCGGCGCCGCAGATCGATACCGCGTCGGCGGGCAACCAGCCGATGGCGATTCCGGCTCCGGTTTCCGATCAGCGCGTGCCCATCGATGCACCTCGGGTGAAAGGCAGCATCGACCTCACCGGCGCGCGGCTCGACGATCTGGTGCTGCGGGACTACCGGGAGACCATCCAGGCGAACTCGCCGCAGGTCCGGGTGCTCGAGCCGCGCTCGGCGCCGCAGCCGAACCTGGTGCAGGTCGGCTGGAGCGCCGCCCCGGATAGCTCGGTCAAGCTGCCGGACAGCCAGACCCGCTGGACCACCGACGGGCACAGCCTGACGCCGACCAGTCCGCTGACGCTGAGCTGGTCGAACGGCGCCGGCCTGACCTTCCGGGTGGTGTTTTCGGTCGACCGTAACTTCATGTTCGGCGTCGAGCAGTCGGTGCAGAACGCGACCGGCCAGCCGGTATCGCTGTATCCGTGGTCGCGCGTCAGCCGCGGCTACACCCCGCTGGTGACCGGCGGCTACCTGGTGCATGAGGGCCCGATCGCGGTAGTGGATGGGCGTCTCGAGGAGATGTCCTACAAGACTGTGCAGAGCAACGCGGCCAGCGGCAACGGCGTCGGCTGGAGTGCGCCGCAGCCCGGCGCCACCACCGGCTCGCAACCCTCAAGCGCCCAATCTCCTGGCGCATGGGCCGGCATCACCGACAAGTACTGGCTGACGGCGATCATTCCGGGAGCCACGACGTCCGGGACCGCGAGCTACCGCTACGTGCCGAACAGCGGCGCCGGCACCTACCAGATCGACTTCCTGGCGAGCAGCCCAGTCGTGGTCGCTCCCGGCGCCACCGGGTCCAGTTCCAGCCACGTCTTCGCGGGCGCCAAGGAGGTGCATCTGCTCGAGGGCTACCAGGCCTCGCTGCACATCGCGGATTTCTGGAAGGCAGTGGATTTCGGCTGGTTCGCGTTCCTGACCAAGCCGATCTTTTATGTGCTCGACTGGCTCAATACCGTGCTGGGCAATTTCGGCCTTGCGCTGCTCGCCTTTACACTCATCGTCAAGACGCTGTTCTTCCCGCTGGCGACGAAGTCGTTCCGCTCGATGAGCAAGATGAAGCTGCTGGCGCCGAAGATGACGGCGGTTCGCGAGCGCTACAAAGACGACCCGATGGCGATGAACAAGGAGATGATGGCGCTCTACAAGAGCGAGGGGGTCAACCCGGCCAGCGGCTGCCTGCCGATGCTGGTGCAGATCCCGGTGTTCTGGTGCCTGTACAAGGATCTCTACGTCACCATCGAAATGCGGCACGCGCCGTTCTTCGGCTGGATCCGTGACCTGTCGGCGCCGGATCCGACCAATCTGTTCAACGGCTTCGGACTGATCCCGTTCGATCCGACGGCGATCTCGCCGATGCTGCATCTCGGCGTGTGGCCGCTCGTGCTGGGCGTCACGATGTTCATGCAGCAGCGGATGAACCCGCCGCCGCCGGACCCGACCCAGGCGCGGCTGTTCCAGGTCATGCCGCTGATCTTCACCTTCGTGCTGGCACGGCAGCCGGCCGGGCTGGTGATCTACTACTGCTGGAACAACACGCTGACGGTGGCGCAGCAATGGCTGATCATGCGCAGCACACGGCTTGGGGGCGGACGGGCAGCGCGTCCGGTGCGGAGCTGAGCGATACTGTTGCTGCATCGGACGCCGAGGCCGAACGGGCGGCGGCGCTCGAGACAGGACGGCTGCTGTTCGCCGCCGAGTGCCGGTTCTTCTATGCCGCCCAGCGCCTCGACCAGCTGCCGGAGCCGGACCGGCCGGAGATCGCCTTCGCTGGCCGCTCGAACGTCGGCAAGTCCACGCTGATCAACGCGCTCACCGGCCACAAGGCGCTGGCGCGCGCGTCCACGCAGCCCGGCCGCACCAAGCAGCTCAACTTCTTCGACCTCGGCCAGCGTCTGACCCTGGTGGACATGCCGGGCTACGGCTATGCCGAGGCGGCGCGAGCGGTGAAGGAGGACTGGCAGGGCCTGATGTTCGACTATCTGCGCGGGCGTCCGACGCTGCGCCGGGTGGTGCTGCTGCTGGACAGCCGGATCGAGATCAAGGCCAACGATCTCGACGCGATGAAGCTGCTAGACCGTGCGGCGGTGAGCTTCCAGCTTGTGCTGACCAAGGCAGACGCGCCGAAGCCTGCGGCGCTCGACGCCAAGCGGCGCGAGGTCGAGGGACTGGCGCGCAAGCACCCGGCGGCGCATCCCGAGGTGATCCTGAGCAGCAGCGAGACCGGCCTGGGAATTGCCGACCTGCGCGCGACCCTGGCCGGATTGGCGCTGCCGGTTCAAACTCGCTTGTGATCCGGAGAGACTGCCCATGAGCCTGAGCGAAGCGGCGCTGAAGGCGGCACAGGAGCAGGCCGCAACGCTGGCGAGCGCGCTGCCCTACCTGCGCCGCTATGCCGGCGACACCATCGTGGTGAAGTATGGCGGCCACGCCATGGGCGACCCGAAGCTGGCGGAAGCCTTCGGGCACGATATAGCCCTGCTCAAGCTGGTCGGCGTGAACCCGGTGGTGGTGCATGGCGGCGGCCCGCAGATCAACGCGATGCTGGAGCGCCTCGCGATCAAGTCGAGCTTCGTGGACGGGCTGCGCGTAACGGATGCGGCGATGGTCGAGATCATCGAGATGGTCCTGTCCGGCTCGGTGAACAAGCAGGTCGCCGACCTGATCAACCGTGCCGGCGCGCTCGCTGTCGGCATCTCCGGCAAGGATGGCGGGCTGATCCGGGCGAGCAAGCTCAAGCGCACGGTGCGCGACCCGCACAGCCATATCGAGCGCGCGCTGGACCTGGGCTTCGTCGGGCAGCCGGACCGGATCGACACGCGGCTGCTCTATGCGCTGTCCGGCTCCGGATTGATCCCGGTCATCGCTCCGGTCGGCGTTGGCGCGGATGGCGAGACCTACAACATCAATGCCGACACCGCGGCCGGAGCGATCGCCGGCGCGCTGGGTGCCACCCGCCTGCTGATGCTGACCGACGTGCCTGGCGTGCTGGACGAGAACCACCAGCTCATCGAGGAGCTGTCGCCGGAGCAGGCGCTGGCCGGGATCGCCAGCGGAATGATCTCGGGCGGGATGATCCCAAAGGTCGAAACCTGCCTGGAGGCGGTCGCCGCGGGCGCGAAGGCGGCGGTGATCCTGGACGGCAGGGTGCCGCATGCCTGCCTGCTGGAACTGTTCACGGCGGCCGGGCCTGGAACTCTGATCCGCGGCAAGGCCTGAGGCGGGTGAAGTGGCGCGCCCTGGTGGATTCGAACCACCGACCCATAGCTTAGAAGGCTATTGCTCTATCCAACTGAGCTAAGGGCGCGCAGAGGTATCAGTGGGTCCAGTTCTGCAGTCGATCGCTGCGGAAGTTGTCTGCGTATGCCTTCGGCTTGCGCACCCGGGCAACCGGCAGCTCGAGGTCGTAGGCGATGCCCTCGCGCTGCGCGTAGGCGACGGCTTCTTCCTGCGAGGGGAATTTCAGCCGGAGCTGGCTCTGCATGTCGCCGCTGCCGAACCAGCCCATCAGCGGGTCCTGCCGGCGCTGCTCGCTCTGCCCGTATTCCAGCACCCAGTCATGCGTATTGGCCTGGCCGGACTGCATCGATGTCTTGGGCTGCTTGTAGATGCGGGCACGCATGATTGCCTGAACTCCCTGTCGTCACTGGTCGGGGCGGCCGGACTCGAACCGGCGGCCTCGTGTACCCAAAACACGCGCGCTACCAGGCTGCGCCACGCCCCGTCGACCGGGAGCAGCACGACGCTGCTCCGTCCACTCCAAGGAAGAGCGTGATGCACTCATCGCGCTCTGGCGCGGACCCTATTGTCCCGGCTCACACAAGGCAAGCCGAGGACTCGCCGTTCCGCTTGCCTCAGACGGCGCTCTCGGGGCGCGAGCGCGCAAGGGGAGGCACGAACAGCGGTGCGGTGTCCCAAGGGAACAGGATCCAGGTTTCCTGCGGCACCTCGACCACGAACATGTCGGTCGAGGGCCGTCCGGAAGGCTTCGCGTAGAGGCAGGCGAAATAAGCTTTCGGCAGCAGGCTGCGAACGAGCTGCGCGGTGACGCCGGAATCGACCAGGTCGTCGATGATCAGGAAGCCCTCGCCATCCCCTGCCGCAGCCGGCGACTTGATGACGCGGGGCGCGCCCTGGGTCTCCTCGTCATAGGAGACCACGGAGATGCTCTCGATGAGCCGGCAGTCGAGCTCTCGACCGATGATCGCGGCCGGGATCAGGCCGCCGCGGGTGATGGCGACGATGCCCTTCCAGGGGCCGAGCGGCATCAGGGAACCGGCGAGCTGCCGCGCGTCGCGGTGCAACTGGTCCCAGGTGACGGTGGCGTAGCTCACGGCCATTCGGTTAATCTACTGATAGCAGGCGGGAGCATCAGAACAGTCGGCCGCCGTCCGGCACCTTGTGATCCGGCCGGATCAGCACGACCTCGCCCTTCGAGTCCGGCATGCCGAGGGTCAGCACCTCGCTGACGAACGGGCCGATCTGGCGCGGTGGCAGGTTGACGACGGCGCAGACCTGCCGGCCGATGAGCTGGTCAGGCGTGTAGTGCCGGGTGACCTGCGCCGAGGACCTCCGGACGCCAAGCGTCGGGCCGAAATCGATCCAGAGCCGGATCGCCGGCTTGCGCGCCTCGGGGAACGGCTTCGCGTCGGCCACGGTGCCGACCCGTATGTCGATGCCGTGGAAATCATCGGCGGTGATGAAGGGTGCCGTCCCGGCGTCGGAGGGCGTGCCGGTCGGCTCGGGGGACTCGGAAGAAGTGCCGCTCATGCAACCTTCTGGCCGATTGCGCCGCTCTTGCCAAGTCGGACGGACCGACGGTGCCGCCTGACTGGTGCCGGATCGCGTGGGATGCTGGCTCCCGGAGTAGGACTCGAACCTACGACCGAGCGATTAACAGTCGCTTGCTCTACCAACTGAGCTATCCGGGAACGGCGGTGGCCCGTATAGCGACGCGGCAGCAGGACGTAAAGCCCCGCGGGGTGTCCGCGCCGGCTCGTCCGGGTGAGGCTGCCGACAGGACGTAAGAATGGCTGAGCATCCCAAGGCCGGGCTCCCCGGAGCGGAGCCTTCACGTCCCGACACTCTGCAGCGCCGCCTGCTCCTGGCGGCCGGCGGAGCGGGACTCGCCGCCGGCGCGGCGCTGGTCGTGCGCAACCGGATCCGCCACCCCTACAAGAACAAGCACGTGACGCCGGACGGCCGGCCGCGCCTCCTGACCCTCGCGGCGACCGGTCCGCAGCACGATCCGGTGCTGCTGGCGGCGCGCGACCAGGGCCTGTTCGGGCGCTACCGGCTCGACATCGCCTATACCGAGCCGGCCCGGTCCGGACGCGAGGCGCTGGACCAGGTGCAGAGCGGCCAGGCGGATGCCGCGGTGGCGGCGGCGTTGTCCTGGCTGCCGCGGTTGCAGGCCGGGCTGCCGGCGCGCCTGGTCTGCGGGCTGCAGGCCGGCAGCTCGCGCCTGCTGGTGGCCCACCGCTCGCCGTTCCGGCGCATCGAGGACCTGCATCGCCATGTCATCGGCATCGGCAGCCTGGACAGCCCGGACCGGCTGTTCTTCTCCATCATGATGCGGCGCAAGGGGATGGACCCGAACCACGACGTCGAATGGCGCCAGTTGCCGCCGGATGGCCTGGGGCTGGCGCTCAGCGAGGGGCACGTGCAGGCGGTGGTCGGCCACGACCCGTCCATCTGGCTGCTGCGCGACAGCCTGCATTTCGACGAACTCGCCTCCTCGATGTCGGGCAGCTACAGCGTCCGGGTCAGCCGCGTGCTCGGGCTGCGCAGCGCCCTGCTGCATGACGACCCGGCGGCCGCCGTGGCGCTGACGCTGGCGATGCAGGACGCGGCGCGTTGGGTAGCGGCGCATCCACAGGAGACCGCGGTGCTGCTGGCGGCCGACTCCCGCTCGCTCACCATCGAGCAGTGCGCCCGCATGCTGAAGAGTGAGGGGCGGTCGGTGCACCCGGTGGGCAATGATCTACGCGATCAGGTCGCAGAATACATGGACGAGTTGAAGCTGATCGGGCTGTCGCCAGAAACCCTTGATTCGGCGAAGTTTGCGAAGGACGTAACGGCGAACGTGCTCAAGGCCTGAGCCAGGGTCGTTGCGCCTGCGTGCGTCTCCGCTGCAACAAAAACACAATGCTGCCTTGTTGGTCAGATCAAACCCTGTTCCGCGAGCGTGCGTTCGCTATGCTCGGTCTGCACAGAGGCTGCGATTTCCACGATGGACATGGCTCTCACGGATGCCTTCCCTCCGCCAACCGCCGACACCGGCGCCCTGGCGCGGCTCGAGGTGGGCAGCCCCGCCGATGCGGCCCGGCGCACGGCCATCGCCGCCCTGCGACTGCGCGAGCGCCAGGGGATCGGGGGGCCGGCGCTGCTGGCCGACGCGCTGCGCGGACCGCTCGCGGGGCAACTCGCGGTGGTCTCCTCCTTTGGCGCCGAGTCCGCGGTGCTGCTGGCGGTGGTCGCCGGGATCGATCCGGCGACACCAGTGATCTTCCTGCAGACCGGGAAGCATTTTCCCGAGACGCTCGCCTACCGCGACCGGCTCGCCGAGCGTCTCGGCCTGTCGGACGTGCGCGATGTGACGCCGGATCCGGCCCGGCTCCGTGCGCAGGATCCGTCCGGCGAGCTCTGGTACTACGACACGGATGCGTGTTGCGCGGTGCGCAAGGTCGCTCCGCTGGAGCGCGCCCTGTTGCCGTTCGCGGGCTGGATCACCGGCCGCAAGCGGTTCCAGGCTGCCACCCGCTCGCGCCTCGACGTGGTCGAGGAGGAGGGCGGCCGGCTCAAGCTGAACCCGCTCGCCGGATGGGACGCGCAGCGGCTGCAGGACGAGTTCGCGACGCGCGCGCTCCCGCGCCATCCCCTGGTGGATGAGGGCTACCGTTCGATCGGCTGCGCCGTCTGCACGCGTGCGGTGGGCTCCGGCGAGGACAGCCGCGCCGGACGCTGGGCTGGATCGGCCAAGGTCGAATGCGGCATGCACCGTTGAGGCGGTCTGGTCACGTCCGTCTCGATTGATTATCAGGACCCTGTTGGCCGAGTGGTGGAATGGTAGACGCGGACGACTCAAAATCGTCTGCCGAGAGGCGTGTCGGTTCGAGTCCGACCTCGGCCACCAACTGCTCCGGGCGCTGAGGCCGCCTAAGCGTCCTTGCCGCGCCGCTGCTGGCGGAGCACATCCTCGATCCAGCCATTCAGCCGCAACGTCGCGTTCTCGGCATCCTGGCGCGCCGGATAGGCGTCCGGGAACCTCAGCGCGAGCCAGCGCCAGGCGACAAGCCGCTTGTGCCGCTTCTCGGCGTGCTCCAGCTCGTCCCGCGAGGCGCGTTCCGGCGACGGCAGCTTGCCGATGCCGGGCGGGATCACCGGCCGTCCGGCGGCATGGTCGGCGGCCCAGGCGGCGAGCCGGGTGATGCCGTTGTCGCGCTCGTCGATCGGGCACATCGCATAGGACCAGCGCTGGGTCAGGTCGAGGCCGGAGATGCCCTCGAGCGCGGAGGCGACGGCAAACGCCTGCCCCATGTCAGAGAGGCGGTAGTTCGGGTCGTCGCGGCGCAGCACCGCGCGACGGATGCGCACCAGCACGCCGAACAGGCTGTCCGAGCCGATCTCCGCGGCCACCGCGCGCACGATGTCGGCGTCGGGCTGCACCAGCGGCCGCAGCTCGGTCTGCGGCGCAGGGGGTGCGGCCAGCATGGTGCGCACGAAGCTCGCACTCCCGGCGCCAGCCAGCACCGCGACCACGCCGGCCTCATGCATGCCGAAGCGTCCGGCGCGACCACCGATCTGCTTGACCTCCTGGGCAGTAAGGTCGCGGCTCATGCTGCCGTCGAACTTGCGGAGCGCCGCAAACACGATGCGGCGGATGTTGAGGTTGAGCCCCATGCCGATCGCGTCGGTGGCCACCAGGATCTCGGCATCCCCGGTGTTGAAGCGGGCCGCCTCGGCGCGGCGCACCTCCGGGCTGAGGGCGCCATACACCACCGCGACCCGGCGGCCGCGCGCGAGCAGCGTGGCGCGCAGGTCGAGCACGTCGCGGCGCGAGAACGCGATCACCGCGTCGCCGCGCTGCAGGCTGGCGAGCTTCACCGCATCGTCGGCGGCGACCAGCGGTCCCTTGCGCTCCAGCGTGATCTCGTCGAGCGGATCGTCGCAGAGGGCGGCGATCCGGCGCACCATCGGGATGCAGTCCGCCGCCCCCAGCACGAACAGGTGGCGCGCCGGCGCGCCCATGATGGCGGCGGTCCAGGCGGCGCCGCGGTCCGGGTCGTGCAGCATCTGCGCCTCGTCGACGATGGCGACGTCGACCGGATTGTGCAGGGGACACATCTCGACGGTGGCGGCGAGATGCCGGCTGCCGGGCACCGGGATGCGCTCCTCGCCGGTGGAGAGCGAGCACGGCACGCCGCGAGCACCCAGCGCCTCGCGGAACTCGTGCGCCAGGAGCCTTAGCGGCGCCAGCGCCATGCCGCTCTCGGCCCGTGACAGCGTGTCGAGCGCGGTGTGCGACTTGCCGCTGTTGGTGGGGCCGGTGACCAGGGTGATGCGGCGGCTCAACGCCCGCGCGGTGCGGAAATGCGCGGCGTAGCGATCGAGTGCCGCAATGCGCGCGATGGCGGCGTTGCCGACGCGTATGCCGGACTGCTGGGTCCGGGCCTGGCGCGGCGCGCTGGTCTCGGTTGCGAGCTGCTCGCGCAGCCGGACCAGCTCCGCCGGGTCGAACTCCCAGTGTTCGACGCCGTCGCGGGTGACGCGGCGCGCCACCGGCAGGCGGTTCTCCGCCACCAGGCGCAGGGTGGCGGCGCGATCGATGCCGAGCAGGGCCGGGACGTCGGCAAAGCCGACCAGGCTGCGCTCCCAGTCGCGCAGCCGCTGCAACTCCTCGCGCCGGCGACGCCGGGCGTCGGCATCCGCCGCCTCGCGCTCGGCCCGGCGTTGCTGCTCGGTGCGCCCGGCGGCCTCGGCGAAGTTCCGATCATCCCCGAAGGCCTCTCCGATCTCGCGCGCCAGCATGGCGTGCTGCGTCGGCGACAGCACGCGGCCGGCGCTGTCGAACAGCTCGGCGGCCACGAGGTCCAGCACTGCCTGCGGGCTGTCGGCCGTTGCCCGGTAGCGGGTGGCAAGGATCGGCTCCAGGGCCGCGGCCAGGGCGGCATCGTCGGCATCGGGATCGTCGATCAGCTCGGCGGCAAGCTGCGCGTCGGCGCGAGTGACCCACAGCCGGCTGCCGCGCTGGCTGCGATCGATCAGGCGCGAGGCCCAGGCCTTGCGGCGCACCTCGCACAAGGCGGCGCGCACGGTCTCGCGGGGGCCATGGTGCTCGCCGGAAAGCTCGCCGCCCGACGGCAGCCGGCGCGCTACCAGGCGGATCAGGCGCGGCAGCTCCCGGCTCTGGACCACGAGGCCGGAGGCTTCGATGGCAAGCTCGGCGGGCGAGCGGCCCTGATGGAGTTCTGTCGGATCGGCGGTGGTCATCATCCTCTAATGGAGCACGGCAGCCCGCCGCGCCAACCGCCGCGTGCCTCCGGGCGGATTCCAATCCGGCGGCCGCTGCTCTAGGGTGCGCCCCCGTCCCGCTGCCATATCGAGCCCCTGCTCATGCATCCAGTGCCGAAGCCAGTCCTGCGCCCGGCCAATCCGCGCTTCGGATCCGGGCCGTGCGCCAAGCGCCCGGGATGGAGCCTGCAGGCGCTGGAGAACGCGTATCTCGGCCGCAGCCACCGCTCGACGGAGGGGCGGGCGCGACTGGATGCGGTGATCCGCCGCTCGCGCGCGCTGCTCGGCATGCCGGAGGGCTGGCGCCTCGGTATCGTGCCAGGGTCGGATACCGGCGCGGTGGAGATGGCGCTGTGGTCGCTGCTCGGCGCGCGTCCGGTGGAGGTGCTGGCGTTCGAGAGCTTTTCCGCGACCTGGGCGAACGACATCGTGGCGCAACTGGCGCTGCCGGAGGCGCGGGTGCTGGAGGCGGAGTATGGCGCGCTGCCGCCGCTGGCGAACGTGGACTGGTCGCGCGACGTGGTGTTCGCCTGGAACGGCACCACGTCGGGCGTGTGCTTCCCGGGAGCGGACGCGATCCCGGAGACGCATGCGGGACTGGCGATCTGCGATGCCACGTCGGCCGCGTTCGCGATGCGGCTGCCCTGGGACCGGCTCGATGTGGTGACCTGGTCCTGGCAGAAGGTGCTCGGCGGCGAGGCGGCGCACGGCATGCTGGCGCTGTCTCCGCGCGCGGTGGCCCGGCTCGAGTCAGCACCCCCGCCACGGCCGTTGCCCAAGCTGTTCCGCCTGACCGGCCCCGGACGTTCAGCAAGCAAGGGAGGCCTCATCGAGGGCATCTTTGCCGGCGACACCATCAACACGCCGTCGATGCTGTGCACCGAGGATGCGCTCGACGGCCTGCTCTGGGCGGAGCGGATCGGCGGTCTCGACGCGCTGATCGCCCGCAGCACCGGCAATCTCGCCGCCATCGCCGGATGGGTCGAGCGCTCCGGCTGGGCGGCGTTCCTGGCAGCGGTGCCGGCGCAACGCTCCAGCACCTCGATCTGCCTGCGTATCGTCGCCCCCTGGTTCACGGCGCTGCCGGCGAGCGAGCAGGCGCGTGCGGCCCGGCACCTGACGGCACTGGTCGAGGCCGAGCAGGCCGGCTACGACATCGCCAGCTACCGCGATGCGCCGCCCGGCCTGCGCATCTGGGGCGGCGCCACGGTCGAGACCGCCGACATCGAGGCGCTGCTGCCTTGGCTGGACTGGGCCGAAGCCGAGACGGAAGCTGCGTTCGCTGGTAAGACCCCGCTCGCATGAACGACGACCTGCTCCCGAACCCGGCCTTGCTGCCCGCCGGCCTGCGCGACCTGCTGCCGCCGGATGCGGAAACCGAGGCGCTGTCGGTCGAGGCGCTGATGGCGGTGTTCGCCTCGCACGGCTACGAGCGGGTCAAGCCGCCGCTGCTCGAGTTCGAGGACAGCCTGCTGTCCGGCGCTGGTGCGGCCATCGCCGAGCAGACCTTCCGGCTGATGGATCCCTCGACGCGCCGGATGATGGGCCTGCGCCCGGATATGACCCCGCAGGTGGCGCGGATCGCCGCGACGAGGCTGACTAACGCGCCGCGTCCGCTGCGGCTGTCCTATGCCGGCGCCTGCATCCAGGTGCAGGGCGGCACGCTGGTCGCCGACCGGCAGATCTCGCAGGCCGGGATCGAGCTGATCGGGCCGGACCAGCCGGAAGCCGATGCCGAGGTGATCGCGGTGGCGGCGCAGGCGCTGGCGGCACTCGGATTGACCCGGGTCAGCTTCGACCTGACGCTGCCGTCGCTGGCGCCGATGCTGATCGAGGAGGCCGGCATCCCGGAAGCGGTCCGGCCGGAGCTGATGCGCGCGCTGGATCGCAAGAACGCCGCCGAGGTCAGCCACCATGGCGCAGCCCTGGCACCTGTGCTGAACGAGCTGCTGCTGGCGGCGGGTCCGGCGGCGCGCGCGCTCGCGGTGCTGCAGGCGGCGGATCTCACGACTGGCGCGCGCGCCCTGTGCAACCGCCTGGCCGACAGCGTCGCGGCCATCGTTGCGCGCACGCCCGGCCTGCGCCTGACCATCGATCCGATCGAGTTCCGCGGCTGGCGCTACCATACCGGGCTGTGCGTGACGGTGTACGCGCCCGGCCGGCACGAGGAGCTCGGGCGCGGCGGCCGCTATCGCAGCGGCGGCGACGAGCCGGCCTGCGGGATCACCCTGCGTCCGGAGGCGCTGCTGCGCGCCGCCCCCGGCCGGGCGGTCCGGCCGCGCGTGCTGGTGCCGGTCGATGCCGATGCGGAGGCGTCGCTGGCGCTGCGCAGGGCGGGCTATGCCACGGTGGCATCCCTGGCGCCGAGCGCCGACCCTGCTGCCGAGGCGGCGCGTCTCGGCTGCACCCACCTCATGCGCGATGGCGAGGCGGTCGCACTGCCCGGCGCGTCGCCTGCCCCGTCTTCCGGAGTACCCTGAGCATGTCGAACGTCACCGTGATCGGCGCGCAATGGGGCGACGAGGGCAAGGGCAAGATCGTCGACTGGCTCGCCAGCCGCGCCGACATCGTGGTGCGGTTCCAGGGCGGCCACAATGCCGGCCATACGCTGGTGGTCGGCAACCAGACCTACAAGCTGTCGCTGCTGCCGAGCGGGCTGGTGCGCGGCAAGACCGGCCTGATCGGCAACGGCGTCGTGATCGATCCGGAGGCCCTGCTCGCCGAGATCGACCGGGTGCGCGCGCAGGGTCTCGACGTGACCTCAGAGACGCTGCGCATCGCCGAGAACGCGGCGCTGATCCTGCCGGTGCACGGTGCCATCGACCGCGCGCGGGAGGTGGCGCGTGGCGAGCGCAAGATCGGCACCACCGGGCGCGGCATCGGGCCTGCCTACGAGGACAAGGTGGCGCGGCGCGCGATCCGCGTGTGCGATCTGGCCGAACCCGAGACGCTCGACTGGAAGCTCGACGAGCTGCTGCTGCACCACAACACGCTGCTGCAGGGCCTGGGCGCTCCGGTCTTTACCAAGCAGGCACTGATGGACTGGCTGATGGCGCTGGCGCCGCGCATCCTGCCCTTCGCCGACCGGGTCTGGGAACTGCTCGACGAGGCGCGGCGCGCGGGACGACGCATCCTGTTCGAGGGCGCGCAGGCGGTGATGCTCGATGTCGATCACGGCACCTATCCGTTCGTGACCAGCAGCAACACGGTGGCGTCCAATGCCGGCACCGGCAGCGGCGTCGGGCCCGCTTCGATCGGCTTCGTGCTCGGCATCGCGAAGGCCTATTCGACGCGTGTCGGCGCCGGGCCGTTCCCGACCGAGCTGTTCGACGAGACCGGGCGGCTGCTCGGCGAGCGCGGCCACGAGTTCGGCACCGTCACCGGGCGCCCGCGCCGCTGCGGCTGGTTCGACGCGGTGCTGGTGCGCGGCGCCATCCGCGTCGGCGGCATCAACGGGCTCGCGCTGACCAAGCTCGACGTGCTCGACGGGCTCGACGAGATCAGGATCTGCACCGGCTATATGCTGGACGGGGCCGCGGTGCGCCATCTGCCGGCGGCGCCGGCGGCGTCGCTTCGGATCGAGCCGGTGTTCGAGACCATGGCGGGCTGGAAGGAAACCACGCGCGGGGCGCGCTCGTATGCCGACCTGCCGGCGCAGGCGATCAAATACGTCCGGCGCATCGAGGAACTGGTGGAAGCGCCGGTGACCTTGCTGTCCACCAGCCCGGAACGCGACGACACCATCCTGGTGCGCGATCCGTTCGAAGACTAGCCGGGCGGAGCGCCACAGCGATGATCACCATCCATGCCGGCACCGACGTGGTCACCCTGATCCAGGCCTTCACGGTCGAGCCGCCGCACCAGCAGGAACTGCTCGAACTGCTGACGGATGCCTATGACGGCACCATCTCGCAGGCGCCCGGTTTCGTTTCCTGCAGTCTGCATCGCGGCCTGGACGGCAGCAGGGTCACGATGTACGTGCAGTGGCGCAGCATGCAGCATTACGAGGCGTTGCTCGCCGATCCGTCGCTGCCGGCGTTCCTGTATCGCGCGCTGACGATCTCGACCTTCGAGGCCGGCCGGTTCGAAGTCGTGCGTACCTTCGAGCCGGGTGATCCGCCCGAGGCGTGATGTCAGCCCTTTGGGCTCTTTGGGCTGTCGCTCCCGGGGCCACCCGGTGCGCCCGCATAATCTGAGAACCGGGGCTCGGGTGTGCGATTGCCGTGTCGCAGCCAATCCACCTTGGCCCGAAGTTAGGCGGTCATCGCGTTCAGGTGTGCCGCCTGCTGCTCGAGCCTGGCAAGCTGCTGGGTCATGATCTCGGCGCTCCGCTCGCGCGTCATCTTTCCCGATCGATGTTCCTCGCCCAGGGCGGAGAGTTCCTTGAGCGAGGATCCCATCGACTGCACCATGCGGATGATTAGGGCGATCCCGACATGCTCGGCGGTGAAGGCCTAGCCTGGAAGCTTACTGTCATCGAGGCTGGCGCAGAACTTCGCGAAGTCGCTCGCCGTTGCGAACGAGCTCTGGGTTCCCGGCCGCGTCACCGCATCGGCGGCGTAGCGCGCCGCCTGCTGCAACGCCGCGAGCTTGTCATGGCCGCCGACGTAGTGGTGCGCAAATGCGCCGATGAAGGCGTCCCCGGCCCCGGTCGTGTCCAGCGCGCGAACCGCGACCGGGGCAATCCGGTGCGTGTCGTCCGGCTCGACCAGCAGCGCGCCGTCCGCGCCGAGTGTCACGATGACCGCGCCGATGCCGTGCGCGAGGAGGGAGCGCGCTGCCTGCTCGGCCGCTTCCGGCGTTCCAGCAGGCAGGCCGGTGAGGATCGCGAGCTCGGTCTGGTTCGGTGCGAAGAAGGTGACCCCGGCGATACGGTCGAGTTCGAGTTCGGGTGTCGCGGGCGCCGGGTTGAGCAGCACCGGGATCGCGTTGGCGCGCCCGAACTCGATTGCCGCGTAGATCGTCGGCAACGGAACTTCCAGTTGCAGAAGGATCAGTGCGCAACTGCGGAGATCGTCCGCCGCCGCCTCGACATCCGCCGGCGCCAGCGCGTCGTTGGCACCCTTGACGATCAGGATGCGGTTCTCGCCGTTCCGCTCGACGAAGATGGGTGCCACGCCGCTGGACAGGCCGCGCACGACACGCACATGGCGGGCGTCTATGCCGAGGCCCGCGAAGTTGCTCAGGGTGTTGCGGCCGAACAGGTCGTCGCCGACGCAGCTCACCATCAGCACGTCGCTGCCCAGCTTCGCAGCCGCGACGGCCTGGTTGGCGCCCTTGCCGCCGGGACCCATTGCGAAACGGGGTGCCGCGAGGGTCTCGCCGGCTTCGGGCATGCGGTCCACGTAGGTCACCAGATCGACCATGTTGCTGCCGATCACGCCGATGCGCCTGCTCATGATGCCTGCTTCCTGTCGCTGGACAATGCGCCGATATGGGCTTCCATCCGATCGGCGGCTTCCCGGTCCAGGTAGCCGGCCGTGAGCGAGAAACCGGCCGCCGCACCCGGTGCAAGGGTCCGCACATTGCCCTTGCGACGTTCCGCCGCATAGCCCTCCGGCTCGCAGGTCGAAGGCAGGGAAAACGCCGCGACCTTCTGGTCGGGATCGTCGAGGATCCAGCGCACGCAATGCGGGAACTCCGCCGGCGCATGGCTGAGCGCGAACGCGTCGCCCTGCGGACGGCGCAGCATGATGGCGGTGCGGCCGTCGGGTCCACGCGGCAGGTTCTTCAAGTAGAAGACCTGCTCGGGATCGTACCGCGCGGGTTCGTCGAGCTGCCGCATGCGCTCGGGCGACCGGGCCAGCGTTTCGATGAAAGCAAGATAGTCCGGGTTCGGCTGCACATGCGCCGGCACCGCGCGCCGCACCTGGACGTGCGCGGGCGTGAACGGGACCGGCTGGATGATGCGGCCGTGCGGCACGAAGGCGAAGTTGACGTGCGCCATGTACATCAGCTCCATCGGCTTTCCGGAGCGGTTTGCCACGTGCATGCCGATCGCGAACTGGGTCGCGGTCTCGCCGAGGCTGACCGAGGGGCGAGCCAGGTAATGCGGACCGAAGCCCACGATGTGCTCGCGCTCGCCCGCCAGCCGCAGGGTCAGGCCATCAGCGTCCTCGCCAAGCTCCAGCCAGGCACTGCCGAGGGCCGTGGTCGGAAACTCGCCGTGCGCCGCGTGGTCGTCCTCCGGGCCCGGGACGCCGTTTCGCAGCAGCCCGCTATGGAAGGCAAAGCAGCCGTAGGTTCCCGCGATCCCGGACGCGGGCAGCGGCATCGAGAAGCCGCTCTGCATGGTGAGCGGCACCCCGTCGAATTCCGCCTGCCAGATCATCTGGCCATACCAGGGCAGCAGGACCAGGCTGCCGCGGGCATTGCGCAGCCGTAGCGCCTCGATGCCGCTGGCATAGCGGAACAACGAGGCGCTCAGCGTGCCCGCCTGCATCACCACCTGCTCATCGCTGGTGGCGAGAGTCCGGTGCAGCGGTTGGGTTGCCAGGATGCGGGTCATGTCAGGCCTTGCGGGTGCGCCACGCATTGAGCGCGATCGAGAGCAGCAGGAAGGCGCCCCAGACGAAGTCGACCAGGAAATTGCTGAAGCGCATCAGTTGCAGGCCGCTGGAGAGCAGCATCAGGGCAACCAGGGCGACCGCGATGCCGGCCACCGAGCCGCGTCCGCCGGCCGGATTGGTGCCGCCCAGCACGGCGATCAGCACCGCCTCCAGCAGGTACGAGACGCCGTAATCCGATTTTGCCGCATTGGTGCGCGACGACAGCAGGATCCCCGCCATGCTGGCAAGCGCTCCACTCAGCACATAGGAAAAGAAGATCGTGCGCGCGGTGCGCAGGCCGGCGAACAGCGCCGCCCGGCGGTTGGTGCCGATCAGCAGCAGGTCCATGCCGAACGGCGTGCGTGCCAGCATCACGCTGACCAGCACTGCGACGACGAGGAACACCACCAGCGGGATCGCAACT
The DNA here is from genome assembly GCA_964247695.1 of uncultured Acetobacteraceae bacterium. Classification (GTDB taxonomy): domain Bacteria; phylum Pseudomonadota; class Alphaproteobacteria; order Acetobacterales; family Acetobacteraceae; genus Lichenicoccus. Next base: position 177,268 of record CAXTVI010000001.1, read on the forward strand.
CCAAGCACGCTGTCATTGCCGATCGCACCCCACGCCATCGGGTAGCCAACGATCGCGGGGCCTCCGGTCAGTACCAGCGCCAGGCCGGTGAAGATCTGGCCGGTGCCGATGGTCGCCAGGATCGGCGTGATGCGTACGCGCGCGATCAGCAGCCCGTTGATCGCACCCCCGACCAGGCCGGTGGCGAGCGCCATGCCGACCCCGGCCAGGACCGGCAGCGTTCCCATGTGCATCAGCGCCGGTCCGCGGCTGCCGCCATAGGCGTGGAAGAACAGCCCGGCCAGGATCGCCGACAGGTTGGCCAGGCCGATCACCGAGAGGTCGATGCCGCCGGTCAGCATCGCCAGCATCATCGCGATCGACAGCAGGCCGAGCTCCGGCGCCTCGTAGGTGATGGATTCGAAGATGTACGGGCGCAGGAACTTGTGCGGGTTCAGCGTCGCCATGACCGCGAAGATCACGACCGTGAGGATGGCGAGCTGCAGCAGGCTGCTGTCCAGTCGTGGCAGACGGGTGCTTCGCAGGCGGGCGATCATGCGGGTCGCTCCTTCACGCCAGACGCCTGCGATCGCGCCAGGAACTCGCGGCGGTCGCGGCGATCACGATCAGACCGACCACGACGCGCTGCCATGTCGTGTCGATATGCATGATGATGAGGCTGTTGGTCACCATCACCAGCGTGAACACGCCGAGCACGGTGCCGAGCACGCTGCCGCGGCCGCCAAAGATGCTGGCGCCCCCGAGCACCACGGCGGCGATCACGTCGAGCTCCATGCCCACCATGTCGTGCGGGTTGGCGATCCAGATCATCGAGCCGTGCAGCAGCCCGGTGAACCCGGCCAGCGCGCCGGCGAGCCCGTAGATCAGAACACGGGTGTTGCGCACCGAGAAGCCAATCCGGCGTGCGGTTTCCTCGCCGCCGCCGAGCGCGTAGATGCTGCGTCCCATCAGGGTGTGGCGCAGTAGCAGGTGCACGCCGACGGCGACCGCCGCATACACCAGGATCATCGCCGACAGGCCGAAATGCTCGCCGCCGCTGGTCACCGTCAGCAGGTCGGTGCGGGCGAAGGCGATCAGGCGTGGCGGCATGCGGTCGATATTGATCTGGCTGGCGCCGACAGCACCCAGCAGGAAACCGCGCACCGCGGTGCCGGTGCCGAGGGTCACGATCAGCGGAATCATGCGCAGCGCGTGCACGAAAAAGGCGTTCACCAGCCCGAGCAGCAGCCCGATGATCGTAGCCGCAATGAAGGGCAGCACGACCCCGTCATAGCCGAACGCGATCATGCCCTTGATGGTCAGGTACATCGACGCGATGGCAAAGGCCGGGAACGAGACGTCGATGCCGCCGGACAGCATCACCATCAGCACGCCCAGCGCCAGGATGCCGGTGATGACGTTGGCGCGCAGCAGGCTGAACAGGTTGCCGGCGTCCCAGAAGGCCGGATTGATGCTGCCGATGACCAGCATGGCGACCACCAGCACCAGGCCGACGCCCAGCTCCGGCGTCCGCAGCGCGCGCTCCGCGAACGCCTTCATGCCAGGGCCCTCATGTGAGCGCTCCGAGCCGGTCGGCGAGTGCGGTCTCGCTGGTTTCGGCGGCGTCGAGCAACTGGAGAAGCCGGCCGCGATGCATCACGGCGATGCGGTTGCAGTGTGCCACGAGCTCGGGGAGGTCGTCGGAGATCATCAGCACGCCCAGGCCGCGCTCGCGCGCGAGATCGCGTATCTTGCGGTGGATGCCGGCCTTGGAGCCGACATCGACTCCGACCGTCGGGCCGTTCAGGATCAGCAGCAGCGGGTTACGCAGCAGCCAGCGACCGATCACCACGCGCTGCTGGTTGCCGCCGGAGAGCTGCATCACCGGACGCGCGCCCGTCGGGGTCGCGATCGCCATATCGCGCAGCATGCCGGCCGCCTCCGCCTCGGCACGTCGGCGATTGATCACTCCGAACCGGCTGAGGGCGCCATACGAGGTTGCCAGCAGGTTGCGGTCGATGCTGGCAGGCATGAACAGCCCCTCGGTGAGGCGGTCCTCCGGCACGTAGGCGATGCCGTTCGCGATCGCCTGCTGCGGGTTCGCGAGCCGGATCTGGCGACCGCGCAGGCTGATGCTGCCGCGATAGGTCGGACGCATGCCGAACAGCGCCAGCGCCAGCTCGGTGCGTCCGGAACCGAGCAGTCCGGCCACGCCGACGATCTCGCCCGGCATGATGCAAAGGCTGACATCCTCGAGCTCGCCTGTGACCGTGAGGTGCTCCACCGTGAGGGCCGGCGTGCCGGCGGGCGAGGCGGGTTCCCAGCGATAGGGTTCCTCGGCGATGTCTGAGCCGGTCATGGCGCGCGTGATCACGGCTTCGTCGTAGCCCGCGATCGGTCCGGCGGTGACCACTTCGCCATTGCGGATGACGGTGAGCCGCTCGCTGATGTCGAGCATCTCGCGCATCTTGTGGCTGACGAAGAGCACCGCGATGCCGCGCGACTGGATGTCGCGCACCACCGCGAACAGCCGCTCGACCTCGCGGCCGGTCAGCGCGGTGGTGGGCTCGTCCATGATCAGCAGGCGCGGGTCGGCCATCAGCGCGCGCGCGATCGCCACCAGCTGCCGCCCGGAGGTTGGCAGGCTGTCCACGTTGACATCGAGATCGAGCGCCACGCCGAGCCGCTCCACCGCGGCGCGGGCTTGCTCGCGCATGCGGCGCCAGTTGACGAGGCGCCGCCGGTCACGAAGTTCGCTGCCGAGAGCGAGGTTCTCGGCGACGGTGAGGTTTCCGAACAGCGAGAAGTCCTGGTAGATCACCTGCACGCCGTGCGCGATCGCCTCGCGCGGGGTGAGGCCGGCGACAATCCTGCCATCGATCTCGATCTCGCCCGCATCCGGCTGGTTCACGCCCGACATGATCTTGATCAGCGTCGACTTGCCGGAGCCGTTCTCGCCGGCAAGGCAGTGGATCTCGCCCGGCGCGATCGCGAGCGACACGCGGTGCAGGGCCTGGACGCCGGCGAAGTTCTTGCTGACCTGGCGAAGCGCGAGCAGGGGCGGGGACATCGACAGACGGCGGGCCGGGCCTAGAAGTTGTACTGGCCCATGTTCGCCTTGGTGACACCGACCCAGCCCTGGCCGAACAGCACGTTGGCGCGCTGCGGGTCGTTCGCCTTGAGGTCGGTATAGCCGGTGAGGCCGATATCCAGGCCGGCATGGATCGGCTGCTTGCTCAGCGCCATCACGGCAAGGATGTTCATGGCGTAGCCGGCCACTGCCGGATCCCAGAACTGGATGTATTCGATGTCGCCGTCCTTGAGATACTGGCCGGCAACCGACACCAGCCCGGTGCCGGAGAAGAATAGCTTGCCCTTCAGCCCGCGCTCGGCGATCAGGCGCCCGGCGCCGGCCGAGGTCGGCATCGGCGCGCCCAGGATGCCGGTCAGATCCGGGTAGGTGGTGAGGATTTCCTTGAGCTTGTTGTAGTCGGTGGTGGCGTCGTCATAGGTCTCGATGCGCTTGGTGACCTGCTGCATCTTCGGATAGTGCGCCAGCTGGTAGGCGACGCCGCCATCGATCCACTCGTTCTGCGACTGCGAGGTCAGGCTGCCGACGGTGGCGATGTATTTGCCCTGGCCGCCCATCTGCTTGGCCAGCACCTGCATCAGCTTGGCGCCGTAGGCGTGGTTGTCGAACGCCTCGACGTCGTAGTCGGTCGCCTGCAGGTTCGACGCCTCGTGCGAGATCACGACGATGCCGCGGTCGCGCGCCTTCTGCAGCACCGGCTCGACCGCCTCGACCGAGAACGGCACGATGCAGATGGCATCGACACCTTGTCCGATCAGCGTCTCGACGATCTGCACCTGGGCGGCGGCATCGGCCTGGCTCGGCCCGACCATCCAGGTGTCGTGCCCGTTATCGGCGCCGAACTGCTTCACGCCGACACGCATGCGGTCGAACCAGGCGATGCCGTCGACCTTCACCACGGTGGCGATCGAGTATTTCTTGGTGGCCTTGGCGGTGATCGTCTTCGGCACGCCGGCGGTGGCGACAGCCGGGGTGTCGGCCCAGGCGGCGCGCGGCGCGATGCAGCCGCCGGCGAGCGCCGCCGCGGTCAGGGTGGAGAACTGGCGGCGGCTGAACTCGGTCATGATACGTCTCCGAACTGTGTTGCCTTGGCGCGGCTTCTGTGTCCGCGCCGTGTTTGGATAGACCTAGTAGCCTGACGCGTCGCCGGCGGGTGCCTCGCTGATGATCGCGATGCCGGAACTGGTTCCGAGCCGCGTGGCGCCGGCGTTCACCATGGCGCGCGCCACCTCCAGCGTGCGTATGCCGCCCGAGGCCTTGACGCCCATCCCGGGTCCGACCTCGGCCCGCATCAGCGCCACGTCGGCGAGCGTCGCACCTCCGGTCGAGAAGCCGGTGGAGGTCTTCACGAAATCAGCACCGGCCGCCTTCGACAGCCGGCAGGCGGTGCGCTTCTCGTCGTCGGTGAGCAGGCAGGTCTCGATGATCACCTTGAGGATCATACCCGGGCAGGCCTCGCGCACGGCGGCGATGTCGGCTGCGACCTGATCGGTGCGGCCGTCCTTCAGCGCCCCGATATCGATCACCATGTCGATCTCGGTCGCACCGTCCGCGACCGCGGCCGCGGCCTCGGCCGCCTTGATCCGGCTGGTGCTGGCGCCGAGCGGAAAGCCGATCACCGAGCAGGCGCGCACCTCGGTGCCCGCAAGCAGGGTCGCCACGAGCTTGACCTGTACCGGGTTCACGCAGACCGACCGGAAGCCGTGCCGCAGCGCCTGCTCGCAATAGCTGGTCACCTGCGCCGTGGTGGTGTCCGGCTTGAGGATCGTATGGTCGATCAGGCTCGCGAGACTCTTCGGATCGAACTGGTTGCGTGTCATGCGCGTCTCCTGGCCCGTTTTCCGCCCGCTTGTTAGGATCTTCACATATGGTAAGATTCGAACATTGGCAAGCGTGGGAGGGGGAGGTTGGCAACTGGCATCGGCTCCGGCCGCCGTCAGGTGCGGCTCGGCGTGTTGGCCGCTTTGGTCGACGAGCGGGGCGCGGTCCGTCTTGCCGACGCGGCGCAACGGCTCGGAGTGTCCGCCATGACGTTGCGACGAGACCTCGCGGGACCCCGCGCCGCGGTCGAACTGCTTGGCGGCCATGTGATCGCCTCCGCCACGGCCGCGCGCTCGCGCTACCGGCTTGAGGACGAGACCGACAGCCATGCATACGCCAAGCGGCTGGCCGGCGAGCGGGCGGCAGGACTGGTGGCACGGGGCGATACGCTGTTCATCGATTGCGGAACCACGATGCCGCATCTGGTGGCGGCGCTGCCCCGGGATCTCGATCTCACGATCGTCTGCTACGCGCTGAACATCGCCGCCCTGGCCGCGCAAATTGACGGGGCCCGGCTCTACCTGCTCGGCGGCCTGTTCCATCCGTCGTCTGCGACCTTCACCTCCGACGACGCCCTGCGCGCCCTGCAGCGGATCGGCATCAACAAGGCGTTCGTCTCCGCCGGCGGACTGCACGACCGGCACGGGGCAACCTGCTCGAACTTCAATGAGGCGCCGGTGAAGCGGGCGGTGATCGAGCAGGCGCAACACAGCATCATGGTGATCGACAGCAGCAAGCTGGGGCAGGTGAAGCCGGTGCACTTCGCCGCTGCCGGCCGCTTCGAGAAGATCGTGACCGAGCACGAGACGATGGCAGGCCGGGACTAGAGCGGAGTTCGAGCGACGGCGGTGCTCGGCGGTCGGTCGAGCCGGCGCCGTTATGACGTCAGCAGGTCGGCGATCTCCTGGTCCTGGGCCGGGGCGAGGCCGCTGATGCCGATGCCGCCGAGGACCCGGCCCTCACGATTGCTGACCACGCTGCCGCCCGGCATGCCGGTCAGCCGAGGATCACCGAAATAGCTTGCCGGCATGTTCTCGCGCAGCATGCGCTCGTGGAACGCCGCGGTGGCGGTGCCCAGCCTGGCGGCGCTGTAGGCCTTGTTCTGCGACAACTCGACGCTGCGCGCCGGCGCTCCATCCATCCGCAGGAAGGCCAGCAGCAAGCCACGCTCGTCGCTGACCGCAACGCAGATGGGCTTGCCGAACCGCGCTGCCTCCTGGACCGCGCGGCTGGCAAGGTCTTGCGCGTGTTCGAGATCCATCTTGATCATCTCCTCGGGGGATGGGCTTCAGGGAACAGGTTTCGGGGGGGTGTAAGCGCTGCAGCCGGCGCGCGCCGGTGTCAAGCCGCGCCGACGCGAGATCCTGCCGGCCTGACGCGCTTTCGCAAGATCGAGTGCCGCTCCTTCTGCGCGCCGCCTGGCAAGAAAATCTTAACTCCTCGGGTGCAGTCTCGGGGTTGCGGAGGTGAGGCTGCGGGCGAGGGTGCGAGTGGTCAAGGCTGGACAAACTGCGGCCGCACAGCCGCCAGCGGGCTTGATCGACGGCCGCTTTGCGGTGCTGCTGGGGCAACCGGCCGCTTCCCTCGGTGGTGTTCCGGCGTTCGCGGCCGAGGATCGCCGTGGCCTCATCGCCGATGTCATCGCGTTGCAGGTGCAGCGCGGTGCGCCGTGTCGCGGACGGCTGGCCCACTCCATGACGGTGCGACACGAAAACCTCCTGTCGCCGATCGCGCATGGCAGCCTCGGAAGCGACACCTGGATCATCACCGCCGCGGCGCCGGGCGGCGCGCTTACCTCGCTTGCCTCGCCTTGGACCGGGAATGCCCTGCTGACGCATGTCCTGCGCCCGGCGGCCTCGGCGCTCGAGCGGCTGCATGGCGCCGGTCTGACGCATCGCGCGATCAGGCCCGACAACGTGTTCCTGGCTCCGGCGGGCCGCAGCATCGTGCTCGGTCCCGGCTGGGCGTCGCCTCCGGCAATGCACCAGCCGCCGGTCTGCGAGGCGCCGGAGAGCCAGGTCTGCGCGCCGACTGCGCGGGGCGAGGGCACCCAGGCCGACGATGTCTATGCGCTCGGGGTGCTGCTGCTCGCGCTGTGGCGACGACGCATGCCGTTGGACGGGTTATCCGGACAGGATGTGCTGCGACGCAAGCTGGAGCACGGCAGCTATGCCGCGCTGATCGAGGATTCCCGCCTGCCGCAGGGGTTCCAGGAGATCCTGCGCGCCATGCTGGCCGAACAGCCGGCGGCGCGCCCCACTGCGTCCTCTCTCGCCAGCCTGGATGGCATCCACGAACGCCGGGTCATCCGGCGCACCATGCTGCGCGCCGCACGGCCGATCATGCTGCAGGACCATACCCTCTGGAACTGCCGCAGCCTCGCGCTGGCCTGCGCCGAGCAGCCGGCGGCGGCGCTGGTCCTGCTCAGGCAGGGGCTGATCGAGCAATGGCTGAGGCGGCATGCGGAGGACGCCATCCTGAGCGGCAACGTCGAGGAGCTGCGGCGCCTGGACGCGACGGCGGAGCGGCGGATCCCGTTCGCCGACAACACGGTGATGATGCGGCTCGTGGCGTTGCTCGATCCAGACGCGCCGCTGTTCTGGCATGGCACGTGGCTCTGGCCGGACGGGCTTGGCGGCCTGCTCGCCGGCACGCTGGCGCAGCCGGCGCTGATCGAGCGGCGCGCTGCCGCGCTGCTGGTCGAGGCGCTGCTCTCACGCGAGATCGTGTTGCGCTGGCTGTCGCTGCAGACCGAGCGGCCGCATCATCTCCTGGCCGCGATCCCGCCCCGGCTGGTGCGCGAGGCGACGCTTCTCGATGCGGACGCCTTGTGCCTGCTGGCCCTCTACCTGCTCAATCCGCTGCTGCCGTGTGCTGCCCCGCTCTTTGGCAAGGTTGCGGCGGCCACGTCGCGCGATGTCATCCTGGCTCTGGAGGCCGCCGCTCCCGCAACGGGAGCGAGCCCGGCCGCAGCAACGCCGGGAGCGCCGCGGCCGGTGATGGATGCGGAGACCTTCGCCTTCCTGTCGGCGCGGGCCGATGAGGCGACGCAGGAGCCTCTGGCCCCCAATGGCCCGAACCCGGAGCTGCGGGACCTGATTGCCCTGGCGCGCTGCCAGAGGCAGACCCGGTGCGGCCCGCTGCCGCGCCTCGCGACCAGCCTGTTGCCGACCAGCCTGCCGACGTTGCAGGATTGGCCCGGCGCCAGCCGGCGGGAGCGCAGGATGCTGCTGCTGCGCACGGCCTCCAGCCAGGGCGACCTGCAGGCCATGCTGGAGCTGGTGACCGACCAGGCTGAACGCGCGCAGGATGGCGAGGCGCGCGAGCACGCCGTCCGCCGGGCAATCGACATCAGCCAGTCGCTGAACGACGAGGCTGCGGCCACGCCGCAGCGTCAGGCCGGGTCGCGCAAGGTAGCCCAGGATACCGCGGCCGCCGCTGGCCTGGTCTGTCTCATGGGCATGGTGCTGTTCGAGATGTTGGCCTGACCAATGCCTGATCCTGCCCAGCGTGCCTCGATCGGCAAGATCGACATTGTGGCGTCGCGAGGGACCGGCAGGCAGAGCCGGCGATGAGCCGGAAGGGCGGGCCGGCGGACAAGCCGGCCAGGGCCTCCGGATGGCGCTGGTGGCAAGGCATGGCGGCCGGGGTCGTGCTTACGGTGTCTCCGGGGGCGGCCTTGGTGCTGCTGGGCCTGGGAGCGCCGATCATCCTGTCGATGGTGGGCGAGGATGTGCCGGGCCGGCCGCTGACGCGCACTGTCGCCGTTTTCACGGTCGCCGGCTCGATCGACACCCTGCGGTTGTTCCTCATCGGGTCGCATGACCTTGCGACGAGCGTGGACCTGCTGAGCCGTCTTGGTGGCCTGCCGCTCGCCTGGACCGCGGCGGCGGCCGGCTGGTTGGTGAACGAGGCCGCCTGCATCACCGCCCGCTGGATCACCGATCTGCGGGTGGCCCGGCGCAGACGGTCCGCGGAGGAACAGTTGGCAACCCTGCGGACCGAATGGAGCCTGCCGGACACCTGAGGTATTTATACGCAGCCGCCGCCCCGAAGATCGAGGCGGCGCTCCGTGGAACCGATGAGACAGACCGGAAGATCAGGCGGCCCGGTCGGTCATTCGGCGTGTCGTGACCTGGGTCTTCATGGCCTTCTGCAGCTTCTCGAACGCTCTGACCTCGATCTGCCGTACCCGCTCGCGCGAGATGTTGTAGACCTGCGACAGGTCCTCGAGGGTCGCCGGCTCCTCGTTGAGCCGGCGCTCGATGAGGATATGGCGCTCGCGTTCGTTCAGTGTCCGCAGGGCCTCCCCGAGCAATGCCTTGCGACCGGAGAACTCTTCGTGCTCGGCGAGCACCTGCTCCTGGCTTTCACCCTCATCGACAAGCCAGTCCTGCCACTCGCCCTCGCTGTCCGCACGCACCGGAGCATTGAGGCTGTGATCCGGCGCCGCCAAGCGACGGTTCATGTTGACGACATCCTGCTCGGACACCGAGAGCGAGCGGGCGATCTGCCCGACCTGCTCCGGTCGCAGGTCGCCATCCTCGATGGCTTGCATCTGCCCCTTGAGGCGGCGCAGGTTGAAGAAGAGCTTCTTCTGGGCGGCGGTCGTGCCCATCTTCACGAGCGACCAGCTGTGCAGGATGTATTCCTGGATGGCGGCGCGGATCCACCACATAGCATAGGTCGCCAGGCGGAAGCCACGCTCGGGATCGAAGCGCTTGACCGCCTGCATCATTCCGACGTTGCCCTCGCTGATCAGTTCGCTGATCGGCAGGCCATAGCCGCGATAGCCCATTGCAATCTTGGCAACGAGGCGCAAATGAGAGGTCACGAGCTTGTGCGCGGCGGCGGTGTCTTCATGGTCGCGCCAACGCTTGGACAGACTGAGCTCCTCCTCCGGAGCCAGCATCGGGAACTTTCGGATTTCCTGGAGGTACCGGGAGAGGTTTCCCTCGGGACCCAGGTTGAGGACGGCAGAGGCCACGGGTAGGCTCCTTTCGTCTGGATGGACGCGAACCGGTGATGCCCATACGGCGCATCAGGCGGCCAGTTTCGCATTCAACCAGCATGGGCGCGGGTAAGGACTTCACGTCCCTGAGACCTCTTCCATCGTGGCAAGCAGGCCGCAGGACGTCCGGACCGGCGGGGCGCCCGCTCGTCGGAATAGCTGCCTGTATACCGGACCGAATTAGTCCGGTCAAGCAAATGCCCTGATCAGCTTCTTGAATTCGCGGTAATCTGCGCCAACAGCGCGTGGAAATCCGCTGGCGGTTCGCTGGTGAAAAGCATGGTCTCGCCCGTCGCCGGGTGGGTAAAGCCGAGGCTTTGTGCATGTAAGGCCTGGCGCGGAAAAGCAAGGGCGGCCCGCCTGGCGATGTTGGCCAGGAGGCGGCCGATTGCCGGCGCCCGGCGCAGATAGACCGGGTCGCCGAGCAGCGGGTGTCCCCGATGCGACAGATGCACCCTGATCTGGTGGGTGCGTCCGGTCGCGAGCCGGCACTCGACCAGGCTCACGGCGCCATGCAGGATTTCGAGCGTTCGGTAGTGCGTCAGGGCCGCCTTGCCGCCGCCCGCCGTCACCGCCATACGCTTTCGATCCCGCGGATCTCGGCCGATCGCGCCTTCGATGTCTCCGGCGGACGGCGCCAGCATGCCCCAGCACAGGCCGAGATAGCTGCGCTCGATCCTGCGCGCCGCGAAATCGGCCGACAGCGCTGCCAGTGCCGCCTCGGTCTTGGCGACCACCATGAGGCCCGAGGTTTCCTTGTCCAGCCGGTGCACGATGCCTGGGCGCCGCTCGCCGCCGATCCCGGGAAGGGTATCGCCGCAGTGCCCGATGAGGGCGTTGACAAGGGTGCCCTCCTGGTTCCCGGGCGCAGGATGCACAACCAGCCCGGCCGGCTTGTCGAGGACGATGAGGCTGGCATCCTCGTGCAGGATCGCGAGCGGGATGGCTTCGCCTTGCGGCCGGGCGGCGACCGCGGCCGGGAACTCGACGCTGTAGCTCCGGCCCGGCCGTACCGGGTCGGCGGGGTCGCACAGGACGACGCCGTCGCGCCGGACGCTTCCGGCCTGCATCAGGGCCTTGACCCGCGACCGGGAAGCCGTGCCGATGGCGTCCGCAAGGAAGCGGTCAGTGCGCTGGCCCGCCTGCTCCGCCGACGCGGTCAGGATGAACGGGACGACGTGACCGCCGGAGTTCTCCACCATGCCGGGTGCATAGCGGTACCGGCGCCGGTGTTACCAGGGCAGCCGGATCAAGCCCGGGGGGATGCAGATGCGTGGATTGAAGGCCTTGCTTGCCGCAGTCATTCTGATGGGGCTGCTGATTGCGGCCGGCACCGCCATCCTGGTCGCCACCGTGATCAAGCGCCTCGTGCATCCGCCGGTGGCCGTGGTCGCCTCTGGAACTGTCGGGCCGCAGATCGCGGTGCCGCTGGACCAGCCGGCGGGAACCCGCATCGAGGCGGCCATCAGACAGTCGGATACCAGTCTTGCCCTGCTGTTGAGCGGCGGCGGCAGGCCGGATCGGATCGTGGTGTGGGACGAGCGAACCGGACGCATCGCCGCCCACGCCGAACTCGCCCGCTGAGGGGAGATTGCGGTAGCGGGCTCTTGCGTCGCCCGGCGTGCTGCCGTATTGGCACGCCCGGCCACGTCCTGTTCGTCTAGAGGCCTAGGACACCGCCCTCTCACGGCGGTAACAGGGGTTCGAATCCCCTACGGGACGCCAATCTTTTCAATGTGCTAATTGACGAGCCTACGGTATGGCGGTTGCCGCCTGGATCAGATGACCCAGGACTAGGCTTGCCGCGGAGGCTGGAGCGGGGACCGGGCAGGCTCACCCGGCTTCAGGGCTGCCCGGAACTCGATGCAAGGCTGCTGCCGCTGGTCGGCGTGCTGTCTGCTGATGCGCCTCCACGGCGGCAGTGATTGAGACGATCGGGCGCAAGAACGACGCCATCGCTGCCATGACGGGCGTCCATCGTCCGCAGGTCTCCATCGTCGAGGGTGCGGCGCACGCTAGCGTGGATAGATACGGATCGATGCCGCGACTGCACTTGCGATCGATTCGTGCGTGATGAGACCCAAAACCTGGTCGAAACCGCCCGACGGGGGTGATCCTACCACGACAGCCGCCTCGGCCCTTCGGCGCTCCATCGTGGTGATCACGTCGAAAGCGACCGTTTTCGGGCCCACGATCACGAATGGCGCGGTCGCGATATCGCCAAGTTTGATTGCATCCGTGCCCGTGGTGCCGAGCACAAGCGTCAAGGTCGCGTCCACACGAAGGACACCGGAGACACGAACACCTTGATCGATTGTGCGGGTGAGGACTGCATGGCGGACATCCGGACCCGCCTCCGCACGGTAGGACTCGAACGCCGTTGCCTCGTCGAGCACGAGCACGTCGCGGTTCATGAGCTCGATCGCGCTTCGGACCAGGAACATGTTGGCGTGCAACGCCTTCGGGATTGGGTGGCCGCGCCCGACCAGCTTGGCGGTGTACATGTTCTCGCGCGACAGCAGGCGGCGCGTCCCGAGCGCCACCGCCACCGCGATGATCATCGGCAGCACGATGTCGTAGTCCCGGGTCATCTCGAAGATCATGGTGATCGCAGTCATCGCCGCGCCGGTGCCCCCGCCGACCATCGCGCCCATGCCGACCATGGCGAAGGCCGAGAGGCTGATGTCGGCGCTCGGGTCGGCGGCCCGGACGAGGGCGGCGAAACCGGCGCCGAGTGCGGTTCCCATGAAGAGCGAGGGCGAGAAGATCCCCCCGGACGAACCGGAACCGAGGCTGACGGAGGTCGCGACGAGCTTGGCCGCGAACAGGAACAGCAGGAAGATCGCGCCGTTGAGCTGGCGGCCGAGCACCGCCTGGATCGTCGAGTAGCCAACGCCCTCGACGTAGTAGTGGCCGGCGAAAAGATGAAGTCCGTAGAACAGCGCTCCGACGATCGCCATGCCGAGCGCGTGGCGCGCATAGCGTCCGTCGACCTTGTCGAACAGGTCCTCGAGCCAATGCAGCGTGCGGACGAACAGCGCCGCGGCAGCACCGGTGATCGCGCCGAGCACGGCGTAGAGTACAAGCGCCTTCAGGGTCGCGGCATGCGCGCCGGTCAACATGAGGTCCGGCGGCACAATGAAGGCCGGCGCAGTCCCGAAGAACAGCCGCCCGACATAGGTCGCGGTGCCGGTGGCGAGCGCAACGGGCAGGAACGTGTCGACGCTGACCTCGGGCAGCATGAGCTCGGTCGCGAAGAGCACGCCACCGATCGGAGTGTTGAAGGTCGATGCGATGCCGGCACCGGCGCCGGCCGCGACCAGGACGATACGCTGCCCGGTCAGCATCGGCACGATCTGCCCGAGCGTCGAGCCAAGCGCGGATCCGATCTGGATGATCGGCCCCTCGCGGCCGACCGCGGCGCCGGACCCGATCGCGAGCGCTGAAGCCAACGACTTGACCACCGCGACCGCCGGCCGGATCAGGCCCCGTTTGTAGTAGATCGCATCCATCACCTCCGGGACGCCATGGCCTTTCGCCTCCGGCGCGAAATTCGAGACGAGCCACGTGACGCCGAGGCCACCCACGACCGGCACCAGGATCACCAGCGGACCCCACGGATTGCGCGGGGTGAACACGCTCGCCTCGTAGGCGACCGAAAAGGTCTGGAGGAAGAACAGGTTGTGGACAAGACCGATCAGGTCCCGGAACACCACCGCCCCGACCCCGGTGACAACCCCGATCAACACCGCGCAACTGCAGAGCAGAGGCAGCACGATGCGCCGCTCCTCGGGCTCCTCCTCCGGATCCGGGGCGGGCGGCGGTCGGTGCGACGGCTGCGCGACCGCGGCGTCCGTCGCGGAGGGGTGGTCAGGATCTTCGGTAGTCGTCTGGTCCATCTGTCCTCCACCGCCTCCCGGCTCGAGCACCTTCATGCGGTAGCCGAGCGATTAGGTCGAGGCGCCCGCGCCTCTAATCCGGTCTGACAGCCGACAATCCAGTCGAAGTCGCCGCGGCGCAGCCGATGGGTGGTGCAGGTGCCGCGCTGGGCAGCGCAGGACGCATCGAGGCAGACGACCTGACGCTGGCGGCGTGCCTGCGCAAGCAGATTGTGAGCGGCTGCTAATTGATCTCGAAGGCCCGGAACAGGGTCGTCTTGACCCCGTCCAGGACGAGCGCAAAGACGGCGGCGCTCGCCAG
>CAXTVI010000002.1:0-29635 GCA_964247695.1 uncultured Acetobacteraceae bacterium
CTAGATGCAAACGTTCGTTCACTCCATGTTCTTTGCATGTATCGAAGCATTGTGTTGCGTCTCTGGAGGGGTGCCGACTTCGGGGCAGGCCTGCCAGCCCTGAGGAACATCCGTGGCGCCCGGGTGTGAGTTCGTTTTCCGTTCCGGTCTCGCCCGAGCCATCGGTAGTGCTTGCGTGCAACACCATTGCGGGCTCATGTTCGTTACGACTCAGTATCGGGCGGAGAGTCGCAGATGCGCGTTCTTATCGTCGAGGACGACGGCCTGGTTCGCGACCTGGCGGCAGAGGTGCTTGCCGACGAGGGCTACGAGGTGCTGACGGCCTCCGACGGCACCGAGGCGGTCCGCCTGCTGAACCAGGCGGAGCCAGTCGAGGTGTTGCTGACGGATGTGATGCTGCAAGGCTGGATCGACGGCGCCGACATCGTCGAGATGGCGCGCCTACGCGTCCCCGGGATGCCCATCCTGATCATGTCTGGCTTCTCGGAAGGCCTGCTGGGGCGCCTTGCGGGGATGCAGCCGCCGCTCGGGTTCCTGCCGAAGCCGTTCGGGCTGGCGCAACTCACCGCGGCCTTGGACCGGGTTGTGAACCCGGGCGAACCGCATCGCGCGTCCATTCCCTGATCCGGGGAACGGGCACGAACAGGGCTGGTGTCCGCGGCGGGATTCGAACCCACGGCCCCAGGATTCATCCCACTTCGACTTTCGCCGCCGCCGCCCCGGCGAGCCGGTTCGGCGTTCGTGGTCTGGACTGTCCCTTCACCCTAGGCCGCAGCCCGTAGGTGCCGCCCGTCCAGTCTCTACACCTTCCCCGCCTGCGAGGCCGGAGCCTCGGGGCAGGGCTTGGCTCGGGATCGGCACGACGCCTGCGCGTCCCAGCGTTCCCCGACTTTGAGCGGATCCACCGCGCGGTTTCCCCTCGCGGCGCCCAGTTGGTGACAAGGAATCCTGTGCTCTATCCGGCTGAGCTACGCGGACAACCAGGCCTCTTCTAGCCGGGACGGGCGCGCGTCGGCAAGCCGCCGGCACCGTTGCACCTAAGCACGCCGCTGGGCGCGCGCAGCAGCCCGGCTGGCCAGCATCGCGATGTGCCGGCGCGCCAGCACCTGGTCCGGCGCCCCGGTCTGCTTGCACGCCCATTCAAGCCGGCCGGTCTCCACCGCCGCCTCGAACAATCCGGCCGCGGACCACAGCCCGAGCGCCCGGCCGAACTGCGCGGTCCGCTTGAAGAACACCGGCGGCCGCAGGCGCGCCATGGCATCGGACTGCGAGGCGCCGGCATCCAGCAGCAGCCGGGTCTGGCGCAGCCGGTGCAGATGCGACAGCAGCGCGCGCGCCAGCGCCACCGGCGACAGCCCCTCCGACAGCGCCCGCTCGATGGCGAGATCGGCGGCGGCGCGGTCGCCGGCGGTCGCGGCGAACGCCGCCTCCTCGAACGAGGCGCCGGCCGCATCGCCGGTGACCGCCTGCACGTCGTCAAGCGTGAGCCGGCCACCGCTGCCGGCATACAGCGCCAGCTTCTCGACCTCGCCCCGCCCGGCGGCACGGTCAGCACCCAGGCGAGAGGCCAGCCAGCCGAGCGCATCGGGATCGATGTCGATCCGTTCGGCTTCCAGCATGCGCGCGATCGAACCCTCCAGCGCCCGGCCCTCCTCGGGGTAGCAGGCCATCGATGCCGCCTCCGGCGCGGCCTCGACGAGCGTCCGCAGCTTGGCACGGGCCGGCAACGCGCCTGCCTCGATGACGATCAGCGGCACGCTGGCCGGCGGCGGCGCGGTCCCGGTCCTGCCTGGTGCCGGCGCGGACTTGCCGGGCAGCAGCCGGCCGAGTGCGGCGTGCAGCGGGTCCGTGGCGTCTCGCACCCAGACCACGCGCCGGCCGCCGGTCAGCGACAGCGCGGTCGCTTCCTCTTCCAGCCTGCCATGCAGGTCGCGGTCGAGGATGGCAACGCGGAACGGGTCGTCCAGGCTGCCGGCGGCGGCCCGCACCGCTTCCGCCGCCCGCTCGCGTATCTGTCCGTGATCCTCGCCATGCAGCAGGATCACGCGCAGGGCATCCGGGGCTGCCAGCACCCGGCCGGCCTGGCGGGCATCGATCTTCAAAGCCGCCGGCTCATGGCTCACCGGTTACCGACACCGGCTCACTGATAGGTGCGGCCGATCGCGCCCGCTGGCAGGCCATCCGGTCCGACCTGCTGCAGCGGCGACTGGTCGCTGTCGCCCGGCACGTCGTTCGGGCCGAGGAAGCCACGCTGCTGCGCCGGCGCGGGCACCGATCCCGGTACCGGAACCGGCGCCGCCGTGGCCGCGACCGCCGCCCGGTCGGTCGGTTTGGGATGCGCCGCGAACCAAGCCACGAGCTGCTCCTGGACCGCATCCGCGAGGTTGTTGGCGAGGCGCCCCGACGTGGTCTCGCCGGCCAGGGTCTGGGCGAAATACTGCGCCTCGATCACATTGTATCCGTCCACCGAGCGCGCGCTTCCGGTGGCCAGGATCTTCGGCGCCGGCGACACGCTGAGCAGCGTCCAGTCGACCCGGCCGATGACGCGGGTGCGGCCGCTGGTATTGTCGCCATGGATGCCGATCGCCTCGGGGCTGAGCCCGTAGCCCACCTGCAGCGTGTAGCCCTCGGGGCTGTTCTCATCGGAGCCGGCCAGTCGTTGCTGCAGGGCCTGGCGCAGCACCTGGCCATCGCGGCCGGCGGGAATGGTGTTGACGAAGATGTCGGGCAGCTGCGCGTCGGCGCGCGGCGTGTTCAGCGGATGGAACCCGCAGCCAGCGGTCGTGAGCGCGAGCGCAACCGCCGCAGCCAAGTGCATCCTCATCCCGCCACCACGAAGTTGACGATCCGCCCCGGCACATGGATGCGCTTGACGATGCGCCTGCCAGCGAGCAGCCGCTGCACGTTGGGTTCCGCCTCGGCCATCGCCAGCACCCGGTCCGCTGTCTCGTCGGGAGCGGTCTCGATGGTGCCGCGCAGGCGGCCCATGATCTGCACCGCGATCGTCACCTGGCGGGCGGCCAGCAGCGCCGGATCCGCCTCGGGCCAGGGTCGCTCCGCCGCCAGGGCCGTGCCGGGCTCCAGCAGCGCAAGCATCGTCTCCGCGAGATGCGGCATCATCGGCGCACTCAGCAGGCAGAGCGTGCGCGCCGCCTCCAGCCGGGCGAACTGCAGGTCCGGGCCGCCGGTCTCCTCGCGCACCGCCTCGGACAGCGCATTGGTGAGTTCGTGCAGCCGCGCCACCGCGACATTAAAGGCGAAGCCGTCCAGCGCCTCGGTGACCGCGGCGATGGTCCGGTGGGTGGCACGCCGCAGCCTGTCCGCCGCGTCGTTGCCGGATCCGCCGGCCGGCGCGGCCAACGCGGCGGGCGCGACGTCCCGGGAGGCCGCGACCGCCGCGACCACGCGGTACAGCCGCTGGCCGAAGCGCGCGGCACCGGCGACGCCTGCCTCGGTCCACTCCATGTCGCGCTCGGGCGGGCTGTCCGACAGCACGAACCAGCGCGCGGTGTCGGCGCCGTAGCGCTCGATGATCGCCGCCGGCGCCACCGTGTTGCGGCGCGACTTCGACATCTTCTCGACCCGGCCGACAGCGACCGGCGCTCCGGTCTCGCGGTGCACCGCACCACCGGCCGTCCGCTCGACCTGCTCCGGATACAGCCACGTGCCATCGGCGTCGCGATAGCTCTCATGGCCGACCATGCCCTGGGTGAACAGGCCGGCGAACGGCTCGTCCAGGCCGAGATGACCGGTGCGGTGCATCGCGCGGGTGAAGAAGCGGGCGTACAGCAGATGCAGGATCGCGTGCTCGATGCCGCCGACATACTGGTCGACCGGCAGCCAGCGAGCCGCTGCCGCCCGCGAGGTCGGCGTCGCCGCGTTTGGCGCGGTGAAGCGGGCGAAATACCAGGAGCTGTCGACGAAGGTGTCGAAGGTGTCGGTCTCGCGCAGCGCCGGGGCCGCGCAGCGCGGGCAGGGGACGTGCCTCCAGCTCGGATGGTGGTCGAGCGGATTGCCCGGCAGGTCGAAGGTGACGTCGTCCGGCAGCACCACCGGAAGCTGGTCGTCCGGCACCGGCACCGCGCCGCACGCTGCGCAGTGGATCACCGGGATCGGGCAGCCCCAGTAGCGCTGCCGCGACACGCCCCAGTCGCGCAGCCGCCAGTTCACCACCCCGTGCCCGCCACCGAGCTGCTCCAGCCGCGCGATTGCGGCCGCGCGGCCGGCATCGCCATCGAGGCCGTCCAGGAAGCCCGAGCTGATCAGGGTGCCTGGACCGTCATAGGCGCGATCCGTGAGTGGCACGCCGTCCGGCGGCGCCACCACCAGCGGGATCGGCAGGTCGTACTTGCGAGCGAATTCGAAATCGCGGGCATCGCCGCACGGGCAGCCGAAAATTGCCCCGGTGCCGTATTCCATCAGCACGAAGTTGGCGATCCAGACCGGAAAGCTGATCCCCGGCATGAAGGGATGCCCGACCCGCAGGCCGGTGTCGTAGCCGCGCTTGTCGGCGGTCTCGATCGCCTCCTCGCTGGTGCCGAGGCTGCGGCACTCGGCGACGAACGCCGCCGCCGCCTTATCGGCTGCGGACACGGCAGCGGCCAGCGGATGCTCTGGCGCGATCGCCAGGAACGACATGCCGAACAGCGTGTCCGGGCGAGTGGTGAACACCTCAAGCTGGTCGATGCCGGCAACCGGCTCGGCCAGCGGAAACCGAACCCGGGCGCCCTCGGAGCGCCCGATCCAGCGCGCCTGCATGGTGCGCACCCGCTCCGGCCAGCGCTCCAGCCCGTCCAGCGCCTCCAGCAGCGCCGGGGCCTCACGGGTGATGCGCAGGAACCACTGGCTGAGCTGCTTCTTTTCGACTACCGCGCCGGAGCGCCAGCCGCGACCGTCCACCACCTGCTCGTTGGCGAGCACGGTCTGGTCCACAGGGTCCCAGTTCACCCAGCTCTCGCGCCGTTCGGCGAGGCCGGCCGCCATCATGTCGAGGAACAGCTTCTGCTGGTGACCGTAATAGCGCGGCTCGCAGGTGGCGAACTCGCGGTCCCAGTTCAGCGAGAAGCCGAGACGCTGCAGCGTCTCGCGCATGGTCGCGATGTTGGCGAAGGTCCAGGTGGCGGGATGCACGCCCCGCTCGCGGGCCGCGTTCTCCGCCGGCAGCCCGAACGCATCCCAGCCCATCGGATGCAGAACCGCATAACCGCGCGCTCGCCGGTAGCGCGCCACCACGTCGCCGAGCGTGTAGTTGCGGACATGGCCCATATGGAGCTGGCCGCTCGGATAGGGGAACATCTCCAGCACGTAGTAGGTCGGCTTGCCCTCGGGCGGCACGTCCTCGACGTCGAAGCAGCCGCGCCGCGCCCACTCGGCCTGCCAGTGCAGCTCGCTCGCCTGGAAGTCGTAGCTCGCGTGATCCGGCGCCGCGAAGTCGGACATCAGCGGCTCAGCTGCCGCTCTGGCCGGCATCGGCGCGCAACTGGCGGGCACGCGCGAGGATCTTGCTGGTGATGTCGGGCGCGGTGTTCGGCGCCACCAGCGCATCGGTCCACTGTCCGTCCTGCAGCGTCTGCCGGAAGATCGCGACGCGGATCGCGTCCGAGCGAAGCTGCTTGCCCAGGATGTAGGCGGTCGCCTTGAACCGCTCTCCGGTGGTGGTCGGCGGGCTGTACCAGTCGGTGATGATGATGCCGCCAACCGGATCCGCGGAGGTGAACGGCATAAAGGAGAGGGTGTCGATCGCGCCTCGCCACAAGAAGGCGTTCACGCCAGCCTGCGCCTGGTCGCCGCCGGTGGCACTGCGATCCTCGCCGAGCAGGTGGTTCTGCGGCGCGCTCAGCGCCGAGGTGTCGCCGGTGGTGTCGACGGTGCGGCCGCCATTGCCGCTGGAGCAGGCAGCCAGACTGGTCGCCAGTATCGCGGCGGTGGCATATCGAAGACGGGCGGTCATGCAGCCTCTGTGTCGCTTGGCGCATGCGTCGGCGCCGGAGGGTGGGCGGCATGTCGGCCGGGACCGGCCGCACGCCTGACGGGCGAGGGACCCGTATCTAGCCCGCCTGCTTCACGTCGCCAAGCGTACGCTCGAACCCTTGAGGGAGCCCGGCATCGTGCCTGCCGCGACGAGGCCGGACGCCGCCTCGCCGGCGCTGCCGGGACTGGCGTCCGGGATCGCCTCCGGTGGCGGGGTGGATTGCCGCATGCCGCCGGCGCGCAGTCCGGCGGCGAACCGCTCGGCGTCGCCCCGGCGCCTGAACCCCTGCTGCTCCAGCACCGCATCAATGCTCAGGCCGGGGCACATCAGCTCGATCCGGGCGAGCAGCCGCTCCGCGTCCGGGGTCAATCCGGCCAGCCCGTAGGCCGCCAGGCAGGGGATCGCGGGACTGAGCAGCGACGGCGTCAGCTCGACCAGTTGCCGCCCGAGCCGCACCGCCTCGTCGAGCCGGTCCTGCAGGACGGCGACGGTGATGCCGACGCTGTCCAGCATGTGGTGCAGCGGGTGCAGCGGATGGATCCGGGTGTAGCGGTCGAAGCGATCGGCAGCCTCGTCCAGGCGTCCGGCGCGCACCAGGATGAAGGCGGAGAACGCCAGGCTGAGGGTGATCCGGTCGTTCGCCGCCAGGGCGCGCTCGACCAGCGCGAGCCCGGCTTCCGGGTCGTCCTGCATCTCGCCGCGTATGTAGCCAGCGGTCGCGATGACGGCCGGGAAGCCGTGGCCCAGCGACATCGCGCTTCCGATTGCAGCCAAGGCTGCCGCCGCGTCCGAGGCGAGGTCGCCCCAGCGCTGCGCCGCCCGGAAAATGTAGCGCAGGGCCGCGATGAACTGAGCCAGCGGGTGCTCCGGGTCGATCCCGGCCAGGCGCCGCAGAAGCTCTCCCGCCGCGTCGCTCTGCGCCCGCTCCGGCCGCATGATCAGCGAGAGGGCGCGCAGCGCCAGCTGGTTCGGGTTGAGCTCGGTCGCCGGCCGCGTCCCGACCCGGCTGCCTTCGATGACCAGCAGCTCCCAGGGCAACTGGGCCGTGACCTGGGCTGCCACCTGATCGACCATGTCCAGGCCGGCGGGTAGCTCCAGCGCACGGGTCAGGTCGTGTCCAGCGCCCTTCGCGCCCGTTTCGCCCGCGAGCGCTGCCGGATCGCGGCAATCGTAGCGGCGCGCCCAGACGACATGCCCGTTCAGGCGCAGGTCGAGCAGGCGCAGGATCACCCGCAGGCCGGTCCGGCCCCGCGAGATGGTGCCGTCGAGCACGTAGTCGAGCCCGAGGCTGCGGCGCAGCAGGGCGTCGTCGCGTCCATGCGCCAGCGCCTGCGACAGCGCAGTGCCGCTGATCACCGTGATGATCGGCAGGTCGTGCAGGCCTACGATGATCCCGTCGGTAAGGCTCTGCACCAGGCGCTCGTCGATGGCGCTGTCGAGCACCAGCAGCGGCAGCACCGCCAGGATCGCGATCCCGCGCTCCTGCAGGCGCCGGCCGGCGGACGCCCCGGCGGACGCAAGCATCGAGCCGCCATCGGGGCCAGGCGGCTTGGCATGGGCTTCCGCTCCCGCAGGCAGGGCCTCCGGATCCTCACCGTCCTCCAGGCCGTCCGACTCGCTTCCACCGGCGGCGGCGGGGACACGACCGAAGCGGAGCTCGTTCACCAGCCGGCTCAGCTCCTCGCCGGGCTGGGCTGCGGCGCGCTCGCCGAACAGGCTCATGCAGCGTTCGGCGCTCTGCAGGGCGGCGCCGCGTTCGGAGAGCTGCAGTTGCGACTGGATCAGGCCGCGCCATGCCGTCTCGTGCAGCGGGTCGAGCAGCAGCAGTTGCCGGCAGACAGTTGCAGTCGCGGACGGATCCAGATGACGCCTGAGGGCGGCTTCGTAGAGCTCCAGCACATGGCCATGCAGCCGGCGGCGCTCGCTATCGAGCCACCCATCGAGCGCGGGATCGGTGCCGTTGAGCTCCTCCAGCAGCACTCCGTCGAGCGACGGCAGGGCGCCCCCGCCCTGGGTCCCGGCGCTGGCGTTGCCGCCCCTGATGCCGGCGCCGTTGCCGCCGCCGATGCCCGCCGCACTGCTGGCGTGCGCAATGACATTGTTGACGTTGGCGTTGAGCAGGCGCTCCGCATCGACGCTGGTCAGCGCCGGGCGCAGCGACAGCGAGTGCCGCTCAACGCTGATGAGCGAGGTTCCGACCGGATTGAGCGCCTCCAGCAGGCGGTGGATCTCCTGGCGCAGCGAGGCGCGCGCCTGCTCCTCGGACCGGCGGCTCCACAGCAGTTCAGCCAGCTTGGAGCGAAGCACCGGGCGACGGCCGGCCATCGCCAGGATCGCCAGCAGGCCGCGGGTCTTGCGTCCCGGCGGCAGCACGCTCTCGTTGTCCAGGGTGAGCGCCGCCATCGGGCCGATCAAGCGGAGCCGGAGCAGCGAGGGATCGGGCTTGGGCAGGCGAGGCCGACTATAATCCGACATGAGCGATCCCGGGATTGGTCCCCAGCGCCGGGCACCAGACTGCTACCGTTGAGAAAGGCGTTGGCCGCAGACGACTGCCATATTAGCAGTAAGTTAACGTTTAAGAAATCATGTTGTGCCGTCGCCGGCGACTACGGGGACGTAACGATCGCGCCGCTCGCCCGATAAGGCAAGCAGGGCGACGCCTGAGGCGGGGATCGTCAGGAACGCGCCCAGCCACGGTGGGCGGCTGCTCCGTGATGCCGAGCGCATGGCTCCCGGTGAGCCGCGGCAGCACCGGGTTGACACTCGGCCTGGCACGAGCCGTTCCTGCCTCGGCACCCGCCGCATCGGTCGCCTGCAGCGACCCGTCCGGGTTTGGTTTTCCGGAACTTGTGGGGCCGCTGCGGCTTGCCCGACCCGGATCATCTGCTCCGACCCGCTCACTCTCGTCTCCCGCAACCCAGGATACCCCATGCACAACGACAGCCCGGTGCTGCAGCCGGTCACCATCGGCGACCTGCATCTGCCGAACCGAGTCGTGATGGCGCCGCTGACCCGCAGCCGCTCCAGCGACGCCGGCGTGCCTCCGGATTTCGCTGCAGACTACTACGCACAGCGCGCGGATTGCGGACTGGTGATCAGCGAGGCGACCAACATCTCGCGGCAGGCGCGCGGCTATGCGCTGACGCCGGGCATCTTTGCTCCGGCTCAGATCGAGGCCTGGCAGCGCGTCACCCGCGCCGTGCATCGCCGCGATGGCCGGATCTTCCTACAGCTCTGGCATACCGGGCGCATCTCGCATCCGGACCTGCATGGCGGCGCGTTGCCGGTGGCGCCATCCGCGATCAGGCCGAAGGGCCAGGCCTTCACCAATAGCGGGCTGCAGGACCATGTCACGCCACGCGCGCTGGAGACCGACGAGATCCCGGCGATCGTGCAGGACTACAGGCACGCGGCGCAGTGCGCGAAGGATGCCGGCTTCGACGGCGTCGAGATCCATTCCGCCAACAACTACCTGCTGGAGCAGTTCATCCGCGACAGCACCAACCACCGCACCGACCGCTATGGCGGCTCCATCGGGAACCGGCTGCGCTTCCCGCTCGAAGTGGTCCACGCGGTCACCGAGGTGTGGGGCGGCGGTCAGCGGGTCGGCATACGCATCTCGCCGGCCACAACCGAGCCGGGCGGCACGCCGCTCGACAGTACCGTGATGACGACCTACGGCGCCTACGTGGACGCGCTGTCGAAGGCCGGGCTGCTCTACATCCACGACATCGAGGGCGTGACCCAGCAGACCCGCGAGGTGCCGGACGATGTCGACTTCCCGGCGCTGCGGCGGCGCTTCAGCGGGTCCTATATCGCCAACAACCAGTACACGCTGGAGCTAGCGGAACAGATGCTGGCCGAGAACAAGGCCGACCTGTTCAGCTTCGGACGGCCGTACCTTGCCAATCCGGACCTGGTCGGGCGGCTGCGCAGCGGGGCGCCGCTGGCCGAGGCGCCGAAGCAATACTGGTACGGCGGCGACTCGGTCGGCTACTCGGACTGGCCCGGTATGGACGGCCAGATCTCCATCGAGCGGTAGTTCGATGGCGGCCCTGTTGCCGCTGGAGCCGGGAACCCATGCCGGGCTGCTGGCGCTGAACAACGCGCATGCCGCCGAACTTTCGGCGCTGGATGCCGCCGAGTTCGGCCGACTCGTGCAGCAGGCCTTTCATGCTGCCAGGATTGGCGAGGCCGACGCGTTCCTGCTCGCCTTCGACCAGCAGGCAAGCTACCGCAGCCCGAACTTCCTCTGGTTCCGCCGGCGCCATGCGCGGTTCGTCTATGTCGATCGGGTGGTGGTTGCGATGTCGGCGCGGGGCAGGGGGTTGGCGCGGCTGCTCTACGCCGACCTGTTCGAGCGTGCCGCCGGCGCCTGTCACACCCGGGTGGTCTGCGAGGTGAATATCGATCCACCCAACCCCGGCTCGGATGCGCTGCATGCCGGATTGGGTTTCGTCGAGGTCGGGCGCGCTGCCATAGATGAGGGGCGCAAAACGGTGCGATACATGGAATGTCGGCTCAGGCCGCCGAACATCAACTCTCGCAACGAGTAAGGAAATTCCTTGCATAGATCCTGATGATCACGAGCAGATCGACCAGCAAGTCACAGACGACCATTCCGCAGCCGGTGCGAGCGGCGCTTCGCCTGCGCGAGGGCGATGAAGTGGCCTATGTGATCGAGGCCGGCCGGGTCGTGCTGATGCGCGTCCAGCCGGAGGGTGCGGCCGACGATCCGTTCCGGAGTTTCTCGGAGTGGGCCGGATCTGCTTTGGGTGCTCATGGTCACGAGCGCTGGCAATCCCGGCTGGCCGGGAGATGTTTGCTGTCTCAGACCTGGATCAGGCCGGGCTGCCGGCACCATCCATCGTGCGGCCAAGCAAGATTGCCACGATCAAGGCTGGCGACGCCTTGTCCATCGGACGCCGGCCGCGGGCTGATCAAGCCGAGGTCGCGAGCGCCCTGCGTGACTATCTGACAGGGACCCTCGCCTAGTCCGGATCGCGAAGCTTCGCCAGCGCCTCGAGGAAGAAATCGTCGCCGCCGAAATTGCCGGACTTGAGCGCCAGCATCAGTCCTGGCGAGCGGGCGCCTACTGTCTGCAGCACCGGCACGCCCGGCGCGATCTCCGGTCCGATCAGGAACGCCTGCAGCCCAAGCCGGTCGACCACGGCGCCCGAGGTCTCGCCACCGGCCACGATCAGGTGCCCGACGCCCTGGGCCAGCAACCCTTCGGCCAGTTCGGCCAGGGCCTGCTCGACCACATGTCCTGCTTCCGCTCCACCGTGCCGGGCCTGCAGGGCACGCACCGCCTCGGGCGGCGTGCTGCTGGCGATCAGCACCGGGCCGCTGCCCAGACGTTTCGTCGCCCAATCGAGGGCGCGTCGGGCCTCGTCGGGACCGTCCAGCAGGGCGTCGACGTCGAGCTTGAGGCAGGGCATCCGCCGTTCCGCCACGTCGATCTGGCGCAGCGTGGCAGCCGAGCATGACCCGGCCAGGATCGCCGCGTGCGTGTCGCGGCGCCCGGACGAGCCGACCGCACTGGCCGCGCGCGTCGGCAGTCCCTCGCGCGCCACAATCGCCCGCGCCAGCCCGTAGCCGATGCCGGAGGCGCCCGTCGAGACTGGCCCGGAGAGTGCCGCCTCGCCGATGGCGAGCAGGTGGCGCGGCGCCACGGAATCCAGGATCGCGGTGCCGTCGCCGTCCGAGGCGAGCGCCTGCAGGGCGGCGCGGATCGCATCCGGGCCCTGCTCGATGACGGCGAGCGGCACCAGCCCGACCGGGCTCGCGCTCTGCCGGGCCAGCACGCGCACCAGGTTGCTGTCATGCATCGGGTTGAGCGGGTGGTCCTTCAGCGGGCTCTCGTGCAGCGGCACGCCGTTCACGAACAGATGCCCCTGATAGACGGTACGTCCGGTCTCGATGAAGGCCGGATTGACCGCGACGATGCCGCCACCCGCGCGCTCCCGCAGGGCGTCCAGCACCGGACCGATATTGCCGGCATCGGTCGAATCGAAGGTCGAGCAGATCTTGAACAGGATGTGCCCGGCGCCGCGCCCGCGCAGCCAGTGCTCCGCCTCCAGCGACAGCTCGACGGCGCGCAACGCCCCGATCGAGCGGCTCTTCAGCGCCACCACCACCGCATCCACCTCGGGCAGGTCGAAGCTCGAAGGCGGCACGCCGATGGTCTGCACGGTGCGCAGGCCGCAGCGAGACAGCATGCTGGCGAGGTCGGAGGCGCCGGTATAGTCGTCGGCGATGCAGCCGAGCAGCAGCGTCATGGATCAGGCTTTCCTGTAGGGCGCGAACCACCCGAGGCCCGCTTCGGTCTTGCCGCGCGGACGATACTCGCAACCGACGAAGCCGGCGTAACCGATCCGGTCGAGCTCCTCGAACAGGAACGGCCAGTTCAGCTCCTCGCCGTCCGGTTCGTGGCGGCCCGGCACGCTCGCGATCTGGACATGGCCGATCAGGCCGATCATCGCCCGCAGCGCCATGGTGACGTCGCCGTGCAGGATCTGGCGGTGATACAGGTCGAACTGCAGCTTGAGGTTCGGCAGGTCGATGTCCTCGATCAGCTTCGCCGCACGGCCGAAATCGTTCAGGAAGTAGCCGGGCATGTCGCGGCCGTTGATCGGCTCCAGCACCAGGTCGAGGCCGCGCTCGGCCAGCCGTCCGGCACAGCGTTCGACCGCTGTCCGATAGATGGCCTGCGCACGCGGATCGTGCGCATCCGCAATCCCCGCCATCAGGTGCAGCCGCCGGACGCCGGTCGCATCGGCATACGGCAGCGCCCGGTCGAGCAGCCCGTCCAGTTCCGCCGCCCGCTCCGACAACGCCGCAAGCCCGCGCTCGCCGGCGGCCCAGTCGCCGGGCGGCAGGTTGAACAGCGCCACCGCGAGCTTGTTGCGCGACACCCGCGCGCCGACCTCGTCCGGGGTCGCCTCGTATGGGAACAGGAACTCGACCGCCTCGAAGCCCGCATCCGCCGCCGCGTCGAAGCGATCCAGGAACGGATGCTCGTTGAACATCATGGTCAGGTTGGCGGCGAAACGCGGCATGGCTCAGCCTCCCGCAGGCAGTTCAAGACCGGCGATCTGCGCGTAGAGGCGAGCCACCGAGGCATCGTCGTCCTGCGCCATGCCGGCCGCCGCCGTCATCAGGTACATCTGCAGGGCGGCGCCCGCCACCGGCACAGGAAACTTCAGGTCGCGCGCCATGTCCATGACGATGCCGAGGTCCTTGGTGAAGATGCTGACGGCGCTTCTCGGAGTGTAGTCGCCCTCCAGCACATGCGGCACCCGGTTCTCGAACATCCAGCTATTGCCGGCCGACTGTGTGATCACTTCGTACACCCGCGCGAGATCCAGCCCCTGCCGGGCGGCGAAGGCGATCGCCTCGCAGGCCGCGGCGATGTGCACGCCGGCGAGCAGCTGGTTGACCATCTTGAAGGCCGAGCCGAGGCCAGCCGCGTCGCCGAGGCGGTGCAGCGTGCCGGTCATCGCATCGAGCGCGGGCTGCGCGCGCTCGAACGCGGCCACGCTGCCGGACGCCATCATGGTAAGCGAGCCGTCCGCCGCCCGGGTGGCGCCGCCGCTCATCGGCGCGTCGAGATAGAGCCGTCCGGTCTGCTCCAGCCGGGCGGCCAGCGCGCGCGCGGCCTCCGGCGCCATCGTCGCCGAGGAGACGAACACCGCGCCTTCCGGCATGCTGTCGGCGCAGCCGTCCGGCCCGAACAGCACCGTCTCGGTCTGCGCGGCATTGACCACCACCGAAACAACGCAGTCCGCACCGCTGGCCGCCTGCGCCGGCGTGGACCCGACCCGGCCGCCAGCTTCCGCGAAGCGCGCCGCGGCCGCCTGCGACACGTCATAGCCGGAGACGATGTGCCCGGCGCGTTGCAGCGCCTGCGCCATGCCGAGCCCCATCGATCCGAGGCCGATGACGGCCGCGCGCGGCTCGCCTGCAATGCTGGTCATCATGCCTCTCCGGGACTTACTGTGGTTGCGCTGCCATGGCACATCTTCAACGCCATGCCCAAGATCACGCAGTTACTGGAATATCCGCCATGAACGAGAACACCCTGCGCGAGCAGGTCTGCATGTTTGCCCGCTCGCTGTTCGAGCGCGGCCTGACACCGGGCTCGTCCGGCAATGTCAGCGCGCGCCTCGAGGACGGCACCCTGCTGATGACGCCGACCAATGCCTCGATGGGCTTTCTCGATCCCGCCCGGTTGTCGCGGCTCGGGCAGGATGGCCAGCTGCTGTCCGGCGATCCGCCGACCAAGGAGATCCCGCTGCACCAGGCGCTCTACGAGACCCGGCATGGCGCGGGCGCCGTCGTGCATCTGCATTCCGCGCACTCCGTTGCCGTGTCGATGCTGCCCGGCCTCGACCCACGGGCCGTCCTGCCGCCGCTTACACCGTACTACATGATGCGCGTCGGCCAGACGGCCCTGATCCCCTACCACCGCCCGGGCGACGCCGCGGTCGCGGGTGCGATCCGCGGGCTGGCCGGCCGGTATTCGTCGGTGCTGCTCGCGAACCACGGGCCGGTGGTGGCAGGGAAGGACCTTGAGGCTGCCGTCTATGCCATGGAGGAACTGGAGGAGACCGCGCGGCTCTACATGATGCTGCGCGGCCTCGACCCGAGGGCCCTTACCCGGGCGCAGGTCGATGATCTGGTTGCCACCTTTCAACTCGACCTGCCTTTTCCGGATGCGGGCGGTGTCTAGTTTCAGTCGGCCTTGACGTAGTTGCGCCAGTTGTGCTTCTCCTTGAAGCCCAGCTTCTCGCGCACCTTCTTGTTCGAGAGCAGGCCCTCGAACTCGCCGAGCTCGCCGTGCACCGGAACGTTCGGATAGTAGCGGCGCAGCAGCTCGGCGGTCGGCAGGTCCGATGACGTGTGGTCATTGGCGGCATTGAAGACCTGGTAGCCCAGCCCGTCGGTCTCGATGCCGAGACGCACGATCTCGCCGAGGTCACGCGCGTCGATATAGCTCCACGCGATCTTCTTGCGGAAATCGGGCTTGGCGAACCAGCCCGGGAACAGCGCGTATTCGGACGGCTCGACCACGTTGCCGATGCGCAGCGCATAGATGTCGGAGTTGTTGCGCAGCGAGAAGCCACGCGCGGTGCGCTCGTTGCAGATCTTCGAGACGGCATAGCTGTCCATCGGATCGACCGGATACTCCTCGTCGAGCGGGAAATACTCCGGCTCGCGCGGCGTGTTGGCGAACACGACGCCGTAGGTGGTCTCGCTGGATGCGATGATCACCTTCGGGATGCCGAGCTTGGTCGCAGCGTCGAGCACGTTGTAGGTGCCCATGACGTTGATCCGGTACGTCTCGTTGTCCGGCACGATCATCACACGCGGGATGGCGGCGAAATGCACCACCGCGTCGATCTTGTTCGGCCGCAGGTCCGGGTCGAACTCGTGCAGCCCGGTATAGGACGAGAACGCGTTGAACAATTGGCCGGCATCGGTGATGTCGGTGATCAGCGTGCGGACCTTCGGGTTGTCCAGCGGCTTCTGGTCGATGTTGAGGACATGGTAGCCCTGCTCGACCAGGTACTGCACCACGTGCCGCCCGGCCTTGCCGCTGCCGCCGGTGAAGAGGATCTGTTTCATGCCTGTTTCCTTGTTACCCGACCGCACCCGTCCAGTCAGAAGTGGTAATTGTCGATGTTGTCCTTGTTGAACACCAGCGGCTTGCTGAACACGATGACCTTGTTCTTCGCGGTGAAGGTGCCGAGATCGCCCGCGGTGAAGGTGCTGTTCGGCCCGATCGCGTTGTTGGCCGCCAGCCGGGCCACGTACATCACCAGCATGCCCTCCTTGACCTCATCCCAGAGCGGGGTCTCGCGGATGGTCCCCGACTTCACATATTGCCGGATCGAGTCCGGATCGCTGCAACCGCCAACGACGACCTTACCGTTCTTGCCGAGCTTCTCGACCGCAGCCGCCGCACCCACCTCGGCCGCACCGTCGGGGGCGATGATCGCGGTCACGTTCGGGTTCGCCTGCAGGATGTTGAGGCCGGCGGTCAGCGACTGCGACGGGCTCGACTGGCCGTACTGCGTGGTGACGATCTTGATGTTCGGGTAGTGCGCCGAGAGGTAGGTCTTGAGCGCGTTGATCCACTCGTTCTGGATCGTCGCATCGGGCGTCGAGGACAGGATCGCGATCTCGGCATCGGGTTTGATGTACTTGGCGACCGATTCCACCAGCGCCTTGCCGAACTCGGCATAGTCGGTGTTCTGGACGAAGAAGTCGCGTGCATCGGCGGCGACGTCGCTGTCGTAGGACACCACCTTGATGCCCTGCTTGCGTGCGCGCTTCAGCGCGGGGGCGAGCTGGGTCGGGTTGTTCGAGGTCGTGGTGATGACGTTGAACCGACGCGCGATCAGGCTGTTGAAGACGTCGACCTGGCCCTGGGCGGACGCGGTGACCGGACCGGTATAGAGGAAGTTGATGTTGAGCAGCTTGGCTGCAGCCTCCGCACCCTGCTCGTTCGCCTTGAACACCGACAGCCCGACGAGCTTCGGCACCATCGCGACCTTGATGCTCTTCGAGGTGTCGATGTCGGCGGCGTGTGCGGACACAACGCCGGCGAGCATCATCGGGGCAGCCAGCAGAGCCGCGCGCAGCCCGTTGGAGATGGAGTAGGTCATGGAGTTCCCGTTGCTTTCGTTGATCGTGTTGTTCATTCCGCGGCGCCGGCGGCGGGAGCCGCACGGGTGCCGCGTAGTCGTGCCAGGAGTGCTGCGAGGCCAGTGCCGCGTCCTGACAGGATATTCTTGATGCCGATGGCGACGAGCAGGATGGCGCCCGTGAGCATGGTGGTGACCATGTCGGAATAGCCCGCGATCAGCATGCCCTGGCGCAGGAAGCCGAGCAGCAGCACCGCGATCACCACGCCGGCGATGCTGCCTTCGCCGCCGAAGATGCTGACCCCGCCGAGCACGACGATGGTGATGGTGCTGAGCAGCAGCACGTCGCCCATGTCGGGCCGCACCGCACTGTAGTAGGCGGCGAGCACGATGCCGGCGAAGGCCGACATCACGCCGCTGATCACGTACGCGCTCAGCACGATGCGGTCGATGCGCAGGCCGCTATAGCGCGCCGCCTCGCTGCTGTAGCCGACCATGACAATGCGCCGGCCGAAGGTGCTGTACTGCAGCAGCAGGGTGAACATCAGCGCGAGCACGGCAAACAGCACCAGCTGCAGCGGGATCGGCCCGATCAGGGTGCCGGTACCGACCAGGTTGAAGGCGTCCGGGAACCCCGAAGGCGGCGAGGGGCCCGCCAGTGCTGTTGCGATGCTGGCATAGATGAAGCTGGTCGCCAGCGTGGCGATCAGCGGCTCGGTGCGCAGCCGGGTGATGATCAGGCCGTTGATGGCGCCCAGCCCGCCGCCCGCCAGCAGTCCGGCCAGCGCCGCCAGCCAGATCGACACGTGCAGGCCGCTCCACAACTCGGCCATGACGATGGCGGACAGCCCCGCAGTGGCGCCGACCGAGAGGTCGATGCCGCCGGTCAGGATCACCGTGGTCAGGCCAAGGGCGACCAGGCCGAACGGCAGGAAGTTCTCGGTCAGCGCCAGGAACCCGCCGAACCCGGGATAGAAGCCGTCCACCGACAGGCAGAGGCCGGCGACCAGCAGCACCAGCAGCACCAGCAGGGCCCGCTCCCAGCCGTTGAGCGGCAGCTTCGAGGTATTGCGGCGACGTGCCGTGACCTCGTTGCGCCCGGTATCCTTGCCGATCTTCATGTCAGTTGTCCCCGCCGCGGTTCTGCCGCATGCCCGCGGTCACGGTGACCAGGATCATCAGGCCCTCGCCGGCCGAGTACCAGATCGGCGGGACGTGCACGAACACCAGCGCGGTCAGGATCACGCTCAGGAACAGCGAGCCGAGCACGGTGCCGACGACATTGCCGCGACCGCCGGCGATCGCGGTGCCGCCGATGAGTGCCACCGCGATCGATTGCAGCTCGACATGGTCGCCGGTGCCGGTGGTGACTGTCGCGGAGCCGGTGTAGCAGACGAACATCAGCCCGGCGATCGCGGCCAGCAGGCCGGACAGCGCATAGACCCGCACCTTCACCCCGGTCACGCCGATGCCTGCGTTGTACGCGGCGACATCATTGTTGCCGACAGCCAGGATGGCGCGACCGAAGCGCGTGTGGTTCAGCATGAACCAGACCAGCAGCAGTGCGACGGCCAGCACGAGGACGGCAATCGGAACCGGTATGAACGGGGCCACGAAGCCGTTGCCCAGCGTTGCATAGGCAGCCGGCACGGAATCCACCTGGGTGCCGTTCGAATAGACGAAGACCAGCCCGCTATAGAGGCTGTAGGTGCCGAGCGTGGTGATGATCGGCGGAATGGCGAGCCGCGCCACCAGCAGGCCGTTCAGCGTGCCGAGCAGCAGCCCGAGCACCACGGTGATCCCGACCGCGCCCGCCAGCGGCAGCCCGCTGGACTGTGCCAGCAGCCCGGTGACCACCGCGGTCAGGCCCATGACCGGCGCCACCGAGAGGTCGATGCCGCGGGTGGCGATCACCAGGGTCTGGCCGAGCGCCACCAGCGACAGCACCACCGAGTTCAGCAGCATGAAGCGCAGGTTCTGCGTCGACAGGAAGCCGTGGTTGAAAATGCCGACCAGCAGGATGGTCAGCACGGTGGCGACGATCAGCGTGACCTCGCGCACTTCACGCCGGCCTCCTGGGCGCCGGCTGCCACGCGCGCGCGGCGGGGCGGCCGCCTCGCTCATCTCGCGCTCCGACACGCGGCTGCCGGGCAGCGGCACGGTCGTCACGCGGCCAGCCCGTCGCGACTGAGATAGGACTGTCCAACCCGCGCCGGCGTGATGTCGGCGCCTGCGATCTCGGCCACGATCCGGCCCTCGTAGATCGACAGCACCCGGTCGCACAGCCGCACCAGCTCCTCCATCTCCGACGAGATCACCAGGATGGCGAGACCCGCACGGGCAAGTTCCTCTATCAGCTCGTAGATCTCGTCCTTGGCGCCGACATCGACGCCGCGTGTCGGCTCGTCGAGGATGGCGACACGCGGCTGCAGCCCCATCCACTTGCCGAACACCACCTTCTGCTGGTTGCCGCCGGACAACTGCCGCAGCGCCTGGTCAATTCCGGCGCAGCGCACGCGGTATTGCGTCACAATGCCGGCGCCGGTGCGGTCCTCGTCCTGCCGGTCGATCAGGCCGAAGCGCTGGCGCAGCCTGTCGAGCAGGCCGGATGTGATGTTCTCGGTGATCGTCATCGGCAGGATCGCGCCATGCCGGGCCCGGTCCTCGGGCACATAGACCAGCCCGCGGCGGATGATGGCGTGCGGGGCGAGGCCGGAGACGTCCTCGCCGCCGAGGCGGACACGGCCGGCGCCGGGCTTGCGTATGCCGAAGATGGTCTCGGCGATCTCGGTGCGCCCGGCGCCGACGAGGCCCGCGAGGCCGAGCACCTCGCCTTCGTGCAGGGTGAAGCCGACATCGTGGAAGCGCGCCGCGTGCGACAGGCCTTCGACCTGCAGCATCGGCTTGCCGGTGCTGAACGAGCTGGTGCGGCGCGGGATCACCTTCATCTCGCGCCCGACCATCTGTGACAGCAGCCGCATGCGGTCGAAGCCGCTGCGTTCGACGGTGTCCACCAGGGCGCCGTCGCGCAGCACGCTGATGTCGTCGCTGATCTCCAGCACCTCGTCCATGCGGTGGCTGATGAAGCCGAGCGTGCAGCCGTCGTCGCGCAGTCGGCGCATGATGCCGAACAGCCGCTCGACCTCGTGGCCGGTCAGCGGCGAGGTCGGCTCGTCGAACAGGATGATGCGGCAGCCACGCAGCAGCGCCTTGGCGCACTCGACCTGCTGCTGCTGCGCGATCGACAGATGCCGCGCGAGCTGCCCCACATCGATGGCAAGCCCGAGCGACGCCAGCGCCTCCTGGGCGCGCCGACGCAGACCGGGCCAGTCGACACGACGGGGGAATCCGGCCCGGGTCGGAAGTTGGCCGACGAACATGGTCTCGGCGACGGTCAGTTCCGGCATCAGCGCCGGCTCCTGGGGCACCAGGTAGATCCCGCGCAGATGGGCATCGTGCGGCGCATCGAAAGCCACGGCGGTGCCGTCGAGCCGCAATTCGCCTGCCGTCGGGCGATGCAGCCCGGACAGGATCTTGAACAGGGTGGACTTGCCGGCGCCGTTCTCGCCCATCATCGTGTGGATGCGGCCGGGCCGCAGTCCCAGGCTGACGCCACGCAGAACGGCGACGCTGCCGAACGCCTTGGTGACGTCGATGGCCTGATAATGCCCCGGTGCAACTGCAACCGGCTCTGCTGCGGCGTGTGACATCTGGATCGACTTCCCGGACGCTCGGCTTGTTGAGCGGACGCCTTTTGCTGCGAGGTTGTCGCAGCAGCGCTTGGCGCGGACCCTAGCCGCAGACCCATGGTAGCGCAACCATGATTCTGCGCTATCCATGGCCTGCACGTATGGCGCATTCCAGTGTGGAGGCTATGCTGGCGTAACCATGAGCTCGATCCGAATGGCGGTGCGCCGCCGCGCGCATAGCGGCGCCGTGACGCTGAAGGATGTCGCCGAACGCGCTGGCGTAGCGCCGATCACGGTTTCGCGCGCCCTGAATGCGCCGGACAGCGTCTCGGCGGCGCTACGGGCCCAGATCGAGGAGGCGGTGAGCGCACTCGGCTACGTGCGCAACCAGTACGCCGGCGCGCTGGCCTCTGCGGCCAGCCGGATCATTCCGGTGATCGTGCCGTCGCTGTCCAATGCGGTGTTCATCGAGGTAATCCAGGGGATCCAGCAGGTGCTGGAGGAGGCCGGCTACCAGCCGCTGCTTGGCAACACCCAGTATGACCTGGAGCGCGAGAGCAAGCTGGTCGCGACCCTGCTCGGCTGGTCCCCCGCCGGACTGATCATCGCCGGCATGCGGCATGCCGAGCGCACCCGCACGCTGCTGCGCGGCTATGGCCGGCCGCTGGTCGAGATCATGGAGTTTGGCGCGCAGCCGATCGACATGAATGTCGGCCTGTCGCACATCCGTGCCGGCGAGACGATGGGGCGGCACCTGATCGAGCGCGGCTACCGCAGGATCGGCTTCATCGGCGGGCGCCTGAAGCAGGACTACCGGGCGGCGCAGCGCTTCCGGGGTCTCGACAACGCCCTGGCGGCAGCCGGGCTCGAGCGACGGCCGCCATTCGAGCACGACCAGAAATCGAGCCCGCTGGTCGGCGGCGACACGTTGATGCAGACGCTGCGGCGTGCGCCGGAGCTCGATGCGCTGTTCTTTGCCAATGACGATCTGGCCGTCGGCGCCCTGCTGCGGGCGCAGCGGGAAGGCCTCGAGGTGCCGGCGCGGGTAGCGATCGCAGGCTTCAACGGCCTCGACATCAGCGCGCTGACGACGCCGGCGCTGACCACCATCGTCTCGCCGAGGCAGCGCATCGGCGAGCTGGCGGCGCGCAAGCTGCTGGGCCGCATCCAGGGCGAGAAGCCCGGACCGGCCCGCGTCGATGTCGGGTTCCGGCTGGAGGTCCGTGCCAGCACGTGACGGCCTAGAACTTCCGCGGAGCCTCGTTGCCCGACCGGTCGCGCATGTCGCCGCCGGTCTCGCCGTCCTCGAAGTCGCTGTCCACCATGTCGGCCGATGCGGTGTGATCGCCACCATGCGCGGCGATTTCGCGCTCGACCGGTCCGGCGGTGCGGTCGATCCGGTAGACGGTCTCGATCTGCGCCGTGTGCGCGCGTGTCGAGGCCTGCCGGGTCGCCTCCTCCCAGGACAGCGGCGCGCCATGCGCGTCGGTCATCCGGGCATTGCCCTCGCTGCGGTCGGCATCGATGGCGATCAGCTCGATCATCACCGTCTTCGGGTCATCCTCCTCGAAGCGTCGCATCACCACCACGGCCGGCCCGTTGGGCAACGGGTCGTGCGGGGCGAGGTCGATGATCTTGGCCATGCTGGTCTCCTGTGGGTGCTGCCAGAACGGAGCAGCCTGCCAGGGGTTCGGCCCAGCCGGCTTCGGTCAGCCGCCCGGTGGCACCACCATACAGGGGATCTCGTGCCCGCCCAGCGCCGCGCAGGCGGCCCCGGCGACCGGACGCGCGAGGCCAGCAAGCCGGGCGCGATACAGCACGGCGCCGCCGAAGCGGCTGGTCTGCATCACCAGGCCGCGGGAGGCGGCGAGCTGCGCATAGGCAGCCTGTCGCGCCATCGTGGTGGCGAAGCGGGCCTGATCGGGAGAGTTGTAGGCGCCGACCTGGATCGACCATGCGCCGTAGGCAGGCGGGGGCGGGGCGTAGGCCGTCGTTGCCACGAAGGCGACGGCGCGAGGCGGGGGCCGTGGCGCCGGCATGTAGATCGCGGAAGCAATGACCGGCGCGGGCTCGGACACCCGCGCGGCAGGCACAGGGGCCGCCTGGACCGGAGCCGCCACGCATGGCGCGTCCGGATCGAATGCCGTGTCCGGGTCGTGCCAGCAGGTGCTCGCTGCCGACTGCCGGGCGGGAGCGTAGGTCGCCTCCTGGACCGGGGTTGCCTGGCACGGCGCATTCGGGTCATAGGCCGCGTCGGGATCATGCCAGCAGGCGGAGGCGCCGGCAGGACGCGCCGGGACATGCCAGGACGCCAGCCGCACCGGAGCCGCCGGCGGCACATAGGCTTCGTTGCGGCTGTTGTCGGCATAGGTCGAGAGCGGCCCGCGCATCGCGACCTCGGTGCCGAGGTTGGGCGTGATGGACGCTACGTAGTCCACCGTCTCGTTGGGCAGCGAGCGGCCGGTGTTGAGGTAGTCGTCGAGCCGCTGCGGGCCGGCATTATAGGCGGCGAGGAACGCCGGCGCGCCGTAGCGGTCGTACATCAGCCGGATATAGGCGGTGCCGGCCATGATGTTGTCATGTGGCTCGAACGGATCGTCGCCGAGGTTGTTCTGGGCCTGCATGTCGGCATAGGTCGCCGGCATGAGCTGCATCAGGCCCATCGCACCGGCCCCGGAGACGATCGGGCGTCCGTACCGGTATTCCTGGCCGCCGGATTCCTGCCGGATCACCGCCCGGATCCATTGCTGCGGCACGCCGAAGCGGTTCGAGGCCTGCCGGATGTAGGGCCGCCACGGGTCCCCGGACGGTCCCGGCGGCGGATAGTCGGTGCGTCCCGGTCCGTATGCCATGCGTCCGCCGCCGCTGCAGGCGGCCAGCATGAGCAAGGCGCACAGGATCGGCAGTCGGAGCATGACCGGCGGATCGTGGGCGCCTGTTCAACCGGGATCAATCGGAGGTTGCGGTTGCCGCCGGACTGCCACGCGATTGCCGGAAGCGGGGTGCCGATCTGCAACAGGCAGGCTCACAGCAGGCAGAGCGCCGCCAGTTCGCGCCGCAGGGCGGGGGGCAGGATGTCGCCCTTCGCATCCGGCTGTGCCTCGAGATCGGCCGGTGCGTCACCCGCGGCGAGATAGCGCCAGCCCTGGAAGGCGCGCACGAGGCGCGGCAGCACCGGCACCGGCGCACCGGACAAAAGAATGGCGATGCAGGGCGAGCCGTCGTCGCGGCAATCCGGCACGAAGTCGGCCACCCGTTGCCGGCACAGCAGCACGCCGCTCATCACCCAGTAGAGCGAGCCGCCGTCGACGATCTCGGCGGCGCGACGCGGATGGTTGCGGGTGCGCAGGAAGGGCTGGCCACCGTGCGCCCCGGTGTCACGGGCGCGTTCCGCCTGCCGGCGCACCAGCGTCTCGATATCCGGCGCGCCGACCGCCAGCTTGATCAGGTGCAGCATTGACTCCCAAGCCCGCCTACCAGGCGATATCCTTGTTCTGATAGTTCACGTACTGGCCGCCCGAGGTGCCGGCGCGGGCGGCGATCATGTCCGCCATGCCGCGTGCACTGGTTGCGACATCCAGATCGGCGTTCTGGCCGCCCATGTCGGTGCGCACCCAGCCAGGATCGACAGCCAGCATGGCTCTCGGGTCGCCCTTGTTGTCGGCGGCGTAGCTGCGCAGCATGGTGTTGAGCGCCGCCTTGCTGGCGCGGTAGCCGGCCCAGCCGCCGCGGGTGTTGTTGGCGACGCTGCCGAGCCCGGAAGTCATGACCGCGATCACCCCATCGGGTTTCGCCACCAGCGGCGCCAGCGCCTGGACCGCCTGCATCGGCCCGAGGGCGTTGGTCAGCATGATCCGGGTGAACGACTCGTCGGTCAGGGTGGCGATGCTCTCGTCGGGTCCGTTGGAGATGCCGGCAACCACGAACAGCAGGTCGAGCGGCCGGCCACCGACCGCATCGTCGAGGCCCGCGAAGCTCTCCGGCACCGTCACGTCGGCCTCGGCCAGCGACAGTTTGCTCTGCTCCTTGGCCAGTGCGTGCAGCGGACCGGGCTCGGCACCCGGACGCACGGTGCCGATCACCTCCCAGCCGCGCCGCAGATATTCCTCCGCCAGGCCCAGCCCTAACCCACGTGACGCGCCGATGATCAAAGCCAGCATGGCAAGGAACTCTCTATTGTTGATGCGCTGCGCCGTTTTGCGCCTGGCCGTCCTGGGCCTGCTGCACGAAACGATCGACGAAGCGTTTGGTGTCGACGGTCTGTACGATAGTGACCCGGCGCACGCCCATCCCCTTGGGCGCCAATTCCTCCGGCCAGACATGCGCGCGGCCGTAATCGATGCCGGGGCTCGTGTCGATGTCGAGATACGCCTCCACCGACTTCGTCACCAGGTAGGGATCGGCCGCCACCGCCGCCGTCAGCTCGTCCCACATCGGCAGCGGGGCGAAATACCGGTTCA
The DNA here is from genome assembly GCA_964247695.1 of uncultured Acetobacteraceae bacterium. GTDB lineage: Bacteria > Pseudomonadota > Alphaproteobacteria > Acetobacterales > Acetobacteraceae > Lichenicoccus. Next base: position 24,773 of record CAXTVI010000002.1, read on the forward strand.
GGTACTGGGTCAGCGCATTGTGCCGCGCGACGATCCGCGCCATCAGCGGGTGGGTCATCATCACTGCGTTGGAGACGTTGCCGACAGCGGTGACCTTCGGCCAGGGCGCGGTCAGCACGATGTGGGCTGCCTCCGGGTCGAAGATCATGTTGAAGTCGGACGCGAAGTCGGCGTTTCCGGTGACCGACTGCATGTTGGTGTCGACCAGCGCACCCATGAACACGAGCTGCTTTGCGTCGCCGGCAAAGGTCGGGTCGAGCCGGATCGCCAGGGCAAGGTTGGTCATCGGACCGGCGGCGACCACGGTGACCTGATGCGGATGCTCGTGCACGATACGGATCAGGAAGTCGGCGGCGCGCTCTTTCGCAGCCTTGATCGTCGGCATCCCCTCGTCGAGCCGCGGCACCGGCGGCTGCGTCGCCGGAACCTTGTCGATCGAGCCCAGGCCGCCCCAGGCGCCCTTCCACGGGATCGGGCCATAGGCGCGCTCCCACAGCCGCATGCGCGCGACGCTGTTCACCAGCGGCAGGGTGGCACCCTCCACTACCGGGATATCGGTGTGTCCGGCGATCTCGAGGAAACGACGCAGATGCGCGCTCTCCTCGTTCTCCCAGGCATCGCCGACGACGACGGTGAAGCCCAGCACGTGCACCGCCGGATCGGCGAGCAGCGGCAGCGTCGATTGAAGGTCCGAGCCGCCCGGTCCGAGATAGTCGTTGTCCTCCACCACCAGCATCGGCGCGGCGGCGTGCGCCGGGAGTGCCGGGGCCGTCAGGGTGAGGGCGAGGAGGGCCAACCGCCAGGCGGTTCGCGACGCGGCACGGTTCATGAGGATCCCTTCAGATGACCAGGGCCGTCAGCAGCGCATCCAGGCGTAGGCGACCCTCGGCGGTCGCGACAAGGCAATCACCATGCCATGCGACATAGTCGGCCTCGATGGCGTCCTGCAGCGTCGGGGCGTCGAGCGCGTCGGTCAGTGCGAGCCCGGTGCGTGCCGCGAACCGGCCGGACGGGATGCCCTCCGCCAGGCGCAGCCCCATCAGCAGCATCTCGCGCGCCCGCTCGCTTGGTTCGAGCGCCGTCTCGGAGGTCTGTCCGGAGCCGGTGCGCTCGACCCGGTCGGCCCAGGGCTCCGGCGCCCGATGCCGGCGGGTTGCATGCAGCCGGCCGTCCAGCGTCAGCCGCCCATGCGCGCCCGGCCCGATGCCGGCATAGTCCTGGTAGCGCCAGTAGGCGAGGTTGTGCCGGCTCTGCGCGCCGGGACGGGCATAGTTCGAGACCTCGTAAGCCTCCAACCCATGCCGTGCCGCGACCGAGGCGGTCTCCAGATACAGCGCCGCCGCGTCGTCGTCGTCCGGCAGCGCGATCAGCCCCTGCCGGTGCAGCGCCTCGTATTTCGTGCCGGGCTCGATGGTGAGCTGGTAGAGCGACAGATGGTCCGACACCAGGGCCAGCGCCGCATCCAGTTCCGCCCGCCATTCGGCCATGGCCTGACCGGGGCGGGCATAGATCAGGTCGAACGAGATGCGCGGGAACAGCGCGCGCGCCAGCTCCAGGGCCGCGACCGCCTCGCCGGCCGAATGCTCCCGGCCCAGCCGGTTCAGCGCCTCGGCGTCCAACGCCTGCACCCCGAGCGAGACGCGGTTGACGCCTGCCGCGCGAAAGCCACGCAGCCGACCCGTCTCGACGCTGGTCGGGTTGGCCTCCAGCGTGATCTCCAGGTCGGAGACGGGATCGAACAACGTCGTCGCCTGCTCGATCAGGCGCGCGACGCTCTCGGGCCGCATCAGGCTTGGGGTGCCCCCGCCGAAAAAGATCGAGGTGAGCGGCCGTCGCCCCAGCCGCGCCGCTTCGTGCGCCAGCTCACGCGACAGGGCCGCGGCGAACCGGGCTTCCGGCGCGACGTCGCGCACATGGCTGTTGAAGTCGCAGTACGGGCACTTGGCCAGGCAGAACGGCCAATGGATGTAGAGTGCCAGCGGCTCTTGAGTGACCACGCCTCTTAGATCGCGACGCGTACGCCCAGTTCCACCACCCGGTCGCTCGGGATGCGGAAGAATTCCGTCGTGGTGACCGCGTTGCGTGCCATCACCAGGAACAGCGAGAGCCGCCAGAGCGGCATGCGCGGAATGGTCGCGCGCACCAGCACCTCGCGGTTGACGAAGTAGCTCGCCTGCATCGGATCGAACGGCACGCCACGGCCATTCAGCTCCTCGAGCGCACGCGGCAGGTTCGGGCTCTCCATGAAGCCGTAGCGCAGCGTCACCCGGTGGATGCCCGGAGCCAGTTCCTCGACGCTCATGCGGTGGCTGCGGCCGGCTTCCGGCTGATCGAGGTTCTGGATCGTGACGAACAGCACCTTGTCGTGCAGCACCTTGTTATGCTTGAGGTTGTGCAGCAGCGACGCCGGCACGATGTCGGGATTGGCGGTCAGGAACACCGCCATGCCGTGCACCCGCACCGTGCGCGACTGAGGCAGCCGGGCCAGGAACGAGGCCAGCGGCATGCTGTCCTGCTTCCAGCGCAGGGCCAGCAACTCGCGCCCGCGCTTCCAGCTCGTCATCAGCGCGGTCAGCACGATACCGAGCAGCACCGGCACCCAGCCGCCCTGCGGGATCTTCAGCGCGTTGGCCGCGAAGAACACCGTGTCGATCAGGAAGAAGCCGCCGAACACCGAGATCGAGGTGAAGCGCGACCAGCCGTACTGCCGGCGGAACACCACCATCGCCAGGATGCAGGTGCACATGAAGGTGCCGGTGACCGCGATTCCGTAGGCGGAAGCCAGTGCATCGGACGAGCGGAACGCCAGCACCAGCAGCAGCACGCCGACCATCAGCGCCCAGTTGATCTGCGGGACGTAGATCTGGCCTTCCTCGTTCGGGTTGGTGTGGCTCACCCGCATGCGCGGCAGGTAGCCGAGCTGCACGGTCTGGCGCGCGATCGAGTAGGCGCCGGTGATCATCGCCTGGCTGGCGATCACCGTGGCGGCGGTCGCCAGCAGCACCATCGGCAGCCGCAGCCAGTGCGGCCCGAGCAGGAAGAACGGGTTCGCGATCGCCTCGGGGTGCGTGATGATCAGTGCGCCCTGGCCCAGGTAGTTCAGGGCGAGCGACGGCAGCACGAACGCCAGCCAGGCGAGGCGGATCGGCGGCCGGCCGAAATGGCCCATGTCGGCATAGAGCGCTTCCGCGCCGGTGACCGACAGCACCACCGCGCCGAGTGCGACAAAGGCGATCCAGCCATGATGCCAGATGAAGATCACCGCATGGTGCGGCAGCAGCGCGGTCAGCACGAAGGGGTAGCGCACCACCTCGATTCCGCCGAGCACGCCGATCGAGCCGAACCACAGCACCATGATCGGCCCGAAGATGCGCCCGACGCTGCCGGTGCCGCGCCACTGCATGCTGAACAGCGCGACGATGACGCCGACGGCGATCGGCAGCACCACCTCCCTGGCCGACGGGACGCTGACCTCGAGCCCCTCGACCGCCGACAGCACCGAGATGGCGGGCGTGATGGTGCCGTCGCCGAAGAACAGGCAGGCGCCGATGATGCCGACGAGACCCATCATGGCGCGCATCCGGGCGCCGCTGGCGACGCGCTGCGCCAGCGCCATCAGCGCCAGGATGCCGCCTTCACCGCCATTGTCGGCGCGCATGACCAGCAGGACGTACTTGATGGTCACGATCAGGATGAGCGACCAGAAGATCAGGCTTTCGATGCCCACGACCTCCCACTCTGTCGGCGCATGCTCGCTGATGATCGCGATGGTGGATTTCAGGGCGTAGAGCGGACTGGTGCCGATATCGCCATAGACGACACCGAGCACGCCCAGGAGCGAGGCGACCCCGATGCTGCCGCGTGATCCGTGGCCGCCACGCGCATCCCGGCCGGCCGGCGCGGCGGCGAGCAGGTCGCTGGCGGCGAGGGAGGAGGCAGGCTGGATGCCGTCGAGCGGGGCTCCGGCGTCACGACTCATCGAGAGGCTCCGGAGAGGTCCGGCGCGGGGCCGGGAGCGCCCGCATACTGCTCATCAGGCGACCGAGGCAAGCGGCTGGCCGGCACTCGGCCTGGATCCGAACAGCGCCGACCCGACACGGACATGGGTCGCCCCCTCCGCGATCGCCGCCTCGAAATCTCCCGACATGCCCATCGAGAGGGTCCGCAGGCCGGTTGCGGCCGCGAGCGCCGCCAGCGTACGGAAATGCGGCCGCGGATCCTCGTCGGCGGGCGGGATGCACATCAGGCCGGTGACATTGCTGCCGAACCGCGCCTGGCAGGCGCGGATGAACGGCTCGGCCTCCGCGCGCGCGACACCGGCCTTCTGTGGCTCGTCGCCGAGATTGACCTGCACCAGCAGCTCCGGCAGCCGGCCCGCCGTCTCGGCGGCGCGTGCGATCGCATCCGCCAGGCGCGGGCGGTCGAGGGTCTCGATGACATCGGCCACGTGGACCGCATCGAGCGCCTTGTTGGTCTGCAACGGGCCGATGAGGTGCAGTCGCAGCCCGGGATGGCGTTCGCGCAGCGCCGGGAACTTGGCCTGGGCTTCCTGCACGCGGTTCTCGCCGAACCGAACCTGGCCGCAGGCGAGCAGCTCCGCCACCCGCTCGGCAGGATGGGTCTTGGACACGGCCACCAGGGTGACAGCGTCGCGGCACCGCTCGCTTGCCGCCGCAGCCCGGTTGATCCGTGCGCGTACTGCGTCCAGGGCGGCCTGCATCGTCATCCTCCTTACGCTGGGACCGGCCTCGCGTCCGGTCAAGCGCCTCAGGCAGGCCGTCTCGCAGGCTGGCCCGTGACAGCCGCTCGAAGGCGAGTTCGAGCGAGCTGCTCCGCGGTGAGTCCAAGCCAGCCGCTCCGCGG
>CAXTVI010000002.1:29735-90281 GCA_964247695.1 uncultured Acetobacteraceae bacterium
AAGCCAGCCGCTCCGCGGCCTGGGCACCCACCAGGATCTCGCACAGGCGCAACCGATCGACGCGGGTCAGCCACGTCACCCGGCTGCCATCGGCACAGTTGGCGACCGCCTCGGTCAGCATCCGCTCATGATCCTCCGCCGAACCGAGCGGACGCGAGGCCACGTCCAGTCGCCTGAGCGCCCGTAACCGGCTTTCGAGGCGATCCGCCATCTCGTCCTCGGCGACGGGATTTCCCGGTGCCGTGGCCGCCCAGGCACGTACCTGCTCGAAACCGGTCGCGAGGTCCGCGCAGCATTGCTTCGCCATCTCGTCCCGGCGCGGCACGAGCTGCCGTGCCACGCCCAGCAGATCGCCGCGCAGGCTGCTGAAGCCGGCGATCCGAGCAGCCAGCCGCGCCTGCGCGTCCAGCGCCTCGTCCCCCATGAGCGGCGTCGTGGCTGGTCTGTCGAGCCGCTCCACCACCGTCGCCACGACCGAGCGCAGCGCCGCTTCGAGCGGCCGCGCCAGCAGCGTTTCGCGGGCGAAGAGCTGCAGGCTGTCCACGAGTTCGGCGGGGCGAGTGCTCTGCTCCAGCAGGAGCGCCACCACCAGGCTCCAGCCGACCGCGCCGGACCGCGCCGCGGCCAGCAGCAGCGGACGCATGGCCTCGCGGTCGAGCTCATGCCCCTGTCCCGCGAGTCTCAGGATCGCCGCTTGCGAGAACAGCAGCCGGGTCGCCGCGCAGAGCGGCTCGAGCATGCCCTGACGGATGCCGGTCTCGGCGCGGAAGGCGGTGCTGTTCCAGTGCGCCGGAAGGCAATGCGGGTCGAGCAAATTGGCGGTGTCGGTCCATAGCTTCTGGTCCGGCAGGCCCCCCTCCGCGAGCAAGGCCTCGACTTCGGCGATGCCGGGCAGGCTCGAGCGCGCCAGGGCGGTGACCGAAGCGATGAAGCTGCGCGGAATGGTTCCGAGGCCGGCGCGCCAGGCGGCCGGTGTGACGATCACCGGGTCGAAGGGCTCGAACAGGGTGCGCGCCAGCGTGCGGCGGCGGTTCGGCCGCAGCGCCGCGAGGCGTGGGCGCACCGCATCCAGCACCAGATCGGCCTCGCCGCGCGCGGCGAGGCCGTCAACCATCACGGTGACCTGCAGCACGGCGGCGTCGCTGGCGTCCCGAAGGCCCGCGGTCAGCTCTTCCAGCGTCGCCGACGGTGCATCCCGGGCGGCGGCAATAGCTTTTCCCCCACGATCTGCGCCGGCAGCCGGACCTGCAGAACTCACAACGTGCTCCCGCAGCCGCCGGGCGTGTCGCTGTCCGGGCAGTCGAGCAGGAGTTCGGTCAGTCGCAGCCGCTCGTGGCACTCGAGCCGGTCCAGCGCGAGAGCGGTGCCGGCCTGCATGGCAAGCAACTGGCTGCCCTCGATGCTGCCACGCTCCAGCGAAGTGTTCTCGAGCACCATCCGGTCGTCGATGTCGTGGGTCAGCAATTGTGCGAGTCCCTTGCGCGTGCCGGGCGCAAAGGCCGGATCAGCCACGACCAGGCAGAGGCGCTCCCAGCCATCCAGCAGCCAGCCAGGCCGGCTCAGGCTCCCCCCGGCGGCCATCGGGTTCCGTCGCCACTCCGCGAGCAGGGCGAGCGGATCGGAGAACCGCGCCCGCGCCCGGCCGAGGGTCTCCGTTGCAAGGCCGTGCCGGGCCAGCAGGCTTGCGGACATCGGGCCCGGGTTGGAGGCGGCCGTCCGCGCCATCAACGCCAGGATGCGGGGCAGCCGGAACCGGTCGCGGAGCGGTCCGAAGCCGAGACCGACGGCCTCCAGCGCCAGGGCCGCCACCGCCTCCGACAGCAAGTCGCCGGTCCAGCCGCCTCCTGCGCCAGGTTGGGTCGCACCGAGCTGGGCCGCGACTGCGCCGGGCGCGCTCATTAGCCAGGTCGCCTGCGCCTCGATGCGGACCGACCACGGATCGTTGAGGTTGGAATGCGACCCCGGCATGGCGACGGCCCGGGCCAGTTCCAGCAGCAGGAGGGAGCGCAGCCGTAACACCTGGACGCGCGCTGCCGCCTCGGCCTTGCGGGCCGCGTGTGCCGCCGCTCGTCCCGCATACCCCTCGATGGCCACGTCATGCGCCGCGGCCAGGACACGGCTTGGCGAGAGAGGCGCCGACGGGTTCGACTGCAGGACCTCCATGAGCCGGAGATCGTGCAGACTCGGCATCGCCTGCGACCTGACCGCCGGCCAGCTGGTGACGTAGATGCCGCGTCCGCCGCCGGTGTTGCTCAGCAGCATCTCCAGCCGGCCATCCGCGGCCGTCCGGGCGCGCAGGCCGATCAGGACCGGTCCGGTCAATGGCAAGGCGACGCTGTGGACGGTCGCCTGCGGGCTGGGAGCGCCCCAGGCGACGGCGCGCAGTGCCGCTCGGGCGGATGGTCCGGACCTTGCGATCTGCGACGCCATCGTGCGGTGGACCACTGCCTCTCGAATGCCCGGCAACACTGGCAAGCGGCCCCGCCGCGTGCCATCTGCCTGCGATGCAGCGTAAGCGCCGTCTATGAACAAAACCTCAACGCGGCAGGGGGGGCGGCAGCAAGGGCGGCCACCCGCCGCCGACATGGCCGATCCGACCCGCGAGATCGCCTACGACATCCTGGTCTCGGTGCTCGAGCGACGCCGCTCGCTGGACGAGGTGCTCGACCAAGCGCCGCCTTCGGTTCCGGCCCGTGACCGCGCGGCGGCGCATCGCCTGGGCGCCATGGTGCTGCGCCGGCTCGGCACGCTCGACGCCCTCTTGCGGCCGCTGCTCGCCAGGCCGCCGCCGCCGCCGGTGCGCCTGGTGCTGCTCATCGGGGCCGCGCAACTGCTGTTCCTGCAGACGCCGGCGCATGCAGCGGTCGCAACCAGCGTCGAGCTGGCCCGCAGCCGCCGGTTGGCGCCCTTCGCGGGCCTGGTCAATGCCGTGCTGCGGCGCCTGTCCGCGGAGGCCGAGACGGCATTGCCGCACCTCGACCAGGCCTTGCTCGACGTGCCCGGCTGGCTGTGGTCGTCGTGGGGCGCCACCTGGGGAGAGGAACAGGCGCGCGCCATCGCCGACGGCCTCCGCCAGGAGGCGCCGCTCGATCTCACGGTGCGGCGCGGCAGCCTGGGGCGCGGCAGCTCGGGGCCGGAGGGCGGCATTCGCCTGCCGACCGGGTCGGTGCGGCTGGCGGCCGGTACCAGGGTCGCCGAACTGCCCGGCTACGCGGCGGGCGAGTTCTGGGTGCAGGACGCCGCCGCGGCGCTGCCGGTCCTGCTGCTGGACCCGCGTCCCGGAGAGACCATCGCCGATCTGTGCGCCGCACCCGGCGGCAAGACCGCGCAACTGGTCGATGCCGGGGCGTCGGTGATCGCGCTAGACCGCGACCCGGCTCGGCTGCAGCGGGTGCGGCAGAACCTGGAGCGACTCGGCATGCGGGCGGATCTCGTCGAGGCGGATGCGCTCACCTGGCAGCCGCCGGCACTGCTTGACGCCGTGCTGCTGGATGCGCCCTGCAGCGCCACCGGTACGGTGCGGCGCCATCCCGAGGTGCTGCACACGCGTCGGGCCGCCGACCTGGCGGTGCTGGCGGCGGGGCAGGCCCGCCTGATCGAGGCGGCCGCGCGCATGCTCCGACCGGGCGGCAGGCTGCTGTATGCGGTGTGCTCGATGCAGCAGGAAGAGGGCGAGGCACAGCTCGCCGCAGCGCGGACTGCCGGGCTGCGTCATGTGCCGTTCAGCGCAACCGAGCTGACCGTGCTGCCCGAGGCGCTGACGGACGCTGGCTGCCTGCGCACCCATCCCGGCCTGTGGGCCGGCCAGGGCGGCATGGACGGCTTCTTCGCGGCCCGTTTCATCCGCGAAAATGAGTAGAGCTCCGGGCTTGTGTACGGTCACGTGCTTCCTGCTAGAAGCGCACTATGACAACGACACCCGGCGTACTCGTCGCCCCGAGCCTGCTGGCCGCTGATTTCGCCCGCGCCGGCGAGGAGACCGCCTCCGTCGAGGCCGCGGGCGCCGACTGGCTGCATCTCGACGTGATGGACGGGCACTTCGTCCCCAACCTTTCCTTCGGGCCGCAGATGATCAAGGCGTTGCGGAGGCACTCGAAGCTGCCGTTCGACGTGCATCTGATGATCGAGCCGGTCGATCCGTTCCTCGCCGCCTTCGTCGAGGCCGGCGCCGACCACATCCATGTGCATGTCGAAGCCGGCCCGCACGCGCATCGCTCGCTGCAGACGATCAAGGCGCTCGGCGCCAAGGCCGGGATCGCGCTCTGCCCGGCAACGCCTGTCGAGGCGATCGCGGAGGTTCTCGACATCGCCGACCTGGTGCTGGTGATGACCGTCAATCCCGGCTTCGGCGGCCAGAAGTTCCTGGACAGCCAGCTCTCCAAGATCACCCGGATCCGGCGCCTGCTGACGCAGATCGGGCGCGACCTGCCGATCCTGGTGGATGGCGGCATCGACCGGCAGAGCGCGCCGCGCTGCATCGAGGCCGGCGCCACCGTCCTGGTCGGCGGCACGTCGGTCTTCGGCGCCGCCGACTACGGGGACGCCATCGCGAGCCTGCGCGGGCCCGATGGCCGGAGCACCGTCGGATGAACGTTCGCCGATGGAGCCAAGATGCCAGGTTGTCGTTCGCGCGGCTGCCCGGCCTGACCGGATCGCTCGGCATCGGCCGGGTGCCGGAGGCGCCGCAGCAGTCGATCCGCGATCTGTGGCCGGGCGATCCGGCGATCGGCGCCAGGTTGATGAAGGGCGAACTCCATCATCGGGGCGCCATGTGCCCGATCTCGGTGGTCAGCGTGGGCGCCCTGGCCAACGGCGCGGCCGACAGCACAGTATCGCCGCTGATGCGGGCCTACGCCCAGGGCTTCACCTGGCTACGGGACCTGCGGGCGCTCAACACCGACAACGCCCGCCTGCGCGCCCGCGCCCTGGTCGCCGAGTGGTTGCAGCGGCCGCCCAACGATGCCACCGCGCGCAGCCCGGATGTCATCGGGGCGCGGGTCGCCGCCTGGTTGATGCACTATGATTTCTTCGCAGCTTCGGCGGATGACGGCTTCCGCCAGCGCCTGATGGCGCGCGTGGTGATCGACGGGCGTTCGCTGATGGCGCTGCTGCCCTCCGGCGCCCACGACCACCGCACCCTGACCGCGTTCAAGGGCCTGCTCGCCTGCGCCGTGGCGCTCCCCGAGCAGAACGCGCTGCTGGCTCGCTACATGCGCTTCATCACCGCCGAGATCGGGCGCCAGATGCTGCTCGATGGCTGCCAGCCCGAGCGCAGCCCGATGGCGCATCTGGCCGTGCTGCGCGAGCTCGCCGAGATGCGCGCCCTGATGCAGACCGGCCAGATCGCACCGCCGCTGGCGCTGGCCGCCGCCCTCGACCGCATGGCGCCATCGTTGCGCGCGCTGCGGCATGCCGATGGCGGCCTCGCTTTGTTCAATGGCAGCCAGGAGGAGGACCCGGCCCATATCGACAAGGTGCTGGAGCAGGCGGCGCGCGGGCGGGCGGTGCAGCAGGCGCTGCCGGAGGGCGGCTTCATCCGGCTGCAGGTCGGTCGCAGCCTGCTGTTCGTCGATGCCGGGCCGCCGCCGCCGCCGGGCTACGATCTGTTGGCGCATGCCGGCACACTCGCCTTCGAGCTCTCGGTCGGGCGCGAGCGGCTGATCGTGAATTGCGGCGCGTCGCTCACGCCCGGCTGGCAGGAGGCGGTGCGCACCACGGCGGCGCATTCGACGCTGGCGATCGGCGATCGCTCCTCCTCGGATCTGGTCGCTCTTTCCAGCAGCGGGGAGGGCGGGGTCTCGCGGCGGCCGGCGCATGTCGAGATCGACCACAAGCAGTCCGGCGAGGCGCATTGGCTGGAACTCAGCCACGATGGCTACTCCCCCGGCTTCGGCGCCGTGCATCGGCGCCGGCTCTACATCGCCGAGGACGGCAACGACATACGTGGCGAGGATTTCGTGGAGGCCGACAGCCCTTGCGCGTTTGCGCTGCGCTTTCACCTGCATCCGGACGTCGAGGTCAGTGTCGACCCCGAGGCCGGTGGCGTGCTGCTGACGCTGCCGTCGGGCGGCAAGTGGCGCATGCGGCTCGAGGGTGGCCGCGTCACTGTTGAGGAAAGCATCTATCTCGGTCGCGGTGCGCCTCGTCTCGGCCACCAGGTCGTGGTCAGCGTTGCCAAGCCTGAGGCGGTCCGGGACGCGGACGCCGGAGCGTCCGCGGACGGTTCGGAGGGCGCCGCGCCCGGTGCGCCGACCGACGAGGCGGCCGAGATTACTGGCAGTCCGGCATCGGCCCCCGGCACCCAGGCGGTGCGTTGGGCGCTCACCCGCGCGGACTGAGCGCCGCCCACCTGTCTTGAAGATTCTCGAAGTCACCAATGTCGATTTCTCGCTCAGGCAGTTCCTGCTGCCGCTGATGCGCGAGCTGCGCCGGCGCGGCCATGAGGTGGTGGGCGTGTGCGCCGACGGTCCGCTGCTGGCCGATGTCCGAAGCGAGGACTTCCGGGTGGCGGCGCTGCCGATGGCGCGCAGCCTGCGCCCGGACGCGCAGTTCCGGGCCCTGCTCGCCCTGGTCCGGTTGATCCGGCTGGAGCGCCCCGACCTCGTGCACGCGCACATGCCGATCAGCGGGTTGCTGGCACGGCTCGCGGCCCGGCTCTGCGGCGTGCCGGTGGTCGCCTATACCTGCCACGGATACCTGTTCAACCAGCCGGGATCGTGTGCGCGGCGTGCCCTTGCACTCGGGCTCGAATGGTTCGGCGGCCGTATCACGCACCGCTACTTCACGGTCTCCATCGAGGAGGCGCGGGACGCGCGGCGCCTGCATCTGCATCGCAACCCGGTCGCGGTCGGCAATGGCCGCGATCCGGCGGTGTTTCGCCCCGATGAAGCGGCTCGCACCACGATCCGGCGCGACCTGGGGGTGCTGGACCACCGGGTGGTGGTGATCGCGGTCTCACGCATGGTCCGGCACAAGGGCTATCCGGAACTGCTGGCGGCGATGCGCGCGGTGCCGGATGCAGAGCTCTGGGTAGTCGGCGAACGACTGGCCTCGGATCACGGCGAGAGCCTGGAACCCGCCTTTGCCGACGCCGCGCGCCCCGAGGCGCTGGGGGCCCGCCTGCGCCGGCTCGGCTACCGCACCGACATCGCCGCCCTGCTCGCGGCGGCGGACATCTTCGTGCTGCCGAGCCATTTCGAGGGGCTGCCGATGTCGGTGATCGAGGCGATGCTGACCGGGCTCCCCGTGGTGGCGACCGACATCAGCGGACCGCGCGAGCAGGTGGTCGCGGGCGAGACCGGCCTGCTGGTGCCGCCGGCGACGGTGCAGCCGCTGGCAGATGCCCTGCGCCAGCTCGCGGGCAACGCTGATCTGCGACGGAGCATGGGTGCGGCAGCGCGCGCGCGTGCCATCGTCCTGTATGACGAAGCCGCCGTGGTCGCAAAGGTGGCAACCTTGCTGGAGGCGCGCTCCCCCCGGTTGCCATGACCCAAGTCGCCATTAACCCGGTGGCCATGACGTCCTGACTTGCAGCAGGCATCTTGCCGCTTCAACGCGTTGGGTCCTAGCTTGCGATCGGGGAACAAAGAACGCGGGTGCCACCGGCAATCACGCGCGACCTCGGGGGAAACATGCCGCTCAGCGTGCAACATCCGGTCGCGGCCGGCGACGACCTGCGCGACCTCGCCGGCGGAGCGTCGCCTTCGGCCGCGTCCCTGGTCGACGTGCGCAAGGAGTTCGGCGGCGTGGTGGCGCTCGCCCACGCGAGCTTCGGCCTGCGGGCGGGCGAGGTGCTGGCGTTGCTGGGCGAGAACGGCGCCGGCAAGAGCACCTGCGTGAAGATGCTGGCGGGGGTGCATCGTCCGGACTCCGGCAGTGTCCGGCTGGACGGCCACGACGTAGTGCTGCGCTCGCCACATGACGCGCTGGCGCGTGGCATCGCCGTGATGCACCAGCATCCCGGCCTGTTCCCGGATCTCTCGGTGGCCGAGAACATCGCCATCGGACACATGCCGCTCACCGGCCTGAGGCAGCTCGACCAGCGCCGCATCGAGGCCAATGCGGCACGGCTGCTGCAGGTCGTTGGCCTCGATTGTTCGCCGGGCCGTCCGCTGGCGCTGCTGCGCAGCTCGGAACAGCAACTCGTGGAAGTCGCGCGCGCGTTGTCAGTCGAGGCGCGCGTGCTGATCATGGACGAGCCGACCGCGTCACTGTCGCGCGGCGAGGTCGAGCGGCTGTTCGCGGTGGTCGAGCAGTTGAAACGGCGCGGCGTCGCGATGATGTTCGTCGGCCACCGCATGGAGGAGATCTACCGCATCGCCGACCGCGTGGTGGTGCTGCGCGACGGCCGCCAGGTGGGCATGGCGCCGATCGGCGAGATGCCTCCGGCCGAGGCGGTGACGCTGATGGTCGGCCGCAAGCTGGGAACGCAATATCCCGCCCTGGATGAGTATCGCGACAAGGTCGTGCTGCAGGCCGGCGGCCTTTCGCGGCAGGGGGCGTTCGCGGACGTGTCGTTCGACCTGCATGCCGGCCAGATCCTGGGCTTCGGCGGCCTGGTCGGCAGCGGCCGCACCGAGGTCGCCAGGGTCCTGTTCGGCATCGACCGGCCGACCGCTGGCACGCTGCTGATCGACGGCGTGCCACGAACCTTCGCGTCCGCCGGCGCCGCGATGCGGGCCGCCGTCGCGTATGTCTCCGAGGACCGGCTCGGGCAGAGCCTGGTGATGGATTTCAGCATCCTCGACAACGCGTCGCTCACCGTGCTGCGGCTGGCGTCGCGCTGGGGGTTGATCAGCCGGGAGCGGGAGCTGTCCCTGGTCGAGACGCCGCTCGGTCGCATGAACCTGCGGTACCACAGCTACGACCAGCCGGTGAGCACGCTGTCGGGCGGCAACCAGCAGAAGGTGGTGCTGGCGAAATGGCTGGCGACGGCGCCGCGCATCCTGATCCTCGACGAGCCGACCCAGGGCATCGACGTCAACGCCAAGGCGGAGGTGCATGCGATCATCGCCGATCTCGCGCGCGCCGGCATGGCGATCATCCTGATCTCGTCGGAGATGCCGGAGCTGCTCGGCATGTGCCACGACATCCTGGTGTTCCGCGAAGGCCATGTCTCCGCACGGATGCAGGGCAAGGAGGCGACCCAGCAATCGGTGCTGCTCGCCGCCACCGACGCGGCCGCGGCGGCCACCGCCACCGAGGCGCTGCAGGCGGCCCGCGAGGATCCGGCGGTGCGTCCCCCGGCGCGCCGGCGCAGCCTGCTCCGGCGCGAGCTGGGACTGGTCGCCGCCATCGTCGCGATGATCGTGCCGGCAACGCTGATCAATCCGCGCATGCTGAGCGCGGCCAACATCGATGCGGTGGCGATGGACCTGGCGCTGCTGATCATCGTCGCCGCCGGCGAGATGCTGGTGATGATCACGCGAAACATCGACCTCTCGGTGGCGTCGGTGATCGGGCTGTCGGCCTATCTCTGCGCCGACATGCTGCGGCTGTTCCCGGGCCTGCCGCTCGCGGGCGCGGTCGCCATTGCCGCCCTGGTCGGGCTGGGCTGCGGCATCGTCAACGGGCTCGTGGTCACCCGCGGCCGGGTGCCGTCGATCGTCGTGACCCTGGGCACGCTCTCCCTGTATCGCGGGCTGCTGAGCATGATCGCCGGCGGCCACCAGATCAGCACCGAGCAGGTGCCGCCGGCCTGGCTGCAGATGACCGCGTTCCATGTCGCCGGCATCCCGGTGATCCTGGTCGCCGCCGGGCTCGCCCTCGCTCTGCTGTCGGCGGTCCTGCAACGCCTGCCGCAGGGTCGCGAACTGTTCGCGGTCGGCTCCAATCCCGCCGGCGCCCGGCTGATCGGCATCGGCAGCGACCGGCTGGTGCTCGGGGCGTTTGCCTGCGCCGGACTACTGGCCGGGCTGGACGGGGCGCTGTGGGCGTCGCGCTACGCCACCGTCGATGCCCGCGTGGCCAGCGGCTACGAGCTGACGGTGATCGCCGCGGTGGTCGTCGGCGGCACCGCGATCCGTGGCGGCGCCGGAACCATTCCCGGCATCGTGCTCGGCGCGCTGATGCTGCTGGTGATCCAGAACGGCCTGACGCTGGTGCGGGTCAACCCGTTGTGGCTGCAGGGCGTGTACGGGCTGGTGATCGTGCTGGCGATCTCGATCGACGCGTTCGTGTCCCGGCGGGCGTTGCGCTCAACCACCGGAAGGGCGGCGCGATGAACGGGGAGAGCGGCCTGGTGCGGATGCTGCGCCGGGCGGCGACGTGGGACAGCTGCCTCGGCCTGCTGACGTCGGTGTTCATCCTGGTTTCGGTGTTCGCGGTGCCGCGCTTCGCGACCGCCTTCAACATCTCGCAGGCGATCGCCGGCATTTCGGAAAAGGCGCTGATCGTGCTGCCGATGGCGCTGCTGATGATCACCCGCGAGATCGACCTCTCGGTCGCCAGCATCCTCGCACTCAGCAGCGTCGTGCTCGGCGTGCTGTTGCAGGACGGCGTCGGGCTGGCGCCGGCGATCCTGCTGGTGCTGCTGGCCGGGACCGCCTGCGGTCTGGTGAACGGCCTCCTGGTCACCAGGCTGGGGCTCTCGTCGCTGCTGGTGACCCTGGGCACCATGGCGTTCTATCGCGGGCTTGGCTACGTGCTGCTCGGCGCGGACTCGGTGAACGAGCTGCCCGACGCGCTGACCAATTTCGGCATCGGCAATGCCGTGGTCGCCGCTGTGCCGCAGACCATCGTGCCGTTCCTGCTGCTTGCCCCGGTGTTCATGCTGGTGCTGTCGGCGACGGCGGTCGGCCGGCGCATCTACGCGGTCGGCGGCAATCCGGAGGCGGCGCTCTATTCGGGCATCGCCATCGGCCGTCTGAAGCTCGGCCTGTTCGCGCTGTCGGGCTTCATGTGCGCCATCGCCGGCATCGTGTTCACCGCCCGGCTCTCCAATGCGCGCGCCGACAACGCGCAGGGTTTCGAGCTCGAGATCATTACCATGGCGCTGCTCGGGGGGATCAACGTGTTCGGCGGCCGCGGCCGGCTTGCGGGAGTGATCTGGGCGGCGCTGCTGATGGCGACGTTGCGCAACGTGCTCGGCCTGGAAGGTGTCGGCGGCGAGGCCCAGGGCATCTCGATCGGGCTCCTGCTGATCCTGTCCCTGCTGCTCAACGGGCTGGTCGAGTCGCGCCTCGCGGCGCTGCGCACGCGCCGGCGCGCACCCGCCGCGACACCCGGCAGCATGACGGCGGCCTGACCGGAACCAGAGAAACCAGGAGGAAATCGATGACCAAGACAGCGACTGCCCTCATCCAGACGGTTGCGGCGATCGCGCTGCTTGCAGGAGGCGCCACCTCGGCGGCGGAATGCCGCAAGGGTCCGGTGACCGTCGGCTACATTCCGAAGCTCGACACCGATCCGTTCTTCCAGTCGGCCAACACCGGCGCGAAGAAGGCCCAGTCCGAGATCGGCGGCAAGAT
Organism: uncultured Acetobacteraceae bacterium; assembly: GCA_964247695.1. GTDB lineage: Bacteria > Pseudomonadota > Alphaproteobacteria > Acetobacterales > Acetobacteraceae > Lichenicoccus. The sequence continues at coordinate 41,204 of CAXTVI010000002.1, forward strand.
CCTGCTCCAGGCACCCTCGGAAGCCACCGCGGAAGCGCAGATCGCGTTCATCAACAACATGGTGACGCAGGGCGTCGACGTGATTGCGATCTCCGGCAACGACGCCAACGCCTTGGCGCCGGCGCTGCGGCGGGCGGAGGCGCAGAACATCTGGGTCATTGCGTATGACTCCGACGTCGCGCCGAAGGCCCGCTCGCTGTTCGTGAACCAAGCCAAGTCGGAGCTGCTCGGCCAGGACATGCTGGAGGCGCTCGGCAAGGCGATCGGCTATGACGGCCAGTTCGCGATCCTGTCCTCGACGCCGACGGCGACCAATCAGAACAAGTGGATCGCGAACATGCGCGAGACCATCGCGCACGATCCGAAGTTCGCCAAGATGAAGCTGGTCCAGGTCGCCTATGGCCAGGAGAGCGAGCAGATCAACCAGCAGCAGACGCTGGCGCTGGTGCAGGCGTTCCCGCAGCTCAAAGGCATCATCGTGCCGGCCGGGATCGGACTGCCGGCGGCGGCCCGCGCGCTCGACCAGGCCGGCCTGATCGGCAAGATCAAGCTGTCGGGCCTGGGGCCGGTCACTTTGGTCAAGAAATACGTGACGAGCGGTGCCGTGTCGGACGTCTGGTGGAACGTGCCGGACCTCGGCTACCTGTCCTATTACACGGCGCAGGCGCTCGCGCAGTGCAAGGTCAAGCCGGTGGAGGGCTCCACCTTCGAGGCCGGCCATCTCGGCCACTACACGGTCGGCGCGAACGGGATCGTCATTCTCGGGCCGCCGGTCATCGCCACCGCGGGCAATGTCGGCAGCTTCCCGTTCTGACCTTATGCGGCCGGTGGCCCGAAGCGGCTGCTAATCCGATACGGTGTCTGACACGATGACCGGCACCCGGTGCCAGGCGGCGCACAGGTAGCCCTTGAAGTTCCAGACCTCCGCGGCCGATGCCGGTTGCGTCTGGCCGGCCTGGTCCCAGGCGCGCACGACCAGTTCGTGACCGCCCGGCGACAGGTCCAGCAGGGTCTCCCAGAAGGTCCAGGCGTGCGCTGCATCCTCGTCATGCCGCAGCGCCGCCTGCACCCAGTGGCGGCCGCCATCGGCCGACACATCGACACGCGTCACCACGCGTCCACTAGCAATCGCGTAGCCGCGTAGCAAAGCCGCGCCCGGCGGCAGTCGCGCGCCGGCCCGGGGCGTGCAGATCGCCGAGTTGAGCGGCATCTCGTTGATGGTGACGCCAGCCTCCCAGTCGACCGTTTCGGCGCTGACGTCGGGTGGCAGCAGCTTGTAGTCCTGCTGCTGCATGTGGTTGTCCGACGGGTGGTCCTGCACGGTGATGGCGTTCAGCCATTTCGTACTCCGAACCCCCGCAAATCCTGGAACCACGAGACGCAACGGATAGCCGTGCTCCGGACGCAGCGGCTCGCCGTTCATCGCCCAGGCCAGCAGCACGTCGTCCTGCAGGGCGCGGTCCATGCCGATCGAGACCCCGTAGCGGAAGCGGTGTCCTTCCATCTCGACCTCGTCGGCGCCTTCAAAGGCGACATGCCGTCCTGTCGCTCCCGCCGCGCCAAGCACCTCGTGCAAGGCGATACCGGTCCAGTGCGCGTAGCCGATCGCGCCCGCTGCCCAGGGATCGCCGGAGGTGGCATTGACCGGCTGCAGATCGGCACGCCGGTTGCCGGCACATTGGAGGACCGCTCCGAGCGTGCGGCGCGGCGTCAGCGTCTGCAGCTCAGCCATCGAGAGATCGAGCGGCCGGCTCACCTGGCCGCCAACCCGCAGGCGATGCGCCGTTGCATCGAGCATCGGAATATTGCCGTGGCTGCGCACGTAGAAATCCTGCGCCGCGGTGATGAACGAGGCCCGCAGGCGGTCCAGCGCTGGCTCGGCGTTCAGCGGTGCCTGGGAGTGCACGATCAACTCGGGATGGAGCGTCATGCCTGAAGCACCTTTCGCAAATGGTTGCCGTGCCGTACGAGGTCCGCCTCCGCATCCGGCCGGCTCTTGCCGTGGAGGAGCAGCACCGCGAGCTTGACGCGGCCGTCGGCGGCCGCGAGCGCCGAACGGATGGCGTCGTCATCGGCGCCGGTCAGGCTGCGCAGCATGCGTTCCGCGCGCCCGCGCAGCTTGGCGTTGGTTGCCTGCATGTCCACCATCTCGCCGTGCCAGACCCGGCCGAGCCGGATCATCAGCGTGGTCGAGATCAGGTTCAGCACGATCTTCTGCGCGGTCCCGGCCTTGAGCCGCGTCGATCCGGCGATCGCCTCGGCTCCGGTCTCGACCAGCACGGCGATCTCTGCTTCCTCGAGCAGTGGCGCGCCCGGGCTGTTGGCGATCCCGATTGTGAGGCAGCCCGCTCGCCGCGCCGAACGCACCGCCTCTCGCGTGTAGGGGGTCGTGCCGCTGGCGGCCAGCGCCAGCAGGACGTCGTCCGGGCCGAGTGCCAGGGCCGCCACGTCCGCTTCCGCCGTGTCGATGCGGTCCTCGGCGCCTTCGACCGCGCGCACCAGCGCCTGTTCGCCGCCCGCTACCAGGAAGGCAAGACGCTCGCGCGGCCAGTCGAAGGTCGGCGTCAGTTCGGCTCCGTCCTGGAAGGCGAGGCGACCCGAAGTGCCGGCACCGGCATAGGCGAGGCGGCCGCCCCGCGCCAGGCGTGGCAGCGCGGCGTCGACGACCTGTTCGAGGACCGGCAGGGCGGCACGGACCGCCGCCAACGCTCCGGCCTGGTTGTCGAGAAGGGCATCCAGGATCGCCGGCGCCTCCCAGGCATCAAGGTCCCGATAGCGCGGGTCCTGTGCTTCGGTCGCGACGGGCTTGCCCTTGGAGGTCGCAGGCATGGTGTTGTCGATGGGCATGGAGGGCAGCTCTCGGTTACCGGGAACCTCAACGTCGTTCTACCGTGCAAGGTGCATGGCAGGAGGCCGCAATGGATCTCGAGCAACGGAGCCGCCGCGCATTCGCGCCGGCCGCCGACGCGGTCGCGGATGGCAGGATCCCCGGGGCTATACTGGGCGTGATCGACCGCGCCGGACAGCGGGCGGTGCATCATGCCGGGTGGGCGACCCTGGTGCCCGACCGCGAGCCGCTCGCCGCCGGCACCTGGTTCGACCTGGCCTCGCTGACCAAGCCCGTGTTCACCACCACGGCGATCCTCCGCCTGTGGCAGGCCGAACGGCTCGAACTCGACACCCCGCTCTCGGAGCTGATCCCTGACCTGCGGCAGTACGACGTGGCGAATGCCCCCGAGCGCCGGCTCACGGTGCGCCAGTGCCTCGCGCACCAGACCCACCTGCCGGCGGTCGAGCCGGTCTACACCTACGGCCGCGATCCGCAGACGCTGCGCGCCTTCGTGCTGCAACGCGAATGGCGGCCGGTTCCGGCGCCGGTCTATTCGGACATCAACTTCATCCTGCTGGGGATCGTCATCGAGCGGCTGACCGGGGCGCCGCTCGGCGTGCAGCCGCTCGCGCACGGGCTGTCGTTCGCGCCGGAGCCTGCCGCCTGCGCCGCCACCGAACATTGCATGTGGCGCGGCCGGGTGCTCCGCGGCGAAGTGCATGACGAGAACGCCTCCGCGCTGGGCGGTGCCGCCGGCCATGCCGGACTGTTCGGCACCATCGACGGCGTGCTCGACTTCGCGCATGACGTGCTGACCGGCACCGGCTGGACCGGATCAGGGCTTGCCGCGATCACCGAGCCGGTCAGCGCGCGCCGCACGCTCGGCTGGGAATACCGGCACGACGGCTGGTCGGGCGGCAGCCTGTGCTCGCCCGGCACGATCGGCCATGTCGGCTTCACCGGGACCGGCTTGTGGATCGACCGCGAGGCGGGGCTGGCCTGGAGCCTGCTGACCAACCGAGTGCATCCCACGCGGCACCGCGACACCGGCATCGTGCCGCTCCGGCGGCTGACCGGTGAGGTGTTGTTCAGATCCGCAGATTGAAGGCGATCGAAATGCGTTCGCCGGTGCCGCGATAGGGCCGCACCTGGTGGCTGAGCCAGGACGGGAACAGGAACAGCAGGCCGGGTCGCGGATCGATGGTTTCGGTGGCGCCCGCTGCCAGTCCGCCCTCGCCGGCAAAGGCGAGCGTGGGTGCCAGCATGGCCGGGGCCGGACCGCGCGGATCCAGCATCTCGAAGCCGCCGCCGAGATCTGGATCGCCGGATGCACCGCCATCATCGACATAGTATGTGCCGGACCAGAACGAACCGGGATGGTAGTGCGAGAAGTTGCTGTCGCCGGGGCCGTTCACATTGGCCCAGGCGGTGACGATCCAGGCCGGCGTGATCGGCTCGCCGGCACGGTCGCGGGTCATGTGGCTGGCGACCGCCCGGGCCATCTCGACGATCTCCGCCGCGCGCGGGCCGCCCCAGGAGAGCAGGTCGCGCTCGGAGTGCCAGCCGCCGGCGTTGGACGCCCGCATCGACGGCGCCGTCCGCCGGCGCTCGAGGATGATCGCCCGCAACTCGGCATTGCGGGCTTCGGCGTCGGGCGTCTGCACCGCCGCAACGGGTGTCGGAAATAGATTCCGAGTTGCAATGGACAGCCGGATTGCCATGGTCGGGTCCTCCGTGCATAGCTAGCGCAGGATGTTCCATTCCGCAAATCGCCGGTTCGAATCGCCAGGTCGGCTGCTCATGTGCGTGCCTGCCGGATCGTGCGGTCGGCCAGCCGCACCGTGAGCGCCATCCAGCAGGACGAGGCGGCAGCGGACACGGGCTCGCATCGACGGGCCTCGATCGCCGAGATGGTGGTGCAGCGCGGATTTGTCAGCATCGAGATGCTGGCGGAACAGTTCGGGGTCACCGCGCAGACCATCCGCCGCGATGTCAACGTGCTGTACAAGGAAGGCAAGCTGAACCGCTACCACGGCGGCGCGGGTCCGCCGCTCGGTGGGCGCAATGTCGGGTATCCTGCACGCCGGGTGCTGCAGCATGACGAGAAGCGGCGCATCGCCCGGCTGATCGCGTCACAGATTCCGAACGGCGCTTCGCTGATCCTGAACATCGGCACGACCACCGAGGAGGTGGCCCGCGCCCTGCTCGATCACATGAACCTTCGGGTGGTGACCAACAACCTGCATGTCGCCCAGGTCATGTCCCAATCGAAGGATTGCGAGATCATCCTGACCGGCGGCCTGTTGCGCAACCTCGATGGCGGCGTGGTCGGCGAGGCGGCCCTCGACATGATCAACCAGTTCCACGTCGATTATGCAGTCGTGGGCATCAGCGGCATCGACCTCGACGGCACCCTGCTCGACTACGACTACCGCGAGGTGCGGGTCTCGCAGGCGATCCTGCGCAATGCCCGGCGGGTGTTCCTGGCCGCCGACCACTCGAAGTTCGGCCGGCCGGCGATGGTCAGGCTCGGCAGCCTCAACGATGTTCATGCCCTGTTCACAGATGCGCCGCCGCCGGAGCCGATCCGCCGGTTGCTGCGCGAAGGCGGCATCGAACTGCATGTGGCCCCAGCGGGAGCGCCGAGCCTGACTGCGTAAAGTTTTTCATTGCGAACATCGGATTTTCGTTCCTACTCTGGACATTCGAAAACGAAAATAACAATCAGGGGGAACGGGTGAGGTCGAAGGCCGACATCCCGGTGGGTATTGCAGCCAGTCAGGCCGCTGGTTGCCGTTCGGCCGCGTCGCGTGCATCCGCATGAGCTTCGTGCTGAACCGCGTCGAGAGCGTGCTGCAGTCGCAGCGCATCCTGCACCCGATCGACCTGACCCTGCAGCCGGGCTCGATCACGACGCTGCTCGGCCCGATCCGCGCCGGCAAGACCTCGCTGATGCGGCTGATGGCGGGGCTGGACCACCCGACTGCCGGGCGCATCATCGACAACGGACAGGACGTCACCAATCTCGATGTGCGGGGCCGCAGCGTCTCGATGGTCTATCAGCAGTTCATCAACTATCCGAACTTCACCGTCTACGAGAACATCGTCTCGCCCCTGGTGGTCAGCCGGCGCCTGGACCGAAAGGAACGCGACCGGCGTGTCGCCGAGATCGCCGAGCGGCTCGGTCTGACGCCGCTGATGAAGCGGTTGCCGGCGGAATTGTCGGGTGGGCAGCAGCAGCGCTGCGCGCTGGCGCGCGCAATGGTCAAGGAGAGCCGGCTGCTCCTGCTGGACGAACCGCTGGTCAATCTCGACTACAAGCTGCGCGAGGACCTCAGGGCGGAAATGAAGTCGCTGTTTCGCGGCAGCGACCGCATCGTGGTGTACGCGACCACCGAGCCGCAGGAAGCAATGATGCTGGGCGGGCAGACCTGTGTCATGCGCGAAGGTCACAAGCTGCAGGACGGACCGGCGCTCGAGGTCTACCGGCAGCCCGCGAACCTGCAGACCGCCGCCCTGATCAGCGACCCCGCGATGAATTTCCTGCCCGGCAGCATCGCGCCGGTGGCGGGTGGACGTGGCATCAGTCTCGATGGCGGCGGTGTGCTGCCGCTGCCGGCCGACCTCGAGGAGTTGCCGGACGGACGCTACACCTTCGGGCTGCACGCGGCGCATCTGAGCCTCGGGCGGACCGGCGATGCCACCGCGCTGCCGGTGGTGATCGAGCTGGCCGAGATCAACGGTTCCGAAACCCTGCTGCACGGCCGCCACCATGACCGGCCGTTGCTGCTGCAGATGACCGGCATCTACGACGCGGCGATCGGTGCGTCGGCGCTGTTCGCGTTCGATCCGGTCAATTTATATGCGTTCGACGCGCGCGGCGTGCTGGCGCGGGCTCCCCGCTTCAACACGATATCGCCGAGTCAGGCCCCCCTTAACCAAAGTCAGGGCGGGGAGGTCCGGCATGGCGCGCATTCAGCTGCGTGACATCGCGCACAGCTACCGGGCGGCGCCGAGCCGGCCGGAGGATTATGCACTGCGCCCGCTCGACCTGGTCTGGGAGGATGGCGGTGCCTACGCCCTGCTGGGTCCGTCCGGCTCCGGCAAGAGCACGCTGCTCAATATCCTTTCGGGCCTGGTGCGGCCGTCGAGCGGGCAGTTGCTGTTCGACGGCGTCGAGGTCACCGGCCGCAACACCCGCGAGCGCAATATCGCCCAGGTGTTCCAGTTCCCGGTCATCTACGACACCATGACGGTCTTCGGAAACCTCGCCTTTCCGCTGCGCAATCGTGGCGTGTCGCGTGGCGTGATCCAGGAGCGGGTGGAGAAGGTCGCGGCCATTCTCGACCTTTCGAACGATCTCGGGCGGCGCGCGTCCGGCCTGACCGCCGATGCCAAGCAGCGCATCTCGATGGGTCGCGGGCTGGTGCGCACCGATGTTGCCGCAATCCTGTTCGACGAGCCGCTCACGGTCATCGATCCGGCGCTGAAATGGCAGCTCCGCCGCAAGCTCAAGCAGATCCACCACGAGCTCAAGGTGACGCTGATCTACGTCACCCACGATCAGACCGAGGCGCTCACCTTTGCCGACCACGTCGTGGTGATGGAGAACGGCGAGGTGCTGCAGCAGGGAACGCCGCAGGAGCTGTTCGAGGCGCCGGCGCATGTCTTCGTAGGTGACTTCATCGGCAGCCCGGGCATGAACCTGCTGCCCTGCTCTCTGCAGGACAGCGTCGCTCTCGTGGGCGGCCAGACTGTCACGCTGGCGGCGCACGCTGCCGATGCGCGCCCGAACGGCGCGCTCATCCTGGGGATCAGGCCGGAATTCATCGAGCTCGCCGATCCAGGCGACGCGGCGCGGGTAACGGTTACGGTGACCGACATCGAGCCGCTCGGCGGCCACCAGTTGATCCGGGGCCGGCTGGGCGAGCACGAGATCGCAATCAAGGCGCGGCCCGAGATCCTGGTCGCCATCGGCGAGGCGTTGCCGGCGTGGCTGCCGCATGCCTGGATCAGGTTGTACAATGACGGTCGCCTGGTGAATTGAGGCGACCATGAAGCCGATCAAGCAATCCGCCTGGCTGCTGGTGCTTCCCGTCATGGTGGTGCTGTCGTTCAGCGCCATCATTCCGCTGATGACCGTGGTGAACTATTCCGTCCAGGATATCCTCGGCCCGACCCGGCATGTGTTCGTCGGCACCGAATGGTTCAGCGACACGCTGCAGGATCCCGAACTGCAGAGGGCGCTGCTGCGCCAGCTGGTGTTCTCCAGTTGCGTGCTGCTGATCGAGATCCCGCTCGGACTGTCGCTCGCGCTGGTGATGCCGACGCGCGGTGCCGCGTCGTCCGCCGCCCTGGTGCTGCTCGGGCTGCCGCTGCTGATCCCGTGGAACGTGGTCGGCACCATCTGGCAGATCTTCGGCCGCGCCGACGTCGGGCTCGGTGGCTACTTCATGAACTCGATCCTGCACATCAACTATAACTACGCGCTCAACCCGCGCGACGCCTGGTGCACGCTGCTGCTGCTCGACGTCTGGCACTGGACGCCGCTGGTAGTTCTGCTCTGCTATGCCGGGCTGCGGTCGATCCCGGATGCCTTCTACCAGGCCGCCGCCGTCGATGGCGCGTCCAGTTGGGCGGTGTTCCGCCATGTCCAACTGCCGAAGCTGCGCGGGGTGCTGACGATCGCCATCCTGCTGCGCTTCATGGACAGCTTCGTGATCTATACCGAACCGTTCGTGCTGACCGGCGGCGGACCCGGCGACTCGACCACCTTCCTGTCCGAGTTCCTGACCAAGCTCGCGATCGGGCAGTTCGATGTCGGTCCGGCAGCGGCATTCTCGCTGATCTACTTCCTGATCATCCTGCTGTTCAGCTGGTTGTTCTATACCGTGCTGAGCGCCCAGGGGCGGGCGGAGGGCCCGGTATGAAGCCCCAGGGCAAGGTGCTGCGGCGGGTGGTGCCGCTGGTCTATTTCACGCTGCTGATGCTGCCGATCTACTGGCTGCTGAACATGTCGCTGCGGCTGACGCCGGACATCCTGACCCACCTCGAGATCGTGCCGCTGCACCCGACGCTCGAGAACTACCTGCACATCATCCACGACCCGACCTGGTACATCACCTACTGGCATTCGTTCGAGTACGTGGCCCTGAACGTCGTGATCTCGGTCGGCGTCGCCTTGCCGGCCGCGTATGCCTTTTCGCGCTACCGCTTCCTCGGCGACAAGCAGGTCTTCTTCTGGCTGCTGACCAACCGCATGTCGCCGCCGGCGGTGTTCCTGCTGCCGTTCTACGAGTTCTACCAGTCGGTCGGGCTGTTCGACACGCCGTTCGCAGTGGCGCTGGCCCACTGCCTATTCAACGTTCCGCTCGCGGTCTGGATCCTGGAGGGCTTCATGTCCGGCATCCCGCGTGAGCTGGACGAGACCGCGGCGCTGGACGGCTACAGCTTCCCGCGCTTCTTCATCTTCGTGTTCCTGCCGCTGATCCGCGCGGGCGTCGGCGTGACCGCGTTCTTCTGCTTCATGTTCAGCTGGGTCGAGCTGCTGATGGCCAGCAACCTGACAGCGACCGCGGCGAAGCCGATCGTCTCGGTCATGACCCGTACGGAAAGCGCGACTGGCCTCGATTTCGGCCTGCTGGCGGCGGCCGGCATGCTGACCATCCTGCCCGGCGCCGTGGTGATCTGGTTCATACGCAACTACATCGCCAAGGGCTTCGCCCTTGGTCGCGTGTAGGGGGCGTCATGGGCTGGATGGCCTGGACCCTGCCGACGGCGATCTTCTTCATCGTCATCGGCACCATGCTGGCGGTGATGACGGTGTGGGAAATCATATCCCCGACCACCGCGCGGCGCGGCCTGCTCCCGCTGCTCACGACGCGCGGCGACCGCCTGTTCATCGGCCTGCTGGCTTCGGCCTTCATGACGCTGGGCTGGATCGCGCTGACCGATATCAATCTGTGGTGGTCGCTGGCAGCCAGCACCACACTGGTCGTGCTGATCGGGTGCTTCGGCTAGGACCTCTCTTCAACAATAACAAGGAAACGTTCGATGGACATGAAAGACCTCAGCCGGCGCCAGATCCTTGCCGGTTCCGCAGCCCTAGCAGCCGCCGCGGCGGCGACCACCGTGGCCTCGACCCCGGCCGACGCGCAGAGTGCTGCCGCGCAGCGCTGGGTGGACAACGAGTTCCAGCCCTCGACGCTCTCTCGGGCGGAGCAGCTCAAGGAGATGCAGTTCTTCATTGATGCGGCCAAGCCGTATCAGGGCATGGAGATCCATGTCGTCACCGAGATCCTCGACACGCATATCTACGAGAGCCAGGTGCTGACCAAGGCCTTCACCGATATCACCGGCATCAAGGTGACCTCCGACTACATCAAGGAGGGCGACCTGGTCGAGAAGCTGCAGACCGAGATGCAGTCGGGCAAGCCGATCTACGACATGTATGACAATGACAGCGACCATATCGGCACGCATTTCCGCTATGGCGTGACAACGGTGCTGTCCGACTTCATGGTCGGCGAGGGCAAGGACGTCACGCTGCCGACGCTCGATGTCGATGATTTCATCGGCAAGAGCTTCGTGACGGCGCCGGACGGCAAGATGTACCAGATCCCCGACCAGCAATTCGCCAACCTGTACTGGTTCCGGGCCGACTGGTTCGCGCGGCCCGACCTGCAGGACCGGTTCCAGAAGAAATACAACTACCCGCTGGGCGTGCCGGTGAACTGGTCCGCCTACGAGGATATCGCCGAGTTCTTCACCAACGACGTGAAGGAGATCGATGGCGTCCGCATCTATGGCCACATGGATTATGGCAAGAAGGACCCCTCGCTCGGCTGGCGCTTCACCGATGCCTGGCTCAGCATGGCGGGCGAGGCCGATGTCGGGCTGCCGAATGGCCTGCCGGTCGACGAGTGGGGCATCCGGGTGGAGAACTGCCATCCGGTCGGCGCCAGCGTCACCCGCGGCGGTGCGACCAACAGTGCCGCCGCGGTGTTCGCGCTCACCAAGTATGTCGAGTGGCTGAAGAAGTATGCGCCGCCGGAGGCGGCCGGCATGACCTTCACCGAGGCCGGTCCGGTGCCCGGGCAGGGACATATCGCGCAGCAGATCTTCTGGTATTCGGCCTTCACCAAGGCGCTGACCAAGCCCGGCCTGCCGGTGGTGAATGCCGACGGGACGCCGAAATGGCGCATGGCGCCGTCGCCGCACGGGCCGTACTGGAAGCACGGCATGCAGAACGGCTACCAGGATGTCGGCTCCTGGACGCTGATGAACTACGTGCCGCTGGAGCGGCGCAAGGCGGCGTGGCTGTACGGGCAGTTCTGCATCTGCAAGTCGATCTCGCTGCGCAAGACCATCAAGGGCCTGACACCGATCCGGCAGAGCGACATCATGAGCCAGGCGATGACCGACCTGGCTCCCAAGGTCGGCGGCCTGGTCGAGTTCTATCGCAGCCCGGCCCGCGTGGCCTGGACCCCGACCGGCACCAACGTCCCGGACTATCCGAAGCTCGCGCAGTTGTTCTGGCAGAACGTGGCGGTCGCCGTCAGCGGCGAGAAGACGCCGCAGGAGGCGATGGACAGCCTGGCGTCCGACATGGACAAGGTGATGAGCCGTCTGCAGCGCGCCGGCATGAACAACTGCGCGCCGATCATGAACAAGCCGGAGACGGCGGAATTCTGGACGTCGAAGGGCTCTTCGCCATGGCCGAAGCTGGCCAACGAGAAGCCGCAGGGCGAGACGGTGGCCTATGAGAAGCTGCTCGACGCCTGGAAGCAGGGTCGCGCCAGCTAGGACCGCCTGAAGCGCGAGACGGGTTATGCCGCCGGGACCCAAGATCCCGGCGGCACTCCTCAGTTCGGCCGAGGGTCTTACCTTGAACAGGCGCTGATGAAGATAACCCTGCGCTGCGATCCCGCCCTGGAGGCCGTCCTGCCGCGGCCGGTGCCGTCGCGGCAGGCCCTGCCCGAATGGCTGCGCGCGATGCCGATGGTTGCCGCCTCCGAGATGCATGCCGGCGCCGAGATCCGCACCGTCAAGCAGTGTCCGCCGTTCGTCGATGCGATGCAGTGCGGCATCATGATGCCGTTGCCATGCGACCTGCAGTATCGCGATGGCGTCTTCACGTGGGACTGGTCGCTGCCGGAACCGAGCCTGCCCGGCCATCCGCGGGCGCCGATCAACTTCCACTCCTCGGCGCAGGTGGCGGGAACGCCGTTCGGCACCACGAACCTCGTGAAGTTCATCGGCCACTGGACCATCGAGCTGCCGCCGGGCTGGTCGCTGCTGGCGACGCATCCGTTCAATCGCGACGACCTGCCGTTCCGGACGCTGACCGGCCTGGTCGATGCCGACGCCTTCAACGAGATCGGGCTGCTGTTTCCCGCGCGCTGGCTCGATCCCGCGATCCCGTGCACGCTGCCGCGCGGCACGCCGGTGGCGCAGTTGATCCCGATCCTGCGCGAACCCCAGGAGCTGGTGTTCGGCACCATCGATGGCGAACGTGCGGAAGGCTTCGCGCGCGTCGGCGAGGCGGTGCTCTCGGAGCCGGGCGTCTACCGGAAGCAGTTCCGTGCCCGGGAGCGGTAGCGACCTCGCAGCCGGCCCGCGAGGGCGGCTGACGGCGGTGATCGCGGCGCTCGCGGTTTGGGGTCCGGGGCTGCTGGTGATGCTGGCCGATGCCGACGCGGGCAACGTCATCACCGCGGCGCAGAGCGGCGTGCGCTGGAGCTACCGGCTGCTGCCGCTGCTGCTGCTGCTGATCCCGCTGCTCTACATGATCCAGGAACTGGCGGTCCGGCTCGGCCTGTTCACCGGGAAGGGCTTTGCCGAGCTGATACGCCAGCATTTCGGACGCGGCTGGGCCTATCTGGCGCTGGCGGCGGTCGCGGTGGCCACACTCGGCTCGCTGGTCACCGAGATGATCGGCATCGCGGGCGTCGGCGAGCTGTACGGCGTGCCACGCCAGCTCGTGCTGCCGCTGGCTGCGGGCTGCCTGCTGCTGGTGGTGCTGACTGGGGAGTACCGCCGTGTCGAGCGCGCCGCGATCGTGATCGGTCTGTTCGAGCTGAGCTTCTTCCTGGTCGCGTGGTCGTCGCACCCGCATCTGGCAGTTGTGCTGCACGACGCCGTCGACCAGCGGTACGGCAATGCCGACTACCTGTATCTCTGCGCCGCCCTGATCGGCGCCACCTTCAATCCCTGGATGGTGTTCTACCAGACCTCGGCGCTGGCCGAGAAGAAGCTCGACGGACAGCACTACCGGGCCGCGCGGGCCGATACCGCTGTCGGTGCGGTGCTGACCCAGGCGGTGACGGCGGCGGTGCTGGTGGCCGCCGCCGCAACCATCGGAAGCACGCATGCGACTGCCTCCCTCGATACCGTCGGGCAGATCAGCGGCGCACTGACGCCGCTGCTGGGCGGCACCATCGGCCGCCTCGTCTTCGGCATGGGCGTGGTCGGAGCCGCAATGGTGGCGGCGATCGTCTGCTCGCTGGCCTTCGCCTGGAGCGTGGGCGAGGTGCTCGGGCTGAGCCACACGCTGGAGCGGCAGCCGCTGCGTGGTCCGTGGTTCTATGTTAGCTACACGGCCTGCGTCGGCGGGAGCGCCGTCATCGTGCTGCGCGAGAGCAACCTGGTCTGGCTGTCGATCGCGGCGCAGGTCGTGAATGCGCTGCTGCTGCCGCTGGTGGCGGCCCTCCTGCTGGTGCTGGCGGCCACCGTGTTGCCGGACGCGGTGCGGCTGCGAGGCCCATATCTGTGGGTGGTCGCTGGCCTCGCCGGGCTCGTCAGTATGGCCGGCCTCATCGGCGCCATGGCAGGGCTGGCATGAGACACCGGGCATGATGGGCATGGACTTCTCGCAGGGCGTGACCCTGCTTACCATCCCGATCCAGATCCTGTTCATCGACCTGCTGCTGAGTGCCGACAACGCGCTGATGATCGCGCTGGCCTGCCGGGCGCTGCCGCCGGCGGACATGCGCACCGCGGTGCTGTTCGGCACCGCGGGCGCGATCGCGCTGCGCATCGCGATGGCGGCGGTGGTGCTGTTCGTGCTGCAGGTGCCAGGCCTCAAGCTGGTGGCCGGCGCGATCCTGCTGGGTATCGCGGTCAAGCTCACGCTTGGCCGGGACGGTACCGTGCCCGAAACCACCCGCGCCCGAACCGACATGATCGGCGCCGTTGTCGCCATCATCGCCGCCGACGCCGTGATGAGCCTCGACAACGTGGTCGCGGTCGCGGCGGTGGCGCAAGGCAGCCTGCTGCTGCTGTCGTTCGGGTTGCTGATGAGCATTCCGATGCTGGTCTATGGCAGCGCGCTGATCCGCGGCCTGCTCGACGGGCGCAACCTGCTGGTGCTGCTCGCCGACATGTTCCTGGGCTGGATCGCCGGCAGCATCGCGATCTCGGATCCGCTGGTGGCAGGCTGGATCGCCGCCAGCGCACCGGCACTGGTGATCGCGGTGCCGCTCGCCTGTGCGATCTTCGTGCTGTGGGAGGGACGCATCCTGTCCGGCTCGCGGATGCAGCGCGTCCCCGTGCCGCAATTACCGCTCCAGGAGGGAGAGCTCGATGCCGGATGATTCCGACGATCTCGGCAGGTTCGGCGAACTGGATGGTGCGCCGATCCTAGAAGTGCAGCGCGTGGAAGCGTTTCTCGGCGGCCTGCGCGGCCGCCGCTCGCCGCGTGCGCCGCGACCGGTCTCCGACGCGCCACGTCCGGACCGGCGTCCACCCCGCCTGGTGCCGGTCCTCGCGCCGCGTGCACCAGCGGATGGCCGCTGGCGGCTGCTGCCGTGGCACCTGCAAAGCGCCGGGGCCGCGCTCGTGCTGCTGGCCGGCATCTGGCTGGCGACCGGGTTCTACAAGGTGCAGCCCGACCAGGTCGGCGTGGTGCTGCGCTTCGGCCGCTATGTCGACACGCACGGGCCCGGGCTGAACTACCACCTGCCCTACCCGATCGAGGTCGCGCTGCTGCCGCGGGTCACCGAGGTCAACCAGGTCAGGCTGGCCAACGGCGCCATCCTGCAGATGCTGACCGGCGACGAGAACATCGTCGAGGCCACCGCCGCGGTGTTCTGGCGCATACGCGATCCGGAGAAATACCTGTTCAACGTGTATGACCCGGAGGGCACGGTGCGGGTCGCGGCCGAGGGCGCCGTCCGGCATGTGGTCGGGCTCAACCCGATCCAGGCGGCGCTGTCCGACCAGCGGCAGAAGATCGCCGACGACGCCCAGAAGGACCTGCAGCAGCTGCTGGATTCCTACGATACCGGCATCGAGGTGACGCAGGTGGAGCTGCAGCGCGTCGATCCGCCGATGGCGGTGATCGACGCCTTCAACGACGTGCAGCGCGCCCGCGCCGACCAGGAGCGCGCCCGCAACGAGGCGGAGGCATACCGCAACGACATCCTGCCGCGGGCACGGGGTGATGCGGAGCGCATCAGGCAGGAAGCCGAAGCCTATCGTGCCCAGGCGATCAACCAGGCGCGCGGCGAGGCGGACCGGTTCGCGGCGCTCGATGCCAGCTTCCAGCAGGCGCGGGGCATCACGGCGCGGCGGCTGTATCTCGACACGATGGAAGCGGTGCTGAAATCGGCCAACAAGGTGATGATCGATCCGACCGGTCATAGCGGGTCCGGCGTGGTCCCGGTGCTGCCGCTGACGGTGCCTCCAACTCGTGCGCCGGCGCTCGCCGGGATACCGTCGCCAGGATATTCGCCATGACCATGCCCCGGCTGGTCGCGACGGTGCTGGCGGCGGCCTTCGCGGTCTGGATCGTCTCGCTCGGCCTGTTCACGCTGACCCAGGCGCAGCAGGCGCTGGTGGTACGGCTCGGCAAGCCGGTGGCGACCTACACCGATCCCGGGCTGCATCTGAAGCTGCCGTTCATCGACACGGTGGTGTTCTACGAGCGCCGGCTGCTGCCGCTCGAGCCGCCCGCCGACCAGATCATCCTGGGCGACCAGAAGCGGATCGAGGTGGAGACCTTCTCCCGGTTCCGGATCGACAACCCGCTGCGCTTCTACCAGTCGGTCGGCACGCTGGATCAGGCCCGCTCGCAACTCGCGCAGATCGTCAGCACGTCGCTGCGGCGCGAGCTCGGGCAGATCTCGCTGCCGGTGCTGCTGACGCCGCGACGCAACCACGTCACCGACACGATACGCGACGAGGTGGCGCAGGAGGCGGCAGGCCTCGGCGTGCGCGTGGTGGACGTGCAGATCCGGCGCGCCGACCTGCCGGCGGAAACCAGCCAGGCGATCTATGACCGGATGATGTCCGAGCGCCTGCGCGAGGCCAAGGAACTGCGTGCCGAGGGCTTCGAGTGGGGCCAGACGATCCGCGCCCGCGCGGATCGGGATCGCACGGTACTGCTGTCGGATGCGCAGCGGCAGAGCCAGACCCTGCGAGGCGACGGCGACGCCGAGGCCAACCGCATCGCGACCGCGTCGTATGCGAAGGACCCGGAGTTCTTCGATCTCTACCGCACGCTGCAGGTCTATCGCACCGGCCTGACGCAGGGCGGCGCGACGCTGGTGCTCTCGCCGTCGAACTACCTGATGCGCTATTTCGAGAACGGTCCGTTTCCCGGGCACGCGGCGCCGGCCGACCAGCAGCTTCCGGAGGGCGACAAGCCATGACGAGCAGATACAATCCTGTCGCCGGATTGCTGGCCGCACTGGTGCTGTGCCTGCTGCTCGCGACGCCGGCGATCGCCGTTGACGTCTCCGAACTGAGCGATTTCGAGAACAATCCCTGCGTGATGACGCTGGCTGCCCGCAACAAGGCGCAGCATGTCGATGCGCCGGACAGCGCGCTATCGGACAACTGCGATCGCGCGCACGGCGATCCCGAGGCGGCCTGGGGTTTCCTGCTGCGCACCTGGCAGCCGCCTGGCAGCTATTCGTACTCGTACACCGCGCCGGTGCGCCTGGGGTTCGGCGGCGTGGTCCTGGCGCTTCTGCAGGCGCTGCTGGTCTATACCGTGCTCGGCGCGCCGGTGCGGCCGGCTACACGTCTGCTGGTCCGAGAGACGAGCAGGCCCGATCGGTCGCGACCGGCGGTCGAGACCATGCTCGCGCTGCTGCTGCGCATTGGCATCGGCTCGCTCTGTCTCGCCCTGCTGTCGCTGCCGTTCCTCAAGCTGCTGGGCAGCATTGTCCTGGTCGCGTTGATCGCGGTGGCGGTTCGTCGGCCGCCGCGGCCGGCAATCGAGCCGGGACCAGGCTCCGCCGTCGCGGTGATCATCACCGACATCCTCAACGATGCAGCCCTCGCCGCACCGGGCCTGCTGGCTTTGGCGCTGGTCGCGCGCGGCGTCTGGACGTTGCTGGCGGCGACGGTCCTGCTCTGTCTCGTGGCCTCGATCCCCCGGGTGCGGCAGGCACGCCTGGCCCTGCGTCGCAGCCGGCCCGGCACGCTCGCGAGCGCGATCCTGCTCGCTGTCAGCGTGGCGATCCTCGGCCTGTCCGATCCGCCGGTCGTGCGCCTGACCGGCAACCAGGCGAGCATCGTGGCGGCCCTGGTCTCGATCGGCTTTACGCTGTTCGTGCTGTGGCGCGGCGGCCTATTGGAGCAGCTCCGCTCCCTGCGGCGTCCCGTGTCCGGCGGCTGAAGCGGCCGCACCGGCTGAAGCGTCAAGTGCGCGGCGGAGGCCTCCCGCGTCCAGCCAGACGGCGCCGCAGCGTCCGGCCGCGAGCTCCTGGGCGATGCGCGGAAAGCTGTCCGGGTCCAGTTGGCAGGCCCGCCCATAGGCCGCGAGTGCCGTCGGCATGTCCGAGAGCGCCTGATACGCGCTGCCGAGGTTGTGCCAGGTCTGTGCACGCTGCGGCTCGAGGGCCAGCGCCTGCAGGTAGGCGTCCCGGGCGGGCGCGGGCTGCGTGTTTTCCTGCCATGCCGCACCGAGATCGTGCAGGATCGCGGCGTCCCGCGGCAATAGCCGCGCGGCTTCGCCCAGGGCGGCTGCTGCCTGGTGCCATTCCCGGCGCCCGAACCTGAGCTGTCCGAGTGCCTGATGCAGCTCGCCCGACAGGGGGTGCCGGCGGACGGCCTCGGTGGCGCGCCCGGGATCGCCGGCAGTCAGCAGGGCGGCAGCGTAGCCACGCATGTCCGGCTGGCTGAAGGGTCGCAGCGCCAGCGCGGTCGCGAAGCTCCCGCACGCTTCGCCGGGCCTGCCACCGGCCAGCAGGGCGTGCGCCAGGCCAAGATGCGCCGCTGCCAGCGCCGGCTCCAGGCCGGTGGCTGCCCGGTAGGCCTGCGCCGCCGCCGGCCAGTCGGCACGACGCGACAGCACCCGGCCAAGGGTCAGGTGCGACGCGGCGGCCTTGGGATCCGCGGCCAGCGCGCGTTGCGCCCAGCCGAAAGCTTCGTCGCCGTCGCCTGCCTCGGCCGCCAGGATGGCGAGCAGGCGCATCGGAGCGGCGTCCTGGCCCAGCTCCGCCGCACGCCGGAACAGGCGACGCGCCTCGAGCGCGTCGCCGCTGCGATGCCGTGCCATCCCGTATGCGAACAGGGTAGCGGCGTCTGTCTGCATGACAGGACGGTAGGCAGGAGGTTGCCCAGGATGCAAGCCGGGGGAACCCGCTCCAGCAGCCTACATTGCGCTTCCACCTGAGACGACCAACGACTCCCCGGTGATCCAGCTTGCCTCGTGAGAGGCAAGAAAAGCCACTGCAGCGGCAATGTCCTCAGGCTGGCCGGCGCGTCCGAGCGGCATGGTCGCGACAACCGTTTCCTCGAACGGACCCCCAGCCAAGCCACCGGAGCGGGTCCCTTCAGTGACAACGAAGCCAGGGTTCACACCGTTCACGCGGATCTTCCGCGCCGCAAGTTCTTTTGCGAGAGACTTCGTCATGGAGTCGACCGAACCCTTCGTGCCGACATAAATCGCGGCGTCTGGTGGCGCAAGCGTGCTGACGATCGACCCTATGTTGACGATGCTGCCACCCTCGGCAGGAAACAGCGGAAGAGCGGCTTTCGTCGCCAGCAATAGCCCGAAGACGTTGATGTCGTAATGCCGCTTGAACTCCAAAACCGATAGGCTCTCGATCGGTCCAAAGCCGTAGACCCCCGCATTGTTAACCAGAACGTCGACGTGACCAAATGAGCTGCGAACCTCATCGAACATGCGGGACATGTCCTCCTCGCTCGCTACGCTTCCTCCGATCGCAACAGCTTTGCCACCGGCTGACAGGATGTGATCCACTGTCAGGTAGGCGCCCTCCTTGCTGGAGGCATAGTTTACGATAACCGTGGCGCCTTCTGATGCGAGCCGCTTCGCAATACCTGCGCCGATGCCCTTAGAGGAACCTGTGACGACGGCAATCTTATCGGTAAATCTTGCCATTTTAATGATCCTAGCTGATTTTGAAGGACGGGAGCGGAGAGTAGTCTCTCACCCGGCAGGCGCCGAAGCAGAGTCGGTATCTACCAAGCCTCGATCGGGCTCCGGTCAATTCCGAAATACGCGCCGATGGCGGCACAATGTCTAGATGGCAATTTGCACAACCGCGGCACACGTCAAAGCCGCTCATCAGCTTTGACATCTTCCATCGCGATGGGGTGACTTCATCCTAAAGGCGGCTAGTGCTGAACATGCCTTAGTTAGGCGTTTGGCGGAGGCATGCCTTTGGAAACCTGCTCAGCGACAAACTCCAGCACGGCTCTAACGGCAGGCATCCGGCGTAAGTCGGAATGAACAACTAGGAAGATGTCGCGCGACACCCGGTTCAGGTCTGCTGGCAGTGCATACAAGCCCTTGTCCTGAAACCCTAAGAATGCCGGGAGGACCGCAATGCCCAAGCCTGCCCGAGCAGCAGCAGCCTGACAGCCGAGGTCGTTGGCTCGAAAGACAACAGGGCGCTCATCAGCAAACTCCATCAGCCACTTCTGTTCCAGAACATGATCCAGCCTGGTGTCATAGGCGATGAACTGCCAGTCGGCCGGAGGTCTCTCCGTGTAGCCAGGCGCTGCGTAAAGCCGGAAGTCCATCGTCCCGACCTTGCGGGTCACGCTGCTGGCCTCCTGCGGTCGTGTGATACGCACCGCGATGTCCGCCTCCTGCTGGCTCAATGAGACGACATTCTGGTTGGACAGGAGAGTCAGATGAAGCTCCGGGTAGAGGCTTCGGAGCGCAGCAAGGCGAGGCGCAAGGAAGAAGCTGGCGAAGGCCGGAGGAGTGCTGAGCGTGACGATGCCGGATAATGGTGAGTGCTGCGCCTTCACAGCGCGCTCCACGGAATGAGCCTCGGTCTGCATGCCGCGAGCCAAGGATGCGACCCTCTGCCCGGCTTCGGTCAACACCCAGCGCTTCGGCAGCCGCTCAATCAGCATCGTGTTGAAGACCTGCTCCAGCGCTGAGACCCGGCGCCCAACGGTAGCATGGTCGACCTTCAGGGCGCGGGCTGCGCCGGACAGGGTGCCTGTCTCGGCCAGCGCGATGAAGTGCCGCATGTCCTCCCAGTCAAACATCTGTGCAGTTTCTCACATCGGGTGTGCGAGAATACCGCGTTCTGCATGAAGGTGTCGAAGCCTACTTGTCTGTGCATCGGACCCGCACCGGGCTCGGACCAGGAAGGCCAGCCACCCATGAAGATCTTTGATCGTGCGGGATTTCCAAACCCGTCTCGCGTCCGCATCGTGTTGGCGGAAAAGAAGCTGGACGCGCAGATAGAGTTCGTGTCCGTGGACCTCATCGGCGCCGAGCACAAGCAGATCGCCTTCCTCGCCAAGAACCCGTCGGGCGTGCTTCCGGTGCTGCAGCTTGATGACGGGACCTACATCTCCGAGAGCACGGCAATCACCGAGTATCTCGACAACCTCGATGGCGAACCGACGCTGACCGGCCGGACACCGCGCGAGAAGGCGATGATCCACATGATGCAGCGGCGTGCCGAAGCCGATGTCCTCGACGCCGTTGGCAACTACTTCCACAACGCAACGCCCGGCCTCGGCCCCATACTGCAGGTCTACAAGAACCCCGAGTGGCTGGACCGGACCGCGTGGGGCAGGCAGCAGCGAGACAAGGCCTTGGACGGGCTGAGGTACTTCGACGGTGTCCTGAGGACCAACGCCTACGTCGCGGGCGACGCCTTCTCGATGGCCGACATCACTCTCTTTGCCGGGCTGATGTTCGCCAACGCTGCGGCCATGGCGATCCCGGAGGAATACGTGGCTCTGAGCGCCTGGCGGTCGAAGATCGCCGAACTGCCGAGCGTCAAGAACCGGAGCGGCCAAGACTTTCTTCCGGAAGACCTCCGTCGCCTCGGCTTCTGACCACGTCGGCCGACCAAGCCTCACTTTTCGTGCGGTCACAGTTCATTAGGGACACCAAAACCGAGTTGCTCTTCAACCACTCCAGTCGGGTCTACTACTTCGGGGGCTTGCCGGTGCGGACCGCGGGCTCAAGGTCGACTACCCCCGGCATCCCGCAGCACATGCATCCGGTAGTGGCTCTCGTGACCGCAGGCGTCGAGATGGCTGTCCTCGGACTGACCTACGGTGACTATGCAGAGGACGTCCGCCATGCAGTGGTCGGCGCTTACCCGCGCTCCACGGCTTTCAAGGAGGATATCCTCCAAGCGTTCTACGATGGCATCAAGCACAAACCAGCCACGACGTTGGTAACGTCAAGGCAGATGTTCGGCAGAACCTGGCGGCGCCGATCGTCATCGATCTGCATCAGCGACTCGGCGAGCAGCGCACGAGGCTGTCGCGTGGCGACGCCGTCGCTCAGGTCATCGGCTATCTGCTGAGCAGCCGCTCGCGTCCATCCGGTTCCTGGATGACGGGCAGCTCTGCATCAGCAACAACGGCGGCCGAACCCGCGCCGAGGGGCATCGCGCCTGAGCGCCAGTCGTGGCCGTTCTGCTGCTTGGATCGCGGTGAACAGCGCGCCGCCACCATGTACAGCCAAATCGTTACGGCGAAGATAGCCAGCGCATCTGAGAGCGGATCAGGCAGCCGTTCGGCTGGATCGAGGCGACCGTTGGCCTGCGGGAGACCCGGCATGGCGGTCTCGATCGTGTCGGCTGGATCGTCACCCTGACAGCAACGGCCGCCGACGTCATCCGGCTGCCAATACTGCTCCAGGCATCAGCATGACCATGTCGCGGAACACGCAGTTTTGTTCGGCATGCCCCACCTGTTCGGTCGTTCGATCCGCCAATACGTCGGCTCGGATCGCTTTTCGATGACGGCTCTGACGATCATGCCACCATACAACTTCCGCAGCCTGATAGGTTGCGGGCGATTGCTTGCCGTTAGAGAGGCCGGATGCGTGGGATTGGGTTCCGCTGGCTGCTGATGGCGGCCCTGACGATCACCGGAACCCGGGGCGGCCCGGCCCTGGCGGCCGAACTTCATGTCATCGTCGCCAACAGCGCCCGCGCGGCGCTCCTCCGGCTCGCGCCTGCCTATGAGCTGCAGTCCGGCGACCGGATCGACATCGAGGCCGGCCTCTCGGGCGGCGGCGGCGGCAACTCGATCCCCGCCCGGCTCGCCCATGGCATGGCGGCCGACGTGCTGGTGATCCTGCGGCCCGATCTGGACAAGATCGCGGCGAGGGGTCTTGTCCTGCAGGACGGCATCGAGGACGTCGCGGGCGCGCGCGTCGCGACCCTGGTCCGGACGGATACGCCTTCCGCCGACCTCGGCAGCCTGGCGGGGCTGCGTCACGCGCTGCTGACAGCCGGATCGATCGCCTATCCCGATGGCGGCAGCGGCGCCTTCGTGTCGCACATCCTGTTCCGGCGGCTCGGTGTCCAGGCGGCGATCGCGGGCCGGACGCATGAGATCAAGGGCATGCCGGTGGCACGCGCGGTCGCCGAGGGGCAGGACGCGATCGGCTTCCAGCAGGTGAGCGAGATCGGCGACGTGTCGGGCCTGCGCATCGTGCCGCTGCCCCCTGCGCTGCAGATGCCGGACGCGATCGCGGCGGGGATCGCCAGCGGCAGCCGCAACCGTGCGGCGGCGGCCCGGCTGATCCGCTACCTGTCCACCCCGCCGGCACAGGAGGCCATCGCCGGGTCGGGCCTGGCACGCGCCCGGCCATGACCGTCGCCGTGCTGACCACCCGATCCCGGCTCGGCCTCGCGATCCGGGTGGCCTGCGGCAATTTCCTCGAGATGTACGACTTCATGGTGTTCGGCTACTACGCCGCCGCCATCGGCCGGACCTTCTTCCCGACCGGCAACGCCATCGGCTCGCTGCTGCTGGCGCTCACCACCTTCGGCGCCGGCTTCCTGATGCGTCCGCTCGGTGCCCTGGTGCTGGGCGCGTATGTCGACCGCATCGGCGTGCGGCGCGGCCTGGTGCTGACGCTGGCGCTGATGGCGGCCGGCACCCTGACCCTGGCCTGCATGCCGGGCTATGCGGCGATCGGGCTCGCTGCGCCGGTCCTGGTCCTGGCCGGACGGCTGCTGCAGGGCTTCTCGGCCGGAGTGGAGCTGGGATCCACCTCGGTGTTCCTGGCCGACCTGGCGCCGCCGGGACGGCGCGGCCTCTACGTGTCGCTGCAGTCGGTCTCGCAGCAGGTCGCGGTGATCGTGGCGGCCTCGCTCGGCGTGGTGCTGGAGGCGTGGCTCAGCCCGGCGCGCATGGATGCCTGGGGCTGGCGCGTCCCGCTGCTGATCGGCTGCGCCATCGTGCCGTTCCTGTTCGTGCTGCGGCGCTCGCTCGCAAGGGAAGACACGGGGCACGTTCCCCGCGCTGCTCCGTCCGGCATGGGTGCGATCATGCGCCGGCTGCTGTCCAGCTGGCGGATCGTGCTCGTCGGCGTGCTGCTGGTGGTGATGACGACGTCCGCCTTCTACCTGATCACCGCCTACACGCCCTCGTTCGGCCGCACGGTGCTGCACCTGTCCAGCCGCGCGAGCCTGGTGGTGACGCTCTGCGTCGGGCTGTCGAACCTGGTCTGGCTGCCGCTCTCGGGCGCCCTGACCGACCGCATCGGGCGCCGGCCGGTGCTCATCGCGAGCACGCTGCTCACCATCCTCACGGCCTACCCCGCGATGCATTGGCTGACCGGCCACGCCTCGTTCGCGCACCTGCTCATGGTCGAGCTCTGGCTGTCTTTCCTGTACGGCACGTACAATGGGGCGATGGTGGTGTTCCTGACCGAGTTCGTGCCGCAGGACGTGCGCAATTCCGGCTTCTCGATGGCCTACAGCCTGGCGACCTGCATTGGCGGCTTCACGCCGGCGGTCTGCACCTGGCTGATCCAGCAGACCGGCAACCGCGCCATGCCCGGCATGTGGCTGACCGGTGCCGCCCTGTGCGGGCTGCTGGCGGCGCTGCTGGCACGTCCGCGCCGAGAGCTCGACACGGTGCCGGCCACCGCCTATGTCCACGGCCGGAGGGCGGGTTGACCAGCATGCGCATCGGCCTGTTCATCCCGTGCTTCATCGATCTGTTCTACCGCGATGTCGGCATCGCGACCCTCGAGCTGCTGGAACGCCTCGGGCACGCAGTGGAGTATCCGACCGACCAGACCTGCTGCGGCCAGCCGATGGGCAATGCCGGCTTCGTCGCCGAGTGCCGGTCGGTGGAGGCGCTGTTCGTGCGGAACTTCGACGGCTACGACGTAATCGTGTGCCCGTCGGCAAGCTGCGTGCATCACGTCCGCAACAAATCCGCGCTTCCGGACACGATCCGCGCGAAAACCTATGAACTGGTCGAGTTCCTGCACGACGTGGTGGGCGTGGACGCGTTGCCACCGGCGGCGTTCCCGCACCGGGTGACGCTGCACAACAGCTGCACTGCGCTGCGCAGCCTCGACCATGAGCCGGCGCCTGAACTGAACGTGCCGTTCTTCTCGAAGCCACGTGCCTTGCTGGCGCATGTCGAGGGGCTGGACCTGGTCGAGACCGAGCGCGCCGACGAATGCTGCGGCTTCGGGGGGACCTTCTCGGTTTCCGAGGCGGCGGTGTCCGCGCGGATGGGCCAGGACAAGGTCTCGCGCCAGGCGGCATCCGGCGCCGAATACGTGGTTTCCGCCGACATGTCCTGCCTGATGCACCAGGCGGGGAGTGCTGCGCGACATGACATCGCGATACAGTACGTCCATATCGCCCAGGTCCTGAACGCAAGGGCTGCTGCATGAAGCGGGTGAAGGTGGATCATGCGGAAGGGCGCTCGAAGCCGATGGCACCGGACGGCAACGATCCGGCGCGTGAGCCGCAACCGCGTGGCGCCGTCATCCGTGGCCGCCGGCCGGTCGACCATGCCGAGGCGGCGGAGCGTTTCCTCGCAGCGCCCGACCATCTCAGCTTCCACGATAAGCGGCTTTGGGACCTCCGCGAGAAGCGGGATCGCGAGTCGCACGGCATCCCCGAGTGGGAGGAACTGCGGCAGCTCGCCTCCGACATCAAGGACTACGCGCTCACGCACCTGGACGGCCTGCTCCAGGAGTTCGAACGCAACGCCACTGCGAGCGGTGTCACCGTGCACTGGGCACGCGACGCGGCCGAGCATAATCGCATCGTCACCGACATCCTGCGTGAGAACGGCGCCCGCGAACTCGTCAAGAGCAAGTCCATGCTGACCGAGGAGTGCGGCCTGCGCGACCATCTGAAGGAGGCCGGCATCTCGGTGATCGAGACCGACCTCGGCGAGCGCATCCAGCAGCTCGACGACGAGGATCCGAGCCATGTTGTGGTGCCTGCGGTGCACAAGCTGCGCTCCGACGTGGCCGCCGTGTTCGCCCGCACCATCGGCACCGATCCAATGCGTGACGATCCGGCGTATCTTGCCGAGAGCCAGCGCATGTCGAACCGGCCGTTGATCCTGGAGGCGCGCGTCGGCATGACCGGCGCCAACTTCCTGGTCGCCGACAGCGGTGCGGTGGTGGTGTGTACCAACGAGGGCAATGCCGACCTGTGCGCCAGCGTGCCTGGGGTGCATATCGTGTCTGCCGGGATCGAGAAGATCGTGCCGCGCACTCGCGATCTCGGGGTGTTCATCCGGCTGCTGTCCCGCTCGGCGCTTGGCTCGCCGATCACGCAATACACCTCGCACTTCCGCGGGCCGCGTGCCGGCGCCAGCATGCATGTGATCCTGGTCGATAACGGGCGCAGCGAGCGTCTCGGCACCGAGGAGTTCTGGACCTCGCTGAAATGTATCCGCTGCGGCGCCTGCATGAACACCTGCCCGGTCTATCGCCGCTCCGGCGGCCTGTCCTATGGCGCGACCTATGCAGGCCCGATCGGCCTGATCATCGATCCCAGCTTCAACCGTCGAAAATACAGCATGCTGCCCTATGCCTCGACGTTGAACGGAAGCTGCACCGCGGTCTGCCCGGTAAAGATCAATATCCACGAGCAGATCCTGTCCTGGCGCCGGGTGATGGCCGAGCATCACGAGCCGTCCATGACCAAGCAGATCTCGATGAAGGGCGCCTCGGCGCTGCTGTCGCGTCCTGCTGCCTATCGGGCCGCGGTCGATGCCGCCAACGCCGTGCTGCCGCACATGCCGCGGTTCGCGATCTACAACCCGGCCAATGCGTGGGGTAAAGGGCGCGAGGTGCCGCAGGCCCCCGGCCAGAGCTTCCATGCCTGGTTCAAGGCCAACCGGCGCGCGACATGAGCGCCCGGGACGAGATGCTCGCGGCAATCCGGCGCCACCGCCCTGCCGCGGCGACCGAACTGCCCGACGTGCCGGTGTTCGGTGGCCTGCGGCCGGACGAACTGGTGCCAGAGTTCTGCCGGCGCCTGACCCAGATGGGCGGCAAGCTGCTGGAACCCGGGCCGGCCACCGACCCGCTTGCGCCGGCGCGCAGCCTGATCGCGGACGCCGGGATTGTCTGCTCGATGGTGCCTGACCTGCCCGGCAACCGATCGCTGCAGGATGCGGAGCCAGCCAGCCTGCATGACGTGGATCTCGCGGTCCTGCGGGCGAGCTTCGCAGTGGCCGAGACCGGTTCGGTCGCCCTCGGGGCCATCGAACTCGGGGTCAATGCGCTGGGCTACCTGGCGCAGCGACTGCTCGTCCTGGTGGATCCGGCCAGCATCGTCGAGAACCTGCACCACGCCTATGCGCGACCGGAGTTCCACGACGGCGCCTATATCGTTCTGCAGACCGGGCCGTCGGCCACCGCCGACATAGAAGGTGTGCTGATTCACGGCGCGCAGGGCGTCCGGGCGCTGACGGTGCTGCTGGCCTAGCATCAATTGCAAAGTGTGACGCAATTCGGCGTCAAACTCTGAATAGCCGATATCGCAGGATCAAAAAGCCTGTCGCCTGCCGGCTGAATGTCGCTCCGTAGCACTGGGAGTAACGCTCGCTTACACCCCTGGACCCAGGCTTCTGCTTGGATGCGGATAACTCCCGCAACGCCCTGCCTGGTCCGGACTGATGAACTTCGATCCTGTACGTCCGCTTGCCTTCATGCACCTTGCCAAGACCAGCGGCACGGCGCTGACGTCCGGGATCCTCGAGGCACTCAAGCCCAGGCGTCCGGTCGGCGGCCTGGACCGCTTCATGTTCGGTAGCTACAGCGACTTCTCGAGCCTATCGACCGGTGCCATGGACACCGTGCATGGCCCGTCGACGCTGCCGGCGGATGCGGATTTCGTGCACGGCCACTTCGCGCTGTCGACGACGATGCAGCGCTATCCGGAGGCACAGCGCCTGACCCTGCTGCGCGAGCCGAGGGTGCGCCTGATGTCGCTGTGGCGGTTCTGGCGGAACCAGACGTCCGAGACCATGGGTGGCTGGGGCAGCTGGGCCGACATCGTGCGCCGCTCGCACGCACCGCTCGAGATGTTCCTGAGCGATCCTCTGGTCGCATGCCAGACCGACAACATGGCCGTGCGCATGCTCCTCTGGCCGCACGTCCATGTTCCGGACGATGGGTTCATCGATCCTGCGCATGATGCGGCTCTGCTCAAGGAGGCACGCAGCCGGCTCGGCGGCTTCGACTTCGTCGATGTGGTCGAGAACGGGAGACTGCCCGGGAATCTCGGGGGCTGGCTCGGTGTCGAGTTCCAGCATCGGCGTGTCAACGAGACCGTTGTCGGCGATAGCCGTACGCGGTGGCCGCTTCATCGCGAACTGACCGACGGATGCCTTGATCGTCTGGACGCCCTGAGCCGGCTGGACCGCGTGCTCTGGGACGATGTGGCGGAGCGCAGGCTGGAGACGTCCAGTACCGTCCAGCAGCGCGAGCGGATCTTTATCCGGACCGTTGCTCAGTACGCGGGGTGATCCGGCTCTAAAGAGGGCGCAGCGTCGGTTGCCGGATAAACAACGCGACACTTGAAGTTTCCGGCGACGGACCTTGCGCTGCAGTCTTGTCCAGGGCGCTCAATGCCGCCTCGCGCGCCCGATCACTTAGCAACTGCGGCATACCAAGGCGTCTCTCCCCGCCCCGAAAAAGCCTATGTCGATGATGGACAGCTGCGCAGAGGGAGACGTAGTCTTTGGAACGGTTCGAGAGATCGCGTGGCGCTGTCCGTCGTGTGACCAGAGGCCGTTCGTCTTGGGGACGTCATGACCGGCATGCTGGGCTACGCCCGCGTCTCGACCGGCGACCAGCATGTCGCCGGACAGACCAGGCGGCTGACCCAGGCCGGCGCCATCGCGGTGTTCTCCGATGTCTGCTCAGGCCGGGAGTTGGGTTGTCCGGGACTTGAGGCGCTGCCCGCCTATGGCCGCCGCTGCGATACGCTGGCCGTTGTCCGGCTCGATCGCCTGGGGGGCTCGCGCAACGAGCTGCAACGCCCTGCATATCTCCAGCTGCCATCATCATCGGAATGATCGGACGAGCCGAGCCATGGACGACCCGCAGACTGCCCATTCAAGCTCCCGGCATGATCACAGGCTCGACTTTGCGCCAAACGAGCGGTCACAGGGCTCTGTCCATATGGACGCTATTCGCGGTCTTGCAGCTATCCTGGTGATGCTGGGGCACTCACGCGACCTGTTCTTTTCACCACTCAACGCAAGTCCCGATCCTGGCCTGGCACCAGCTCAAGCTGTTGCAGCTCACCACGTGCAGCACGGCCAGATTGAGCTCGGGAACGAAGCTGTGATGATCTTCTTTATCCTGAGCGGTTATCTGGTCGGCGGACGCGTCCTTCGCGCATTTCATCGCCGTCGCTGGTCGTGGAAGGACTATCTCATAAAACGGCTCACGCGTCTTTGGGTGGTTCTTCTGCCCGCGCTGGTCCTATCGGTGGCACTGGATTCCCTTGGCCTCCACCTCTTCCCGGAAGCAAACAGCATCTATCGGGGTCCAATCGGTCAAACCGAGGTCGCCGCACATCTCGCCCAGACACTCACGCCAGGTACTATCGCGGGAAATGCCGTCTTTCTCCAGACGATCGTCGTCCCAATGCCAGGCACCAACATCGCACTGTGGAGCCTTTCGAACGAGTTCTGGTATTACCTTATCTTCCCTCTGCTCGTGCTTGCATTGTGGCCGAACCGCGGCCTTCGCGTTCGTCTCCTGTGTCTTCTTCTCGCCGGCGGCCTGCTCTTCTTTACCGGCGTTTCGATAGCGATGCTCTTTCCGATCTGGCTGCTCGGAGCGGCCCTTGCGCTGGTGCCGCTTCGCCTTTCTTCCCGTGTTTCGTCAGTGCTGTCGATAGTCCTTAGCCTGTTGTTGCTGCCCGTCATGGTACTGATCCGCCGCCTTCCCCTTGATCTGATCGTGGCCCAAACCAGCATCGCGCTCTACTTCGGGGTGTTGCTTTACGTGCTGCTGAATCGGACAAAGCCGGCTCGGGCCGGTTTCTATTCCCGGATCGCGACCGTCCTGTCGAACCTGTCCTACCCGCTCTATCTGGTTCATCTACCTGTCCTGGTGCTTCTCTGTGCCTTTGTGAACAGGCCCTGGCACCAGTGGACAAAAACGCCGGGCCACTTCGCAGTCATGTTTGCCCTTGATCTCGTAACCTTCATCGTCGCCTATGTATTCCATCTGGCATTTCAGCAGCATACCGAGAGGATTCGTCTGTATTTGGTTGGAAAACATCAACAGCACGTTCCGACCGCCGAACCAACGTACTCCTCGAAGTAAAATCTCCAAGTCTGGGAACACGATCTCCACCCGTCGAGGCTGTGGGTTGTGGGACGAGGGCACCTGCTGGTTCCAAGCTGTCTGAAAACGACGCTATGCCCTCTACCAGCGGTTCCGAACCCTATCCCGGATAATCCTGCTCGAGCTCCGCCAGCCGGCCAGTGATGAAGGCGTGGATTTCCGGCGCCCGTCGTGGCAAGTCCGCCGAAATCGTGCCCAGCCCGTCGCTCGGGACCACCACCGTCCGCCCATGCAGGAGTGCTGCCTCGATCACGTCGAAGGCGTCGCTGATCGTCTGAAAGATGCCGTTGGAGCGCCAGTCGCGATCGGTGAACAGCGAGGCCGGGTCGTCGCCCAGCGACCACCGCGTCGGCAGCCCGATCACGTTCGGTTCCTGGCGCAGTGCGGCCGCCCGTTCGCTGGGGCTGGTCCGCTGCATGTTGTCGTCGAACACGAACAGGGTGTCGGGCATGCCGCGCACCATCTCTGGCGTCGGCTGCCTGATGCGCAGGAGGTGGCCCGGCTTTTTCAAGACTCCCTCCCAGTCGGCTCTCCCCCCTTGCAGGCTAGCCCACCGGGCCCGGCTTTCGACAGCGGTCTTTGTCAGCCGCTGGCATGGGGCGCGGGATGCTCATGTCCGGCAAAGAAGCGCAGCATCTCCGTGGTGGCGTCGGGTCCGCGCGGGTCGGTGAACGATCCCGCCTGTCTGCCACCGAACCAGGCGTGGCCGCCGCCCTGGATGGTCCACTGCTCGATGAGCGGGCGTCCGGCAGTGTCCAGAGTAACGATCCGGCGGTACGGGTAGCCGC
Source organism: uncultured Acetobacteraceae bacterium (assembly GCA_964247695.1). Taxonomy (GTDB): domain Bacteria; phylum Pseudomonadota; class Alphaproteobacteria; order Acetobacterales; family Acetobacteraceae; genus Lichenicoccus. Next base: position 71,871 of record CAXTVI010000002.1, read on the forward strand.
CGGGTGCCTGGCCACTCATGTCGAGCGTGCGCAAGGCCGGATCGCGGGCCAGTTGCGCGACCACGCTGTCGGCATTGCGTGGGCTGACAACACCGTCCCGGTCGCCGTGGAACACGATCGCCGGCATCATCCTCGACGCCGGGCTTGCGCCGCGCCGGCTGCGCGCTACGGGTGCGCCGCCATGCTGCATCGCGCTCAGCGCCGAAGGCAGGTCGCGGGCGGCGCCGCAGGCCAGGCCGGAATGCACGCCGATCGCGGCGAACAGCTCCGGATAGGCCTGTCCCATGATAGCAGCGGCGGCACCCCCCGCCGACAGCCCGGCCACATAGACCCGCTCCGGATCGACCGCATGCTCCCGCATGACCTGCCGCGTGATCCCCGCGATGATGGATGGCTCGCCGAGGTCGCGTCCCTGGTCGTGCACGCTGAACCACTTCCAGCATTTCTGCGGGTGCGCGCTCGCCGGCTGGCCGGGATAGAGCACGAGGCAGGTGCGCGCCTCCGCGGCCGCGTTCATGCCGGTGCCGGCGGCGAAGTCTTCCGGCGACTGCATGCAGCCATGCAGCATGACGATCAGCGGCACCGGCTGCCCGGTATGGCCGGAAGGCACGTAGAGCCGGTATGGGCGGGTTCCGGCCGGGTTGCTGAACGTGCCGGACAGGAAGACGCCGGTCGCGACGCGGCCTTCCTGCGCGTCGGGCCCGGGCGTCGTGCCGCGCCTCCAGGCCCCGCTCTCCGGACGCCCGGCCTGCACCCCGAACAGGTCGCGCGCTCCCTGCGGGACCAGCCGGAGGGCGTCCATGGTCCAGGCGCGCCAGTCGCGCGGCCTGTGCCTGCGCCCGTTCGGATCATGTCCGGTCAATCAAGCCGCCTTTCCACCGCAGGTTCAGCCCGGGCTATGACCCGGTTTTCGAGGACGCGTCCCGGGCCGCGGCCGCACGGCTGCCTCTGTGCAGGACCACCCAGGTCGTCATGTCCCATGCATTGCGTATGCCCGCGAGCAGCAGCAGGCACATGCCGGATGCAAGCACGGGGCAGGCGACAACGGCTCCGAGGCAGAAGGCGAGGCCGGCTGCCGCCAGCAGGATGTAGGCGACCGCCGGGATCATCGCGTACCAGGCCCGGTCCTCCAGGTCGATGGACCGTGCGATGCCCTCGCGCACCATCCGGCGCCAGACCAGGCCGGAATAGACCAGGCCGAGCAGCCCGATGCCTGCCAGCAGCAGGCCGGGCGGCAGGCAGGTGGTGGCCGGCATCACGCCGACCAGGCTCGCGGCGAAGATGCCGCTGAACGCCACCACGGTCGGCGAGAGGAAGATGCGGAGCGCGTGCTGGCGCTCATGGGTGAACACGTCGGAGCCGACCGAGGCCGCGACGAACATCAGTCCGACCAGCGTTGCGGAACCGCCGCCGATCAGCAGGTAGAAATCGTACCAGGGCTCGAGGATGCTGTGCGGCATGGCGTGTCCAGGAGTCGTTGCAGCGACGATGCTAGAGCATGATGCGATCGTTCCGGCATGATAGGATGTGTCGGTTGCTGTTGCGCTTTTCGGGAGGTCCGGCGTGCAGAAAGCCCCTTCCGACGAGCAGCGGAAAACCCTCGGCTCGTTCCTGGTCGATCGCCGCGCGCGCCTCGATCCTGCCCGCGCCGGATTCACCGTCGGCCGGCGCCGTACGCCGGGCCTGCGCCGCGAGGAAGTCGCCCAGCTCGCCGGAGTCAGCGTGAGCTGGTACACTTGGCTCGAGCAGGGCCGCGAGATACGCGCCTCCGCCGGCACGCTGGATCGCGTCGCGGAGGCGCTGGGCCTCGACTATACGGAGCGCGTCCACCTGTTCGCCCTCTCCGAGCGCAGCCCGCCCGAAGCCCCTCACGACGACAGCCTGAGCAACGGCCTGCTGCTGCTGCTGCAGGCGCTCGATCCGGTGCCGGCCTACATACGCAACACCAGGCTGGACATCCTCGCCTGGAATGCCGCGATCGCGGGCCTGTTCACCGATTACGGGGCGTTGCCGCCGCATGAGCGCAACACGCTGCGGCTGCTGTTCCTGCATGCGCCGTACCGGCGTCTCATCGTCGACTGGGAGCTGGTGGCGCGCGGCATGCTGGCCACGTTCCGGGCCGCGCAGGCGCAGGCGGTCGACAAGGCGCCGTTCCGGGCCATCGCCCACGACCTGATCGCCCGCAGCCCTGAATTCCGCCTGTGGTGGCCCGACCATGATGTCGGGCATTTCGACGAAGGCGTGAAGCGGCTTGACCATCCGGTGCATGGCCGGGTCGACCTGACCTATGTCTCGCTGGTCCCCGAGAGCCGGCACGACCTGTCGCTGGTCACCTACGTCCCGCGCCCTGCCGACGGGGAGCGCAGGTCGGCGTTCTCGGACGGGAATCGGAAGCCGGCGTTCGCCGACGGGGACCGGAAGTCATAGGTTAAGTGCTTATCTGGTGAACCCGGGCGCGAGGCCGTAAGGCTGCGCCACGATGCGCTGCACTGGAACCGGCGCACCTGGATGCCTCAGCCATGTCCGCTCTTCCCGGCGCCGTCTCGACCAACCCCGCCACCGGCGCGGTGTTCGCGCACCACCCTTTCGCTACCGATGCGGAACTCTCCGGCTTGCTCGAGCAGGCGCAGCGCGGCTTCGAGCGGTGGCGGGTTATCGCTGCTGCCGACCGCGCCGCCCTGCTGCGGCGCATGGCCGTGATCCTGCGCCGGCGCCGGAACGAGATGGCCACGATGGCAACGCTGGAGATGGGCAAGCCGATCCTGCAGGCGCGGGCCGAGATCGAGAAATGCGCCTCGCTCTGCGACTGGTACGGCGAGCACGGTCCGAGGCTGCTCGATGACGAGAGCACCAGCGTCGACGGCGATCGCGCCACCGTCTCCTTCCTGCCGCTCGGCACCGTGTATGCGGTGATGCCGTGGAATTTCCCGTACTGGCAGGCGATGCGCGGTGCGGTGCCGATCATGGTGGGCGGCAACGGTTTCCTGCTCAAGCCGGCCGGCAACGTCATCGGGTCGGCGCGGCTGCTGGGACAGGCCTGGCAGGAAGCGGGCTTGCCCGACGGCGTCTTCACGGTCGCCAACCTCGCGCGCAGCCAGAGCCCGTCGGTGATCGCCGACGACCGCATCGCCGCGGTGACGCTGACCGGTGGCGTCGCCGCTGGCAGCCTCGTTGCCTCGCAGGCAGCGGCCGCCCTGAAGAAATCGGTGCTGGAACTCGGCGGATCCGACCCGTTCATCGTGCTGGCCGACGCCGACCTCGAAGCCGCGGTAAAGGCGGCGGTCACCGCGCGGTTCCAGAATTGCGGGCAGGTCTGCATCGCCGCCAAGCGCTTCATCATCGAGGCGCCGGTCGCCGACAGCTTCACCGAGCGTTTCGTGACCGCGGTCCGGGCGCTGCGCCTTGGCGACCCGCTCGACGAGCATACCGAGATCGGGCCGATGGCGCGTGCCGACCTGCGTGACGAGCTGCATGGCCAGGTCGAGGCAAGCCTCGCGGCCGGAGCCAGGCTGCTGGCCGGCGGCCACGTGATTGGCGGTCCCGGCTGCTTCTATGCGCCGACGGTGCTGGACCGGGTGCTCCCGGGGATGCAGGCGTTCGACGCCGAGACCTTCGGGCCGGTGGCCGCGATCACCGTGGCGCGCGACGCCGAGCATGCGGTGGAGCTGGCCAACCAGAGCGAGTTCGGCCTCAGCGGCAGCCTCTGGACCGGCGATCGCAGCCGCGGCCGCAGGCTGGCGCGGCGCCTGAACACCGGCGGGGTTTTCATTAATGGCTACGCAATTTCCGATCCGCGCGTGCCGATAGGCGGCATCAAGAAGAGCGGCTACGGCCGGGAGCTGTCGCATTTCGGCCTGCGCGAGTTCCTCAACGCCCAGACGGTCTGGTCCGACCGTCTCTGAACATCGTTTCCTGCAATCATCAACCGGACTGCATGCCATGCTGGATCTCGTTCCCGCTCCCCGTGGCACGCCCGGACCCGGATCGACAGGGCTGCGGAGTTGCCGCGGCGTCGCGAGCAACCTGCATGCGCCGGCGCTGGTTTCCCTGGCGCTGAGCCGAGGCGAAGGCGTGCTGTCCGAGGCTGGGGCGCTGGTGGTCCACACCGGCGTGCATACCGGCCGCTCCGTGCAGGACAAATTCCTGGCGGACGAGCCTGATACCACCGATGCGATCTGGTGGGGCAAGATCAACCGGAGGCTCCCGGCCGCGCAGTTCGACGCCCTGGCCGCGCATGTGCGCGCGCATCTCGAGCAGCAGGCGCTGTTCACCCAGGACCTCTATGCCGGCGCCGACCCGACGCACCGCATCCGCGTGCGGCTGGTCACCACCACCGCCTGGCACGCCCTGTTCGCGCGCAACATGTTCATCCGTCCGGACGCGGCGGAGCTAGACGGGTTCGAGCCGGACTTCGTCATCCTGCATGCGCCCGACCTCACGATCGAGCCCGCGGACTTCGGCGTGCGCACGTCCACGGTGATCGCGCTGTCGTTCGCCCAGCGGCTGGTGGTGATTGCCGGCACGGAATATGCGGGCGAGATCAAGAAGGCGATCTTCACCGTGATGAACTGGCTGCTGCCGGCACGCGGCGTGCTGCCGATGCATTGCTCGGCCAATGTCGGCGACGAGGGCGACGTCGCCGTGTTCTTCGGCCTGTCCGGCACCGGCAAGACCACGCTCTCGTCGGATCCACGCCGCCGGCTGATTGGTGACGACGAGCATGGCTGGTCGGAGGGTGGCGTGTTCAACTTCGAGGGCGGTTGCTACGCCAAGGTGATCGACCTGCAGCAGGCGGCGGAACCGCAGATCTGGGCGGCGTCGCACCGGTTCGGCGCCGTGCTGGAGAACGTCGTCTGCGACCGCGAAGGCCGGCTCGACCTCGCCAGCAACGCGCTGACCGACAACACGCGCTCATGCTATCCGATCGACTTCATCGCCCGCGCCCGGCTCGACGGAGTGGGCGGTGTCCCGCGCAACGTGGTGATGCTGACCGCCGATGCGTTCGGGGTGCTGCCGCCGATCTCCCGGCTGACCCCGGCGCAGGCAATGTATCACTTCCTGTCGGGCTACACGGCGCGGGTCGCCGGCACCGAGAAGGGGCTGCCGGACCGGCCGCAGGCCACCTTCTCCGCCTGTTTCGGGGCGCCCTTCCTGCCATGTGCGCCGCAGGTCTATGGCGCGCTGCTGAAGCAGTTCCTCGCCCGGCACGGCGTGTCGTGCTGGCTGGTCAATACCGGCTGGAGCGGCGGCGCGTATGGCACCGGACGCCGGATGTCGCTCGCCCAGACCCGGGCGCTGCTCGCCGCCGCTCTCGATGGCACGCTTGCGGAGGCGGAGTTCGTAATCGAGCCGTTCTTCGGCCTGTCGATCCCGCGACATGTCGAGGGCATTCCGGAGGACATTCTCGACCCGCCCCGTGCCTGGATCAGCCAGGAGGCCTATGCGGCCCAGGCAAGCGAGTTGGCGCGGCTGTTCGTCGCAAACTTCGCCTCCTTCGAAAATGATGTGGATGACGAGGTACGCGCCGCTCGTGTGCAGGCTGCGGCCTGACCAAGGCGGCAAACTACTCCCGGCCGAGCCAGTCGATCACCGCGTCGATCTGGTTGGCGTCCATCAGCGCGGGGGCATGGCCGCAATCGGTGAATTCGATGAACGTGGCCTGCGGACCGCGCTGGGTCATCTCCTGGGCGATGTTCGCGGGCAGCACGTCCGAATGTTCGCCGCGCAGCACCAGCGTCGGACAGGCGATCTGGTCCCAGTAGTTCCAGATGCTCAGGTTGAACAGCAGGCTGGTCCGGAACGGGCCGGCAATGTCGGAATCCGCGAGCTTGCGCCAGCCACCCGTGTTGTTCTCGGCGAAGCCGTGCCGGGCCATATGCTCCCATTGGGCATCCGTGAGGTTGCCGAAGCCGGGCAGGGAGGTGCGGACGAAGCTGGTCGCCGCGCGCAGGTCGGGAAAGGTCAGCGGCGCATCGCGCACCGCGTCCGAGAGCCGCTGCAGCACCTGCCAGGTCACGAACGGACCGATATCGTTCACCACCAGACGGGCGATCGGAGACTGCCGCTGGCCCGCCATCAGAATGCCCACGATGCCGCCGAGTGACGTGCCGATCCAGTCCACCCTCGGCACGTTCAGGCGGGCGATCAGGGCCGCGATATCCGAGACATACTGCGGCAGCGTGTATTCGCTTGGCTCGCGCAGCCAGTCGCTGCGGCCGCGACCCACGAGGTCGGGACAGATCACGCGCCAGCCGCGACGTGCCATCTCGGCGGCGATCAGGTCGAAGTCACGCCCCTGCCTCGACAGGCCGTGCAGGCAGATCGCCACCCGCTCGGAGGCAGGGTCTCCCCACTCGACATAGGCGATGCGGTGGAAGCCGTGCTTCGAGACGCCGAGATACGAGCCGCTGCGATCGGGTACGCGAAAGCGCTCGATCAGGTCGGTCTCGCCGTCGAGGGTTGGGCTGATCGTAGTCACGGTCTTGCGCAGCATCTTGCCTAGAGATTGATACCAGCCTCCGGACCCCCAACCCCCAGACTCGGGGACGCCCGATCTCCAGGAGACCAACTCCGGTGAGATCGCGGCGGCAGCAGGCACGAACCCAGGATCCGCCGAACGCATCGACCTTGTAACCCGTTCAATCACAAGATTCGGTTAAGGCGTCGCCGCCCTTAATCTCCTACTGCAGCATATCGCGGTTCCAGAACGGACGGCACCGCTCTTTGCACACGCTGGTGCGGGTCGGCGACATGACTGACCCGCTCCGGAACGCAGAGCTCCTGCAGCGCAAGATGCAGGCCCATCGCCTCGGGCCGGAACAGCCGGCCGTCCATCAGCCGCGGCCGGTCCACGATCGGCCGGAAGCCCATGTGCGCCAGGATGTCGCGGTCGATATCGATGCCTGGAGCAACTTCAACGAGTTCGACGCCGTCATGAGTGCGTGCAAAGACGCAGCGCTCGGTGACATAGAGCACCTGCTGGCCCTTCTCGCCGGCATATTCGCCGCTGAAGGTAACCTGCTCCACCGCGGCGATGAACTTCGCGGTGCGGCCCTCGCGCAGGATGTGCAGGCGGCCATCCTCGATATGGATCAGCAGGCCGCCCGCGGTGAAGGTGCCGGCGAACACCAGCTTGTGCGCGTTCTGGCTGATGTTGATGAAGCCGCCGGCGCCGGCGAGCCGCCCGTTGAAGCGGCTGACATTGACGTTGCCGCTGGCGTCGGACTGCGCCATCCCGAGGCACGCCATGTCCAGGCCGCCGCCATCGTAGAAGTCGAACTGCTGGTTCTGTTGTATCACCGCCGCCGGATTGAGCGCGGTGCCGAAGTTCAGCCCGCTCTGCGGCAGGCCGCCGATCACTCCCGGCTCCGCGGTCAGGGTCACATGCTTGAGGATCTTCTCCTCTGCGGCCACCGTGGCGACGCATTCCGGCATGCCGATGCCGAGATTGACAACCCCACCCAGGGGCAGCTCCAGGGCGACACGTCTTGCGACCACCTTGCGCTCGTCGAACGGCAGCGTCGGGATGCGGTCGAGCGGCACCCGGATCTGGCCGGAAAAAGCGCCATTATGCGCTGTCGCGTAGGTCTGGCGATGGTTCTCCGGTTCGGCAAGCACGACGTAGTCAACCAGGATGCCGGGCACCTGCACCCGCCGCGCGTCCAGCGAGCCCTCCTGGGCGATGCGCTCGACCTGGGCGATCACGATGCCGCCCGAGTTGTGCGCCGCCATCGCCGCCGGCAGCACGTCGAGCTGCAGCGCCTCGCGCTCCATCGTTATGTTGCCGGCGGTGTCGGCGGTGGTGCCGCGGATGATCGCGACATCGATCGGGAACGCCTTGTAGAGCAGGAACTCCTCGCCTCCGATCTCGATCAGGCTGACCAGGTCCTCGGTGGTGCGGTCGTTGATCTTGCCACCGCCCAGCCGCGGATCGACGAAGGTGCGCAGGCCCACGCGCGACAGCAGCCCCGGACGATGCGCCGCGATATCGCGATACAGTTGCGCGATGCAGCCGAGCGGCAGGTTGTAGGCCTCGATCTCGCCGCTCATGGCGCACAGGCCGAGCTTGGGGACCAGCGACCAGTGCCCGCCGATGGCGCGACGCACCAGGCCGCGATGCGCCAGCCGGTTGAGGCCGCGATCCTTGCCGTCGCCGGGGGCCGCCGCGAACACCAGCGTCAGCTCGCCCGAGCAGCCGGTCTCGGTGTAGCGTCGTTCCAGCGCCAGCAGCAGCTCGTCCGGCGTGCCGACGCCGACGAAGCCGGACACCGAGACGGTGGACCGCGCACGGATCGCGGCGACGGCGTCGTCGGCCGAGACGATCTTGTTGCTCATGAGGGGAGTGCTCCAGGATATGCCGCGCCGTCCCGGCGCATGGTATCGTGTCGCATGACGAAGTTAGCGAGCGCCGGCGCGAACAGGCGTTGCGACCGGCTGCCGACGAAGATGCCGACATGGCCTCCGGGCAATGCCAGCTCCTCGTACTCGCTGGTGCCGACCTCGCGTCCCAGCGCCTGGCTGGTCTCTGCCGGAATGATGTGGTCCTCGTTGCCGAAAACGTTCAGCACCGGCATGGTGATCCGCGCGAGGTCGACGCGCCGCCCGTCCAGCTCCAGCTCGTTGCGGATCAGCTTGTTCTGCTGATACAGCTCGAGCATCCATTGCTTGGCCGCCTCGCCGGGGTGGTCGGGCCGGTCGGCGATCCATTTCTCCATGCGCAGCCAGTTCAGCAGGCGCTGCTCGTCGTCGATCACGTCGAGCATGTCGAAATTATACTTGAGCGCGGTTCGCATCGGCGTGAGCTGGTTGAACATCGCGCCGAAGAACTTGCCAGGCACGTTGCCATGCGCGTCGATCAGCCGATCGACATCCTCGGGCGGCAGCGACCGGGTCCAGACATTGATCAGCCCGTATCCGAGCCGGTTGCGTTCGATGTCGGCATGGAAATCGATCGGCGTGATCGCCAGGGCCATCGCATTGACGCGCTCGGGCTCCAGCGCCGCATAGCAGGTGGTGAAGACGCCGCCTTCGCACAGGCCGAACAGGTTGACCCTGGGCACGCCCGACAACCGCGCGACCGCTTCCACGCAGCGATCGAGATAGCCGCAGATATAGTCGTCCATCGTCAGGTAGCGGTCGGCGCGGGACGGGTTGCCCCAGTCCACCACGTAGAGATCGACACCCAGGTGCAGCAGGTTGCGCACCAGCGAACGGTCGTCCTGCAGGTCGGTCATGGTCCAGCGGCCGATCAGCCCGTAGGTGACCAGTAGCGGGATGCGCACGCGCTGCTCCGACAACGGCCGGTAGCGGTGCAGCGTCACCTTGTCCTGGCTCCAGACCAGGTCCTTCGGCGTCGTTGCGATGTCGACGTCCTGGTCGCGGATGCGGCCCAGCCTCGAAGAGCCGGCCAGCATCTTGCTGCCCAGGCGGGCGGAGGCGGCCAGCGCATCGGCGCCGGACGAGAGTGCGGCCGCCGGTGCGAAGGCCTGTCGTGGCGACGAAGCGTTCATGTGCCGTCGCTCCGGGACCGTGGCGAAAGCGGTCGCACCCGGCCGTTCGTGAGGGGCCGCTCGGCGACACGCGCCGGCTTCGGTGGCCGGGTGGCGGCAGGCCGGACCGCAGCCGCCCGGGTGGATGGCGCGCGGGCGGCATGCTTCGGTTCCGGCTCTGGCGCCTTCGGGACCGCGACCGCCTCCTGCGTCGCAGCAGCGCGTCGCTCGCGCTGCAGCAGGCGCAGCTCGCGCCGCAGTTCGGTGACGCTCCGGTGCACGTCGTCCAGTTCCGTGCGCGTCGGCAGGTCGAACTGGTTCGCCCACGCCTCAACGACCTCGCGCTGCGCCAGCTTCAGCTCGGTGCTGGTACGCATCAATGCCGCCTGTGTGCGCAGGAAAGGCTCCGAGCGCTGCGTCTCGAGCAGCTCCCGGTTGGCGACCTCGGTCCATAGCGCCAGCAGCGGGCGGCCGACCGGGGCGCGCCCGTCCGTTTGCACCCGCGTCCCGAGATCGCGGAGGAACACCTGGCCGGCCCGCAGCCACGCGCTCAGCACGACGGTGCCGTGCTCGAGGCGGCAGCGTTGCATGTCGAGCCATGCCTTGAACACGCGCGCCTGCCGACGCTCCACCGTCCAGAGATCGGCGAACTTGGGCCCTTCCGCGAGGTAGGCGGCCGGCCCCTGCAAGGCCTCGAATCCCATCGCGCCGGTCAGCCACGCATTCGGCTCGATCATCGCGCGGAACCCGGACTCGACATACGCAGTGCCGGACTGCGCCGCGGCCATGACCGCGGCGAACAGCTTCTCGGACAAGGCGGAGGCCGACAGCATCAGGTCCGACATCGCCTGCCCGGCACGGGCCAGCGGCAGCATGTCGAGGCCGCCCGCGGTCCACTCCTGCGCGCCCGGCCAGCCCGATGCCGCCCGCTGCATTCCTGCCGGAACGGTTTCGGCGGATGGCGGCGCGAAGAATCCGGCGAACGTCCGCGCAGCGTCTTCCTGGGCCTGCAGCGCGGCGTTGCCGGCCGCGCGCCAGAACTCCGTCATCGCCCGGGCGCCGGCCTCCAGGTTGTCAGGTCGCGGGTCGGCGCTCATGCCGGGAACTCGATGATCTGCCGCACCGCGCGGCCTTCGTGCAGCCGGTCGAAGCCCTCGTTGATCTGGTCGAGCCGCAGCTTGCCGCTCATCAGCCGGTCGACCGGCAGCTTACCGGCGCGGTACAGGCCGACATAACGCGGGATGTCTCGGGTCGGCACGCAGGTGCCGATATAGCTGCCCTTGACCGTGCGCTCCTCGGCAACGAGCTGCACCAGCGGCAGGGCGAGCGAGGCGGTCGGCGGCGGCAGTCCCGCCGTCACCGTGGTGCCGCCCCTGCGGGTGACCCGGAAGGCGAGCTCCATCGCACGCGCCGCTCCCGCCATCTCGAAGGCGAAATCGACCCCGCCGCCGGTCAGCGCGCGCACCTGCTCGGCCGCATCCGGGGCGCGTGCATTGACGACATCGGTGGCGCCGAGCCCGCGCGCGATCTGGAGCTTCTCGTCGGACAGGTCGATGGCCACGATCTGCCGGGCCCCGGACGCGACCGCGCCCAGTACCGACGACAGGCCGACGCCGCCTAGTCCGATCACCGCCGCGGTCTCGCCCGGCTGCAGCCGGGCGGTGTTGACCACGGCGCCGACGCCGGTCAGCACGGCGCAGCCGAACAGCGCCGCCTCGTCGAGCGGCAGGTCGGGCGGCAGCTTGACCAGGGAGCGCCGTGAGACGACGGCATGGTCGGCAAAGGCCGAGCAGCCGAGATGGTGGTTGATCGTCGCACCTTCGGAATGCAGCCGCCGGCCGCCGCCGAGCAGGGTTCCGGCGCCGTTGGCGCCCGCACCCGGCTCGCACAGCGCCGGACGCCCTTCGGCGCACGGCATGCAGTGGCCGCAGGAGGGCATGAACACCATCACGACATGATCGCCCGGCACCAGGTCGGTCACGTCCGAGCCGACCTGCTCGACCACGCCGGCCGCCTCGTGGCCCAGCGCCATCGGCATCGGGCGTGGCCGGTCGCCGTTGATCACCGACAGGTCCGAGTGGCACAGGCCGGCGGCGGCGATGCGCACCAGCACCTCGTCGCGGCCCGGCGGATCGAGCTCCAGCTCCACGATATGCAGCGGACGGCTGGTGGTGTAGGGCGGTGCGGCGCCCATGGCGTCAAGCACGGCTGCCCTGATCTTCATGACAGTTCCTCGGCACGCATCAAGTCGTCATCCTTGTCGCTGTTGCACAGGCTTTGGGCGCGTTCAGGCCGCCCAGATCTCGTCATCGGTCGGGATCATGCGGTGGGCAATCACCCGGCCCACTCGCGAGACGTTCATCAGGTGCTTGTAGTCGAGGTTCTCGGAAATCGAGTTGCCGCCCCAGGAGCCGCAGCCGAGCGTCGTTGTGGGGGCGAAACCGTTGCTGAGCGAGCCGCCCGCCGTCAGCGAGGAGGTCTGGTTCACTACCAGGCGGCTGATCGGCAGGCACAGCCCCATGGCGCGGATGTTGTCCTCGTCATGTGAATGCAATGCCGCCGAGTGGCCGGCGCCTTCGACCAGCAGGTTGGCCTTGGCCTTCTCCAGCGCATCCTCGAACCTGTCATAGGCGAGGATCGCAACAACCGGGCAGAGCTTCTCCTTGGCAAGCAGGTCGAGCGTGCCGGCGCCGTCGGCGGGAACCAGGATGATCCGGGCCGAGGACGGGACATTCAATCCAGCCTTGGCACCGATGTGCTGCGCCGACTGGCCGACGATGCCCTTGTCGAGATGGCCGTTCCTGAACATGACGGTGCGCAGCCGCTCGACCTCTGTCGGATCGGCGGTGAACCAGACGTCGCCGGTCGCCATGAAGGCGTCGATGGTGGCCTGGTAGCTTTCGCGCGGCGTCAGCACGAACTGCTCGTGCGAGCAGATGATGCCGTTGTCGAAGGCGGCGCCGGCGATGATCTTCTCGGCGGCCTCGCGCAGATCGACGCCCCGATCGATCACCACCGGTACATTGCCGACGCCGACGCCGAACGACGGCTTGCCGGAGGAATATGCCGCCTTGACCAGCGAGCCGCCGCCGGTGGCGACCACCACGTCGACCGAGCGCATCAGCATCTGGGTGGTGTCACGCGATCCACTCTCGATGGTCTGCACCATGTCGGCGGGACCGCCATGCTCATGCACGATGCGCTCGTACTGGGCGATCAGATGCCGTGTCGCATCCTGCGCCCTGAAGTGCGGCGCGAAGATGATCGCGTTGCCCGCCTTGAGCGCGAACATGGCGTTGCACATCGGCGTCACGATCGGATTGGTTATCGGGCAGACCGCCCCGACGACCCCCATGGGCTTTGCGATCAGCACCATGTTGCGCTCGACATCTTCTTCGATGATGCCGCGCGACTTCTTGTCCTTCAGGCTGTTCCAGATGGTGCGGGCCTTGCTCTTCTTTTTCTGGACCTTGTCCTCGTAGACGCCCAGGCCGGTCTCGCGGTGCGCCATGCCTGCCAGCGTCTCGGCATTGGCATAGACGTATTGCCCGAACCCGCGCACGATCGCATCGACCTGCGCCTGCGGCAGTGTCTCGAAGATCGCCTGTGCTATGCGGGCTTTTTCGACGAGGCCATGCACCCGGTCCGATGCGGTCGCGACGGTGCCGGCGAAGTCCGTGCGGTTCGTCGTGATGAGAGGCTCGCTGTACATGTGTCACTCCTTCAGCGCGGCGGCCGATCTCCGGTGCTGTCGGGATCCTGCCGCTCGTGCTCTGCGCCGGATGGGTCCGGGCATCGCCGTCGAGGCGGCAGGCCGCCTGGCAGCCACGGTCGCAACCGGGCGCGCAGCAGGGATCAGGCACGGACGCGAGCGTGGCTGCGGTGCTAATCAGCGAAACTAATCACCGGCTCAGGTTTGAACGTCCCTGCGGACGCACCTGTATCATGCCGGACTGGCCCGCGCGATTCGCGCTTCGCCAGGATCCTGTGGGCCGGGGCGGTGGACGAGCACGAAGCGACGCGCTCATCCATCTAGTGCAGCCCGGCCGTCAGTCTGTCGGTCGGGCCTGTCGGCCAAACCGCGGTGACACGGGACGTCGACCGTCCGCATCACCGGAGCGATGCCGCCTTCAGGCGATGGCGGTGTCGATTGTCTGCGCGGCCAGGAAGGCGCGGGCTGCGAGCGGCGCCGAAACCTTCTCGAACATGTCGATCCCGCTGCGCGCGAAGCTGCTCGTCTCGGAGATTGTCCAGATCGCGGCTGTGCGCGACAGCGCCGACTGCAATTCGAGCCGTTCCTTGAGGGTCTTGGCCGACATCAGGGCGCGTATCCCGGAGAGGCTCTCCGCCGTTCCCGTCTGGCTGGTCTTGACCATGCTGCGCAGCATCGACTGCGTCTCGGCGGCGAGGATGCGAGCGGACTCCGCGTAGGCCGCCAAGGTGCCCTGGTTGAAGGCCACGACCTTGGTGGTCATGTCGAGGGTACGCTTCGACAGGTCGCGGTAGGCGACGCTGGCCGAGGCCACGGCGTCCTTCGAGGCGGCGAAGGTTGCGGAGGCGGCATCCCTGGACGCGGCCATCGCGGACGAAACCGCATCCTTCGAGGCGGCGACGCTGGCGGCGCTGTTGTCCTTCATGCGCGAAGCAGCGGACTCGCTGCCGTGGTTCTTGCCTGTTTCGGTGTCGGAAGACTTGCTGCTCGACATGAGCACTCCTGTTTTTGTTGAATTGACTGGGCACTCGTCGTGCCGCACTGCAACGAGTATCGAGTGAACCCGGGTCTTGCAACCAAAAAAGCCGTCTAGAGTGCAAAAAGAACTGCAACAGATACATGATAAGCGGTCGAAGCGGCGTTGTTTATGCCTAGCTTGCTAAACTTAACTCTGATCTAATTTATTGCCTCGCAGGAACTGCGCGATGTCGGCATCTCGTTCGAAACTATACTCAAACGGATCTGTCGAACGCCCAACAAGCGCCGCCGCGCTCCATTCTGGACTACCGAGTGCAGTATTTGCATGCGTCGAACCCGATCCAGCGCAAGCATGCCCTTGATCACAGGCAGCGGGCGCGGGACCAGTTTCAGCTACAGGACGGCGTATGGCTGGTCGGAGCCGCCTGTCGCTGCCGTCAGCTCGCGGAGCTTCTCATCGAGGGTCGCGACCTTGTACGGCTTCGGGATGAACGCCATGCCGTCGTCGAGCTCGTGATGACTCTGCAGCCGCGCACGCGGATAGCCTGAGGTCAGCAGGATCTGGAGCGCCGGATTGATCTCGCGGGCACGCCGGGCAAGGCCCAGGCCGCTGATGCTGCTCGGCATGACGATGTCGGTGAACAGCAGCCCGATCGTGGGCTCGCTTTTCAGGATCGCGAGCGCCGCATCGGCGTCGGCGGCCCGGCGCACGTTGTAGCCGAGCTCCTCGACGGCGCAGGTTGTCAGCTCGAGGACATCGGGGTCGTCATCGACCACCAGGACAGTCACCTGCCTGCTGCCTTCGCCCGTGTCGCCGCCGGCATGCGGCCGCGCCGGGCTTGCGACCGGATCGGCCGCCGGCCACGGCCGGGCTGGCACCTCCGGCGTCGGGCCGCTCTCCGGCCGCCGGTCCTGCGGGAGCACCGCCAGCAGCTTCGCGGTCAGCCGGCCCCCCGCCTGCGCCGCGCGTTGCGCCGCCCGGGTGAGGCTGTGCATCCTGCTGATGTCGCCCGAGCGCGTGATCAGGTCGAGACTGACGGTAACTGCGGCGAGAAGGTCATTGAAATCATGCGCGACTTCGCCGTTCAACTGGCGGGCCGGCTCGCCGGCCTGGGCCTGGAACAGTTGCTGCTCAAGCTCGTCGATGGTTCGCTGCTGCGTGATGTCGCGCATGACGTGCGCGAAGCCCACGCACGCACCATGCTCGTCATGGATCGGGTCGACCACGACGCGCGCCCAGAAGCGCGTGCCGTCCTGGCGGATGCGCCAGCCCTCATCCTCGAACTTTCCCGACATCCGCGCCGTGTTCAGGGACAGCGCGCCGCGGCCGCTGGCCTGGTCCTCGAAGCAAAGGAAGCAGGAGAAGTGCTGGCCGATGATGTCCTGCTTGGCGTAGCCGAGCGTACTCTCGGCCGCCGAATTCCAGCTCGCGACGATGCCGTCGATGTCGAGCATGAAGATGGCGTAGTGGGCAATGCTGCTCATGATCAGGCTGATGCGTTGCTCGCTGCGCCGCAATGCCTCGCGCAGAGCGCGCGTCTCCGAGATGTCGCGCATCATCGTCACGTAGCCGATGATCCGCCCCGCCTCGGCATGCACCGGTTCGACGAAGACGCTGGCCCAGTAGCGGCTGCCGTCGCGACGTACGCGCCAGCTTTCCTCCTCGAAGCCGCCATTCGCGCGAGCCAGGTTAAGCACCTGCTCCGCCTTGCCCCGCGCCTGGTCCTCGGCGGTAAACAGGCACGCATAGGGCTGTCCGACCATGGTATGCGGCGCGTCTCGATCCGCCGCATCAATGTTTGACTTCCAGCTTGTTACGAGGCCGTCTGCATCAACCGTGCAGACGCTGTGCTCGTAGGTCGCCGGTATGAAGCCGTGGAACGGATCGACAAAATCCCTGATCTCGGAAAAAGCCAGTAACCCAGTCATGGGCATCTCCCAGCGCGCCTGCAGTGTGTGAAGCTTGACCAGGAAAATTCACACTGCCCTATCCTGCGGCAGTCGTGCAATCAGCATTCATCCCCATTCAGGCTGCGACAATCAAGTGAAGATTTGAAAACAAAACTTCATCGCACAACATCGCCGTATTCCGCTTGTAATCGCCCCGCGACATCTGCCGGGGCTCCGTTGTCCGCCGGTCGAAGATCGCCGCGACGGGCCTGATGCAGATCGGCATGCAGGCGGGCCGGCCGCGTCTCCGTTCCCAGGAATCCATGCCGATGCCGCTGTTGCCCGATGTTGCTGCTCAGAGCTGATACATTCTGTTCCAGGTCGGGCTGATGACGATCTCGTTCAGGCAGACGCTCGCGGGCCGGGTCGCGATGTACAGGACGAGGTCGCCGAGATCGTCCGGCTGCAGCATGCGCGCCCGCTCCTGCTGGTCGGGCGGCACCGGCCGCGTATCGAGGATCGGCGTCGCGACCTCGGCCGGCAGCAGCGCGGTCGATCGGATCCCGTTGCCGTATTCCTCCATGTTGATGCTCTGGCTCATCGCCACCACGGCGTGCTTCGCCGCGGTGTAGGCCGGCCCGCTGACCGGGTGGATGAACTTCCCGGCCCAGGACGCGGTGTGGATCAGCACGCCGTCGCGGTTCACCCGCATCAGCTTCAGCGCCGCCGCCGTGCAGTAGAACGCCGCCGACAGGTTGCCGGCGAGCACCGTGTCGATGGCTTCCGGAACCAGCTGGTCCCAGCGACGCAGGCGGGTGTTCAGGCCGGCGTTGTTGACCAGGATGTCGAGCCGCCCGAAGCGCTCGCCGATCCGTCCCGCGATCGCGGTGACGGTCTGCGACTGGGTGAGGTCGCCCGGCTCGACGATCGCCTCGCCGCCGGCGGACGCGATGGCGTCGGCGGTGGCCTGCAGTGGCTCGACGCGCCGCCCGGTCAGCACGAGGCGCGCACCCGCGCCCGCCAGTGCCGCAGCCGCCGCCTGGCCGATGCCGCTGCCGGCACCGGTGACCCATGCGACTTTTCTGCTCAGCTTACCCATGCCAATCTGCTCCGTAACTAGAGGCACACACGCGGCCCGTTGCCGGACCGGAGGCATCATGCAGGAGTTCGGCCACAGGGTCGCCCTGGTCACCGGCACCACCGGCATCGGCCGGGCGACCGCCTTGCGGCTGGCGCGCGGCGGGGCGCAGGTCATGGCGCTCGGCATCGACGAGTCGGCGAACGCGGTCCTGGCCGAGGCGGCCGCCGAGAGCGGCCTCGCGATCACGACGCGGTTCGCCGACGTGGCCGCAGCCGCCGACGTCGAGGCGGCCATCGAGGAGGTCGTCGGCCGCTTGGGTGGCCTCGACATCATCGTCAACGCCGCCGCGGTCCATCCCTACGGCGATGCGGTGCAGACCCCGCCCGCGATCTTCGCCCGCTGCATGGCGGTCAATGTCGGCTCGATGCACCTCACCGCGCATTTCGGCGTCCCGGCGATGCGCAGGCGCGGTGGCGGCGTCATCGTCACCCTCTCCAGCGTGCAGGGCTTCGCCTGCCAGGCGGGGGTTGCCGCCTACGTCGCCTCGAAGGGCGCCATCCATGCGCTCACCCGGGCGATGGCCGTGGATTTCGCAGCGGACGGCATCCGGGTGGTTTCAATCAGCCCCGGTTCGGTACGCACCCCGATCCTCGAGGCCTCCGCGCGCGCCTTCGACGGCGACGGGGCGGACATCGAGAGCGCCTTTGCGCGCTTCGGGCTGGCGCACCCGCTCGGCCGCATCGGCGAGCCGGAGGAGGTGGCCGAGCTCGTCGCCTTCCTGGCGTCCGACCGCGCGTCGTTCATCACCGGGTCCGACCACAGGATCGACGGCGGCCTCACCGCGGGCCTCGGCGTGCGTTAGCCACCCTCCCGATACCAGGACCGGCGTCGCATCCAGCGCAGGGCGAACCGTCCGCGCCGGGGCTTTGAACGAGTATGGCTTGCCCGGATAGTGCAGCCGGAGCTCCAGCCTGCCGTCCGGACCGGGCCCCTCGGTGCTGTAGCCGGTGGTGAAGAACATGCTGATCCAGCATGCTCGAACCGCTCGAACTCTGGCTTGCCGAGACCGGCACCGTCGTTCGCGCGCCGCGACCCTTCAAGCCGGTGCAGAGCGACCGGACGTCCTGGGCGCATTGCCCTGACATCCTGTGCGAGAGGAAGGAATGGTGTCGCCTTGCCGGCGGGGCGATGGGTAGACTCCGGCGCAACGCCGATCGGAGCCGACGACACATGGATGAGCGAGTGCTTCGCGGGGATGAGCG
>CAXTVI010000002.1:90381-153184 GCA_964247695.1 uncultured Acetobacteraceae bacterium
ACGCCGATCGGAGCCGACGACACATGGATGAGCGAGTGCTTCGCGGGGATGAGCGAGTGCTTCGCGGGGATGAGCGCGTGTTGCGCGGCCTGTCGCCCCGGCAGCGCGAGATCGCGAGCCTGATCCGGGAGACCGGCCGGATCGCCGTCGACGAGCTGGCGACCCGGTTCCAGCTCACCCCGCAGACCATCCGCCGCGACCTGAACGACCTCAGCGACGCGCGCCTGATCACCCGCGTGCACGGCGCCGCGATCGCCGCCTCCGGCGTGGAGAACCTCGCCTACGACGCCCGCAAGCTGGTGGCGCAAGGCCAGAAGCAGCGCATCGGCCGCGCCTGCGCCGAGCTGATCCCGGACAACAGCTCGCTGTTCATCAATCTCGGCACCACCACCGAGGAGGTCGCCCGCGCCCTGAGCGGACGCCAGGGGCTGATGGTGGTCACCAACAACGTCAACGTGGTGACCGAGCTGTATCGCAACCCGCTGATCGATGTCGTGGTGGCCGGCGGCAGCCTGCGCGCCAGCGACGGCGGCATCGTGGGCCGCATGGCCGCCGAGATGTTCCGGCAGTTCAAGGCGGACCTCGCCATCATCGGCACCTCGGCGATCGACGCGGATGGCACCCTGCTGGACTACGACCTGCGTGAGGTCCAGGTGTCGCGCGCGATCATCGAGAACGCGCGCCGGGTCATGCTGGTGACCGACAGCAGCAAGTTCAGCCGTCGCGCGCCGGTCCGCATCGCGCGCCTCGACGAGATCGACGTGCTGGTGACCGACCGGCTGCCGAACCCGGACATCGCCGAGCTTTGCCGCACCCTGCAGGTGGAGGTCGTCCAGACCGAACCGGAGCCGGATCGGGCAATGGCGGGCGCAGGATAAGCGTAATGGCGCTCGTTGCGTTCGCTTGCACGCTCCGTTCGTTCGTGAAAAGCTTATAGACGAAGAACTGCGCAGGCTGCGCATGCGGGGATTGTGTTGGACCAGCCGGCGCTTCGCTCGTCCGGGGACCAGGTCTATGACGTCGTCATCATCGGCGGCGGCATCAACGGGTGCGGCATCGCGCGCGACGCGGCCGGGCGCGGCTGGCGCGTGCTCCTCTGCGAACAGAACGACCTCGCCTCAGGCACGTCGAGCGCGTCCACCAAGCTGATCCATGGCGGCCTGCGCTATCTTGAGCATTACGAGTTCCGCCTGGTGCGCGAGGCGCTGCTCGAGCGCGAGACGCTGTGGGCAATCGCGCCGCACATCGTCTGGCCGCTGCGGTTCGTGCTGCCGTACCACCGCAAGCTGCGGCCGCGCTGGCTGCTGCGCCTCGGCCTGTTCCTGTACGACCATATCGGCGGCCGCAAGCGCCTGCCGCCGACCCGTTCGGTCGATCTCGCGACCGATCCGACCGGCGTGCCGCTGAAGCCGGAATTCCGGCGCGGCTTCGAATATTCCGATTGCTGGGTCGAGGATTCCCGCATGGTCGTGCTGAACGCGCGGGCCGCGGAGGAGCTTGGCGCCACCGTCCTGACCCGTACGCGCTGCCTGTCGGCGGAGCACGGCCAGGGCCTCTGGAACGTCACGATCCGCGACGAGGAGAGCGGCGCGGTTTCGATCGTGCGCGCGCGGGCGCTGGTCAATGCCGCCGGTCCCTGGGTCGATACGGTCGCCCGCAGCGTCACCCGTACCAACGAGCGCGCGCCGGTGCGGCTGGTGCAGGGCAGTCACATCGTCGTGCCGCGGCTGTACGAGCATGACGGCTGCTACATCTTCCAGAACGCCGACAAGCGCATCTTCTTCGTGATCCCGTACGAACAGGACTTCACCCTGATCGGCACCACGGATCGCGACTATGACGGCGACCCCGGCGACGTGCATGCGACCCAGGACGAGATCGACTATCTGTGCCGGTCCGCCAGCGAGTACCTGCGCCAGCCGGTGACGCCGGGCGAGGTGGTCTGGACCTATTCCGGGGTGCGGCCGCTTTACGCCGGGGACGGCGAGGATCCGGGGGGTGCCGCGCAGTCCGCCACCCGGGACTACGTGCTGAAGCTGATCGCCGAGCCGCAGAGCCCGGCGCTGCTGTCGGTCTTCGGCGGCAAGATCACCACCTACCGCCGACTGGCCGAGGCGGCGCTGGCGCAACTGCAGCCGCACCTGCCGAAGCCCACGGGCCGTGCCGCCGGCTGGACCGCCGGCGTGCCGCTGCCCGGCGGCGACTTTCCGCGCGACGGCTACGACGCCGAGGTCGAGCGGGCGGCGGCGCGCTATCCGTTCCTGTCGCGAACCCACCTGAAACGCCTCGTGCGGGCGTACGGGACGCGCGTCCACGCGCTGCTCGGCGACGCCACCAGCCTGGACGCGCTCGGCGGCCGCTACGGCGGCGATCTTACCGACGCGGAACTGCGCTACCTCGTCGCTCGCGAGTGGGTGCGGACCGCGGACGACGCGCTGTGGCGCCGCAGCAAGCTCGGGCTGCGGGTGAGCCGAGACGAGGCCCTCGCCATCGAGCGCGTCGTCCGGCAGTCGGTCGCGGCGCTACCGGCTGTGTCGGCCGCCGTGCTTTAGCCCTGCGGTTCGACCTGCCCGGAGTTCGATTGCGGCGACCGCGACGGGTTCTGGTCGTAGTGCCGCCGCAATCCGTGGCAATCCTGCAGGCGTTGGATTTGCTGGAGGGTGCGATGGCCTTGAGGCGCATGTGGGGTGGACTGGTGTCCGCCGTCGGAGTGGCCGTCCTGTCGATGTGCTGGACGGAGGCCGCGCGTGCGGCTCCCGGAGTCCTCGTCGAAGGGCTCAACCTGCGGGCCGGTCCGGATGTGGACTACCCGGCGATCGCGCAGCTGCCCCCGGGAACCCAGGCGGACATCTTCGGCTGCCTGCCGGGCTGGACGTGGTGCGACATCGCCGTCAACGGCCCCGGCGGAGGGTTGCGGGGCTGGGCGGCGGGGCCGGGATTGCAGGTCCTCTACAACAACGAGCCCGGCTACCTGCCGCAATACGGCGCCTATCTGGGCCTGCCGCTGGTCGGCTTCAGCATCGACAATTACTGGGGCCGCTACTACCGCGGCGAGCCCTGGTATGGCTCGGAAGGACGCTGGCGCGGACGCAACTATGGCGGCGGACCGGCCTGGAACGGGGGTCCGCGAGGTGGCCCACGAGACTATGGCCGCCCCGGCGAAGGACGCGGCGGACCCCCTGCCGGGTATCGTGGCCCGGAGGCGCATGGACCCGAAGCCATCCAGGGGCGGCCGCAGCAGTTCGGCGGCGGCCAGCCAAGGCAGCCGCAGCGCGCGGCCGGTCCGGAACGGTCGCAGGGTGGCGCCGCGCATGAAGGTCATGGCGGCCAGGATCGCCGGCCGAACTAGTTCCCGCTACCCGACTGTCCCGCCCCGGCCTGTGCGATCTCGGCACGACCGCGGCGGAACATG
The DNA here is from genome assembly GCA_964247695.1 of uncultured Acetobacteraceae bacterium. Lineage (GTDB taxonomy): Bacteria > Pseudomonadota > Alphaproteobacteria > Acetobacterales > Acetobacteraceae > Lichenicoccus. The sequence continues at coordinate 93,794 of CAXTVI010000002.1, forward strand.
GTCCAGACCTGGCCCTGGCGGCTGACATGCGCGTCCGGCGCGCCGGCGTCGTACCAGCCGTCGGCCGCCAGGATGCGCCGCGCGTTGCGTATCGCGGCCCGGCCGGTATCGTCGGCCAGGACGACCATGAAGATGGTGTGCCGGTCGCGCAGCAGCGGCTGGACCTGCGCCGGGGTCGCGTCCTGCCGCAGCAGCGCCATAGGCCAGTCCGGCGGCGCTTCGTAGGCGTAGTCCACCGTCATGCCGCTGGTATCGGCGGCCTCGGGCAGCAGCACGATCGCGCCGGGCTGCCAGTGGTGCGCGATCTCCGCCATGGCGCGGCGCGCCGGTTGCTGAAGGTCGGGCGAGGCGAGAAGGCCGATCGTGCCCGCCAGCTCGCCTCCTAGCAGGGCCACGAGCAGGGCGGCGACAGCGGGCGCGGGCAGCAGGGTCTGCCGGAAGCCCTGCGCCAGCAGGAGCGACAGGAACGGGATGCTGTACAGCATGTAGCGTGGCTCGGAGGCCTGCCGCTGGAACACCGCGCCCAGGCCGTACAGCACGCAGGGCATCGCCACGGCGCCAAGCGCCAGGATCCAGGTCCGTGGATCGCGCCACCGCCGGATCACCACGGCGACTGCCAGCACCAGGGCGGCCGTGACCAGGAGGGCTAGCCCGGCGCCGACCGCCAGCCGCGCCGCGCCATCGAAGCAGAGCGGCGTGCCGCCCAGGATCGAGCCGGCGGCATCCTGCAGGACACGACGCAGCATCGGCAGCGGACGGAAAGGCGGGAACTGCCATGTCCGCCGGTCCTGCACCAGGAAATACGACGCCGACCAGGCGATGCAGGGCAACGGCGCCGCCGCAAGGGCAGCCAGGGCAGCGAAGCGCCGATCACGCAGCAGGACAACGGCGGCCGCCGCGGCCATCATCACGCCGGGGAACAGCACCAGCATATGGGTGGCGGCGCCGAGCCCGAAGCACAGGCCGGCGATCGCGGCCAGGGCAACCCCGCGTGCGCCCGTGGTCTGCAGCAGGTGCAGCAAGGCGAGCACGCCGCACAGCAGGAACAGCAGGCCAAGCGGATACATCCGCACGGTGGCACCAGTGTACACCATCCCGTAGCACAGGAAGGCCAGGGCCGAGGCCAGTGCCGCGGGAACCCGGCACAGCCGCGCGATCTGCCAGAACACCAGCAGGTTCACCAGCGTGAGCGCGACGGAGAGGCAGCGCGCGGCCACCAGGCCCGAACCCCAGGCCTGGCGCCAGCACCAGCACAGCATGAACCAGACCGGCGGATGCACGTCGAAGCGCCGCAGGTTGCCGGGAATGGCGCGCAGCGTGGCGTCCTGCCGGAACCAGGTGGCGATATCCGGACGGGTGAACAGGCCGGCCGGCCAATGCAGGCGCGGCACGCCGTCGAGCAGGAGGAAACTGTAGCCTTCGTCGAGCTCGAACGACCGGAAAGATACGGCGCCGGCGAGAAGAGCCAGCAGGAGAACCACTATAGTGACGGACATCACATTGTTGTGGGACAACGCCACGCCAACAGATCGGAATGCCGCCTGCACAGGCTCTGCGCTTGTTGTGAAAAAAGAGCGGTAATCTGCCGCCTTCGGTTCGATAGGTTCGCGCGTATTTAACGGACAGTCCATAAAGCTACCCATCTGCAACGACTGTTGTAGATAAGCGTGCGAGGATTGAACGTTACAAGCAGTTACGACCGCAGTCAGCCGGCGGCAAGCAAGGCCTCGGCGGCGGCCGACCCGGATTCGAATGCCGCCTCGACCTTGCCGCCGAGACACCAGTCGCCGCAGACCGCCAGACCGTCAGCATCCAGGAAGAACGCCCGGTCCGGAGCCGTGTCGTTGCGGGCGTAGCGCCAGCGATGCACCACGGCGTAGACCGGCTTCGTCATGATGCCGGTCACGCGTGCGAAGGCCGCCTGCAGGGCGACGGAGACCGACACCGGCTCCTGCTCCAGATGCCGCCGAGACCAGCCGGGTCCGGCATGACCGACCCAGCAGTCGGGCAGCGCCGCATGACCCGGTCGCGAACTGTCGCGCGCGATCCAGGAAAAAGGCTGTTTCGGCTCCTGCTCGTCGAGCGTCTGGCGGTCGATGCCGGGCTGGCGTTCGTTGAACCCCAGCATCAGCGCCCAGCACGGGTCCATCACCACCGCGCCGACTACGGGCGCGAACGGATGGCCGAGGGCCTGCAGCAGTCCCGCCGCCTGCGGCGCTGGCATCGCCAGCACCACGCGCCCGTACGGCCCGGCTTGCTCGCCGCCCTCGGACACCGTGCCCGGGCGGACGGACGCCGCATCCTCATGCCGCAGGTGCCAGCCGTTGGACTGCCGGCTCAGGAAGGTGACCTGCCGGTGCAGCTGCAGCGTGCCGACGCCGCGCTGCTCGGCGACGCGTGCAAGGACGGACATGCCCGGAACGCCGACCCAGCGCGGATGCGGCTCGGCCGGGTCCCACGGCGCCACCTGGTCGCCGGCCTGCGACAGGAACTCGCGGAACCGCTCGCCGCGCGCGGTAGCGAACTGCGCGCCGTGGTCGAACGTGAACCCGCCGCTGCGGCGGGTGGCGAGGCGGCCGCCCGGCCGGCGCCCCTTGTCGAACACGGTGACTTGTACGCCGGCCGCGTGCAGCACGTTCGCGCAGGCGAGGCCGGCCATTCCGGCACCGATGATGGCGACTGGGTGTTCATGCAGCATGCGTCGGCAACCATCCTGATCCGCCCCCGGTCCTGACGGGCCCTCTCCATGCGGGAGCGGGCGAGGGTGCTGCGCTAACGCTGGTCGGCGGTCGGGTTTGTCTTTGCGAGCAGCATCTCGATCGGGTTCCAGAGATAGGCGGTCTGCTGGACCGGCCGGCCGCCGACATGCGTCGTCCCGACGGTTACGGCGCGGCCGCCGAGGCGCTCGTAGAACCAGCGGCTCGGATTGTCCGACAACACCCAGAGAAACGCCGAACGGCATCCGCGTTCGGCCAGGCGCCGGGCGCCGGCATGCATAAGCCGGCGCCCGATCCCGGCCTCGCGCCAGTCATCGAGCACATAGAGCGTGTAGATCTCACCCTCCCCTGGAGTGGAGGCGCGATGCCGCCCGACGCTCGCGAAGCCCACAACCTGTTCGTCCGGGCCGGCGACGGCGACGAAGACCCCGCCATGCCGGCGGATCATCGCCTCGTAATAAGCCGCCTGGTAGGATTTCGACATCGCCGCCAGGGTCTGGTGCGACAGCAAGGTCGGGTAGGCGCTGCGCCAGGTCGCGACATGCACGGCGCCGATCTCGTCCGCATCCTGCGGGCGGGCCGGCCTGATGGTGAGATCCGTCTGCATGTCCGCGCCTTCCCCGCCCGACCTGCCGCCGCGGCATGCCGGTCATACGGCAACGCCGCTCGTGCGTGGCGCAAGGATTGCCTTATGAGGACGTCCGTCAAGCCGGAAGTCAGGCCGCCGACATCAGTGCGACCGGATGTCAACGTGCCTGATCGCCCGCGACCAGCCAGGAGAACCAAGTGAGAATACGCGCCGGCTACGAGATCAGCTACACCTGTTCCACCGACACGCCGATGATCCTGATGCTGAGCGTGCTGCCCGACCGTGAGCCGGATCTGCTCTCGTCGCAGAACATGCGGTTCAACCAGCCGGTCGCCACCTGGGACTATCGCGACGGCTTCGGCAACCACTGCACCCGTATGGAGGCGCCGCCCGGGCCGTTCACCGTGTCGGCCGACTTCGAGATCCTCGATAGCGGGCTGCCCGACCCGGTCGACTGGAGCGCGCGGCAGCACCGGGTCCCGGAGCTGCCGGACGAGGTGCTGGTCTATCTGCTGGGCAGCCGCTACTGCGATACCGACCGGCTGTCGAACACGGCCTGGGCGCTGTTCGGCCACACCCAGCCCGGTTGGGCACGGGTGCAGGCGATTGTCGACTACGTGCACAACCACATCACCTTCGGCTACCAGTTCGCCCGATCGACACGCACCGCCTATGAGGGCTTCGAGGAGCGGGTCGGGGTGTGCCGCGACTTTGCCCACCTCGCGGTGGCGCTGTGCCGCTGCATGAACATCCCGGCGCGCTATTGCACCGGCTACCTGGGCGATATCGGGGTGCCGCTGGTCGATGCGCCGATGGATTTCTCTGCGTGGTTCCAGGTGTACTTGTCCGGGCGCTGGTGGACCTTCGATGCGCGGCACAATGTCCCGCGCATCGGGCGCATCCTGATGGCCACGGGTCGCGACGCGGCCGACGTCGCGATGGTGACGTCGTTCGGATCGAGCACCCTCAGCGGCTTCACGGTGGTGACCGAAGAAGTCGCCGGCTAGAGGTTTCAAACAACAACTCCATCTTATCCGGCCGCCGATAATTGTTGCACGGCGCCCGGAACCGGACGGCGGGGACCTTGTTCACTGTCCCGTCGACCCCGCGGGGGAAGGCATCACATGATGTAGGATGTGACCATGCCGTCTGCGCCTTCGGACGGAGTTCGACCATCCCTGCTCCTGCATGATGAAGTCCTTGCAGTGACCCGGCGACAGGTGGCTGGCGATACGGTGCGGGTCGAAACCGTGACCCGCGAGCGCCAGCACCCGGTGGAAGCCACTCTCACGCAGGAGCGTGTCGAGATCGAGCATGTTCCGGTTGGTCGCACGATCGATCGTGTTCCGGATATCAGGACCGAAGGCGACGTGACCATAATCCCGGTCGTCGAGGAGGTGCTGGTCGTCGAGAGACGCCTCGTCCTCAAGGAAGAAATCCACATGCGTCGCGTCCGCGTCAGCGAACGTCACCAGGAGACGGTGACGCTTCGTCATCAGGAAGCGATCGTTACCCGATTCCGTCCGGAGCCGGGCCAAGGCGGGTGCGAAGCATCGCCATCACGAGACATTCCCGAGGAAAGATCCCATGGCTGAAGAAACCATCATTGCCGTCTACGACACCCTCGAACACGCCGAGGCCGCAATTCGCGACCTGACGGCCGCCGGCGTTCCGGCCGGCGCGATCTCCCACCATGCCGGCGGCGAGCACGTCGCGGAAGGAACGACCGGAGCACCGCGCGAGCAGGGCTTCTGGTCTAGTCTGTTCGGTGGCGAGCCGGATCACGACACCGCCGTCTATGACCGCAGCCTGGAGAGCGGATCAACCGTCATCTCGGTCAAGGTGCCGGATGAGCATGTCACCGCGGTGAGCGAAATCCTCGAGCGCCACAACCCGATCGACATCGACGAGCGCGCCTCGACCTACGGCCTGGCCACGGGCACGCGCACGAGCGCGTATGATGACGAGCCGGCAACCACCGCCGCCCCGGTTGGCGTGGCAACCCGGACCGACGCATCGGTTGAGCCGGTTGCGGCGTCCGGTCTCGAGACGGGCCGCGTCGCTCCTGCGACCGGCGAGACCATCCAGCTTTCCGAGGAGCAACTCGTAGTCGGCCGGCGTGCGGTCAACCGTGGCACCACGCGCGTTCGTCGCTTCGTGGTCGAGACCCCGGTCGAGGAGCAGGTGACACTGCATGACGAGTCCGTGCAGGTCGATCGCCGTCCGGTCACCGATGGGCGCGCCGTCTCCGGCGAGGCCTTCACCGACAAGGCGATCGAGATGACCGAGACCGGCGAGGAAGCCGTGATCGGCAAGACGGCCCATGTGCGCGAGGAAGTCAGCCTGCGGAAGGAGGCGGCCGACCGCGTCGAGACGGTGCGCGACACCGTGCGTCGCGAGGACGTGAAGATCGAGCATGTGCCGGGCGAGACGCCCGTCGACCGCAAGATCTGAGCGATAGCCAGCCGGGGATGCGAGCAGCATCCCCGGCCATTATGGCTGGATGAAGTGCATGAGCCGGTAGGCCTCGATTGCGGACCGGCCCATGATCTGGGTGTGCTGTTCGTTATCGAGGTCGCCCAACGTCGCGCCGAGCGCGGCGACAACGTCGCGATAGCTACCGGCGACCAGGCAGACCGGCCAGTCGCTACCGAACATGCAGCGTTCCACCCCGAATTCCGCCAGGGCGTGTTCCACATAGGGCTGCAGGTCGGATGGCGCCCAACGCGCCCAGTCCGCCTCCGTGACCATCCCGGAAAGCTTGCACCAGACGTGATCCCGATGCGCCGCAACCTGCCGGATCAGGCCGCGCCAGGGTTCCATGGCGCCGGAGGCAATGTCCGGCTTCGCGATATGGTCGAGCACAAAACGAAGCTGCGGCATCGTTGCCACGATCCGTGCCATCGCCGGCAGGTGCGTGGCGGTGCCTACCAGGTCGTAGACGAGTCCCGCCGAAGCCACGGCCTCGAGACCCGGCCTGATCTCCGGCCGCAGGATCCAGGCCGGGTCGTCCTCCTCGTGCAGGAGGTGACGCACGCCGACCAGCCACTGGCCGCCCGGGCCTGAACGTAGGGCGTCCAGGGTGTCGGCGACCGCACGGTCGGAGAGGTCGACCCATCCGACGACGCCCGCGATGAAGTCGGTCGCCTCGGCTAGGCGCAGGAAGTCGTGCGTCTCGTCGAGGTTGTTCTGCGTCTGCACCAGCACCGTTGCGGTGATGCCGTCCGCCTCCAGGTCGGCCCGCAAATCGTCCGGCGCAAAGGCGCGGCGAATCGGCTGGAACCGACCGCTCAGCCACGCATGGTCGTGACTGCTGGCATCGAGGTTCCAGAAATGCTGATGCGCGTCGATGATCGGCGTAATCATGCAGGCGCTACCAGCGGTGATGCACGTGCGGCCGGATATCCTGGTCGTAGATCGCGACCAGGGCCGTCATGGTCGTATCGTCGAGCGCCGGCAACGTGGCCGCCTCGGCATTCGCGTGCGCCTGCTCGGCATTGCGGGCGCCGGGAATGGCAACCGTCACCGCGTCCGACATCAGGATCCAGCGCAACGCGAAACGTGCCATCGTCGTATCGCCGCCAACGAGTGGGCGGATCCGCTCGACCGCCTGTAGCCCGACCGCATAGGGCACCCCGGAAAAGGTTTCGCCGACATCGAAGGCCTCGCCGTTGCGGTTGAATTTCCGGTGGTCGGTCTCCTCGAAGCTGCTGTCGGCGGTAAACTTGCCCGACAGCAATCCGCTGGCGAGCGGCACGCGCGCGATGATGGCGACGTCGCTCGCCTTCGCGCGCTCGAACAGCTCGGTTGCCGGACGTTGCCGGAAGATGTTGTAGATGATCTGGATGCTGACGACGCCGGGATAGTCGAGCGCCTTCAGGGCTTCCTCGACACGCTCGACGCTGACCCCGTAATCGCGGATCTTGCCGTCCTGCTTGAGGTCGTCGAGAAAGCCGAAGACCTCCGGATGGTAGTAGAGATCGGTCGGCGGGCAGTGCAACTGCACCAGGTCCAGCGTCTCCGTCTGCAGGTTGGCGAGGCTGCGCTCGATCCAGCCGGCGAGGTTGGCGCGGCTGTAGCCGGCGGTCTCCTGGCGATCGAGACGACGTCCGGCCTTGGTCGCGATGAACGGCCGCTCGCCGCCGCGCTCGCGCATCACCCGCGCGATGAGCTGCTCGGAGCGCCCGTCGCCATACACGTCGGCGGTGTCGATGAAGGTCACGCCGCTGTCGAGCGCCTCGTTGAGGGCGGCGAGCGCGTCGGTGTCGTTGACATGGCCCCAGCTCGCGCCGATCGCCCAGGCGCCGAAGCCGATCTCGCTGACCTTGCGCCCGGTCTTGCCGAACTTGCGATGTTCCATGGTTGTTTCTCCCAGAGCGTGGTCCGATGAAGCAGCTTTATCCCGCCGGCAGGTCCTTGCCCATGCGCCGATGCCAGATCGTGACCTCAATGAACGGCTCACCCTCCGTCCGGTAGCCGAGCCGCTCATAGAAGCCGACCGCCGGTAGGCGCGCGGAGAGTTCGATCCTGCGGGCGCCGAGCCCAGGCAGGATCGTCTCCGCATGCCGCACCAGGCACGCCCCCAGGCCTCGGCCCTGCAGCGGCGCTGCGATCGCCATCTGCCGGAGCTTCGCGGTGCCGTCGGCGTTCGGCCGCACCAGCAGGAGCGTGCCTGACACCACGCTGTCGTGCCACAAGGCGAGGTGGATCTGGTCGCGCTCGGCCTCGAGTTGTGCCTCGGTCAGAACCAGGCCGAGCGGGTCGCGGAGCAGGCGCCTGCGCAGCGCCAGCATGTCGTGGTAAGGCGCGCTCTGGCAGGCGACGGCGGATATCTGAATTGGCATCGGCAGCATCCTTCCGAGGCGGTATCATCCTGGCAAGTCTGGCCTGGCTCCTCCTGCTGGCCACGCCGGCGGCGGCCGACGAGGTCTGTCGTTATGCCGGCAGCAGCGACTATGACGGCCGGCTCGCCATCGAGGCGCGGTCAGTCGCGGGCGAGGGTGGCCTGCGCCTTGATATCCGGCTGCAGCTCGATGCCGACCCGTTGCCCCTGGTGCATACGCGCTACCTGATGCAGGAGATCAGCGTCTGGCACCGAGACGGACTCTCGCAACTTGCCGTGAACAGCCGCTACCGCTTCGACGACCACATCGTCCGGCAGCAATGGGACGTCTATGACCGCAAGCCGGACGGGCTTGCCGCCTGGCGGGTCCAGGGCAAGCACCCAGCCGAGTTCCGGCGCCAACATCCGGGCTTCGCAGGTCACTGGGACCTGGCCCGCTTCGGCGCGCCATGGCTCGCCGACTACGGGATGCTGACGTCCGACCGCCGGCCGGACCTCGACGTGGCGCACGACATGCGGGCGGTGCGGTCGCCGCTTGCCCTGGCCTTCTACTGGCTGCGCTGGCTGGACCGCCCTGAAACGGTGCCGGTCTATCTGCCGGGTTTCAAGGAACAGAAGCTGGTCGAGCTCGGTATCGGCGCCGGCATTGGCACCGAGCCTGGGGCCGGGCGCCGGACATGGCAGGCGACGCCGCGCTATCCCGGCCTCGACCCGAGCCGGCCCTCGACAGTGACGGCCACGATGGCGCCGGACCGGCACCTGCAGCGGCTCGAGTTCGACCTGCACGGCGTCGAGCACAGCGCCCGCGCCAGGGTAATTCTGGTCGGCTGCACCGGAACGCTGCCACCACCACCCGGATGACCCGGCCCGCGGCATCGTTTTGTTGACTTACTCAGGGTTAGACACGAACATCAGGGTGAATGATCGGGTATCGAAACCAATATGCCGTCATGCACCAGCATCGCCCGCGGCGGCATGAAACGGCAAGAACTCGTCAAATGACCGTTCGACGGTTGGTCGCGCCAATATTTAAGCTGTCGTCGGATCCCGACTATTCAGGGAGTCGCGGCGATCTCTAGCGTTCCTCCCGGTGAGCAGGTCGGGCCGGACTCGACCGCCATGCTCAAGCTCCTGTTCGTCAGCGCCTCGACACGCGCCCGCGACGAGTTTCCGCGCCAGGCTGGTGCCGCCCGTTCGGGCCTCACCGTCATCGTCGACGACCATCTGGCCGGACTCGCCGGCATCGACCACGAGATCGCGGCGGTGGTGCTGGACGCACGCCAGGACCGCGAGCTCGCAAATGTCGCCCTGCAGCGGCTGGCGCTAGAGCCGGCCTCGGGGCGTCCGTTCGTCCTCCTGCTGATCGACGGCCACGAGACCGAAAAGGAGTGGGCGATCGCGAGCGGCGCCGACGACGTGCTGGCCGGGTCCTATACGCTTCCCGACCTGCGGCTGCGCCTCGCCGGCCTGTGCCGGGCGGTCGGCCAGCAGCGCGAGATCGAGCGGCTGTCGCGGACCGTCGAGGGTGTCGCCAGCGAGGCGAGCCAGCTACGCTCGCTCGCCTATACGGATCACCTCACCGGGCTGCCGAACCGGCTGTACCTCGATAACTGGGTGTCCGAGCTCGGCACAAGGCGCGACGGGGAGGCCAATTTCGGCATCCACATGATCGACCTCGACAAGTTCAAGCAGATCAACGACCGCTACGGGCACCGTGCCGGCGACATCCTGCTCAAGCAGGTCAGCGAGCGGCTCTGCCAGAACTCGCGCCGGCTCGACATCGTGGCGCGCCTCGGTGGCGACGAGATCGCCGTGGTCCAAGTGGGCGCGATCTCCGCCGACGATCTGAGGGCGTTCGCCGAGCGGCTGCTAGGCGTGTTCAGGGACGTATTCCTGATCGACGGCAATGCGATCCAGGTGGCGGGCTGCGTCGGCAGCGCGCTGTATCCTGCGCACAGCGACAATTTCTCGGACCTGCTGCATCGCGCCGATATCGCGATGTACGAGGCGAAGTCCGCCGGCACCGGCATCTTCCGCCTGTTCCAGGGCAGTGTGGAGTTGCCGGCGCCCGCGCCGCGGTCGGAGGCGGTGGAACAGGAGTTGCGCGAGGTTCGTTACGGCCTGTTCTTCAGCCTGGCCGGCAACGCGTTCCGGGGCGGCATGATTATTCCGCGCGGGCGGCGCCAGAGGGATGCACGGCGCGAAGGCGAACGCGAAGACCTGCCGATCGGCGAGCGTGTCGCGAGCCAGATGCGGGATCTTCGGCTGGCGCTGCTGCAATCTAGCCTCTGGAAGACCACCTACCCAGTCGTGTTCAGCGCCTCGGTGCATGCGTCGGCCTTCGCGGACGGCGCCATCGTGACCACCATCCAGGAACTGCTGCTCGAGACCGGCGCCGATCCCGCGCAGTGCGAGGTGACGCTGGAGGAGCCCGACACCCTCGCCGACATGGACGCCCTGCACCGTCTCCGCGAACTGGGGCTGGGCCTCGGCGCGCATGTACGCATAGAGACCTTCATGCTGCAGCGTATGCTGCGCCTGCCGCTGACCCGGCTGCATCTGGATCGCGGCTTCACCGAGACCACCGCGCAGACCGGAAGCAACGACGTGCTGGTGGAGGCGGCGGCGCTGTTCGCGCGCTCGATCCGGGCGCGTACCGTCGCCTATGGCGTCACCGTCCGTGAGCAGGCGGAGGCCCTGCTGGCGCTCGGTGTCGACGACATGACCGGATCATATGCCGCCCCGGTCACCTCGAACGATGCGCTGTCGAGCCGCAGGCACCGCATCGCCGCCGAGCAGCGCTGAGTTCAGCCGACCTTGTCGCCTGCGACCTTCTCACCCCGGATGAAGGCAAGCAGGTCGGCGTTGAACTCGTCCTGATGGGTCAGGCTGAGGCCGTGCGGAGCCCTCGGGTAGACCTTCAGCACCGCGTCGCGGACGATCTCGCTCGACAGCTTGCCGGAGGCCACGAAGGGCACGATCTGATCGTCGTCGCCATGCGCCACGAAGGTCGGGATGTCGAAGCGACGCAGGTCCTCGTTGAAGTCGGTTTCCGAGAACTGCCTGATGCAGTCGTACTGGCCCTTGAGGCCACCCATCATGCCCTGCAGCCAGAACAGGTCGCGCACCCCTTCGGATAGTGCCTTCCCAGGCCGGTTGTATCCGTAGAAGGGTGTGGCGAGATCCTTGAAGAACTGCGAGCGGTTGTCGAACGTGCCCTTGCGTATGCCGTCGAACACCTCGATCGGCAGGCCGACCGGGTTGGCGGCGGTCTTCAGCATCAGCGGCGGCACCGCGCCGAGCAGCACCGCGCGGCTGAGATGGCCGGTGCCGTGGCGGCCGATATAGCGCGTCACCTCGCCGCCGCCGGTCGAGTGGCCGACGATCACCGCATCGCGCAACTCCAGCCGGGTGATCAGCTCGGCAAGATCGTCCGCATACTGGTCCATGTGGTTGCCGTCCCAGGTCTGGTCCGAGCGGCCATGGCTGCGCCGGTCATGCGCGATGACCCGGTAGCCGCGCTCGCCGAGGAACTGCATCTGGGCATCCCAGGCATCGGCGCTGAGCGGCCAGCCATGCGAGAACACGACCGGCTGGCCGGAGCCGAAGTCCTTGTAGAAAATCCGTGTGCCGTCCCTGGTGGTGATGGTGCTCATGGTCCTCTCCTTTTCGGCTGAGAGGGACGCTTCCGCCGTGCCGGCCCACCGTCAAGCGGCATTAGGGGACGATCAGGATTTAAATGCGGCCTGTTCAGGTTTCGCCGGATAGAACTTCGGAGAACCGGGTGCGGCTACGGGCCAGATGATCGTGCGCCGCCTGTCGAGCCGCCGCCGGATCGGCCGTCTCGATGGCGTGCAGGATTGCCAGATGCTCGAGACGCAGCCGTTCCTTGTAGGCAGCGAGCAGGGTGTCGCGCATACCCTCGAGCCGCACGCGCTGGCGTGGAATGATGTGGCAGCCGAACACGTCGAACACACGGGTGAAGTACATGTTCTGCGTCGCGGCGAGGATGGCGCGGTGGAAGGCAAAATCCTCGTCCGCGCCGGCCCCGGCCTCGCCCCTGGTCGCGGTAACGGCCTCGAAATGGTGCCTGATCGCCGCGAGATCGGCGTCTGACCGACGCTCGGCTGCGAGCCCGGCCGCTTCCACCTCGATGCTCATGCGCAGCTCCAGCACGCTGAGCGTATCGGCTAGCGTGTTGTCGGCACTGTCGATGGTGAACGAGCGCCGGCTTGCACGATCGGCGACGAAGGCGCCGAGGCCCTGGCGCGTGGTGATCAGGCCGCGCGCGCGCAGCGAGGCGAGCGCTTCGCGCACCACGGTGCGGCTGACGCCGGTGGCGGCGACGATGGCCTGCTCGGTCGGCAGGCGCTGGCCGGGAGCGAGTTGGCCGGTCTCGATCTGTGCCACCAGCGTCTCGACCAGGCCGCCGGTGAGGTTCGGCGCCTGCGCGATCCTGGAGAACAGCGCGGGCCTGGAGAACAGCGCGGGCCGGCCCTCCATCAGGCGGCCGCTTCGGTCACCTGGACCTGCTCGCCCAGCCCCTCGATGCCGAGGCGAATGGTCTGGCCGGGTCGGAGATAGACCGGTATCGGCTTGACGCCCATGCCGACCCCCGGTGGGGTCCCGGTGGAGATGATGTCGCCCGGCTGCAGGCTCATGAACTGCGACAGGTACGAGACCAGCGTCTTCACCCCGAAGATCATCGTCTTCGTGGAGCCGTCCTGGCGCTTGACGCCGTCTACGCTAAGCCACATCGGCAGCGACTGCGGGTCCGCGATCTCATTCGGCGTCACCAGCCAAGGCCCGATCGGGCCAAAGCTGTCGGCCGACTTGCCCTTGGTCCACTGGCCGCCGCGCTCGGTCTGGAATGCGCGCTCGGAGACGTCGTTGATCAGGCAGTAGCCGGCGACATGCGAGAGGGCATCGTCTTTGGAGACGTAGCGTGCCTCGGTGCCGATCACCACGCCGAGCTCGACCTCCCAGTCGGTCTTTTCCGAGTTGCGCGGGATGATCACCGGATCGTTCGGCCCGGTGATGGCGCTGGTCGCCTTCATGAAGATGATGGGTTCTTCGGGGATCTTGGCGCCGGTCTCGGCGGCGTGGTCGGCGTAGTTCAGCCCGATGCAGATGAATTTCCCGACCCGCCCGACGCAGGGGCCGATCCGGGGGCTGCCATCGACCAGCGGCAGCGACGCTGTATCGAGGGCTGCGATCCGCTGCAGGGAGGCCGATCCGAGGACCGCGCCCACGACATCCTCGACATGCGCCGAGAGATCGCGGATGCGCCCGTCGGTGTCCAGCAGTCCCGGCTTTTCCTGGCCGCGTGGGCCATAACGAAGCAGTTTCATGCACGGTGTTCCTTGATGACTAGTTTCGGGTTCAGGCGTTGGACCAGCCGCCATCGACGGTGATGGCATTGCCGGTCATGAAGGCGCTCTCGTCGCCGGCAAGGAACACCACCAGCTCGCCGATCTCTTCCGGCGTGCCGAGCCGCCCCATCGGCTGCCGGGCGAGGAAACTTGCGCGGGCGGTCTCGTAGTCACCCTGGGCCCGCATGCGGTCCTGCAGCGACGGGCTATCAACCGTACCCGGACAGATCGCGTTGGCGCGTATGCCCTGCGTCACGTAGTCGACTGCCACCGATTTGGTCAGGCCGATCACCGCCGCCTTGCTGGCGCCATAGACGAAGCGGCTCGGCACCGCGATGACGCTGGACGCCACCGAGGCCATGTTGATGATCGAGCCGCGCCGGCGCTCGAGCATGCCGGGCAGGATCGCGCGGATCATCCGGTACATCGCCTTCACGTTGAGCGCGAAGGAGAAGTCGAAGGCGTCGTCGTCGCACTCCAGGATGGTGCCGGCATGCACGAAGCCGGCGCAGTTGAACAGGATGTCAGGCGCCTGCACGGACGCGGCGAAGCTCCTGATCGCATCCGCGTCCAGCACGTCGAGCCGGCGCAGCGCGATCCCGGGCGTCGCCCGCAGCGTGTCGAGCCTGGCCTCGTCGATGTCGGTCGCGATCACCTGCGCGCCCTCGCGCGCGCAGGCCAGCGCCGCCGCCCGGCCGATGCCCTGGCCCGCTGCCGTGATGATCGCCGTGCGTCCCGCAAGTCGTCCTGTCATCGTGCTGCTCTCGCTGTTGTCGGGGGAATGACCGGCTCAGAAACAGGCAGGCCGATGCGCTGCATGGCGCCCCTCAGATGCGCGCGCATGGCAGCGCCGGCCGCTTCACGATCCGCGGCTGCGATCGCATCCATGATGTGCTCATGCTCGCCGAGCGTTGCCTGCGCCATGTCGTTCGAGGTGACCCTGCTGCCGGCTGCCAGGATGCTCTCGCGCACCCGCTCGGCGGTGAAGGCCACGATCTGCCGGATGTAGGCATTGCGGGTCGCGCCCGCGACCGCCCGGTGGAAGTCGAGATCGCCTGCAAGCCACGCCACGCTGCCATAGGGCGCCACCATCATGGCGTCGCGGGCACCGCGCATGCGGTCGAGATCCGAGCTGTCCCGCAGTCCGGCGGCAAGGGACGCTGCCGGGATCTCCAGCATCTCGCGCACCTGGAACAGGCTTGCGAAGTGTTCGGCACATGGCGCGCCGGCCGGCTCGATCTGTAGTGCGACCGGCGCCGGGGGCTCGCTGACGAACGCGCCGCGGCCCTGACGTGACCAGACCAGCCCTTCGAAGCGCAGCCGGGCGATCGCCTCGCGCACCACGTTGCGCGACACCCCGAAGGTGCCGGCAAGCGCCTGCTCGGTCGGCAGCCGGTCGCCCGGATGCAGCCTGCCTTCGGCGATCTCGCGCGAGATCGAGCTCGCCACCAGCGCCGGCAGGTGCGGTCCGCGGCTCAGCCGGTCGAGCCTGAGGGTCACGGATCGGCAGGCGTCGGCATCACGCCCGGCAGGATGCGTCCCATGCTGAGGATGCCGTCAGGATCGAGCGCGTGCTTGAGCCCCTGCGCCAGCGCCAGCGACACCGGGTCGATCCGCTTGAGGAACGCCGCCCGCTTGGCGCGCCCGATCCCGTGCTCGGCACTGATGCTGCCGGCATAGCGGTCGAGCACGTCGAAGATCGCCTCCTGCGCCGCATGGATCAGCGCCGCCCGCGCCTCGGGCCGGAGGCCGCGCGGCGGCACCACGTTGAGGTGGATGTTGCCGTCGCCGACATGGCCGTAGGTCAGCGCCTGGCTGTCCGGGAACAGGGCGGCAAGGTGCGGCAGCACGTCGGCGAGAAAGGCCGGGATCTCGGAGATCGGCAGCGAGATGTCGGTGCGAAGGTAGGGCTGACCCTGACCCTGCGTCTCGACCATCGTCTCGCGCAGACGCCACAGCCGCAGCGCCTGCGCTTCACTGGTGGCGAGGACAGCGTCCAGCACCAGCGTCTCGGCGCCCACCAGAGCGTTTTCCAGCACCGCGCGCAGGTCGAAGCCGCTGCCGGCGGACAGCTCGATCAGCGCATAGACCGGATAGGGCGCGCCGAGCGGGTCGCTGAGCGTCGGATCGTCACGGAACGAGACGTCGAGGCATCCGCGCAGCAGCAGCTCGAAGGCGGTGACCAGGTCGCTGGTCTTGCGGCGCATGTGCGCATACAGCGCCATCGCGTCGTCGATGGAAGTCAATCCGACAAGCGCGGTCTCGACCTGCTCCGGCTTGGGGAACAATTTCAGCGCGGCTGCGGTGACCACGCCGAGCGTGCCCTCGCTGCCGATGAAGAGCTGCTTGAGGTCGTAGCCCCGATTGTCCTTGCGCAGCCGCTTCAGCCCGTTCCAGATCCGGCCGTCGGCGAGCACCACCTCGAGCCCCAGCACCAGGTCGCGCGTCATGCCGTAATGCAGCACGTTGAAGCCGCCGGCATTTGTCGAGACGTTGCCGCCGATCCGGCAGCTGCCCTGCGCGCCGAAGGTGATCGGCAGGATACAGTCCTGCGCCTCGGCCGCGTGCTTGGCGTCCTCCAGCACGCAGCCGGCCTCGACGATCATGGTGAAGTCGATCGCCGACACCAGCCGCACCGCGCGCATGCGCTCCAGGCTCAGCACCAGTTCGACGCGATCCTCCGGCACCGCGGCGCCGACCAGCCCGGTCAGGCCACCCTGCGGCACCACCGGGATGCTGTGCCGGCTGCAATGGCGCAGGATGGTCGAGACTTCCTGCACGTTGGCCGGACGCGCCACCGCCAGCGGCTCGCCGTGATGATCGCCGGACCAGTCCCGGCTGTATCGGTCGAGATCGGCTGCATCCGTGAGAATGGTGCCGTCCGGAAGCAACGCGGCGAGGGCGGCGACTACTGGGCGGGCGGGCGAGCTGGCGACTTTCATACGGCGGTCCGGTCGTCAGTGAACTAGGTCATGTTATCATACAACCTGGCTACGGGATCAAGCCGCCCGCAACACTCAGCGCATCCGGCTGCGCCAGGACGATGCCCGCTCGCGGGGTGGTGGAGCGGGCTGTATTTCGGTACGGTCGGATAGCTGCTCGATCAGCCGGCTCGTGATGAGCCCGTGATGGCCGTCCTGCCAGTGGTCCGCTGCATCGTCCGCCGCCATCCAGCTTGGCAGCGGCAGCAGCAGCCGGGATCCCAGCCCCGCCAGCAGCGGCTCGTAGGTTGCACGCAGGGCCGCGAGGGTCCGCTGGCCGTCGGCATCCCGCGTCCAGCGCAGTCCGCTTCCGATGAGTAGTCCCTCCAGCCTGGCATAGCCTTCCGGCGGCAGCCGGTCGACGCCCTGCCAGGGAGATGGTGCCACCGCGAGCGTCTGCGCCATCTCGACGACGACCTGTCGTGCCATCGTGAAGGTCATGCGGGCCTGCAGCGGCGGCATCTCGTCGAGGCCCACCAGGATCAGGGCGCAGGTGTCCATTACCGCGGCCAGTGCGGCGAGCCAGGACTGGTTGTCGTGCTGCGACCGGTAATAGACCAGCATTGGATAGGAGAGATGGCTCTCCAGCAGTTCGGAGCCCCAGACCTCCCACTCGCGCAGCAGGTCGTCGAGCTTGTCCAGCCCGCGACCCTCGGCGTGCCGGATCAGCATGGTGGCGGCGGTCGGCGGCGACCCGGCGCGCCCGTCGAGCCGGATCACGTGCGCCTCCCGGCGCGAGAAGAGCTGGTACAGCACCGGCAGGTAGCCGATCACCACGGCGATGAAGCCGATGCCGCTGCCGGCCTCGGCAACGCCCACGACGCGGGCGGCGGCGCTGTGCGGCACCACGTCGCCATAGCCCAGGGTGAAGAAGGTGACCCCGCTCATGTAGATCTGCTCCGAGAGGGGGGAGTGGCCGGGGGCGCCGGGCGTCTGCAGCACCCATTCCAGCATCCCCAGTCCGGTGATCAGGGCGATGGCCCAGAGCGCGAACAGCATCACCATCGAGAGCGGGCCGAACACGCTCAGGATGTGCTCACGGCGGGTGCCGGGCTGCAGGCGCTGGGCCAGCCTGGCCCAGACCGCCCAGCCGCCCTTGAAATAGTAGCGCACCAGGCGGACGCGGCGGTACACCCTGCGCGGTAGCAGCATGACCTCGAAGGCGTCCTGCAGCACGACGGCCAGCAGGACCAGCGCCAGCAGGCCGACGACGAGCCGTGTCATGCCTCCCGCGCCCTGCTCAGGCGCCCGGCAGCGTCACTCCGTTCGCCTCGGCGATCGAGGCCGCGAGATGCGGCAGGTAGCGCTCGCCGTCGCCACGGCCGACCGCCAGCGCCAGCGCATTGCGCACCGCGCTGCCGACCGGGTTGGCGGCGGACAAAGCGCCCGCGACGTTGGACATGTAGGTCATGTCCTTCAGCGCGTTGCGCATGGTGAAGCGGTGCGCCTCGTGGTTGCCGCCGACCACATGCTCGAAGAAGGTCTGGAAGAACGGGCAGTCCATGCGGCCGCCGGCCAGCACCTTGTGGATGATCTCGGGGGTGATGCCGGACTTGGCGCCGAGCATCAGCGCCTCGGCGTAGATCGCGGCGTAGCCGAGCGAGACCGAGTTGTTCAGCAGCTTGAGCGTGTGCCCGGTGCCGACCTCGCCGGTCTCGACCACGCGACGCGCGAAGCAATTCAGTAGTGGCAGTGCCTCGACGAGATCGGCGGCGGCGCCGCCGGCCATGACGTCGAGGGTGCCTTCCCAGGCTTCCTTCGGGCTGCGCGACAGCGGCGCGTCCACGATCCGGATGTTCTGCGCCGCCAGCCTCGACGCAAGCTGCCGGGTGCTCTCGGGCTCGGAGGTGGAGCAGTCGATCAGCAGCAGCGGACGCCCGGCGGAGGCGAGGCCTTCCGCACCCAGCACCAGCGCCTCGACCTGCGGCGTGCCGGTCACGCACAGCACGATCCGGTCGCACTGCCCGGCCATGTCGCGCAGCGAGGTAGCCTCGGTGGCGCCGCGCGTCTTGAGGTCTTCAACCGCCTCCGTCTTGCGGTGGCGCAGCACGACCAGGTCGAACCCCTTCTCGACGATGTTCTTCGCCATTCCGTGCCCCATCAGCCCGACGCCGATGAAACCGACCTTGCCCTGTGACATGTATATCGTCCCGTGATGTGCTGAATGCCGTCGCTGGACATCCAGCTTTGTCTTGTTATCATACAACTCGGCAACAGCAACCTCGACGAGACAGGGCCCAGGTCATGCAGCAGGTCGGACTGTCCTTCGGGCGCGGACATCTGCAGGTCGCCGTGCCTGACGGCGTGCGCGCAACCGTCATACGCAAGCACGCGCTGCCAAAGCTTGCCGATGGCGCCGCGGCACTCCGCCAGGCCTTCGCGGCACCGGTCGGCAGTCCGCCGCTGCATGAGCTCGTGCGCGGCCGGCGCAGCGCCTGCATCCTGATCTGCGACATCACCCGTCCGGTGCCGAACCGGCTGTTCCTGCGGCCGATGATCGAGACCATGATCGCGGGCGGAATTGCGCGCGAGGCGATCACCGTGCTGGTCGCCACCGGCCTGCACCGGCCGAACGAAGGCGACGAGTTGCGCGAGTTGGTCGGCGACGACTGGGTGCTCGCCAATGTCCGCGTCGAGAACCATTTCGCGCGCGACGATGCGGCGCATGTCGATCTCGGCGTGACCGAGGGCCGCGGTGTCCCGATCGGCATCGACCGCCGCTTCGTCGAGGCCGACCTGCGGATTGCCACCGGGCTGGTCGAGCCGCATTTCATGGCCGGCTGGTCCGGCGGCCGCAAGGTGGTTGCCCCCGGTGTGGCGCACCACTCCACCATACGCACCTTCCATTCGGCGCGGTTCATGGAGGACCCGCTGGCGATCCAGTGCAATCTGGTCGGCAACCCGCTGCACGAGGAGCAACTCGAGATCGTTCGGCGCATCGGCGAGATCTATGCGCTGAATACCGTGCTCGACGAGGATCGCGATCTCGCCTGCGTCACCTTCGGCGAGATCATCACGAGCCACCTGGCGGCGGTGGACTTCGTCACCGACGCCACGAGGATCCCTGTCCCGCGGCGGTTCCAGACCGTGGTGACCTCGTCGGCCGGCTACCCGCTCGACAAGACCTACTACCAGACCGTCAAGGGCATGGTGACGCCGCTCGATATCCTGGCACCCGGCGGCACCCTGATCATGGTGTCGGAATGCTCCGAGGGCTTCGGCTCGGACGAGTTCCGGCACGCCCAGGAGCGGCTAGTCGAGCTGGGCATGGAGCGGTTCCTCGCGACCTTGACGGCAAAGTCGCTGGCCGAGATCGACGAGTGGCAGACCGAGATGCAGCTCAAGCCGATGCGGCTGGGGCACGTGGCGCTCTACACCACCGGCCTCGACGCGGAGGAGCGGCGCATCACCGGCGTCGAGCTGATCGACGACGTCGCCGCCGCCATCGAGGACAGCATCGGCCGCAGCGGCGATCCGCACGTGGCCTTCATCCCCGAGGGCCCGTATGTGGTTCCGGTCTGCGAGACGGTGCAAGAGCGGCCCAAAGCGGCCTGATGCCGGTCGGACTGTTCACCCACGCCGAGTGCCTCGGACACGATACCGGCCCGGGACATCCGGAATCACCCGCCCGGCTGCGCGCGGTCTGGCAGGCTCTCGATCATCCCGACTTCGCGACATTGCGGCGGGAGGAGGCGCCGCGTGCGACCGGCGCACAACTGGCGCTTGCTCATCCGGCCGGCTACGTGGAACGGCTCCTCGCGATGCGGCCGGCGGCGCCCTTGCTGGAGCGGCTCGACGAGGACACCCTGGTCAGCGCCGGGAGCATCGATGCGGCCCTTCGCGCGGCGGGAGCCGCCTGCGCCGCGGTGGACGCGGTCATGCAGGGGAATTGCGAGGCCGCCTTTGCCGCCGTGCGTCCGCCCGGGCATCATGCGGAGGCTGCCCGCGCCATGGGGTTCTGCCTGTTCAGCAGCGCCGCCATCGCGGCCCTGCATGCGCGGCAGCGTTGGGGCCTGCAGCGCGTTGCGGTGGCCGATTTCGACGTGCATCACGGCAACGGAACCCAGGCGATCCTCGAGGACGATCCGGGCATGTTCTTTGCCAGCTCGCACCAGTCGCCCTGTTATCCTGGCACCGGCGCCGCCAGCGAGCGTGGCGTCGCCGGCAATGTGGTGAACCTGCCGTTGCCGCCCGGTAGCGGCAGCCAGGCATTCCGGCGCGGCTGGAGCACGATCGGGCTGCCGGCCCTCGAAGCGTTCTCGCCGGAGTTGCTGATCATTTCGGCGGGTTTCGATGCGCACCGGGCCGATCCGCTGGCGCAGCTTGTGCTGGAAGTGGACGACTTCCGCTGGATCACCGCGGAACTCATGGCGGTTGCCGACCGCAGGTGTCACGGCCGTATCGTTTCTCTCCTGGAAGGTGGCTACGACCTTGCCGCACTCGCCGCATCGAGCGCCGCTCATGTGCGGGCGCTGATGCGCCAGTCCTGACGCACCAGTGAATTTTCCGATCAGGCAAGCGTCTCGGACAACAGCTCCCGCAGCGACACCCAGGAGCGGGCATCCGCCTCGGCGCTGTACCGGATCGCCTCGGGCATGTTGCGGTGTCCCGCCTCCTCATTGGTGAAGCTGTGCACCGTCCCGCCATACAGGTGCATCTGCCAGTCCACGCGGGCGTCGCGCATCTCGGTCTCGAACTCGGCGCGTTGCGCGTGCGGGATCATCGGATCGTCGGCACCGATGCAGACCAGCACACGCGCCTTGATCGCCTGCGCATCGGTCTTCGGCGCGTTGGTGCCGAGGCCGCTATGGAAGCCGACCACCGCCTTGAGGTCGGCGCCGGCGCGTGCCAACTCGAGCGCCATGGTGCCGCCGAAGCAGAAGCCGATCGCCGCGATGCGGCCCACATCCACTTCCGCGCGCGCCGTCAGCGCGTGCAATCCGCCGGCCGCGCGAGCCCGGATCTTCGACGGGTCGGCGAACAGCGGCTGCAGCAGGCCGATCGCTTCCTGCAGGTCATCGACCAGCCGCGCATCGCCGTGCAGGTCGCAGGCAAGCGCCACGTATCCCATCGAGGCCAGCCGCTCCGCGCGCGAGATCGAATGCCGGCTGAGGCCGAACGCTTCCGGAAACACCAGCACGGCCGCGCGCGGGCCGGCTCCGGGGTCGAAGAACAGCTCGCTCTTCATCGTAAGGCCGTCGGCCTCGTAGGTCAGGGTCTCGTGTTGCATGGCGCATCCTCGATCTTGTGCTGGCGGCGAGTGTGAAGGCGATGGCGTGAGCACGGTTTCCGCCCGACGCCACGCAATCGCACGCTGGCCGCTGGCGGCCGTCTATCTGGCGGCCGGGCTGTTCCACCTGTCCACGCCCGGCACCTTCCTGATGATCACGCCGGACTGGGTGCCGTTCCCGCGCCAGGTCATCATCGCCACCGGCCTGTGCGAGATCGCGGGCGCCATCGCGCTAAACACCCGCCTGCGCCGCGCCGCCGGGTGGGCGCTCGCGCTTTATGCGGTGTGCGTGTTTCCCGCGAACATCAAGCACGCGCTGTACGGCCTGCCACCGGGGCAGGTGCAACTCGGCTGGTGGTATCAAGCGCCCAGGCTGGCGCTGCAGCCGGTTTTGGTCTGGTGGGCGCTCTATGCGGGCGATGTCATCGAGTGGCCTTTCGCGCAGCGGCGGCCCTGAACCGGGTCGGAGAGCGGTGCGCTCAATGCCTGCATGCGCTCGAGCGCCGCGGGCTTCAGCGCCCTGCGGCAGGTGTCCCAGTCCTGCCCCTTCGGATAGGCGCCGACGACCAGGAAGTCCTTGCTCGATCCGAGATTGCAGTGGCCGGTCCCGGCCGGCAGCAGCACCGCGTCCCCGGCCTGCACCGTCACCGGGCGGCCGTTCGGACCGCCGAGCAACAGACGGGCGCTACCTGCGGCGAACCCGAGCACCTCGTGCGCGGTCGAGTGGAAATGGTGGAAGGGATACACCCCGTTGCGCCATTGCGGCGGCCAGCCGTTGCTCTCGAACAGCGCTTCGAAGCTGCTCGCAAGGTCGCCGCCTCGCGCAGGGAGAGCTTGCCGATAGAGCAGCACCGCGAGACGCGAGTTCGGCACCCACCCGTCCGGGGCTAGCAGGAACTGCTCGACCTCGCTCATTTTCCGGCGTGCAGGAAGCTGTTGAACGCCTCCCCGTGGTCCGGATGCCAGCGTGACAGCGGCGGCCGGTTCTGCACGATGTCGCCCATCGCCCAGAGCATGCGCCGCTCATCGGTCGGCCGCTCGACATCGTTGTCCGGGCACAGAATATAGAAGTCGCCGGCCTCGATCGCTGCCAGCATGAAGTCGACGGTCTGCTCTGGGGTCCAGGCCGCCGCCGGCTTCTCGGTGCGGCCGTTCGCGGTCAGGCCGGTGAACACGAAGCCCGGGATCAGCAGATGCGCGCTGACCTGGCAGCCGGGCGTGTTGCGCAGTTCGTGCTGCAGCGTCTCGGTGAACACCTTCACCGCCGCCTTCGATACGTTGTAGGCAGCATTGCCCGGTGGCGTGGTGATGCCCTGCTTGGAGCCGGTATTGATCACCAGCGCCGGCCGTCCATGCGCGATCATCGCGGGCACGAAGCTCTGCGCGCCATGCACCACGCCCCACATGTTGACGTCGATGATGCGCGTCCAGGACAGCTCGCCGCCGATCGCGGTGCTGGCGGGCTGGATGCCGGCATTGTTCATCAGCACGTCGGGGGCACCGAATCGCTCCAGCACCGCGTCGCGCACCCGCCCGATCTCGTCCAGGCGCCCGACATCGGCGGCGACCGTCATGAGGTCCGCGTCTCGCATCCGCAGTTCGTCCGCCGCCGCCTGCAGGCGCGCCGGTTCCAGATCGACCAGACAGAGCTTCATTCCGCATCCGGCAAAATGCCGGGCGGCGGCGAGCCCGATGCCGGAGGCGCCTCCGGTGATGACGGCGACGCGTGAAGCGGAAAAGGCCGGATGCGGCATGGGCGGGTTCCTGCGGCGGGTGGGTCAGGGGGAGGCAAGGGCCGTTCGCACCGCGTCACCGCGGGGGATCGGGCCGACGGCGCCAAAGCCCATCGTCGAGAGGGCGGCGGCGCAGGCGGCATAACGCACGCAGGCCTCCGGTGGATCGCCGGCGATGAAACGCGCCAGGAAGCTGCCGCAGAACACGTCGCCGGCGCCGGTGGCGTCCACCGGGGAACAGGGATGCGGCGCGATCCGCAGGCGCCGCTCCGCGGTCGCCAGCAGCGCGCCCTGCGCCCCCATCTTCAGCACCACCAGCCTCGGGCCGAGCCTGAGGTAGAAGTCGGCCACCGCGTCCGGATCGGCGAGGCCGGTGAGGGCGGCGGCATCGTCGAGCCCGGGAAAGGCGATGTCGGTGCCGCGTATGGCCTCGTGGATGACGCCGGCGGCGCGCCGGGCCGGCCACAGCTTGGGCCGGTAGTTGGTGTCGAACGAGACCTGTGCCCCGCCAGCCCGTGCAATGTCGATCGCCTCCAGGACGGCGTCGGCGGCGCTGTTCGAGATGCCGAGGCTGATGCCGGAGGCGTGCAGCACCCGCGCCGAGGCGATCGCCACGCGCGGCAAGTCGGTCGGGCCGTAGCCGCTCGCGGCCGAACCACTCCGGTAATAGCTGAAATGATGCCCCGAGGCGCCGTGGCTGACGAAGTAGATGCCGGTCGGCTGGCTGACGCTCCGGCGCACGAAGCCGGTGCCGACGCCCTCGCGCTCCCAGAGCGCCATCAGGCTGTCGCCGGCGCCGTCCGCGCCGATCGCTGTGAGGTAGGCCGTCCGAGCGCCCTGGCGTGCGGCGGCGATCGCCACGGTCGAGCTGTCGCCACCGAAATGCGGCACGAAGCCCTCGTCCTGGCCACTGGAGTTGTATTCGAGCAGCGGCTCGCCGATGCTCAAGAGGTCGAAAAGTCCGGTCATCCGCTCGTCCATCGCCGCCTCGTCCCCATGCTGGACCAGCGTCCGCAAGGCTGTCCATGCACCCTCCTGGCGGTATCGTGACATCGTGCTGGCGGCTTTGTGTTTGCCGAGGCTTTTGCTAGATCCTGGCCCGGATGATCTCGGAAGTCCTGTCCTGGTGGGCGCAGCAGATGCGCGGCCTGATCCCGGCGCGTTTCGTCGCCGCGGATCCGGCAGACGTCAATGCCCTGCTTGCGACCCCGGGTCCGGCCGGCAATCTCGCGATCAGCCTGCGGCGCGGCGGCCAGGAGACGCTGCTCGGCCTGCACGAGCCGGGGGATGCGACATTGCGGCGGCTGCGCTCCGAGCATCCCGCCGCCACCCTGCTGCTGCGTCTGCCGGAGGCATCCGTCCTGGTCCGCGATGTCTCGCTGCCGCTTGCGGCGGAGGCCGAGTACGAGCGCGTGCTCGGCTACGAGATGGACCGGCTGACGCCGTTCGCCGCTTCCGACGTGTTCTGGGCGGCGCAGGTGCTGCGGCGCAACCGCGCGGTCGGACGGCTCGACCTGCGCCTCAACCTGGTGCCGCGGGCCCGGCTCGCGGCACCGCTGGCACTGCTCGCCGAGGCCGGTCTGCGGCCGGCGGCGATCGAGGCGCAGGCGGCCGACGGGGCGCCGCCGCTTCGGATCGCGCTGGCGCATGACGTGCGGCAGGGTGGCGTCGAGCGCCTTAAGTGGCGTCTTGCGGCCGGTGCCTGCGCGGCACTGGCCGCTATCGCAATCGTGCTGCCCTTCGCCCTGCAGTCGGTCGCCGCCGACCGGGCCGCGCGCCGCATCGCAACCCTGCAGCCGCAGGTGGCCCAGGTGCAGGCGCTGCGCCGGACCCTGCTGGCCGGCAGCGCCGGGGCGGACGCCATCGCGCGGGCGCGCCGGCGTCTCGGCGACCCGCTGCGCCTGATGGCGGCGCTCACCCGGGTGCTGCCGGACGACACCTACCTCAGTGACCTGACGCTGCGCACCGGCAGCATCACCCTGACCGGCCAGTCGGCCAGCGCAGTGCGCCTGATCCCGGCGCTGAGCGCCGACCCGGCCTTTGCGGCGCCTGCCTTTTCGGCGCCGGTGACCCGGATCGAGGCGAGCAACACCGACCTGTTCTCGATCCGCGCCCGCGTCGCCGCCCGCTGATGGCGCTCGCCCTGCCCCCGCACCTGCCGCTTCCCGGCGGCCAGCGCGGCCGCATCCTGGCCCTGCTGGTCACGCTGCTGGCGCTCGCACTGCTCTGGTGGGCGGTGGCGAGCCCGCTGCTCGGCTGGTATGCCGACCGGCAGGAAGCGCTCGCGCAGCGCCAGGCCCTGGCGGCACGCATGGCGCTGCTGGTGCGACGGTTGCCGGCCCTGCGCCAGCAGGTGCGCGAGGCCGCGCATGCCGGCGATCCGGGCGCGCACGCCCTCATCGAGGGCAGCAGCGACGCGGTGGCCGGTGCAGCGATCCAGGAGAAGGTGGCGTCGCTGGCGACGGCACTCGGCGTCAGCCTGTCGTCGACCGAGACACTGGCTGGCGCGCCGGACGGCGCCTATCGCCGCGTCGGCGTGCGCATCTCGCTCGACGCGCCGTTCCCGGTGGTGGTGCATCTGCTTGCCGCGATCGGCAGCGCCCAGCCGAGCCTGCTCGTCGACGACCTGCAGATGCACGGCGCCCGCATCCTGGGCCAGCCGGAGTCCGCGCCGCTGAACGTCGCCTTCACCGTCCTGGGCTACCGGCATCCCGACCAGGGCGAGGCGTCGCCAGACGGCAGGGCGCCCGCTGGCACAGACGCCGGCGACCAGGGCGAGCCGGGGGGCGGGTAGGGCACCATGCTGCGGTACCGTTTTGTTGCGCTGGTTGCGCTCGCTGCCCTGCTCGTGGGAGCAATCGCGCTGGAACTGCTGGGCCCGGCAGCCGGAGAGCAGGTGCGATCGACAGCCACAATCGGCCGGTTGCCTGTGGGTCGCCCGCCACCGCCGGCGCTGCCGTCCGGAGCGCAAGGCGAGGCGATGCAGCAGGACTGGAGCCGCACGATCCTGGAGCGACCGTTGTTCAGCCCGTCCCGGCGGCCGAACGCCGCCGCCGCCGCCGTCGCAACGGCGCCGCCGCGCCTGGCGGGGATCATCGTCGGACCGGCCGGAGACCATGCGATCTTCGCGGGTGTCGGTGACCGCGCGGTGCTGGCCGGCGTCGGCGCCCAGGTCGGACCCTACCTGATCCGCGCGATCACCGCCGATGGGGTCGATGTGGGTGGTCCCAAGGGTAACGAGCACCTGCTGCCGCATTACGACAGCAGCGCGCCGACGCAGCCCGGTGGCACCGCCGGCCCGCAGGCCCCGGCGCCGGGCGGCAATTCGATCCTGGACATGCTGCGCGCGCGCCTGCGTCCGGGCAACGGGGCCGGGGCACCGCCGCAGGGTGTCGCGATGCCCGGGCCGTTCAGGCCGCAGGTCGCGGTTCCCGCCGACACCAATCCCTCCCGCCGATAAACGAGCGACATGTCTCTGCCGATGTCTCCGCCGCCTGGCCATGTGCCCGTTCCACCCGCCCCCCGGCGGTCCCTGCTGCTCGCCAGCAGCCTGCTCGCGCTGCTGGCGGAGCCGCTCGCCGGGTGCAGCCCGCCGGACCAGCCGGTGATCGCACCACTTTCTTCCGGCAGCGCATCCTATCCGCGCGTCCAGCCGCGCCTCGACGGCAGCCTGGGCGCGCCGACGGCGGTGGGGCCGGCGCTGTACAGCTACGGCCGTACTCCCGCAGGTGCCGGCAGCGCGCCCGGGGCTCCGAACGCCCGCGTCGACGAGCGCGGCACCATCACGCTGGATTTCGCCGATACCGACATACGCGACGCGGCGTCGCAGATCCTCGGCACGCTGCTGCGGGTCAACTACACGATAGATCCCGCGGTGCGCGGTACCGTCACGCTGCATACCGCGACGCCGTTGACCACCCGTCAGCTGCTGCCGACCATGCAGGCGCTGCTGGCCCAGGTCGGCGCCGAGATGCTGGAATCGGGCGGACTGTACCGGATCGTGAGCGTCGGCGTCGCCGGGGGCGCCGGCGGTGCGGCCGGCGGCTCGGCCAACATGGCGCTGGCGGAAGGCGCCTCGGTCGGGGGCGCCTCGGCTGTGGAGCTGCACTACGCCAACGCCGAGGATCTTGCCAAGGCGCTGCAGCCGTTCGTGGGGCAGGGCGCCAAGGTGACGGCCGTGCCGGGCAGCAACGCGCTGCTGATCGCGGGCGACCCGCAGGCCCGCAACACGCTGCTCGACATGGTCTCGGCGTTCGACGTCGATGCGCTGGCCGGACAATCCTACGTGCTGCTGCCGGTCGAGAGCGGCACCGCCAAGGACATGGCGGGTTCGCTGCAGGACGCCCTGCGCGGCCAGAGCAAGACGCTCGCCGACATCGTCCGGGTGATCCCGATGAGCCGGGTCGATGCGGTGCTGGTGACCTCGCCGCAGCCCGCTTACATCACCGCGGCGCGCCGCCTGTTCGCGCTGATCGAGCGCAGCCGGCGCAACACGATCCGCGCCTGGCACGTGTACTACCTGCAGAACAGCCACGCCGACGACACCGCCAACCTGCTGCAGCAGGCCTTTACCCCGAACAACGTCACCGTGCAGCCGAGCGCGCCGCGGCAGCTGCCGCAGGGCGGCGCGCTCAGCGGCCAGCAGTCCGGCAGCGGCAGCACGCTGGGCAGCGGCAGCTCGCTCGGCGGCGGCAGCTCGCTCAGCGGGTCGGGCGGCATCGGCGGCGGCAGCATCGGCGGCATCGGCAGCGGCAGCGGCTCGATTTCCGGCGGCGGCAGCAGCGCCGGATCGACCGGCGCCCCGTCCACACCCCCGGGTGGTGGCGCGTCCGCCAACCCGCTGCTCGGCGGACTGGACAATGCCGGCGGCGGCGCCTCCGCCGACAACACCATGCGCATCATCGCCAACACGCAGAACAACGCGGTGCTGGTCTATGGCACCGAGCACGAGACCGACGCGGTCAGCCAGATGCTGCGCCGGATCGACATCGTGCCGTTGCAGGTGCGGATCGACGCCATCGTCGCCGAGGTCGACCTCAACGACAACCTGCAATACGGCACCCAGTTCTTCTTCAAGTCCGGCGGCATCAACGGCGTGCTCAGCAACGCCACCACCAGCACCGGCACGGTGACCAGCACGATTGCCAACACGGTGTCATCGGTCGGGCTGGGCGCCACGCTGCCCGGTCTGGTGATCGGCGGCCTTGGCGCGGGTGGCGGCCCGCTGGCGATCTCGGCGCTGCAGGCGGTCACCAAGGTGCATGTTCTATCCTCGCCGGAGCTGATGGTGGTGGACAACCAGCCGGCCCGCCTGCAGGTCGGTTCGCTGGTGCCCTATCAGAGCGGTACGGCGCAGAGCACGCTGACCAGCACCGCCTCGATCGTGAGCCAGATCCAGTATCAGCCGATCGGCGTGATCCTGGAGGTGACGCCGCGCATCAACACCGGCGGCCTGGTGACGCTCGATGTCAGCCAGGAGGTGAGCACGGTGGCCAGCGGCGTCACCACCGTCGGCGTCAACTCGCCGACCTTCAACACCCAGAACGTGAATTCGCGGGTGGTGGTGGCGGACGGCCAGACCGTCGGCATCGCCGGCCTGATCCGCGACAACACCAGCCGCGCCAACAGCGGCATCCCCTGGCTGAAGGACATTCCGCTGCTGGGCCTGCTCGGCGGCACGCAGACCAACACCCGCACCCGCCAGGAGCTGCTGGTGCTGATCACGCCGCACGTGGTGCGCGACCAGCACGACGCGCAGGCGCTGACCGAGGACCTGCGCGAGCATCTGAGCGGTGCCGCGGCGGTTCCGGACGATTCCGCGGCGGCGAATGGCAGCGCCGATCCGAACCAGAGGCTCAAGCGCAGCCTCGGTCTCGAACACTGAAAAGACGCAGCGCCCGGGCGGGAGCAGGGGACGGCGGCTTCGCGCTGCTGATCGTGCTCTGGACGCTGTCGCTGCTGGCGCTGCTGATCAGCCAGATGGCGGGCTCAGGACGGCAGGCGGTTCGGCTTGCCGGCAACCTGCGCAATGCGGCGGCGGTGCAGGCGGCCGCCGATGGGGCGGTGCAGGAGGCCGGCTACCACCTCGTTGCCGGCGGCACCGTGCACTGGTCGGCGAACGGCGACCTGCACGCCTTGCGGCAGGATGGGGCAGAGATCCGGGTGCGCCTCGACAACCAGGCCGGCCTGATCAATCCGAGCATCGCCTCGGTGGAACTGATGACCGGGCTGCTGCGCGCGTGCGGCGCCGACAGCGCCAGCGCCGCGCACGCGGCGGCCGCCATCGTGGCGTGGCGCTATCCCAGCGCGCAGACCGATTTCGGACCGGCGGTCTACCGGCAGGCGGGCCGCGACTACGGTCCTCCGGGAGCCGGCTTCCAGAGCCTTGCCGAGGTCGGCCTGGTGCTCGGGGTGACGCCGCCCCTGCTGGCCTGCATGGCGCCTCATCTGTCGCTGTACCGGGACAACGATCCCGATCCGAACGCCGCCGACCCGGTGGTGCTGCATGCCATCGAGCTTGCGACCGGAAGCGTGCCCGCCGTGGGCAACGCCGTGGCCGACGAGACGGTCGTGCTGGTGAGCGCGATCGCGACCGGGCCGGATGGCGCCCGCGCCACCCGGCGAGCGGTGCTGCACGTGGAGCCGCCGGGCCAGGCCGCCGGGCGGTCCGCCGCTGCTCCGCCGTTCGAGGTCATGACCTGGGAGCGATGAGGGTCACGGTGTCGATCTCGAAACTGCCCCCTGGCTCGATCTTGAAATAGTCGCGCACCGCGGGGGGAGCGGTCGCCTGCAGCGCCAGGATCGCCTGCACGCGCGCGGGCGTGGTCCGGGTGCGGCCGGTCCAGGCGGCGAATTCCAACGGCAAGCGGCGCCTCGTCGCCCCCTGCACCGCCAGCCCGGCGCGCGCGAGCGCCGCCGCCCATTCGGCAAGCGTGTAGTTGCGCACGTGCGAGGCGTCGCGCAGCACCTCGATCGCCTGCAGGTAGGTGTCGAGCAGTCCCGAAGCCGGCGTGACGGTGTCGATGAAGACGGCGCGGCCACCGGGCCTGAGCACCCGGCACGCCTCGCGCAGCCCGGCCTCGAAGCCGTGCCAGTGGTGCGCGCTGAACCGGGACAGCAAAAGATCGAAGCGGCCGTCGGCGAACGGCAGCCGTTCGGCGGCGGCCTGCTGGACGGTGATGTTGGCAAGCCCGCGGACCCGCGCCTCGGCAGCGACCGCCTCCAGCATGCTTGGCGTCAGGTCGCAGGCCACCACGTGGGCCACATGCGGCGCGGCCCGGAAGCTGACATGGCCGCCGCCGCAGCCGAGGTCGAGCACCTGCGCGCCGGCCCCGGTCTCGCGCAGCAGCGCCTCGATCTGGTCGAGATCGGCGCCGCTGCTGTGGGTCGGGCTGCTGACATAGGCCTGCGCGCGCGGCGCATAGTGCTCGGCGACAAAGGCGTTGCCCGATCTGTCGTCGCCCGACCTGTCGATCTCCGACGTGCTCATCGATGTTCTCCGGATTGCACTTCGCCTGCATGCCCCTTCCGCCCCGCTGCCGGAAGCCATAGATCTGCGAGAGCGAAGCCGGAGACCCCGCCTGTGCCGATCCTGCTGCTGGCCTACCTGTCCCTGTGCACGGCCTGGTGGGCGTTCGAGCTCTATGTCGGACGGCGCCAGGCTGCCTGCGTGCAGCGCCATCGCGAGCAGGTCCCGGCCGCCTTCGCCGCCTCGGTGACGCTCGAGGAGCATCGCCGCTCGGCCGACTTCACGAGGGACCGGCTGCGCCTCGACGGTTTCGCGTCCGTGATGGATCTTGTCATCACCTTCGTCGCCCTGCTGTGGGCGCTCGACTTCGTCACCGGCCTGGTGTCCGGCTGGATGGCGCCCTCGATCGGCCGCAGCCTGGTGATCCTGGGCATTCTCGCCCTCGGTTCCAGCCTGCTCTCGCTGCCCCTGGCAGCGGCGCGCGACCTCGGGCTGGAGCAGCGCTACGGCTTCAACCGCAAGACGCCGGGCCTGTTCATCCGCGACCGGCTCAAGGGCATGCTGCTGACCGTGCTCATCGGCGGCCCGATGGTGGCCGGCATCCTGTGGGCGCTGCAGAACCTGAAGGGGCCGTGGTGGATCTACACCTGGGCGGCGCTGACCGTGCTCATGCTGGCGGCACCCACCGTCTATGTCCGTCTCATAGCGCCATGGTTCAACCGCTTCACCCCCCTGGATGGCGAACTCGCCGCGCGCCTGGAGGCGCTTCTGGTCCGTTGCGGCTTCCGCTCCGACGGGCTGTTCGAGATGGACGCCTCGCGCCGCTCCAGCCGCGGCAACGCCTTCTTCGTCGGCTTCGGTCCGACCAAGCGGATCGTGCTGTTCGACACCCTGCTGGAGAAGCATGCGCCCGACGAGATCGAGGCGATCGTCGCGCACGAACTCGGGCACTTCAAGCATCGCCACACCCTGACCGGCGCGCTGCGCAGCATCGTCACCCTGTTCGCGATGCTCGCCGTGGTCGGCTGGCTGTGCCGGCAGCCCTGGCTGCTGCCCGGCTTCGGCATGCGCCATGCGGACCCGGCGCTCGGGCTGCTGCTCGGCTTCATGCTGGCGTCGGCAGCCTCTCCGGTGCTCGGCCTGTTCGGACGCGCGATCTCGCGCCGGCACGAGTTCCAGGCCGATGACTTCGCGCGCTCGATGGTGGGGGCTGAACCGATGGTGTCCGCCCTGACGCGGCTGGCGCGCGACAATGCCAGCACGCTGACGCCGGATCCGCTGTTCTCCCTGGTGCACGATACGCATCCGCCGGTGCCGGTCCGGGTCGCTCACTTGCTTGCGTGATCCGCAACTTGCGCCGGTTGGGCCGGTTCTGGGGCCCGACAGGCAAGGAGACGGCGCGATGACCGATAGCAAGGGTTTCCCGGAGACGCTGCAGGGCCAGTGCCGGTGCGGCGTGATCAGCTACCGCATCACCGGCGCCCCGAAATTCTCGTTCGCCTGCCACTGCACCGACTGCCAGCAGCTCACCTCGAGCGCGTTCTCGATGGGACTGGCGGTGGACAAGGCGCATTTCGAGCTGAAGGGCGAGCCGCATAGCTGGACCAAGATCGGCAGCAGCGGCGAGGAGAGCCGGCAATATACCTGCCGGTTCTGCACCGGCTGGACCCATACCGAAGCCGACAGCTCGCCCGGCGTCGTCATCGTGCGTCCGAGCACGCTCGACAACCATCGCTGGTTCCGCCCGGTTGCCCAGCTCTTCACGCGCAGCGCCTATCCCTGGGCGCTGATGCCGGTGCAGTTCAGCTACGAGACCGAGTTCGACGACCCGACGCCGCTGGCCGAGGCATTCGCAGCCGGTGGCATCAGGCCGTAAGCAGGGCGCGGCGTTCGTCGATCGCCTCCCGCAGCCGGGCGATCCGGTCGTCCAGCCCCCCGGCGCGCTCGGCGAGCTGACCGGCGGCAGCGGCCTCGACCATCCGCCGCAGCAGTTCGGCTTGCCCGGTCAGGCGACGATCCGCGACGCCGAGGCGGTCCCGGATGCCGGCGGGCGCGGTCGCACGGTGCATGCCGGTCGCATCACCCGGGAGTGGCAGCACGGCGATCTGGCCCTGATGGATCGCGAGAAGGCCTGCCAGCGCCTCGAGTGCCGCAGCGCGCCGGACGGCGTCGGGATCAGGTCGCGGCCGCTCGCGTGACAATGGCGGCAGGAACTCGCGCCGGTAGGCTGCCTCGACCTCGAGGACGCATCGGCGTGCCGTGCCGAGCAGCTCCACCATGCGGGCCCTGACGGCGAGGCTGTCGGCGCATACCCGGTCCTCGCTGCCGTAGAAATTAGATCCCCAGGCGAAGAACGTATCGACGCCGACCTGCTCGGCCTCGTCGGGTTCTTCCTCTCTCATCGAGGCTTTGCCGGCTGGCTGCCCAGCCCCGCCGGATCGCCCAGCGGGAAGGTGCCGAAGGCCTGGGAGCCGATGCTGAAGGGCGCGCCGACCGCGGCATTCGGGGCCGAGACCAGGCCGGCATTGGCCATCGACATCGCTAGGTAGTAGCGCACCGCCTCGAGCGGCGTGAGGCCGAACGCCTTCAGCGAGATGAGCTGGCGCATCCGCTCGTCCTTGGGCAGCACCAGGATCTTCAGGTCGTTCAGCATGATGCCATAGACCCGCAGGAAGTCGGCGAGGTGGCCTTTCACGCTCTCGCGGAGCTCGCCGATGCGCTCGTTGATGTTCTCCAGCGGCGTGACTTGGATGACCTGGTTGATCGCCTGCTCGATCGCAGGGCCCGCATAGGCCGAGATCTCGTCGGTGTTGATCACCGAGCCGTTGAAGGGCAGGTGCTGGATGAGGTCCAGCGCCTCCTGCTTGGTGTCGATGTGGATGTAGTAGTCCGCCTGCCACGAGACCTCGGCCATCTCCGAGGTGGTCGCGGTGCCGCCGCTGCGCACCAGCAGCTTCGAGCGGTTGATGTAGATGACCTCGTAGACCCAGGGCGAGGAGCCGCCGAAGAACCCCTGGCTGATCGACCCGAACAGCGGCTTGTCCGGCGTGGTCAGCGGATACTGCCCGGTCTCGTACACCTGCAGGATCGCGCCGCGGCTCTTGAGCACGCAGAAATGGTTGCTCTCCACGGTCAGCAGGGAGCCGGAGACGATGTTCTGGTCGTCGGTCAGCTTGAGGGCGATGTTCTTGGTGCCGAGCAGGTCGATCCCGCGCTGATCGAGTGCCGTTATGACCTGTCGGGTAATCGCCATGCGGGTGCAGCTCCGAGGATGGATACGGTCTCCCTTGTTCTAACTGCGACGGCGCGCCTGCGTTGCCGCCCGCTCCGGCCGCCGGCGGCTTCAGTGTGGGTATCGCTGCATGCCGCCATCCACCGGAGTGGCCAGGTTGGTCGTGTATCCCGCTGCTGCCGTCCGGATGCAGCGCGCCGGGCGACCGCGACGGACTCGCGCTGGCGCTGCTCCATGTTGCGGCACCCGGGCGGGTCGCGCCGTCCCGGTGGCTAGCCGGAAAAGCGCGAGCGGTACTCGGCCGGACCGACGCCCTGGATGCGTTGGAAGCTGCGGCGCATTGTCTCCTCGGTGCCGAAGCCGCAGCGCTGCGCGACGCGTTTGACCGGCATGGACGTCTCGATGAGGAACTGGCGGGCGGCCTCGACACGCAGCCGCTCGACGGCCCGGCCGGGCGTCATGCCGGTTGCCTCCGCGTAGCGACGGCCGAACGACCGCTCGCTCATCCCGGACTGCCCGGCGAGGCGACTGAGCGACAGGTCGCCGTCGAGATTGCAACCGATCCAGTCGTGCAGCACCGCGAACCGGTCATCCGACGATTGCAGCGTCAGCGCGGCGCTGAACTGCGCCTGCCCGCCCGGCCGCTTGAGGAAGACGACGAGATGCCGCGCGACTGCAAGCGCAAGTGAGCGGCCGAGATCCTGCTCCACCAGGGCGAGCGCCAGATCGATGCCGGCCGTGACCCCCGCCGACGTCCACACCAGCCCGTCCTGGATGAAGATCGGATCGGGTTCGACGGTGACGCGCGGATAGCGCCGGGCGA
This sequence comes from uncultured Acetobacteraceae bacterium, assembly GCA_964247695.1. Lineage (GTDB taxonomy): Bacteria > Pseudomonadota > Alphaproteobacteria > Acetobacterales > Acetobacteraceae > Lichenicoccus. The sequence continues at coordinate 128,782 of CAXTVI010000002.1, forward strand.
GCCGCTCGCAATACTCCCAGTGCGTCACGGCGCGCCTGCCGTCCAGCAGCCCCGCGGCACCGAGCAGGAAAGCACCCGTGCAGACCGAGGCGACACGCCGGGCGGTCGCGGCGCGCTCACGGACCCAGTCGACCAGTTCGTGATCGTCTGCAGCGCGCATCACCCCCTGGCCGCCGGCCACGACGAGGGTGTCCACGGGCACCGCTCGCGCGGGCAGTGGCGCGGCGCTGAAACACAGCCCTGCCGTCGCCGCCACGTTGTCCGACGGCGCCACCACGCGCGTGGCATAAGGCACCGGAAGCCCGCGCTCGACGGCGCGCTCGTTGGCCGATGCGAAGACCTGCAACGGACCTGCCACATCAAGCAGCTGCAGGTCCGGAAAGGCGAGTAGCTCGACAGCACGCGGGGCTGAAATTGGCGGGATTGGTGGGGGCGTTGGCGCCATCGCCAAACGATGCCGGTCTATCTCATCGTTGTCGAGGGGCCAGCCCTCACCGAGCAAGGAGACAGGACATGACAAGCACCCGCACCTTCGAGCGCACCACTGCCCCGGACTGGCTGCTGGCGATGTGGAAGGAGATCGATGACAAGACCTTCGGCGCCGGCTTCGACTGCTTCGCGGACGACGCGGTCTGCAACCTCGGCGTCGCCGACTGGCATGGGCGCGAGGCGATCCGGGCCAACCTGAAGGCGTTCATCGACACCGGCTTCACCGCGCTGCACGAGGTCAAGGAGTACTGGGACGGCGGCGCGCTGAAGGTCTTCCGGGGCACCGTGACCATGACGCCCGATGGCGGCGGGCCGGTCGCGCGCCCGACGATGACGCACTTCTTCTACATGGACGAAGTCGAGCCGACCAAGGTGAAGCACTGGTACGGCGCAGTCGGTCCCGTCTCGTTCGGCTGAGACCGCGACCGACAGGGGCACGGCCTCTGCCGAACGACTTGCGAGTGTGGAGGAGGACCTCATGATTTCGCTCGATCGCCATATCAGGATCGGAACTCTGCTGTTCGACGGCATCGACCAGACCGACGTCACCGGTCCGTTCGAAGTGCTGTCGCGCCTGCCGAATGCGACGCATCGCCTCTATGCCGTCACCCGTGAGCCGGTGCGCGACGTCATGGGGCTGCGCATCCTGCCCGATGCGACGCTTGCCGAGGCACCCCGGCTCGACGTGCTGCACGTGCCGGGCGGCCACGGGCAGGAAGCCCTCATGGACCACGACGTGACACTCGCCTGGCTGCGCTCCCAGGCTGCCGGTGCGACCAGCGTCCTGTCGGTCTGCACCGGGGCGTTGCTGCTTGGCGCTGCCGGGCTGCTGCATGGACGGCGAGCGACGACGCATTGGTCCTCACATCATCTGCTGCCGTTCTATGGCGCCATCGCCATCGATGAGCGCGTCGTTCGCGATGGCAGCTATCTGTTCGCAGCCGGGGTTACTGCCGGGATCGACGCAGCGCTGCGCCTTGCCGCCGACCTGCGTGGACAGGCCGCAGCCGAGCGCATCCAGCTCGATATCGCCTACGCGCCCGAGCCGCCCTTCCAGAGCGGCACGCCCGGAACCGCGCCCGCAGCCGTGCTGGATGCGGCACTGCAAGCCGGCAAGGGACTGGCGGCGCGTCGGCTGGAGACCGCGCGACGCATCGGCGCGAGGCTCGGCGTTCGCGAGCCGTCGAATGTTCCTGGGCTGACTGCCTTCGAGGAAGCATCCCCGGGGCTTTAGCGCGTGCCGACCGATTATCAGGGGAAGTTAGAGCGCAAGCTGGGACTGGAACATTGCCATGAACGCAGATCGACTGGTTGCTGTACCCGGATCGAGACTCATGCGAGAGGCGCAGGAACTCGTGCGAGAGGCTTCAGAACCTTATCTCTTCAACCACGTCATGCGGTCCTGGCTGTTCGCGGCCACGCTGGCCAGGACCGCCAGGGTCGCGCCCGATCCGGAGCTGCTGGGGCTGGCGACCCTGTTGCATGATCTTGGGCTGACGGAACGATACGCTACGGATTCCGACCGGTTCGAGGTGGACGGCGCCAACGCCGCCCGCGCCTTCCTCCAGTCGCATCGCCTGTCGCCCACCGATGTGCAGTCCGTCTGGGATGCGATCGCGCTGCACACGACGCGCTCGATCGCGCTTCACAAGGAGCCGGTGGTCGCCCTCTGTCACCACGGCGTCCAGGTGGACATCTCGGGCCTGCAATACGAACTTATCGAGCCCGCCGTGAGACGGCAGATCCTGCATGATTATCCGCGCCTCTCCCTCAAGTCGCACTTGACCGAGTGCCTGTGCGCAGTGGTTCGCCGCAAGCCGGACACGACCTACGACAACTTCCTGCGCGACTTCGGCAGTCGCTATGTTCCCGGCTACCAGGTACGCTCTTCCGTGGATCGATTGGATAAAGCACCCTTCGACAGCTGACCGGGGCTGCGACGCCGACATTCTGCAGTACTCGACTCGACGGACCCTCCCGGTCGGCCGGAACCGCGCGGCCAGCGCGTTCATGCAACCACCAGCCTTGCAGGCCGTCCGCGGCACTGGTTGAGTGCCAGCCATGGCGCGTCATCCGACCGGACGAAACCGGCGGGTTGGATGAAGCCGTCCACCGAAGTCCTGATGTCGCCATCGCTCGTACCGCCCGGCGGAGTCTTCATGAAACGTGCCCTGGCCGTGCTCTACCTGGCAGCGTTCATCGACGCGACCAGTGTCGGCCTTATCATCCCGATCCTGCCCACGCTGCTGCGCCGGCTGGCAGGCGGTGGCCCCGTGGTTCTGGACTACGGGCTGCTGGTGGCCGCGTTCGCCGCCATGCAGTTCCTGTTCGCCCCGGTCCTGGGAGCGCTCAGCGACCGCTTCGGACGACGCCCGATCCTGCTGCTGTCGCTGGCCGGCGGGACCGTGGACTACCTGCTGACCGGCTATGCGCCGTCGCTCTGGCTGCTGTTCGTGGCGCGGCTGATCGGCGGCATGACGGCCGCCAACCTTGCCGTTGTCTCGGCCATCATCGCCGACCTGACGCCACAGGACCAGCGCGCCGCCCGCTACGGCACCATGAACGCCGTCCTTGGAGTAGGCTGGATCGCCGGGCCGGCGCTGGGCGGGACCTTCGGCCAGATTTCGCCGGTGCTGCCTTTCCTGCTGGCGGCCGGCTTCAACGGCCTCAACCTACTGCTGGCGGTATTCCTGCTGCCGGAGCCGCGCCGAACGCGGGCAGAAGTCCGTTCGCCGATCCGGTTCGCGCAACTCAACGCCTTCGCCTCGCTGCGCTGGATCGGCAGCCTGCCGAGGCTGGCGCCGCTGATCGTGCTTTATGCGGCGCTCTGCCTGCTCGGCCAGATCCCGGGCTCGCTCTGGGTGCTGTACGGCCAGGCGCGCTATGGCTGGGGCCCGGCGGTGGTCGGCTGGTCGTTCGCCTGGTTCGGGTTGTTGTTCGCCCTGGCGCAGATGCTGCTCCCCGGCCCGATGAACCGGTCTTTGGGCGAGCGTCGTACGCTGCTCGCAGGGCTCGGACTGGATGTGGCCGCCTGCGCCCTGATGGGCCTCGCCCGCCATGGCTGGATGCCGTTCGCGATCACTCCGTTGTTCGGCGCCGCCAACGTGGGATTGCCCGCGCTGCAGAGCGCCATGTCTCGCGAAGTGGGCGAGGACCGGCAGGGCGAACTGCAGGGCAGTCTGGCGAGCCTCAACAGCCTCTCCGGCGTGATCGGACCGATCCTGGCGACGCTGGCGTTCGGCGCGACGCGGCAAGCACTGCCGGGCGCGGTGTGGTTTGTCGCGGCCCTCGGCTATGCAGGGTGCGTGGTTTCTGTGGGTGTGCGGTCCCGCGGGGAGCGGGCCGCACAGACCGCGTAGCTTCAGCCCTTCCTGGTCCAGACCACCTGGGCGTTGACGAACTCGCGTATGCCGAAATGCGACAGCTCGCGGCCGTAGCCGCTGCGCTTGACGCCGCCGACTGGCGTGCGCGGGTCAGACGCGGTGAAGCCGTTGATGAACACGCCGCCGGCCTCGATGCGCCGGGCCAGCTGCTTCGCCCGGCCGACGTCGCGGGTCCAGAGGTTCGAGCTCAGCCCATACTCGGTGGCATTCGCGAGCGTGAGCGCATGCTCGGCGTCGCGGGCGACGATCAGGGCAGCCACCGGCCCGAAGGTCTCCTCGTCGAACGCGGTGTTGCCAGGTTCCACGTCGGCGAGGATCGTCGGCTCGTAGAACCAGCCCGGCCCCTGGCGCTTGTGGCCGCCGAGCAGGACGCGGGCGCCTTGCGCGATCGCCTGTCGCACCTGCCGGTCGAGCCCGTCGCGAAGGTCCTCGCGGGCAATCGGGCCGATGGTGGTGGCCTCGTCGGTCGGATCGCCGGCCACGACCTGGCGCGCCGCCTCCACGAACCTGCTTGTGAACTCGTCGGCGATCGGCTGCTCCAGGATGAACCGCTTGGCGGCGAGACAGACCTGGCCGCAATTGGCGAACCGGGCGCCGATCGCGGTGGCGACGGCGCGCTCGATGTCGGCATCGGCCAGCACGATGAACGGGTCGGTGCCGCCCAGCTCCAGCACCGACTTCTTCAGCGCCCGCCCGGCCAGTGCCGCCACCGCGCTGCCGGCGCGCGGGCTGCCGGTGAGGGTGACGGCGGCGATCCGGGGGTCGTCGATCAGTGCCTCGATCGGGTCGTTATCGACATTCACCACGCCGAACACGCCGCGCGGGGTGCCCGCCCGCAGCCAGGCTGCCTCCAGCGCGTAGGCGGACCCCATCACGTTGGGCGCATGCTTGAGCAGGAAGGCGTTGCCGCCCAGCACGATCGGCACGGCGGCCCGGATCGCCTGCCACAGAGGGAAATTCCACGGCATGATGCCAAGCACGCTGCCGATCGGCAGATACGAGACATAGACCTCGTCGCCCTCGACCGGTGCCGGTTCGTCGGCGATCAGCGCCGGCCCGTGCTGCGAGAACCAGCGCGCGGTGTTGGCGCATTTGCGGACCTCGGCGCGCGCCTCCGCCAGGGTCTTGCCCATCTCGGCGGTGATCAGCGCCGCCAGCGGCTCGACATCGTCCTCCAGCACCGCGGCCAGTCGTGCCAGTACGCCGGCGCGTTGCTCGACCGGCGTTGCGCGCCAGCCGCGATAGCCGGTTTCGGCCTCTACCAGACGCCGCTCGATCGCGGCCGCATCGTCGAATGGATACTGCGCGAGGACCTCGCCGGTGGCCGGGTTGCGCGAGATCGCGCCGCCTGCGCCATCCGGCTTCGCGGCCGTGGCACCCAGTGACGCATCGCGATGATCGCGCAAGGCATCCGGCATCGTCCTGCTCCTGCTGTTCAACGCTACAGGTGGTAGCCGGGAGCGAGCAGGAACAGGGGTTTGGCCGGTCAACCCCTGACGAAGATCTCGCGTATGCGCTTGACGAGGGACTCCATGGTGAACGGCTTGCTCATGATCTGCATGCCGGCCTCGAGCATGCCGCTGCCCACCACGGCGTTCTCGGCGTAGCCGGTGATGAACAGCACCTTGAGCCCGGGCGAGCCGACACGCGCCGCGTCGGCGAGCTGGCGCCCGTTCATGCCGCCCGGCAGCCCGACATCGGTGACCAGCAGGTCGATCCTGCGGCCCGATTGCAGGACGCGCAGGCCGGCCGGTCCGTCGGAGGCCTCCACCGCGTGGTAGCCGAGCTCCAGGAGCACCTCGACCACCAGCATGCGTACCGTCGGCTCGTCATCCACCACCAGCACGGTCTCGCCGTCGCCGGCGCGCGGCGCCTCGGTCAGCTCCGCCGCCGCCGCCGCGTCCACCTCGCCGTCGTGGCAGGGCAGGTAGAGTGTCACGCCGGTGCCCTCTCCCTCCGTGCTGTGGATGCGGATCTGGCCGCCCGACTGCTTGACGAAGCCGTAGATCATCGAGAGGCCGAGGCCGGTGCCCTGGCCGAGCGGCTTGGTGGTGAAGAAGGGATCGAAGGCACGCGCGACCACATCGGGCGGCATGCCCGTCCCGGTATCGGTCACGCTGAGCGCCACGTAGCGCCCGGCGGCGAGGTCGCGCATATGCGCCGCATACGGATCCACCAGACGGTTGGCGGTCTCGATGGTCAGCCTGCCACCGCCCGGCATTGCATCGCGGGCGTTGATGCACAGGTTGAGCAGCGCGTTCTCGAGCTGGTTCGGGTCGCACAGCGTCGACCACAGCTCGGGCGTCTTGACCACCACCAGCTCGATTGCAGGGCCGACCGTGCGGCGGATCAGCTCCTCGATGCCATCGACGAGTGCATCGGTATCCACCGTCCGGGGATCCAGGGTCTGCCGGCGCGAAAAGGCGAGCAGCCGGTGGGTCAGCGCCGCGGCCCGGTTGGCAGCGCCCTGCGCAGCGTTCACGTAGCGGGCGAGGTCGCCGACACGGCCCTGGTCGATGCGGGTCTGCAGCAGTTCGAGGCTGCCGACGATGCCGGTCAGCAGGTTGTTGAAGTCGTGCGCCAGGCCGCCGGTGAGCTGCCCGACCGCCTCCATCTTCTGGCTCTGCCGCAGCTGCTCCTCGAGGCTCTTGCGGGCAGTCATGTCGCGGCCGGCGGCGTAGAACTCGTCGCCGTCCGGCAGGCAGGTCCAGCTGTACCAACGATAGGACCCGTCCCGCGCGCGCAGCCGGGTATCGAGGTCGCGCACCGGATGGCCGCCCCCAAGCCGCACGAGCGCCGCCCGGCTCGACGCGATGTCGTCGGGATGCAGCAGCCTGTCGAAGCGCAGGCCGATCAGGTCGGCATTCTCGTAGCCCAGCGCTTCGGTCCAGGCCGGATTGACGCTGCGGAAGTAGCCGTCATGGCCACAGGCGACGAACAGGTCCGGACTGATCCGCCAGACCAGGTCGCGCTCGCGCGTGCGCTCGCCGACCTCGGCCTCCAGCGTCTCGTTCAGGCGGCGCAGGTCGGCCTCGGCGCGCACCCGCTCGGCTGCCGCCCAGGTGCGGTCGGCGATCGTCCGGATGAAGGCAATCTCGTCGGCCGACCAGCTTCGCGTCAGCGTGTCGTGCAGGAACAGCACCGCGACGAGCTGACCGCGTTCCATCAGCGGCACGTTCAGCAGGCTCTCGATCTGCAGCTCGCGTAACGTTCCCGCCTGCCGCCTGGTGCGTGGATCCTGCCCGACATCGGGGATGGCGACGATTTCGCCGCGCAGCAGGTCCGAGAGGAACGTGCCGTAGGCGCTGAAGCGGTGCAGCCCGGCCACGCTGGTGACCGAGGTATCCGCGCACCAGTCGCGCTCGATGACCAGTCTCCGTCGGCTTTGATCGACGCGGCCATAGCCCGCCCGGCGGACATGGAGCGTGCGTCCCAGGATCTCGGCCAGGATCTCGGCCATGGCGGCCGTGTCGCGCAGGTCGCGCAGCCGGTCGCCCAGCTCGAGTTCGGCCGCCTGGCGCAGGGCGTGGCGCTTGCGGCTGTCGATGTCGAACAGGATGCCCGGAAAGCGCAGCGGCGCGCCGTCCGGATCCAGCTCGCAATTGCCGTTCGCCTCGACCCAGAGCCAGGAGCCGTCATGCTGCCGGACCCGGTATTCGGCGCGGTAGCGGGACCCGGCCGCCACCGCCTCGGCAATCCGGGCCTCGACCGCGGCGTGGTCGTCCGGATGAATCGCATCGAGGATGCTGCTGAGCGGCAGGCCGCGGGCGAGCGCGGCCGGGTCCATCGCGAAGGTGCGGGCGAAGCGATCGTCGCCGGCGAGCCGGTCGGCCGGGACGTCCCAAAGGAAGGTGCCGATGACGGCGCCTGCCTCGAGTGCCAGCTCGATTCGTTCGCTGGCCTGGCGCTGCTCGGTGATGTCGCGCGAGATCGCCAGCAGCTTCTCGGGCTGCCCGTCGGTCCCGAGCATCGGGGTCACGACCACGTCCCAGTAGCGGCTGACGCCCTTCATGGTGTCGGCGTAGCCGGTGAAGCGGCCGATCCCGCCGCTGCGTGCAGCAGTCACGGCGCCCTCGGCGTCGCGGCTCCGGTGCTTCCAGAAGGTCGGCCAGAAGCAGCCCGACACCGTGGTGAAGTCGTCGATACTCAGGGCGCGCATGCCGCCCTCGCTGACGAAGAGCAGCCGGCCTTCGAGGTCGAGCACCTTGATGCAGTCGCTGGAGCTGGCGAGGATGCGGCGGTTGAACTCCTCGCTCGCCTGCAGCGCCTGCTCGGCGGACTTCGAGGCGGTGATGTCGATGACGATGCCGGTGTAGCGCCGCGCCCGGTGCCCGTCATGCTCGTAGCACCGGCCGCGCACCATGATCCATCGCGTCTCGCCGTCGCCGTGCAGCACCCGGTACTGCTTGGAATAGTCGTTGCTGCCGGCCTCGGATTGCCGCACCGCCTCGCGCGCCTGCGCCCGGTCGCCTGGATGCAGGTGGCCGACGAGGTCCAGGATCGGGATGCCGTCGGCGAGCAGGTCCGCGTCGAGGCCGTGGAAGGCGGCGAAGGAGGCATCGCCCCGCATCAGGCCGGACGGGACGTCCCAGTCGAAGAAGCCGACCAGGCCGGTCTCGAGCGCCGTCTCGATGCGCTCGCGGCTGTCGCGCAGCGCGCGGACCGCCATGCGCTGCTCGGTGCGGTCGCGCATGATCTTGATGAAGCCGTTGACGACACCGGCATCGTCGCGCAGCGCCATCATCTCGCCGGACGCCCAGAAGCGGATGCCGTCGCGCTTGACGTGCCAGCGCTCGTCGTTGCCGCGGCCATGGCGCAGCGCGTTGCCCATCTCCGTCGCCGGCACGCCGGCGGCGATGTCCTCGGGCGTAAACAGGCGGTCCGCGGCGGTCCCCAGCATCTCCGCCTCGGTCCAGCCGAGGATGCGCCGCGCACCATCGTTCCAGCTCGTGACGCGGCCGTGCAGATCGAAGCTGATGATCGCGTAGTCGATCGCGCTGTCGAGGATCCGGCGGCTGAGCGTGTCTGTCCGGGTCTGGATGTCACTCAAGAGCCAAGCTCCTGGCAGATGACCCGCCTCCGATCACTTTGTCTGTCCCGCTCGCGTCGGTGGCACATCACATCAGGGCTCCAGTTCGATCAGCTCGGCATTGACGCGGGAGCCGTGGATGAGGAGCCGCCCGAGCGTGATCGGCAGGGAGAAACGCCGGCGGCCGGCGCTGCCCGGATTGACGAGCAGAACGCCGTCGCGTTCCCGCGTCTGCGGCCGGTGCGAGTGCCCGGAGACGACCACGCGTATGCCCGCCTCGGCCGGATCGAGACCCAGGGCCGAGACATCGTGCAGCACGTGGATCGCGACCGCCTCCACATGCAGGGTCGCGGTCTCGGGCAGGATGGCGGCAAGGCGGCCGGTGTCGATGTTGCCACGCACCGCAACCAGCGGCGCCAGCGCCGCCAGGGCCGGCAGGATGTCCGGATCTCCGACGTCGCCGGCGTGGATGATGGCATCGCAGCCGCGCAGGGCCTCGACCGCCCCTGGGCGAAGCAGGCCGTGAGTATCCGAGATCAGGCCGATCGAGCGGGACGCGGTCATGCGCAGGCCTATCCTAGAACGGCATGACGTGGCTCAAAGCCGTTCCGCTATGCCGGCTTCCTCATAAGGCTGCTCCGATCGACCTTCAAGCGCGCTCCGGCGCCGGATCCTATTGCTGCCGGCGCGGCTTCATCTCGACGATGTTGCCCCCGGCCTCGCTGCCCGCCCCGTTGCCGGCCCCGCTTCCGGCATCGTGGTCGTCTGCCTGGCTGGCCGCCGGAGCCAGGACGTCGGCGATCTTGCGTGCTAGTTGCTCGCGCTTGAAGGGCTTCGCGATCAGGTGCACCCCGTCATCCAGCCGGCCATGGTGGACGATCGAGTTCTCCGTGTAGCCGGACATGTAGATCACCTTCGTTGCCGGCCTGATGGCGATGATCTGTTCGGCCAGCGCGCGGCCACGCACCTTGCCCGGCAGCACCACGTCGGTCAGCAGCAGGTCGATCTCGTTGGCATGCGAGCCGAACACCCGCAGCCCTTCCTCGCCATCGGCTGCCTCCAGCACCCGGTAGCCGAGTTCGGACAGGATCGCCGCCGATACCTCGCGCACGGCTGGCTCGTCCTCGACCACGAGGATGGTGGCCGAGCCGGGCGGCAGGTCGACCGGTGCGCTGGCCAGTTGCCGCGCCGGTGCGCGGGCCGCGCGCGGCAGGTAGATCCGCACCGTGGTCCCCTCGCCTGGCTCCGAATAGATCTTCACGTGGCCGCCGGATTGCTTGACGAAGCCGAACACCATCGCCATGCCCAGGCCGGTGCCCTGGCCATCCGGCTTGGTGGTGAAGAAAGGCTCGAACACCCGCCCGACAACCTCGCGGCTCATGCCGTGCCCGGTGTCCGAGACCGCCAGCATGGCGTAGTCGCCGGCCGTCACCTCGGCATGCTGCCGGGCATAGTTCTCGTCGAGCACCTTGTTGGCGAGCTCGATGGTCAGGCGGCCGCCGCCCGGCATCGCATCGCGGGCGTTCAGCGCGAGGTTGAGCACCGCGCTTTCGAGTTGTGCCGCATCCGCCATCGCCGGCCACAGGCCCGCGGTTTCCACGTAGCGGACATCGATATGCTCGCCGAGCGTGCGTCGCAGCAGCGGGACGAGGTCGGGGATGGTGAGGGCGATGTCGATCGGCTTCGGGGCCAGCGGCTGCTTGCGCGCGAACGCCAGCAGCTGCGCGGTCAGCGTGGCGCCGCGTTGGGCGGCCCAGGTCGCGCGCTCGATGCGGCCCTGCAGCGCCGCGTCCCCGGGCAGCCTGGCCCGGGTAATCTCCAGGTTGCCCAGGATCACGGTGAGCAGATTGTTGAAGTCATGCGCGATGCCGCCGGTGAGCTGGCCGATCGCCTGCATCTTCTGGGCTTCGCGCAGCACGGCCTCGGCCTGTGCGCGCTTGGTCATGTCGGTGATGGTCAGCACGAAACCGCCATCAGGCATCGGCGTGCGGCGCAGCTCGAGATGGTGGCCGTCGGCGCGGCTGCGCTCATAGACCACCGGCTCGCCGGAGCGACTCAGGCCGTGCCTGATCTGCGCTTCACTCTCCAGGAAGCCGGTCGCCGGGCCTGCGCCGGCGGCGTCCTCCGCCGTGGCGGCCGCCGGCGCCGTGTGCTCGACGAACGCCGAGTAGGGACTGCCGACGCGCACCATCGCCTTCGGCAGCGCCAGGAGTTGCTGGAAACACGGGTTCCAGTCGGTCAGCCGCCGGTCGGCGCCGAACACCCCGACGCCCTGGCTCAGGCTGTCGAGCGAGGTGTGCAGCCGCAGCGCCACCGTGCGCTGCTCCGCCTCCAGCCGGTAGGTCTGCAGCCAGGCCTGGTTCAGCATCCGTGCGCACCACAGCAGGACCACCAGCGCGAGGCCGATGCCGGCCAGCAGGAGCATCCGGAACCGCAGCCCGTGCCGCTCGGCACTCGCCAGCCGGTCCTGCAGCAGGCCACGCTCGTCGGCGGTCATCGTGCCGAGGATCGACGAGATGTGGCGCATGTAGCGCAGGCCGGACTTGGTCAGCACGATGCGCATGGCGCCGTCGGTGTCGCCGTCGCGCCGGAGCTGCACCGTCTGGGCGAGCTCCTCGAGCTTGCGCTGCAGCACCGGCGCGAGCTGGCGCAGGCGTTCCTGCTCGGTGGAATTGTCCGCGGTCAGGCGCTGCAGGTCGCCCTCCAGGAACGTGACCCGGCCGAGCGCCTGCTCGTACGGGACCAGGTAGTCGTCGTCGCCCGTGAGCAGGAAGCCGCGCTGCCCGGTCTCTGCATCGCGCGCCGCGAGATCCAGGCTCTGGATGGTGTCCAGCACCTCGTCGGTGTGCTGCGACCAGACCCTGGCACTCCGGGCAGCGTCGATCTCGTTCCAGGTCAGGACCGCGATCAGGAGCAGGATGAGACCGAGAACGCCGAGCATTATTCCGTTGGCGCGTGCGACGATGGACTTGCTCATGGGCACTCAGGGTCCGGAACGCGTTCGACGACAGCCCGGGCCCGGGTCACGCTGACCCGGGCCGGATGGCAGGTGTTCACACCACCCTCGACGGAATCCTTTGATAGCACGAAGCGGGCCCTGTCATCCGGGTTTCCGGAGCTTTGGCTGTATAGCTGTCTCGAACCGCCGCGAGCCCCCGACCGGACCCGCGATTTGCCGGATGCCGGCAGTTGCTCTACTCGCTTGGCCCACCCGAAGGATGACCAGGAATCCGCATGTCCACAGCCTTGATCACCGGCATCACCGGCCAGGATGGCGCCTACCTCGCTGCCCTGCTGCTCGAGAAAGGGTATCGCGTGGTCGGGCTGGCACGACGATCCGCCTCGGCGGACCGGGTCAGCGAGCGCCTGCGCTGGCTTGGCGTGCTCGACCGGGTCGAACTGGTCGATGGCGACCTGCTCGACCTGTCGAGCCTGATACGGATCATGGGCGACGCCCAGCCCGACGAGGTCTACAACCTCGGCGCGCAGAGCTTCGTGGCGGCAAGCTGGCAGCAGCCGCTGCTGACCGGGCAGGCGACCGGCATCGGGGCGGCCAACGTGCTGGAGGCGGTCCGCATCGTGCGGCCGGCGGCGCGCTTCTACCAGGCCTCCTCGTCGGAGATGTATGGCCTGATCCAGGAGAAGGTGCAGAGCGAGAAGACCCCGTTCTACCCGCGCTCGCCGTATGCGGTCGCCAAGCTCTATGCGCACTGGATGACGGTGAACTACCGCGAGAGCTTCGGGCTGCACGCCTCGTCCGGCATCCTGTTCAACCACGAGAGTCCGCTGCGCGGCATCGAGTTCGTGACCCGCAAGGTCACCGACGGCGTGGCCCGCATCAAGCTCGGCCTCGCCTCCGAGCTGCAGCTCGGCAACCTGGAGGCAACCCGCGACTGGGGCCACGCCCGCGACTACGTGCGCGCCATGTGGCTGATGCTGCAGCAGGACGTGGCCGACGACTACGTGGTCGCGACCGGCCGCACCACCTCGATCCGTGAGCTGTGCCGGATCGCCTTTTCGCATGCCGGCCTGAACTACGAGGACCATGTGGTGAGCGCGCAGTCGCTGATGCGCCCGGCCGAGGTCGACGTGCTGCTCGGCGATGCCGGCAAGGCGAAGCGCAAGCTCGGCTGGGAGGCCGGCACCGGCCTCGAGACGATGATCGCCGAGATGGTCGAGGCCGATCTCGCCCGCCATCGCTCGCGCCGGGGCTGAGGACCGCCCGTTGCCGCCGCGGCGCATCCTCGCCACCGGTCTCACCGGTTTTTCCGGATGTCACCTTCAGCCGGCCATGGCAGCGCTTCTGCCGGATGCCGAACTGGTGCCGCTCGGCTGCGACCTGACCGACGCGGACGCGGTAGCGGCACGGGTCCGCGACGTGCGGCCGGACGCCTGCATCCACCTCGCCGCGATCGCCGCGATCAGCGCGGCGGGCGATGATCCGGCCAGGGCGTGGCAAGTCAACCTGCATGGCACGCTGGCGCTGGCCGATGCGCTGGTCCGGCATGTGCCCGGTGCGGCCCTGGTGCACGTGTCGTCCGGCGACGCCTATGGGCGCTCCTTTACCGCGGGCGTGGCGCTCGACGAGCGCGCGCCGCTGGCGCCGATGAACGTCTATGGCGCGACCAAGGCGGCGGCCGACCTGGCGCTGGGCGCGATGGCCGGTCCGGCGCTGCACGTGGTGCGGCTGCGGCCGTTCAACCAGGCTGGCCCCGGTCAGACGGACGCGTTCGCGCTGCCGGCGTTCGCACGCCAGGTGGCGGAGATCGCGTGCGGGCTGCACGCGCCGGTGCTGCGGGTCGGCAATCTCGATCCGGAGCGCGACTTCCTCGACGTGCGCGACGTGGCACGCGCCTATGCGCTCACCCTGGCCCGGGTGCGGACGCTGCCGAACGGGACCATCCTCAACCTGGCGTCCGGGATGCCGCGCCGGATCGGTGCGCTGCTCGACGAGCTGCTTGCGCTGGCTGGCATCAGCCCCACGATCGAGGCCGATCCTGCCCGCATGCGCCCGAGCGATATTCCCCGGGCCATCGGCGATGCGTCCCGCGCGCGGGCGCTGCTGGACTGGGCGCCGGAAATTGCCTGGGAGCGCACCCTCGCCGACGTGCTGGAGGACTGGATGCAGCGGGTGAGCGGGCGACCCTGAGGCCCGGCGGAAGGTCCGCCTATGGGGCGGGAGTGTTGGACAAGCAGCCGGCGGTTGCTAACGCGAGCCGGAGGTCGTTGCGGCCGTCAACAGGTTATGGTCTTTCCGGACGGGAGGCTCGGGCAGCACCGCCAGCAACGCATTTCCGGCATGAACATTGGTCGTCGGAGACACGAGCGGCGGAGGCCGGATGCCGACTCGATCCGGTAGCCGCCGGATGATCGTCATGCATTGCCTGGATCGCGACTATGGCCTCAACTCGCTCATGCAGGCTTGGCTGCCGTCATTGACGATGCGTCCTGGTCGGTCATGAAGGAGCAGGCCTCGACGATGATCCGCCGCAATCTTTTTCGCGCCGCCGCGGCCTTCGCCGCCACGCCGATCGCGCGCGCCGTCGCTGCGCCCGCCGACACCGTGCCACCCTGGACCAAACAGCAAGGCGCGCCGATTGCGCAGGACGGGTACGGCACACCGTCTCCCTACGAGAGCCACGTCATTCGCCGGTCGCGCGAGAAGCTGCTGTTCCCGACGGCCGGGTCGATCGTCGCCCCGTTGCAGGATCTCGCCGGCATCATCACTCCGAACGGCCTGCACTATATCCGGAGCCACGCCGGCACCCCGGCCATCGATCCCGACCAGCACCGGCTGATGGTGCACGGCATGGTCGACCGGCCGCTCAGCTTCTCGATGGAGGATCTGACGCGGTTCCCGTCGATCTCCGTGATCCACGTCCTTGAATGCTCCGGCAACAGCTCGCCGCTCAACAGGGCCAAAATCGACCCGAACTGGACCGTGCAGGTTACGCACGGACTGATGAGCTGCGCCGAATGGACCGGGGTGCGGCTGGCGGATGTGCTGGCCGAAGCAGGCGTGCGAAGCGGCGCCACCTGGATGCTCGCCGAAGGGGCCGATGCCTGCACCATGACCCGCTCGGTTCCGGTGGCGAAGGCCATGGACGACGCGATCCTGGCCTACGCGCAGAACGGTGAGCGGCTGCGGCCAGAGCAGGGTTACCCGCTGCGCCTGCTGCTGCCAGGCTACGAAGGCAGCACCTGCATCAAATGGCTGCGCCGGCTGAAGCTCGGCAACCAGCCCTTCGAGACACGCGAAGAGACGTCCAAATACACCGACCTCGAACCCGACGGGAAAGCGCTGCAGTTCAACTTCATCATGGAGGTGAAATCGGTGATCACCCGGCCCTCTGCCGGGTTCCAGTTGAAGCAGACCGGCTTTCACGAAATCAGCGGGATCGCATGGTCCGGCCGCGGGCGGATCACCAGGGTCGAAGTCTCGGTCGACGACGGTGCGAACTGGACCGACGCGGCGCTGCAGGGTCCGGTGCTGCCGCGCTGCCTGACCCGGTTCCGCTTGCCCTGGACCTGGGCAGGCGGCTCGGCCTCGTTGCAAAGCCGTGCAACCGACGAGACCGGCGCCGTGCAGCCGACCCGCGCTTCGTTGCTCTCCTGGCATGGCCCCGAATTCTACTACCACTACAACGCCATCACGGCTTGGCGCCTCGCCCCCGACGGGACATTCACCCTTGCGGTATAGAGTTGCGATCTGCGCCGCGCTCCTGGCCTTTCCAGGCGTCCAGGCGGCGGCTGACCCGAAGCCGCTGGGCCTCGGCAGCCCGCTTACACCCGACGCGCTGCAGCCGTTCGACATCGACGTGCGCGGCGACGGCGCCGGGCTGCCGCCGGGACGCGGCACTGTCAAGCAAGGCGAGGCCGTGTTCGCGCAGAGCTGCGCCGTCTGCCACGGTGCCGGCGGCGAGCATCCGATCTCCCAATCGATTCTTCTGAAGGGCGGCCAGGATACGCTTGCAACGCAGCACCCGGTGCGGACGGTTGGCAGCTACTGGCCCTATGCAACGACGCTGTACGACTACATCCACCGGGCGATGCCGTTCAACGCGCCGCAATCGCTCAGCCCCGGCCAGGTCTACGCGGTGACCGCCTACGTGCTGCACCTGAACGGCATTTTGCCCGCGGACGCGACGCTGGATGCGGCGAGCCTGCCCGGGGTGCAAATGCCGAACAAGGACGGCTTCATCCCTGCCTCTGCGGCGCGCAGGTAGCGGCTCTAGCCGCGACCGGTGCGATTATCGATCGCTCGGTTCAGCAGGATCGCGGCAATGATGATCAGGCCGGTGATCGTCATCTGGTAGAACGAGCCCAGCCCGAGCAGGTTGAAGATGTTGCGCAGCACCTGCAGCAGCATGACCGCGAACACCGTGCCGACCACCCCGCCGCGACCGCCGAACAGGCTGGTGCCGCCCAGCACCACGGCGGCGATGGCGTCGAGTTCCAGGCCCTGAGCGGCCGTCGGCTGGCCGATGCGCAGACGCGCGGCGAGCAGCACGCCGGCCAAGGCGGCCAGCAGGCCGGAGATCGCGAACACCATGGTCACGATGCGCCGCGTCGGCAGGCCGGACAGCCGCGCCGCTTCCGCGTTGCCGCCGGTCGCGAACACGTATTCGCCGGCAACCGTGTAGCGGAGCGCCAGCGCCGCGATCAGGGCGACCAGCAGGAAGATCACCGCCAGCACAGGTACGTGAATTCCGGGCGCCAGCGGGATCTCCAGCGAGCCGAACTGCCCGAAGCCGCGCGGCAGGCCGCCGATCGGGGTGCCGTTCGACATCAGGTAGGTCACGCCGCGCACCGTGACGAGGCCGGCCAGCGTGACGATGAAGCTCGGCACCTGCGCGTATGCCGAGATGGCACCCATCAGGCCGCCGACCAGCGCGCCCACCAGCAAGGCGGCGGCGACCGCCAGCAGGGGATGGATGCCGGCCGCCATCAGCAGCGCCGACACCATGCCGCCGCAGGCCACCATGCTGCCGACCGAGAGATCGATATTGGCGGTCAGGATCACGAAGGTCATGCCGACTGCAACGATGCCGACGATGCTGGCCTGCTGGAACAGGTTGGAGATGTTGCGGAAGGTCAGGAAGTTATCGGACAGGAAAGTGGCGGCGATCACCAGCGCGAAGAAGATGACGATGAAATTGTAGCGCAGCAGGAGCGCCACCACCGCATCCCTGCGCGAGCCGGCGTGCGGTCGGATGCCGGCATCGGCCGGGACGCGATCCGCCTTGGTCAGCGAGTTCATGAGGCCTCCCCAGGAAAATGTTCGCCGCCGACCAGGCCGGCGCGCAGGATCTCGTCGCGCGAGGCTGTCGCCGGATCGAAGCAGGCGATGTTGCGACCCTCGTGCAGCACCCAGATACGGTCGCAATTGACATAGATCTCGTCGAGCTCGCTGCTCGCGACCAGGATCGCCGCACCCGCATCCGCGAGGTTGCGCACCAGCCCGTACAGCTCCGCCTTGGCCCCCACATCCAGGCCGCGCGACGGCTCGTCGAGCAGCAGGATCGTGCTGCCCTCGATCAGCCACTTCGCGAACACCACCTTCTGCTGGTTGCCGCCCGATAATTGCCGGACCGGCTGCTCGAGAGATGCGAACCGCGTGGACAGGCTCGCCAGCGCCGGACGCGCGGTGCGTCGCATCCTCTCGTGCGTGACCATCCGCCGCCGTCGCAGCGACGGCAGCACCGCATTGCGATAGATCGCGCTGTCCAGCACCAGCCCCTGCGTCTTGCGGTCCTCCGGCACCAGCGCCACGCCACTCGCGATCGCCTGCGCTGGCGAGCGCGGTCGATATGGGCGCCGGCCCAGCAGCACCTCACCCTCGAACACGGCCGCGCCGAACAGCGCGCGCAGCAGGGTGGTGCGGCCGGAGCCGTTCAGCCCGGACAGGCCGAGGATTTCGCCGCGCCGCAACTGGAGGTTCTCGATCCGCAGCCCCTGCGGACCGTGCAGGCTGCGGATCTCCAGCGCGATCTCGCTCGACCCCGTCCGCCCCAGGCCGGGCTGCCCCAGGTCGCTCTGCGCCAGGTCGCTCTGTCGGGGGCTGCGTTCCAGCAGTGCCTGGTTCTGGCCGAGCACGGCCGAAACCAGAGCCGACTCGGTGGTCGTCGCGACGTCGAAGGTGTCGATGGTGCGGCCGCCGCGCAGCACCGTGACGCGGTCGCCGATCGCCCGGATCTCGCCCAGACGGTGGCTGACATACAGGATGGCGACGCCCTGCGCCGACACCTGCCGGATTACCTCGAACACGCGCACGAGCTCGGCCTCGTTCAGCGCCGCCGACGGCTCGTCCATGATGATGACCTTGGCATCCATGGTCAGCGAGCGTGCAATCGCCGTGAGCTGCTGGTTGGCGATCGACAGGCTGCCGACCATGGCGCCGGGCGGAAAGTGCGCGCCGACGCGGGCGAGTGCCGCCTCGGCGATGCGGGTGCGGCTGCGATGGTCGACCAGCCCCCAGCGGCTTGGCACCCGGCCGAGCAGCATGTTCTGGGCCACGGTCAGCTGCGGCACCAGATCGAGCTCCTGGTAGATCATCGAGATCCCAGCCTGCGCCGCCTCGTGCGGCGAGCGGAAGCGGCACGGCGCGCCGTCGAGCACCATGCTGCCGCGGGTGAGGGAGTTGGCGCCGGCGATGATCTTCAGCAGCGTGCTCTTGCCGGCGCCGTTGGCGCCGAGCAGGCAGTGCACCTCGCCGCGCCGGATCTCCAGCGAGGCGTCCTCCACCGCCACCACGTTGCCGGGGAAGATCTTGGCGGCGTGATGGACCTCCAGCACGATCGGCCGGCTGTCCATCAGGGGCGGCGCGCTACTGTCCATCCGCAGCCTCCAGGGCGGCAAGTGCGGTCTGTTCGTCGGTCACCAGCACGTTGATGAGCTTGGCGCGCAGGCTGGCCAGTACGACGGCGTGCTTGTCGCGCCCGACCGCGACCCCGACCGACACCGGCTTGCCGCGCGCGCGGGACGGCTCGAAGCCGATGGTGCGCGCATCGAGCGCCGCATCGACGATTTCGGCTTTCGCATCGATGAAGCGGCCGAGCACGTCGCCGACCGCGCCCGCCTTGCGCAACCGCGCGATGTCGGCGTCGGTGATGTAGCCCGACTGCACCAGCACGCTGTCCGGCGTCATGCTGCCGAGCCCGAAGCAGATCACCGGCGCGGCCTCGGCAAGGGCGAGCACGCCGGCGATCACCGGGTCCTGCTCGAGCACGATCCGTGTCTCGGCGCGGCCGACGATGGCGGGCACCGGCAGCAGGGTGGCGCGCCCGAGGCCGGCCAGCGCGAACAGTTCGGCCACGTTGTTGGTGCGGGTCGCGGTGGAATGCAGCGTCATCGCGCCGTTGAGCAGCACCACCTCGACGCCGTCGTTCCAGGGTCGCGGCAGCCAGTGCGCCACAGCCGCCATGGTGCGTCCCCAGGAGACGCCGACCAGGGCCGGGCGCGGATGCAGCGCGGAGAGGAACTGCCCGGCCGCCTGCGCCGCGCTGTCCAGCAGGACGCCGCTGCCGTCGCGGTCGGATGCGGATGGCACCACCACTGCCTCGCGCAGCCCGTAGGCGCGCTGCAGGCGGCTCTCGATGTCGGGGCGGCGCTGCGCGCGCGGCACGATCTCGATGCGCACCACGCCTTGCTCGCGCGCCTCCTTGAGCAGCCGCCCGACCTGCCAGCGGGTCAGGCCGAGCGTCTTGGCGATGTCGCCCATGGTCTGGTCGAGATCGTAGTACGCCTTCGCGGCCTGCACGGTCAGCAACTCGCGCTGCTCCGCCGTGAGGGTGCGGAGATCGACATCGGCATCGGGATCAATGCGTGCCATGCGGCGCCTTGCCGGTGGCGGCCCGATGCGTGGCGGCACTCAGCGCGTGCAGCGTCGGCGTCAGCACCGCCGTCACCTCGCGGTAGCGGGCCAGCGCCTCCTGGTAGAGCGCATGCGCCGCCGGGTCCGGCTCGACCAGCCGCCCGAGCCGGACCACGGAAGCCGAGGCCTGGCGCAGGTCGGTGAACAGGCCGATCCCGGTGGCCGCGGCGGCCGCGGTACCGACGATGGTCAGGTTCTCCTCGGCGGCCAGATGCACCGGCAGTCCGATCGCATCGACGGTCGCCCGCAGCCAGAGCGCGTTCTTGCAGTAGCCGCCCGCGCTGACGATGTGGTCCACCGCGACATCGAGACTCACCGCCTGCGCCACGACATTGGCCGACGCCAAAGCGACGCCCTCGACGGCGGAGCGGTAGAGTGCTGCGCGATCATGCCCGAGCGACAGGCCGAGCACGGCACCGCGCAGGTGCGGGTCGCGATACGGTGTGCGATTGCCCATGAAGTAGTCGAGCGTCATCAGGCCGGCGCCATCGACCGGCAGCGCCGAAGCCTGCGCGATCAGCGCCTGCGTGCCCGCCTCGTCGAGCTGGAAGATCTGGCCGCTGAGCCAAGACAGCACGGAGCCCGCCGAGACTTGGCCGCCCTCCACCATCCACAGATCCTGGATCAGGGCATGCGGGTAGGGGCCCCAGAAGCCGGGCACCGGACGCTCCGCCGCGAGATGGAACAGGTGCACCACCGAGGTGCCGCCGATCATCAGCAGGTCGCCCGGCTCGATGGTGTTGGCGCCGAGCATGCCGATATGCGCGTCGATGCCGCCCTGCGCCACCATCGGCAGGGCGTGGCCGCGCAGCGGGACGCCGAGATGCTCGGCGGCGTGGCGGCTCAGCCGCTCGATCGGCTGGCCGACCGGGACGATGCGGGACGGCAGCCGGTCGGCGAGGCCCGCGACGCCGAGCGCCTCGTACAGCTCCGGATGGAATCGCTCGGCGGCGCCGTCATAGTTCCACTTGCAGGTGGCGTTCATGCGCGAGCCGACCCAGGCGCCGGTCAGCTTGAAATTGATCCAGTCGACGCACTCGCAGATGATTTCGGCGCGCTCGTATATCCCGGGCTCATGGTCCGCGAGCCACATCGCCTTCGGCACCAGCCATTCGGCGGCGTCGCCACCACCGCTATGGGCCATTACCGGATGGAAGCTGGCCGCGGTGCGTGCGGCCTCGTGGCCGGCCCGGCAATCCATCCAGAGCAGGGCGGGCCGCAGCGGATGGCCGCCGCGGTCGCAGACGACGACGGTGGAGGCGGTGGTCGCGACGGCGATGCCGGCGATCTCGGGTTCGCCGGCCAGGCGCATCATCCGGCGGCAGGCGCGCCCGAGGGCGTCCCACCAGTCGTCGGGCGCCTGCTCGGCCCAGCCCAGCCGAGGGTGAGTCGTGCGGTAGGTCTCCTCGGCGGTGGCGACGATCGTGCGCCGCTCCAGGTCGAACAGCCCGACCCTGGCGCCGCCGGTCCCGAAATCCAGGCCGAGGAGCAGGCTCACGGCCTGACCATAACTTTGGATATGAATTCGTTGCGTTCCCTGAACTTCAGCATCGTGTCGGGCAGCGCGTCGAGACCGGGCTCATGCGTGATCATGAACTCCCAGCGCAGCGCGCCGGAGCCGAGATGCGCCAGCGCCACCTCCCACTGCTTGCCCGGGAATGGGGCGCCGAACGAGTTCCAGGCGCCGTGCAGCGACACTTCCTGTCGCAGCATGTGGCTGAAGGTGGCGTTCTCCAGCGTGATCTCGTGCGTCGGGATGCCGATGAACACGACATGGCCACCGGGGCCGGCCAGCCGCACCGCAAGGTTGACGGTCGCCGGATGGCCGGCCGCCTCGATGACAAGGTCGCAGCGCGGCACGTCGGGGGTCTTGTGGTGGCTCAGGAAGGTATGCGTGGCACCGGCCTCGCGCGCCTGCTCCAGCTTCTGCTCGGAGACATCGACAGCGACGATCTCGCTCGCCCCCATCAGGCGCATCCACTGGATCGCGAACAGCCCGATCGGGCCGCAGCCGATGACGCCGCCGGTCTGGCCGATGCGCGGCGGCGCCTTCCAGATCGCATGCAGCGCGATCGAGGCGGGGTCGGTCATCGCGGCCGCCCGCGGATCGATGCCGGCCGGCGTCTTCAGCAGGTTGCCTCTCGGCACCGCGACATATTCGGCATAGGCCCCGTCGCGCCTGCTGCCGAAATAATCATAGTCCAGGCAGCGAGAGAAATTGCCGGTCAGGCATTGCTCGCATTGGCGGCAGGGGATCAGCGGCGCCACCGACACCAGCTCGCCGTCGGCATAGCCCTCGACACCATCGCCGATCTCGACGATGTGGCCGGAGAACTCGTGCCCGCAGATGATCGGCATGTGGTGCGCGCCCTTGGTCAGCATGCGCGGGATATCGGAGCCGCAGACGCCGCAGGCGGCAACCCGCAGCAGCACCTCGTTCTCACCGGCGACAGGCTTCGGCCGGTCCTCGACCCGGATATCGCCCGGCGCGTACATGACGGCTGCGCGCATGGTCTGCCTCCCTTGTTAGTCGATGTCAGCGCCGGCGGGCGAATAGTCCGTCGGTCGAGAAATCGGCGACGTTCTGCTTGGTGATGGCCGCGGTTCCCGCGTCGATGAAGGCGGGCTCCTTCTGGCCGGCGACGACCTGCTCCGCTGTCTTCACCGTGACCTCGGCAAGCTTCACCGGATCGTTCAAGGCGGTGGCGATGTACTGGTTGCCGCCGGCGATGTCCTTGACCGCCTCGGACAGACCGTCGACGCCGGCCACCACCACGTCGTTGCGGTTGTTCTCGCGCAGCACCTGCAGGGCGCCGAGCGCCATGTCGTCGTTATGCGCATAGACCGCCTTCACGTCCGGATTGGACTGCAGCAGGTCCTGCATCGCAGTGACCGCATTCGAGCGGACATATTCGGCATACGGGCCGAGCACCACTTTCATGCCCGCGGCCTGCACGACCTTGTTGAAGCCGTCGCGCCGCGCCATCATCACGGTGCCGCCGGCATCGCCCTGGATCTCGATGATCTTGACGCCGGCGGCATGGTTGCCGAAGTGCGCGACCATAGCCTGGCCGACCAGCGCGCCCATATGCTCGTTGTTGCGGCCGACATAGGTGACGGCGCCGTCATGCACGGTGCGATCCACCGTCAGCACCGGGATGTGCGCGTCGGACGCCGCCGACAGCGCCGGACCGACGGCGTCCGGATTGACCGGGTTCACCACCAGCACCTTCACACCCTTGGTGATCAGGTCCTGGATGTCGTTGTTCTGCTTGTTCACGTCGCCATTGGCGTCGAGCACGACGATCTGGTCGCCGTCCGCCTTTGCGGCCGCTTCCGCGCCGTTCTTGAGCTGCACGTAGAACGGGGATTGCAGGGTGGCCTGGCTGAAGCCGATCAGCAGGCCCTTTGCGGCCGCCGGCTGCACGCCCAGGGCGGAGAGGGCCATGCCGGAAGCGGCGCAGGCCAGCAGGCGCATACGCCGCGCAGGGAACGATGAGTGCATGTTCAGGTTTCCTCACGTTTGAGCATTTATTGCTCTTATGTGCATTAAGCGCAGCATCCGCGCCGACCTGTCAACCGGAAAATCCTGGCCGGTGTCATCGCCTTGCCCAACCAAGGTCCGGGCGGCTACGCCTGAGCAGGCGGTGCGGGGAGGCATGCGATGGGGCTGTCAGGCGGTGGATCGCGATGCCCTGCCGCTGTCGCGACGCGTGTCTCGTTCTGGTGCGTGGCGATGGCCGGTGGCGCGCAGGATGCGCCGCCAAATGCCGGCACCCAGGCCGGCAACCAGGCGTCACCGCCGCCGGGCACCTCGCAATCGAGAGCTGGTTCGACCGGTCAAGGATCCGCTGGATACGCTCGACTACGCCGTCGACTTCACCGCCCAGATGACGCAGAACGACGACCCGGTGGCGACGCTGGTCGGTGTCACGCGAACCCTGCCAGGCTGACGGTCCAGGGCGTCGGAGTGCTGGGAGGTAACGGATTGCCCCTGCGTGGAGGATGCTCCCTCTGCGCCGGGGCTTTTTTTTGCCCTCCAGAACGTCAGACCGCAGTAGTAGCTCTTTGTATCGTAGAGGGAGCAGACGGAACCAAGCCGTAGCGGTTCGGAACGGGTTCACCTGCCAGCGACCACCAATAGATCACCGGGATGATCCCTACGATCGTGAGCATCAGCCACTGGGCGGAACCAGCATGATTGGTGTCATGCATTCGTCTGCAGCCCGCAGCATAGAAGGGCACAACCGTAGCAAGGTTCCACACGTTGGCAATCCAGGTGCTGCCGAAGAGCACCTTACCAATTACGCTGAGTATGATCGACGCAGCCATACAGAAAAGTACAAAGTACCAGAACTCGGAGCGTGTAGCTCGACCACTAAAGGTGTTGTACTGCATGAAGCACGCCTTCACAGCAGCCGTCATCTCGACCTGGAATGCCGGAGTTGGCCGTACGGCAGAGTGCAGATCCGGCGCCCCCCGCACTGTGCTGCCGCAAAAGCGACATTTAATCGCTGCTGGACTTATCATCTCCGCACAATACGGGCAGGCTACCCGCTGCTCAATAACTTCAGTCATGGCGTTTCCCAGGATTCCGATTAGGTTTCGGCTAGAGTCCAAGCGCGAGGT
>CAXTVI010000003.1:0-147461 GCA_964247695.1 uncultured Acetobacteraceae bacterium
TCACCGCGCCAGAAGGGTCGATCTGCAGCAGGCCGGCCGGACACATGTAGAGGAAGGAGAGTAGAAGTTCGTACTCGGCTTCCAGGCTGACGGCTGCGTCCGCGTTACTCACCGCGATCAGGTATGACGCAGGACGGCAATGTAGCGGCGAGGACGGCCTGGCTGCTGAAGCAGGCGCAGGTTGACCGGCTGCGGGCGCATTCGGAAAGTGAGGACGTAGTCGATCACATCGTCCAGAGCCGGCTCGTCGTCAAAGCGCTGCGCGATCATGAAGTTGTTCATGCAGGGCGCGACGGTCTCGAACAGATGGCGGCCGATTACCTTCTCCGGCGAGAGGCCGGCAAGTTTGGCCTCCATGGCATTGTAGGTCTCGATCAGTCCATCACGGTTGAAGCCGATCACCCCGAATGAGAACTTGTCGAGCTCGGAGGCTGCTGCGGTGTCGAGTAGATCCAGTGTGACTTCATCGAAGGCAAGAGGCACCGGCCGAGTTCCTCAGATAGAAGCGTCGGCGCCCACCTGTGATCACAGGTCCCTATGAACGCCGCAACGCAGTGCAATGAAAGGATACGGTGATATACTTTCAGCCGAACGATATGCAACCAGATTCATTTCATGCGGCGACGCAACATGCTGTTTTCATAAGTAAGAAACCCGCCCGGTTCAGCGACAAGTCTCTCCAATTAGACGTCGCTGGCCGGAACAAGTCCAAGGAGATGGACGCTCGAAATCTGTTTCTTCCCATCGAGGACCAGAGCCGGAACTCGGCAAGCACGCCTGTTCCGCCCAAGCCCGGCGGGCCATGGGAAGCAGTTCGACGGTGACGCAGAGGTGATCACCTGGAAGGTAGGGAATGTTTGGAATGCCGGCCGGCACATCATGGGCAGCCGCACCTTCCACGGGCTTGCTGCCTGCTGGCCGACCTCCACCACCTGCTCGCGCCGCCGATGAACAAATCCCGAAAGCCGTCTTCTCGCGGCAGGGGCGGGCGGTTCTGAAGACTGCCGGGGTCACCAAGGGTCCCCAAGATGCTCGGACCAGCACTGGAAGCGCCCAACCCGGGTAGCTTCAGCCCGGCTAGAAAAGCCGGGGGTGACGGCCAGTCATCAGGACACGGCCGGTTCCGAGAGCCCCGGTGGCGCAAAATCTATCCGGCGGCCTTGACATCGACCGGGATCAGCTTAGCCGGGCGAAACAATCTTGCAGCCAACCGCGACCAGCCCAGACAATAGAAAGGGTTTACCCGAGCGCGACATGGTTCCAGTTGATCGCCACCCGGCATGTCAGGGCATCGGCGCGCGCAACGTCGGGGATATCGCCGCTCGCCGATCACAGCAGGCTCTTGTCGAGCAGCATGTGGACGCCCTTGTTGCCATCGACGAGCTGGGTGACGCGCAGGTTGCCCGCCAGCGAACACAGCATGTAGGCCTGGTTGCGCGTGAGGCTGGTGCGCAGGCAGACATGGTGGACCATCTCGCGCACCGCCTGCTTCGCGGCGTCGTCCAGGTCCTCGTCGAGCCCGATGGACATCAGGTGGGTCGCATTCTCGGCAAACGGGAACTCCAGGTGCATGTCCTTGCGAACCGTCAGGCGGAAGGTCCCGGAGAGTCCGATCTCCAACGCGGTGATGCAGACCTCGCCGTCGCCCTGCATGCCGTGGCCGTCGCCTGCCATGAACAGGGCGCCATGGTTGAATACCGGCAGATAGAGCGTGGTGCCCGCCTTCAGCTCCTTGTTGTCCATGTTGCCGCCGAACGCCCGCGGCACCGGCGAGCCGCAGCGCCCCCACGCTTTCGGCGGCGCCACGCCGATGATGCCGAAGAACGGCTCGAGCGGCACGTCGGTGCCCCAGGGCAGCCGTGCCACGCCGCGCGCGTGATCGATGGTCGGGTGGATGGTCTCGTAGTCGGTGAACTCGTCGGGCAGCGTGCCGAGCAGCGGCATGATGGCCACGAACCCCCAGTCCATGCGGACCCTGGTGTCCAGGATGTCGACCTGCAGCGTATCGCCCGGCGCGGCCCCACGGACATGCACCGGTCCGGTGATGAAGTGCGGCCCGGGTCCCGGCGGCAAGGCGTCGAGGGCAGCGCGGTAATCGTCCGGCACCGGCAGGTCGGGCGGCAGGGTGCTGTGGCCGCCGGCGGGAAACGAGTGCAGCAGGACGGTATCGCCGGACTCCACCTCCAGCACCGGTGGGGTGGTGGCATCCAGGTAGCCGAGCACCATGTTGTCCGGCGTCGCTGCAATTTCGTGATGGGCCATGGGATGCTCCTTGGGTGCTGCCTCAGATCGAGAGGTACCGGCTGACATCGTCGCGGTCCATGTCGGCGCCGGCGCCGGAGGCGACCACGGCGCCACGGTTGAGAACGACGTA
Organism: uncultured Acetobacteraceae bacterium; assembly: GCA_964247695.1. Taxonomy (GTDB): domain Bacteria; phylum Pseudomonadota; class Alphaproteobacteria; order Acetobacterales; family Acetobacteraceae; genus Lichenicoccus. Next base: position 2,375 of record CAXTVI010000003.1, read on the forward strand.
ACGGTCGGCCAGTGTGCGCGCGAAATCATAGTACTGCTCGACCAGCAGGATCGACATGCGCCCCTTCAGCCCGGCGATCACCGTCTCGATCGACTTCACGATCGAGGGCTGTATTCCCTCGGTCGGCTCGTCGAGCAGCAGCAGGCGCGGCCTGCCCATCAGCGCGCGGCCGATCGCCAGCTGCTGCTGCTGGCCGCCGGACAGGTCGCCGCCGCGACGCCGCCACATCGTGCGCAGCACCGGGAACAGCGCGCAGACCTCTTCGAGCACCGCCGGGTCGCGCACGCGCTGCGCCTTCATGCTGACCGCAAGGTTCTCGCCTACCGTGAGGTCCGCGAAGATGTCGCGCCCCTGCGGCACGAAGCCAATGCCGGCGCGGGCGCGCCGGAAGGAGGGCCACGCCATCATCGCCTCGCCGTGCAGCTCCATAAGTCCGGCGCTGGGCCGCAGCAGCCCGGCCATGCAGCGCAGCAAGGTGGTCTTGCCGGCGCCGTTGCGGCCGAGGAGCGCCACGCACTGCCCCTCTCCGATGGTGAGCGACACGTGGCGGAGGCTCTGCGCGCTGCCGTAATGGTGGTCCAGCCCATCGATGCGCAGGTGGGGGCGCAGGTGCGAACTCATCGGCCGATATAGACCTCGATGACGCGCGCATCGGCCCGGGCCGCCGCCATGCTGCCTTCGAACAGGGTGCGACCTTCGTGCAGCACCGTGACCGTGTCGGCGACGCGCTCGACGAAATCCATGTCGTGCTCGACCACGACGATGCTGCGGTCCGGTCCGCGCAGCGCCTCCACCAGCGCCGCCGTCTGCGCGGTCTCCTCGTCGCTCATCCCGGCGACGGGTTCGTCCAGCAGCAGCACCTTGGGTTCCTGCACCAGCACCATGCCGATCTCCAGCCATTGCTTCTGCCCGTGCGACAGCGCGCCGGCCAGCGCGTGGCGGCGATCGGCAAGCCCGATCGTGACCAGGATGCGGTCGATCGCGGCGGTCTTGCCGGCCCTTGGCGCCAGCACGTCGCGCAGCAGCGAGCCACGATGCTGGCGCAGCGCCAGGTCCAGGTTGTCGGTGACGCTGAGCGCCTCGAACACGCTCGGCCGCTGGAACTTGCGGCCGATGCCGGCGAGGCAGCGCGCCACCTCCGACATCCGGCCGAGATCGATTGTGCCGTCCAGCCGCACGCTGCCGTGGCGGGGGCGCGACTTGCCGGTCAGGGCATCAAGCAGTGTGGTCTTGCCGGCGCCGTTCGGTCCGATCAGGCCGTGCACCGTGCCATACTGCGCCGAGAAGGTGAGGTTCTGCAGGGCGACGAAGTTGCCGAACGCGACCGTCAGGTCGGCGACCGAGATCGCGGGCGCTCTCACTGGCGGCGCCGCCCGGCCGGCGCGAGATCGGTCATCCATTGCCGGGAGCGGTTGCGGAGGTCGAGCAGCCCGTTCGGCAGTCCGAGCACCACCAGCAGGACCAGCAGGCTGAGGATGAACGGCCACAGCAGCGGCGCCGAGGCGGCGAGCAGGCTGCGCAGCAGGCTGATCAGCGTGGCCCCGAGGATGGCGCCGCACAGGCCGCCGCGGCCGCCCACCGCCACCCAGACCGCGACCTCCAGAGACAGCGCCGGATCGAGCAGCGAGGGGTTGATGATGCCGACCTGCGGCACGTAGAGCGCCCCGGCCACGCCGGCGACCGAGGCCGACAGGCACCATGCGGCGAGCTTGAGCCACAGCGTCTCGTAGCCGAGATATCGCAGGCGTGGCTCGTCGTCGCGGATCGCGGCCAGCAGCCGGCCGAACCGTGTTGCCAGCAGCAGCCGGCCGCCGGCCAGGCAGGCCAGCACGCAGGCCGCGGCCACGGCGGCCAGCAACACCGCCGCCGCGTGGCTCCCGGCCGGCAGGCCTGCGATGTCGTGGAAACCGGTCATGCCGTTATTGCCGCCGAAGCCGGTATCGTTGCGGAACATCAGCAACATCGCGGTGTAGGTCAGCGCCTGGGTGATGATCGAGAAATAGACGCCGTTGACGCGCGAGCGGAACGAGACGTAGCCGATCGCGAACGCCACCGCCGCCGGGACCAGCAGCACGGCAATGAGCGTCGGCAGCAAGGTGTCGGCGAACCCCCACCAGGACGGAAACCCGCCCTGGCCCATGAACTGCAGGAAATCCGGCAGCACATGGGTGCTGGCAAAGGCGGTGCGCAGCAGGTGCATCGCCGCGATGTAGCCGCCGATCGCGAAGAACAGGCCATGCCCGAGGCTGAGCACGCCGACGCTGCCCCACATCAGGTCCACCGCCATCGCCAGCAGCGCGAAGCACATGACCTGGCCGGCGAGGTTCACCAGATAGATCGGCAGCCCCAGACCCGGGACCAGGCCAAGCCCGAGCAGTGGCAGCGCCAGCAGGAGAAGTGCCAGCAGCCCCGCGAACAGCCGCGACAGCGGATCGAACGCGGTCATCGCCGTCCCTTCGCGGCGATCAGCCCTTCCGGCCGCCACTGGATCAGCAGCACGATCAGCAGCAGCACGATCACCTTGGCCGCGACCGCGCCGTAGAATGGCTCGATGCCGACATCTACCAGTCCGATGCCGAGCGCAGCCAGCGCGGTGCCGAACAGGCTGCCGACGCCGCCCAGCACCACCACCATGAAGCTGTCGATGATGAAGCCGGTGCCCATCGTCGGGTTGACGTTGTAGATCGGCGACAGGGCGAGGCCGCCGAGGCCCGCGAGGCCGCCACCGAGGGCAAAGGCGGCGACGTCGACGCGGCGGGTGGAGATGCCGACGCAGCCCGCCATGTCGCGGTTCTGCGTCACCGTGCGGATGAACAGCCCCAGGTCGGTCAGGCGCAGCAGCGCCAACGTGCCGGCAAAGGCCGCGACCGCGCAGCAGATCGCGCCCAGGTGGTTCCAGGTGACCAGGAAGTCGCCGACCACGCGCACGCCTCCGGTAAGGTAGGCGGGCGTCATGAACTCCAGGTTCTGGGTGCCGAAGCCAACACGCACCAGGTTGACCAGCAGCAGGCTGATCGCCCAGGTGGCGAGCAGCGTCATCAAGGGCCGGCGATACAGGTGCCGGATCACCAGCAGCTCGATCAGCGCGCCGACACACCCGGTCACCAGGAAGACCACCGGGATCGCGACCAGGGGATACAGGTCGGCCAGGGACGGCAGCCAGGCCCGCATCGCCTGCTGCACGCAGAAGGTCGCGTAGGCACCGATCATGATCAGCTCGCCCTGCGCGAGGTTGATCACGCCCATCAGCCCGAAGATGATCGCCAGGCCCACGGAGGCGAGGAACAGCACGCTGCCGACGCTCAGGCCGTTATAGAGCAGCGACAGCACGTTGCCGATCCCGACCCAGCGGCGCGCCCGCGCCAGCCCCTTGTCCAGCGCGGCGGCAACGCGAGGATCGGCGACGTAGGCCCGATCCGCGCGCAGCGTCGCAAGCTCGCTGACGACGGCGGAGGTGGGATCGCGGCCCAGCGCGCGGATAGCGGCCAGCCGCTGGCCGATGTCGGGCGAATGCAGTCCGGCGGCGACGATCAGGCCGCGCAGGGCCGCCTTCACGCGCGGGTTGGCTTCGCCGTCCAGCGCCTTGCGGGCAAGGTCCGGCGGCAGGCCTGCGTCGTGGAGAGAGAGCATCTGTGCGGCGGCAAGCCGGTCGCGGGCCTCCGGGGCGGCGAACAGGCTCAGCGCACCTGCGAGCTGCTCGAGCAGGGCGCGGCTGCGCAGGCTCGGCAGCGGGGCGCGCGACGCGGCTGGCAGCGCGGCCGGGACCAGGGTGAGGGCATCCAGCGCACCGGCGGGCGCGGCCAGGAAGGCACGTCCGCCGTCGCCGCAGCGCAAGCCGCGCGCGGTAAAGCTCGCAACGATGCGCAGCGCCCAGGCCCGCTCCGACGCCGCTTCGTCCGGCACCGCGGCGAGCATGCGGCGCGTCGCCGCCGGCACATCGTGGCCTCCTTCGCCGCACAGCATTCCGAGTAGGCGCGTGCGCTCGCCGGCATCCTGCGCCCGGGCAACCGGCACCGAGATCAGCAGCAGCCACGCGGCAATGCACCAGAGGCACGCCCGCAGGATCGTCCGCAACAAAGGCTGCCGTCCGGCCCGCGGCCTCAGCTCGGGCTGAACGGAATCGGTTTCGGCGTGCCCTTGGACTGCCAGAGCACATCGAAGCCCTGCTTCTCGTTGACCGAGCCGATGAACACGCCGCGGCTGACATAGTTGTTCTCGCTGGACATGCTCAGCGTGTAGCCGGACGGCCCGTCGAAGGTCAGGCCGCCAAAGGCGCTGCGGACCTGCGGCACGTCGAAGGATCCCGCCTTCTTCGCCGCCAGCGCCCACAGATGCACGCCGTCATAGGTGGACACCATCGGATCGATCGCCACGTCCGGACGGTACGGCGCGCCGGACTTCTTCACGTAGGCGGCCCAGTCGGCGAGGAACTTCTGGTTGCGCGGCCCCGGCGCGTTCTGCAGGTAGGCCCAGCAGTTCAGGCTGCCGACCAGGCCCGCGGTATTCAGCCCCTCGAGGTCGGCCTCGACCATGTCCAGCCCGAGCACCGGGATGTCGGTCGGCTTCAGGCCCTGGTTGACGTATTCGCGCAGGAAGTCCGGGATCGAGCTGCCGACCACGGTGAGCACGATGATCGGCTGGCCGCCGCCGGCGCTGGTGAAGCTGCGGATCTCGTTGACCAGGTTCTGGAAGTTGCTGAACCCGAACGGGACGTACTGCTCCTTCCAGGCGCTGGCGGGAATGCCCTTGGAGGTCCAGTACGCCTTGAGGATCTTGTTGATGGTGCGCGGCCAGACATAGTCGCTGCCGAGCATGAAGAAACGCTTGGCGCCGCCACCGTCGGCACTCATCAGGTAGTCGATGGCGGGCAGCACGGAGCTGGAAGGCGGCGAATTGAGATAGACGACGTTCTTCGAGTTCTCCTCGCCCTCGAAATGCAGCGGGTAGAACAGCAGGCCGCCATTCTGCTCGACCACCGGTAGCACCGACTTGCGCGACACCGAGGTCCAGCACCCGAACAGCGCCGCGACCTTCTGCTCCTGCAGCAGCTGGCGTCCCATCTGGGCGTAGGTCGGCCAGTCGGAGGCGGGATTGGTGGTGACGATCTCGACCTGCCGGCCCAGCACGCCGCCCGACCCGTTGAGCTCGGCGGCGGCCATGCCGGCGACGTAGTTCAGGCGTCCCTCGAGATTGGCCATCGTGCCCGAGGACGAGAACAGGCAGCCGAGCTTCACGGTGTCGGCCGCCCAGGCCGGGCGGATGATCGCGGGCGTGGCCAGAGCGCCGCCCGCAGCCAGAACGGCGCGCCGGGTCAAAGACGTCATACGAATTCCTTCATGCAGGTTGCGTCCGCAGCGGACTTGCTGGTGCGGCCCGCAACCAGGACAGGCAAGGGCCGTGCCAACTCACGGGACCGTGCCCCCACCGGCACGGCCCGTCCGGGAGCGGTCCTAGAACCGCGCCGTCGCGGTGAAGGTTATCGCGAACGGTTCGCCGGGCAGCCCGGAGGCGAACTGCGGCGTGCAGCCCTCGTTGCTGATCTGCTGCCCTTTGAACGGCCCGCTGGTGAAGTATCCGCAACTCGTCGGGGTGATCTGCCTGTAGTAGTATTGGAAATACTGGTTGTTGAACAGGTTCAGGACGTTCAGGTCGAAGCTGATCGTCTTCAGTGGCCCGACGTTCCTGACCGGCAGCTTGTAGTTCAGGTCGAGGTTGAAGATCACGAACGGGCTGATGCCGCCATGCGGATCATACGTCGTCTGGCCGGCGAGCGCATTGTAGTACAGATAGCTCCCGGGTTTCGCCGAAATGCCAGGCAGCGGGCCGAGGTTTTCGTTGCCGGTGAGGTCATAGGTCGTCTGCTGCTTCCCGGTATATTGTCCCTCGAAGCGCACGTTCAGGTCGTCGCCGGACACCGCGAGACTGCGATGGTCGTAATCGACCCCGAAGGTGGACAGCCAGTCTGGGATCCCGGTGATCGGGGTCCCCTTCGAGACCAGCCCGAACTGGTCTTCCTGCACGGTCACGCTGGCGAGGCCGGTGGCAAGATATTTCGCAAGCACGTGCGAGACGTTGCCGAACAACTGCCACTGATGGTTCACCTGCCAGGTGGCCGCCGCCTCGACCCCCTTGAACTCCCGCTGACCATCGTTCGTGTAGATCGAGTCGCCCGTCAGAGGGCCCGACTGGTAGGTGAAGAACCCGAAATCGCGGTCGACCTTCTGGTAATAGTAGTCCGCCGACAGGACGAGGTTGGAGACGTTGTACTTCACGCCGCCTTCGTACATGTGCACGATCGAGGCGCTGGGCGGCGCACCGAGCAGGTTCGGAGAGAAGTCGGTGACCGGCGCGAACAGCGCCGACTCACCGTAGCTGCCATAGAACGAGACGCCTCTCGCGGCGGGAAGAACCCTGTCGAGATCGTAGCTGACGTTGAAGAACGGCAGCAGGTCGCGATCCCATTTGGTCTGCTTGAAGCTGCCGAAATTGCATGGGTTGCCGGCCTGGCAGTAGGCGCTCGCAAGTGTCGCGGCTGACGGTGTGCCGCCAAAGACGTTGCCGCCGACATAGCTGGAGGCGGTTCCCTCGAGCGTGCCTCCCGGTGTCAGATGCAGCGTGTTATGCAGGAAGTCGATCTTGTCCTGGAGATAACCCAGGTAGATCGTCCGTTGCACGCCGCCATCGGCCGCATCGCCACTGGAATAGATCGATAGGTTGGATGCGGTCTCCGGCGGTGTAGAGGTGCCGCCGAAATAGAAGGGCGGGTTCGCCTGGGTTTCCTTGGCAGCCAGGCCGCCCAGCTTGATGGTGTTGGCGATCCCGAAATAATCGGGCAGCGTCACCGTGGCGCGCGGCTGGATGCCGTAGCTGTCGTTATGGACCGGGTTGACATAGGCGTTGTAGCCGCACGGACTTACCTGGCCGATGCCGGCCCAGGCGGCGGCAACGCTGGCCGGGCAGGCCGCGGTGCCGGCGGGATAGGCCGCCGTGCCGTTGTACGAGTAGATGGGCGGCTGGTAGTATATCTTGCCGGGCCCGTAATCGCCCTGCTGGCCGAAGCCTGCGGGCGTCTGGTTGAAGGGGCTTGCCCCGCCGACCGTCACCGATCCCGGGATGCCCGGGGCGGCATAGATGCTCGGGTTGCCATAGTTCGTCGTCGTCGAGTCCGAGTTCAGGTAGAACAGGGACAACCCGGCATTCAGGTAGTCGTTGATGTAGGTGTCATCCCTCAGGATGATCGTGAGGTAGTCGTTCTGCTCGCGGGAGAACTCCTGGTCCGGCGAGTAGTTGCTGTACAGGCCGTTCTGTTCCAGATACGGCAGCGGAAGCGGCTCCGGCGTGGTCAGGCCGTTGGCGGTGTTGTACAGCACGCTGGCCTGGAATTTCGAGAGCCCCTCGTCGTACGGCTTGTCGAACGCGAACAGCATGTTGTTGAAGCGCGTCGGGGTGTAGTCGACGAAGCCGTTCGTCTGCAGGTTGGAGTATTTGAGCAGGATTTTCGGGGCGTCGTTGCCGGTTCCGAGCCAGCCATCGAGCCGACCGGAATTCGCTTCGAAGCCTTCGTTATACGTCCCGAACGAGCCGACCGAGCCCGTCACGTCGAACGAGCTTTCGTTGGTGGGCCGCAGCGTGTTGTAGGCGATCGTGCCGCCGATCGTCCCGAAGGTGTTCTTGTCGGGGTAGGCCACGCCAGGATAGATCGAGACGCCACTGATCTGGTCGAGATTGAAACGGCCTCCGATGATGTTCTGCAGGTAGCCGCCGGAGCCGCCGTTGAGCAGATCCTGCATCGGCACGTCATCGAGCGTCTGCGCCGTCTCCAGGCCGCGCGTGCCGCGGATCGAGAGCACGGGCTCGTTGTTGCCGATGCCCTGCTGATACACATAGACCGATGGCGCCGCGCGCAGCAGCGTGGCCACGCTGCCCTGCACGCCGGTCTGGGCAACCTGCGCCGGGCCCAGTTCGGTCACGGCACTTGGAGAGTCCTTCTCCTTGAGCAGCCTGCGCTGCGCCCGTACGACGACATTCTCGGCCGTGTTCGGAAGGAAGTTCGACACGTTGGCCGCGTTGGACGAGCCGGATCTCTGAGTCTGGGTCGGGGACTGGTTCTGCGCCACCCTGATCGCAGCCGGTGTTGGCACCCCGTGCGTGTCGGCCGTCGGGGCGTCGGGGCCCGCGCCGGCGGTCGCCGCATTCGAGGGAGAAGATTGTGCCCAGGCGTTGGCGGACAATCCGGCAATGATGATGGTCGTTCCCAGCAGCACATCCCTCGAGAGGGTCAGTCTAGGCTTCCCCATACGCAAGCTCCTGCGGCATTCGGACCGGACGGTTTCGAAAGCACAGACAGCAATAAGCGTGCCGCATTTCGCGCGAAGGAAATTGCGGGAGAAACGTCTCGCCCGGCCCGGAGGGACCGCAGGCACGAAACTCCTAGTCTGGCTCGGCCTCGTCGCGCAGCAGCGGCCGTATCAGGCGACGTACGCAGACCGGGTCCGGCGTGTGACGGTACTCGAAGGACGCGACGCCCTCCGGCACCGCGAGACCAAGAGTGTCCGCACCGGTGGCGTAGACCACCACGTCCACTCGCCGCAGCATCGAAGCAAGCTCCGGCGTGTCGTGCAGCGCCATCGACACATCGGCGACATGCGGTGCGAACCTCTGCACTCCGGCCTTCATCAGCGGCGCGAACTCGGGAAAGATCGAGACCACGCCGATCCGGGCGCTGGGCTCGAGTGCCGCCAGCGCCTGGCGCGTCGCGACGGCAGGAATGAAGGTCATCGTGGCGACCACCTGATCCGGCAGCAGGGCCATCACGTCGCTGCGGCGATGCGGAAAGGTGATGACGAGGTCGGCCAGCGATGCGCGCCCGCGGGCGTCCGCGTCCTGCTCGATCATGGCGAGCGTGGTGGGTTCGAAGACCGCCATATCATCGACCGCCTGCGCCATCTCCATACAATAGGCGGCCGTGGTCTGCGCGAAATGCCCGACCACCGCGACCACCGGCCGGTTGCCGATCCGCTCCGGCTCGCCCATCCGGGCCGCGATCAGCCCGGCGAGGTCGCTGGCGCGCAGCCCGAGTGCTCGGCCATGCGCGATCATGGCGTCGACCGCGCGATGCAGTCCGACATCGTGCCGCGCCGCCTGCCGCGCGACCGGCGCCAGGTCGGCAACGAACGTGCCCGAGCCGGTCCGGCTGACGATCACGCCGGCGGCCTTCATCTCGCCATAGACCTGCGCCACCGTCATCGGCGCCACACCGAGATGATCGGCAAGCTCGCGTACTGAGGGCAGCCGCTCGCCGGCGCGCAGCGTACCCAGGCCGATGCCGAACTCGATCAGTCCGCGCAACTGGGTGCCGAGCGGGACCGGCAGGTCGCGATCGACGGAGAACACGTCCAGGTCGGCACGGGGAGGGAGGGTAAGGCGTTCTACCATCTTAATACGGTCGGTTGCTCCGGGTTTGATCATATCGGAGGCGGTCGCCGCGCGCCAGGGAGGCATTTGCCCGATTTCTTGTTGTTGTTTAACCGGAAGAGGCGGAGGCCGGATTTCGGCACAAAATCGGTTGACCTCTCCGGCCCGCGGTCCCTAGTGTTCTAACCATCTAGAACACAGTGCTGCGCGGAAGGATCGCGTTTGGATTTCCGGCGCCTCCTCGCTCTTGCCATTGCATTGATGCCTGTCTCCGCGAGCGCCGCGGCGCTGCTTCCGCCGGGACGCTCCATCGAGCGAGGCGGCATCATGAGCTACGGCCGTTATGCCGACAGCCTGCTGCTCGACCCGGTGCTCAACGACAGCAATACCGACATCTGGGTCCTGTCCAACCTCTATGACACGCTGCTGCTGCCGACCGATGACGGGCGCGGGATACAGCCCGGGCTGGCGTCCGCCTGGCAGGTCGCACCGGATGGCCTGACGGTGACGCTCTCGCTCCGGCCCGGGATACGCTTTTCGGACGGATCGGCGATCACCGCGGACGACGTCAAGTGGTCGCTCGACCGCGCCCGCGATCCGGCGCGCGGGATCTGGAGCTACCTGCTTGGCGCCGTCCGCGAGGTTCGCATCGCAGATCCGCGCACCGTGGTTCTGCAGATGCGACATCCGGACCCGGCGATCCTGCCGCAGCTTAGCGTGTTCAATACCTCCATCATGCCGCAGCGCCAGTTCGAGGCTGCTCCCGGCGCCACCGATGCCGAAAAGGCGGTTGCATTTTCGGCGCAGCCCGTCACGTCCGGTCCGTTCGTGCTGACCTCCTGGGTGCATGGTGCGACCATGCAGCTGCGGCGCAATCCCTATTACTGGCGCCAGGGCGCGGATGGCCGTCCGCTGCCGTACCTCGATGGCATCCGCTTCGAGGTAATCCCGGACGATGCCACGCGGATCCTGCGGGTGCAGTCGGGTGAGCTCGACGGTGCGGAACTGATCCCGTTCTCGCGTGTGGCCGAGTTGCAGGCGGACCCGAGGCTGCGCCTGGAGCTGTTCCGGTCGACCCGCATCGAGTACGTGGTGCTGAACGCGCGTCCGGCTTTGGCGAAGAACGTCGCCAATCCGCTTGCGCTGCCGGCGGTGCGCGAGGCGCTGAACGATGCGGTCTATCGCCGCGGCCTTGACCAGATCGTCACGCGCGGCATCGGCGTGCCGATGAGTTCCTACATGTCGCGCGCCACCCCGCTGCATGTCGACATCCCGGACGCGGATCGCTACGACCCGGCACGGGCGCGGACGCTGTTGCGCCAGGCCGGCTACCCGCACGGCTTCACCATCACAATGCAGATCCTGGCCGGCAACGAGGACGAGATCGAGATCGGCACGGCGCTGCAGGAGATGTGGCGCGAGATCGGCGTCGATCTGCACCTGCGGCAGCTCGACGTGGCCACCATGACCGAGCTCTATCGGAACGGCAGCTTTGCGATGCGGCTCAGCTTCTGGACCGACGACATCGCCGATCCCGGAGAAATCACCTCGTACTTTGTCTACACGCCGGTTACCGGCGCGCAGCATACCGGCTGGCACAGCGCCGAGGCGGAACGACTGTATCTGGCCTCCAGCACCGAGCTCGACCGCACGCGCCGGGCCGCAGATTACGCACAGATCCAGGCGCTGTTCGCCCGCGGTCCGATCGTGCGCCTGTACGAGACGCCCTATACGGTGGTGCTCCGGCGAGCCGTGCACGGCTTCCTGCAGTTGCCCCTCGGCAACAACGTCTTCAGCGCCACCTGGCTCGTGCCCGATGCCCGGCCTGCGCCATGACCGCTGCACGGGTGCTCCTGCGGGTACTGCAGGTGGTGCCAACGCTGCTGGCGATCCTGGTGCTGACCTTCATGCTGGTGCACCTGCTGCCGGGTGACCCGGCCAGCGCGATCATCGGCGACCGCGTCACCGATGCCGAGGTCGCGCGCGAGCGCGCGCTGCTCGGGCTGGACCGGCCGCTGCCGGTGCAGTTCGGCGCGTATCTGCTGGCGATGCTGCATGGCGATCTCGGCCGCTCGACCGCCTCCGGCGTATCGGTCAGCACCCTGATCGCCGCGAGGTTGCCGGTCACGCTGATGCTGACGGCGATGAGTGCCGCCATCGCGCTGCTGATCTCGGTGCCGCTGGCCGTGGTGGCGGCGATGAACCGTGACCGCCCGATCGACCTGCTGCTGCGCAGCGTGTTCCAGGTCGGGTTGTCGATGCCGGCCTTCTATGTCGGGCTGCTGATGCTGACGCTGCTGGCCGCCCGGCTGCGGCTGTTCCCGGTCGGTGGCTACGGCGACGGTCTCGCCGGCCATCTCTGGCACCTGCTGCTGCCATCGATCTCGCTGGCGCTCAGCCTGTCCGCGGTGCTGCTGCGCAACCTGCGCGCGTCGGTCTGCGATGTCCTGGACTCGCCGCATGTCGAGTTCGCCCGGCTCAAGGGCCTCGACCGCGCGCTGGTGCTGCGCCGGCACGTGCTGCGCAACGCCCTCGTCCCCACCGTGGCGCTGTTCGGGCTCAGCACGGGCACGCTGCTGGGTGGCGCCGTGATCACCGAGACGGTGTTCGCGATCCCGGGCGTCGGCAGGCTCATGGTGGACAGCGTGTATGCGCGCGACTACCCGGTGATCGAAGCTCTGACGCTGACGCTGGCGACGCTGGTGGTGCTGACCCTGCTGGTGACCGACCTGCTCGCCGCCGCTCTCGATCCGAGGACCGCGTCCTGAGTGGCGTGGCGCTCGCTTCCCCGCGTGTCCGGCGGCACTGGCCGGGCTCGCTGTGGGCCGGCTCGACGATCCTCCTGCTCGGCATCGTGGTGGCGGCGGTGCCACAGCTGCTGGCGCCGTTCAGCCCGCTCCGGTTCGACTACGCGCACCTGCTGAGCGCGCCCAGCCCGCTGCACCCGCTCGGCACCGACGAGTTCGGCCGCGACATGCTCTCGCGGGTGATCTGGGGGTACGCCGTCGACATGCAGATCGCCCTGTTCGCCACTGTGCCGGCGCTGCTGGTCGGCACAATGGTGGGCGCGCTCGCCGGCTATTTCGGCGGGTTCGCCGAGACGCTGCTGGTGCAGCTGGTCGGCGTGGTCGTGGCCTTTCCGTTCCTGGTGCTGGTGATCGCCATCGTGACCGTGCTGGGGCCGGGGCTGGTGAACATGTACGTGGCGACCGCGCTGGTCGGCTGGGTGTTCTACGCGCAGCTGATGATGGCGGAGATGAAGCTGCAGCGCCGGCTGGACTACGCGGCGGCGGCGCGCGCCATGGGCTACGGCCAGGTCCGGATCATCTTCCGCCACCTGCTGCCGAACGCCATCACCGCTGTGCTCATCTACTGGATGACCGACATGGCGCTGGCGATCCTGCTCGGCTCCAGCCTCGGCTATCTCGGGCTCGGCGCGCAGCCGCCGGTGGCGGAATGGGGCGCGCTGATCGCCGGCGGCAAGAACTACATGTCGACCGCCTGGTGGATGACGGTGTTCCCGGGCATCGCCATCGTCCTGACCGGCCTCGGCTTCAGCCTCACCGGCGACGGGCTCGGCACGCTGCTCGGGGTGCGCCGGTGAACGTCCCGCAACTCGAGCTGCCCCCTCAGCTTGAACTCCGGGACGTGACCGTGCGCTTCGGGGCCGGGCGGGACGCGCCGCACGCTGTCGACGGCGTCAGTCTCAGCCTCGGGCGCGGCGAGATCCTCGGCATCGTCGGCGAGAGCGGATCGGGCAAGAGCCAGCTGCTGCGCGCGGTGATGCGCCTGCCGCCGCGCGAGGCGCGGCTCGGCGGCGCGGTGCTCTGGCGGGGACGCGATCTCGCAGCACTCGACGAGCGGGCGATGCGCGCGGTGCGCGGCGGCGAGATCGCGCTGATCACCCAGGACGCCGCGACCGCGCTGAACCGGGTACTGACGGTCGGCACCCAGATCGACGAGAGCCTGGCCGCGCACACCGTGCTGGGACGCCGCCAGCGGCGCGCCCGTGCCGTGGAGCTGCTCGAGCTGGTCGGCATCCCGGACGCCGCCCGCCGGCTCGAGGACCATCCGCACCAGTTCTCCGGCGGCATGCTGCAGCGGGTGATGATCGCGATCGCGCTGGCCAGCGAGCCCGGGCTGCTGCTGGCCGACGAGCCCACCACGGCGCTCGACGTCACCGTGCAGGAGGAGATCCTGCGCCTGCTGCTGTCGCTGCGCGACCGTCTCGGCATGAGCATCGTGCTGGTCACGCACGATCTGGGCGTGGTGGCGCGCCTGTGCGAGCGCGTGGTGGTGATGTATTCCGGCCGCATCGTCGAGAGCTGCAGCGTCGCCACTCTGTTCGCGGCCCCGCGCCATCCGTACACGCGTGCGCTGCTGGCCTCGATGCCGGGAGAGGCGGCGCCACGCACCCGCCTCGCCGCGATCGAGGGCACCACGCCCTCGATCGCGCACCGGCCCGGGGGGTGCGCCTTCCATCCGCGCTGCCCCGCCGCCCGACCCTGCTGCAGCGGCATGGTGCCGCCGCTCGAGGAGCAGGTTCCCGGCCACCAGGCGGCCTGCCTGCGCCAGCGCGACCTCGCGGGCCTGTTGGCGGCATGAGCACGGTCGCCCCGATCCTGGAGGCCGAGCAGGTCAGCAAGCGGTTCGGCCGGCCTCCGTCGCTGCTCGATCGGGCACGCCGCGCGCATCCGCCGGTGATCCGCGCGCTCGACGCGGTCAGCCTCTCGGTGCGGCCGGGCGAAGCGTTCAGCATCGTGGGCGAGTCCGGCTCGGGAAAATCGACGCTGGCGCGCTGCCTCACCGCGCTGCATGCGTGCGACGGCGGCCGCGTGCTCTATCGCGGTCGCGATGTGGCGCTGATGCAGCCGGCCCAGCGCCGTCGCTTCCACCGCCATGTGCAGATGGTGTTCCAGAACCCGCTGGCAGCCCTCAATCCGCGCATGACCGTGGCCCAGGTGCTGGGCGAGGCGCTGCGCGTGCACCGCATCTGTGCGGCGGATCAGGTCGAGGCGCAGGTGCTGTGCCTGCTCGATCGGGTTCGGCTGCCCGGCTCGGTGCTGCACCGGCGGCCGCACGAGTTCTCCGGCGGCCAGCTGCAGCGCATCGCCATGGCGCGCGCGCTTTCGGTGCGCCCGGAGATCATCGTCGCCGACGAGGTGGTCTCCGCCCTCGATGTCTCTGTGCAGGCGCAGATCGTCAACCTGCTGATCACGCTGCAGGACGAGCTCGGCCTCGCCATCGTGTTCATCGCGCACGACCTCCGGCTGGTGCGCCACATCTCGCACCGGGTGGCGGTGATGTATCGCGGCAGGCTGGTCGAGTTCGGTGACAGCGAGGCACTGTTCGCGGCGCCGTTGCATCCCTATACGCGCCTGCTCATCAGCTCCGCGCCGATGCTGCAGCCGGGTCGCTCGGCGCAGGCGCAGCAGGCCGCGGGAACGCCGGCGAACGGCATCGTCGCGTCCGCGGCAGCCACCGGCTGCGTGTTTCGCACCCGCTGTCCGGAGGCGATGCCGCGCTGTGCCGCCGAACTCCCGGTCCTGCGCGCGGTGGCGGCGGGACGCGCGGTGGCCTGCCACCTGGTTCCCGAACCCTGGACACGACCGGAGGTCCCATGCGGATCAGCGAGATGAACTGGATGCAGGTGGAGGATTACCTGCGCACCGACGACCGCTGCGTGGTCCCGCTCGGCAGCACCGAGCAGCACGCGCAGCTCAGCCTGTCGGTGGACAGCATCCTGAGCGAGCGCATGGCGCTCGACGCCGCGGCGCCGCTGTCGGTGCCGGTGTTTCCGGTGCTCGCCTACGGCGTGACGCCGTACTTCGCGAACTTCCCCGGCACCATCACGCTGCGCGCCGAGACCTATCTGCGCGTCGTGCAGGACGTATTGGACAGCCTGTTTCGGACCGGCTTCCGGCGTATCCTGCTGTGCAACGGCCATGGCGGCAACGCGTCGGTTGCGAACTACGTCCAGGAGTGGATGGCCGGGCATCCGGGCTGCCGCGTGCGCCTGCATAACTGGTGGAACGCGCCGAGGACGATGCAGAAGGTGACGCAGGTCGATCCGGTGGCGTCGCATGCCTCCTGGATGGAGAACTTCCCCTGGACCCGGCTAGGGAACCTGCGCGGGCCGGACGACGCCAAGCCGATGACCGATCTCGACCGGATGCGGCTGCTGTCGCCGCCGGAGGTCAAGGAGATGCTGGGCGACGGCAATTTCGGCGGGCTGTATCAGCGCAGCGACGCGGACATGCTGGCCATCTGGGATGTGGCGGTCGAGGAGACGCGGGCGCTGATCGAGACCGGCTGGGCATGAGCGGGACGCTGCTGATCTGGGGCGCCGGCGCGATCGGCGGCACGATCGGCGCCTGTCTTGCGCGCGCCGGACAGGACGTGCTGTTCGTCGACAGCGCAGCCGACCACGTCGCGGCGATGCAGCGGGACGGCCTCGCGATCGAGGGGCCGATCGAGCAGTTCACGGTGCCGGTGGCCGCCATGACACCCGGGCAGGTCCGTGGCGAATACGACCGCATCCTGCTCTGCGTGAAGGCGCACCATACCGCCGATGCGGCGCGTGCCTTGCTGCCGTTCCTGAGCCGAGCAGGGTATGTCGCTTCGTTCCAGAACGGGCTCAACGAGCCGGTGATCGGCGCCGTTACCGGGATGGACCGGGTGCTGGGCGCATTCGTCAATCTCGGCGCGGATTATCTCGAACCGGGACGGATCCTGTTCGGCGGGCGCGGCGCCTGCGTGGTGGGCGAGGTCGACGGGACGCTCAGCGAGCGGGTGACCGCCCTGCGCCGGACGCTGCTGCCGTTCGAGCCTGAGACGATCGTGACCGACGACATCCTCGGCACTCTCTGGGGCAAGGTGGCATACGGCGCGCTGCTGTTCGCGACCGCGATCACCAATGACGGGATTGCCGACATCCTTGCGGCTGACGAGTATCGCGCGGTGCTGCTTGGGGTCGGGCGCGAGGCGGTGGCGGTTGCGGTTGCGAAAGGCGCGCGGCCACGCGGCTTCAACGGCTTCGATCAGGCCGCCTTTGCGCCCGGCGGCGGCGCCGATGCGATCCGCGCCTCGTTCGACGAGATGGTCACGTTCAACCGCCGCTCTGCCAAATCGCATAGCGGGATCTGGCGCGACCTCGCGATCCGCCACCGCCAGACCGAGGTGGATGCGCAGCTCGGGCCGGTCGTGGCGGGGGGGTCCGACTGTGGTATCGCAACGCCGCTCACCGCCCGTCTGATCGCGCTGATCCACGAGATCGAGCGGGGCGAGCGCCGGCTGGACCGTGCCAACCTCGCGGCCCTCGCCGCGGCCGCTCCGGAGGCACGCTGATGCAGATCGGGTTCGCAGGCCAGCGCGCCCTGGTGACGGGCGCGGGACACGGGATCGGTCGCGGCATCGCCCGGGCGCTGGCGGGGCTCGGCGCGCGCACGCTCGCCGCGGATATCAACGCGGACGGTCTGGCCGAGACCGCGGCCGGCGCCGAAGGATCGCTGCAGACGGCGCTCACCGACGTCACCGATGCGGCCGGCATCCGCCGCGCGACCGAGGCGTTCGGGCCGATCGATATTCTCGTGCACAGCGCAGGCGGCGTCTGCGGCCAGGTCGGCAAGCCGGCGGAGGAGGTCACCGCCGCCGAGTGGCAGGCGATCCTTTCGGTCAATCTCACCGGCGCGTTCCTGATGGCGCAGGCGGTGGTGCCGGGGATGAAGGAGGCGGGTCGCGGGCGCATCGTCACCATCTCCAGCGGCGCCGGCCTAGGGATCAGCCTCACCGGCATCCAGGCCTATGCGGCGGCCAAGGCCGGCGAGATCGGCCTGACCCGGCAGCTCGCGCACGAGTTCGGACCGTTCGGCATCACCGTGAACAGCGTCGCGCCAGGCTTCGTCCGGTCCAATCCGACGACGGAGCGACAATGGCAATCCTATGGACCGGAAGGCCAGCGGCGCCTGCTGGACTCCGTTGCCATGCGAAGGCTCGGCACTGTCGATGACATCGTGCATGCGGTGCTGTTCCTGGCGAGCGACTTCGCCGGCTGGATCAACGGCCAGACCCTCAGCGTGGACGGCGGCAAGTGAGCGCGGCCGAGGCTCAGCTGTGGGCCGAGCAGCACGACGCCGAGATCCTGGAAACGTTGTTTCGCTTCGTCTCGATCCCCAGTGTCAGCACCGATCCCAGGTATCGCGCCGATATGACGCGCGGCGCCGGGTTCCTGGCCGATCATCTGCGCGGGTGCGGGATCGAGAACGTCGCCGTTGCGCCGACCGGCGGACATCCCGTGGTCACCGGCGACTGGCTGCACGCGCCGGGCCGGCCGACGATCCTGGTCTATGGTCATTACGATGTGCAGCCGCCCGACCCGATCGAGAAGTGGCAGACGGCACCCTTCAAGCCGGAAGTTCGCGACGGCCGGATCTATGCGCGCGGCGTGTCGGACGACAAGGGCCCGCTGATCGTCGCGGTGTCGGCGCTGGCCGCCTTTCTCAAGACGTCGGGAACGCTGCCGATAAACGTCAGGCTGCTGCTCGAGGGCGAGGAGGAGATCGGCAGCACGCATCTCGATGAGTTCGTCGCAGCCCACGCCGCCGAGCTAGCCGCCGACTTCGTGCTCTCCGCCGACGGTGCCATGTGGCGGCTCGACCTGCCGACCGTGACGGTGGCGAGCCGCGGCCTGTGCGCGCTCGAGCTCACCGTGTCGGGAGCCGCGAAGGACCTGCATTCCGGGCGGCATGGCGGCGCCGTGGCGAACCCGTTGCAGGCCCTGAGCGCGCTGCTCGCCGGGCTGCACGCCAGCGACGGCAGTGTCGCCGTCCCCGGCTTCTACGATCGGGTGGTGTCGCCATCGGTCGAAATCCGGCGCGAGACGGCCGCGGTGCCGTTCGACGAAGCGGACTACCTGCGCGCGACCGGTGCGCCGGAGGGTGCCGGCGAGGCCGGCTGGACCCTGCTGGAACGCAACTGGCTGCGGCCGACGCTGGAGCTCAACGGCATCTCGGGCGGCTATGGCGGCCCGGGCACCAAGACCGTGATCCCGGCCCAGGCGCACGCGAAGATCACCTGTCGCCTGGTTCCCGACCAGGACCCGACGGAGATCCTCGACGCCATCACCCGCGATCTGCAGCGCCGCGTCGCGCGCGGGGTCACGCTGGCGGTGTCGTGCGAGGCGGGCGGCGCGCACCCCGCCGCCATCGCCGACACCCATCCGGGCCTGCGCCTCGCCATGCAGGTGCTGGAGGAGCTGTACGGGCGCGCGGCGGTGCCGGTGCGAATGGGAGCGACGCTCCCGGTCGCCGGGATCTTCCGCCACCGGCTGGACCTCGACACGGTGTTCTTCTCGTTCTCGACGACGGACGAGGACTACCACGCCCCGAACGAGTTCTTCCGCCTGGAGCGGCTGCGCGACGGGATACGGGCCTGGATCCGGTATCTGCAGCTTCTCGGCACCTCGCCATGATGCCGGACGCGGTGCTGGCGGACCTCGCGCCATGCAAGCTGCTCCGCGTCGCGATCAACCTCAGCAATTTCCTGCTGGTGACCGGCCGCGACCCGGATGGCGAGCCCGTCGGTGTCGCGCCCGACATGGGGCGGGAGATCGCGGCACGCCTGGGTGTCGGGCTCGCCTTCGTGCCCTATCCGACCCCTGGCGCGCTCGCCGATGCGATCGTCCGCGACGAGTGGGATATCGGCCTGATCGGCGCCGAGCCCGCCCGTGCCGAACGGATTGTCTTTTCGCCAGCCTATGCCGAGATCGACGCCACCTACCTGGTGCCCGGCGGCTCCGTGCTTGATACGATCGAGTCGGTGGACCGGCCCGGAACCCGGATCGCGGTCACCGCCCGCACCGCCTACGACCTCTGGCTCGAGCGCAACCTGCGGCACGCCACGCTGGTGCGCTCGGAGGACTTCGACACCGCCTTCGAGGCGTTCTCCACCGGGAGGCTGGAGGCCCTGGCAGGCCTGCGTTCGCGGCTGCTGGTCGATGCCCGCCACCTGCCGGGTGCGAGGCTGCTGGATGGGCGCTTCGCCGCCGTGCAGCAGGCGATCGGCGTGGCGCGGGGCAGGCAGGCGGGGGCCGCGTTCCTGTCCGGCTTCGTCGAGGAGGCCAAGGCGTCCGGCCTGGTGGCGCGGCTGATCGAGCGGCACGGCGTCGCCGGGCTGTCGGTGGCGCCGCCGGTTGCGGCCGGTGTGGCATAGGAGCCGCGTGATGCCCGACGAGACCGCTATCCCTTGGCTGAGTGTCCGGGAGCTGGGCGTGGCGTATCGCGATGGCGGCCTCACGCCGGTGCAGGTCGTGCAGATCGCGCTGGCGCAGCTGGCGGCCCTCGAGCCGACGCTGAACGCCTTCATCGAGCCCGGCGCGGCATCGGCACGGGCAGCGGCTGAGTTGGCGACGCGTGATATCGCGTGTGGCCTCGATCGCGGTCCGCTGCACGGCATCCCGGTCGCCATCAAGGACCTGATCGACGTCGCCGGCCTGCCCACCACGTATGCGACACGGGCCGTGCCGCCGGTCATGCCGGCGCGTGACGCCGAGCTTGTGCGGCGGCTGCGCGAGGCCGGCGCGATCATCCTCGGCAAGACCAACCTGCTCGAGTTCGCCTATGGCAGCGTGCATCCGGCATTCGGCCAGACCAACAACCCGCACGATCCGGCGCGTACCTCGGGCGGCTCCAGCGGCGGCTCGGCGGCGGCCGTCGCGGCCGGCATCGTGCCGCTCGCGGTCGGCACCGACACCGGCGGCTCGATCCGCATCCCGGCCGCCTATTGCGGCATCGTCGGACTGAAGCCGAGCTACGGCCTGGTGCCGACCGACGGCGTGTTTCCGCTCTCCTGGTCGCTCGACCATGCGGGGCCGCTGGCCCGCACGGTCGCGGATGCGGCGATCTTCATGGCCGCGGTGACCGGGCAACCTCGTGCAGACGATGTGCCGCCCGGCCGGCTTCGCTTCGGTGTCGTACGAGCCCTTTTGGACGCGCCCGTCGTCACGCCAGGAGTGCGGGCTTGCATCGAGGCCGCCCTCGAGACGCTTCGCGGCGCCGGCGCGGCGATCCACGAGGTCACGATCCCGGAGCTCGACGCGGCCAACGCCGCGCTCACCACGATCCTGCTGCCGGAGGCACGGCTCGTCCACGAGGCGATGGCGGCGCGCGATCCAGGCGGCTACGCGGCGCCGACGCTGGCGCAGATCGAGGCCGGGCGCCACGTGCCGGCGACGGATCTTGTCCGCGCCCGGCATCTTGCCCAACGCCTGCGCGCGGCCATCGAGGCGCTGTTCGACCGATGCGACGCTCTCCTCACCCCGACCGTCGCCTGGATCGCACCGGGGGCCGACCCGGACCTGAGCAGCGACGACGGCGATGTCGAGATGCTGTCGTCCGGGTTCACCAACCTGACCGGCCATCCGTCGCTGAGCCTGCCGTGCGGCGCGAGCGACGGGCTGCCGGTCGGCCTGCAGCTGGTCGGCGCCCTTGGCGCGGATGCCCGGCTTCTGGCGGTCGCCGCCGCGGTCGAGGCCGCCATGCCGGCCGCGCGCCGGCCAGGGTTCGGCCAACCCCGCAAATCTTTGCAGAGGAGTTTCGACTGATGCAGGACACGGTGCTCGCCGGGGAGACGGCACGGCTGAACGATCTGCTATGCACCATCAACCTGCTGACGTGGGATGCCGGCACGCACATGCCGGCGACCGGCAACAGGGCGCGCGGCAACCAGATGGCAACCCTGACCGGCCTGGCGCGCGACATCGCCACCGGTCCGCGCCTGCGCGACGCGGTGGCGGCGGCGCTGGACCGTGGCGACGGCGATGCGGACGAGCGCGCGGTGCTCGTCGAATTCGCTGCCGACCTGGAGACCATGCGCCGCATGCCGGCGGCCCTGCTGGTCGAGATGGCTGAACTCAAGACCAACGCGTACGCAGCCTGGCTGGCGGCACGCGAGCAGAACGATTTTTCCGTGTTCGCTCCATCGCTGGCCCGCATCTTCACGCTGCAGCGTGAACGCGCGGAGGTGATCGGCTACGAAGACCATCCATACGACGCGCTCATCGGACAATACGAGCCGGGCATGACGCTGGCATCGCTCGAGCCGCTGTTCGCAGCCTTGCGTTCCGGCATCATGCCGCTGCTCGATCAACTGCGCGAGCTGCCGCCGGTCGACGGCTTCCTCGCGCGATCGTTCCCGGTCGAGACTCAGCGACGTTTCGCAGCCGGAGTCGCGGCGCGCATGGGATATGATTTCGCGCGCGGACGCGTCGACGACACCGTGCACCCGTTCGAGATCTCGATGACGCGCGACGACGTGCGCATCACCTCGCGGTTCCGCGACACCTACGTCAAGGGCGGCCTGTTCGCGCTCTGGCACGAGGCCGGCCACGGCATCTACGAACAGGGCGTGGCGACGCGCTGGACCCGCGGGATCGGCACGATCGACCTGCGCAACCTCTATGCCGTCGGTGGCCGCAGCTTCGGGCTGCACGAATCGCAGTCGCGGCTGTACGAGAACCGCGTCGGCCGGTCACGCCAGTTCTGGGAGCTGCATTTCGGCGCGCTGCGCGACTGCTTCCCCGAGCAGCTCGCCGGCATCGACGTGGACATGTTCTGGCGCGCGGTGAACCAGGCGCAGCAGGGGCTGATCCGCATCGAGGCGGATGAGCTCACCTACGACGCCCATGTCATGTTGCGTTGCGAGCTCGAGGCGGCGCTGGTGGCGGGCGAGGTTCGCGTCGAGGATCTGCCGGCGCTGTGGGACGAGCGTATCCGCGCGGCCTTCGGGCTGGCGGTGCCCGATCTCACACGCGGCGTGCTGCAGGACGTGCACTGGTCGCACGGCTATGTCGGGTCGTTCGCGACCTACACGCTGGGCAACGTCATGTCCTCGCAGTTCTTCGCGGCCGCCAGCCGTGAGGCCGCGGTGAGCGAGGGTCTGCAGGCGGGACGCTACGCGCCGCTGACCGGCTGGCTCGGCGAGCACGTGCACCGGCATGGCCGCAGTCGCGCCCGCGACCGCATCCTGCGCGATGCGACCGGGCAGGGGCTCGATCCGCAGCCCTACCTCGCCGACCTGCGCGCAAAGGCGGCCGCCCTGCTGGAGCCGCACACTTGAGTGCCGCCGCCGGGCGACCGATCGCGGTCGTGCTGCATGGCGGCTGCGGTGTGATGGCACGCGACGACCTGGCCGCCGGGGACTGGGCCGCGGCGGAGGCGGCGATGCAGGCGGCGCTGCGGGCCGGCTGGGCCCTGCTGGCGGGGGGCGCCAGCGCGGTCGACGCGGTCGAGGCCGTCGTCGTGGTGCTGGAGGACAGCCCGCACTTCAATGCAGGCCACGGCGCCGCCTTGAACCGCGACGGGGTGCACGAGCTCGACGCCGCGATCATGGACGGCAGCACGGGAGCCGCCGGCGCGGTGTGCGCGGCGCGCGCGATCCGCAACCCGGTGCGGGCGGCGCGCGCGGTGATGCAGCGCGGCGAGGCCCTGCTGCTGGCCGGCCCCGCCGCCGACCGGTTCGCCGCATCTGCCGGACTGGAGCTGGCGCCACAGGACTACTTCACCACCGAGCGAAGGGTGCTGGCCCTGCAGGCGATGCAGATGCGGCGGGCGACCGGGACCCAGGGCCTGGCGAGCGAGAACGAGAAGCACGGCACTGTCGGTGCGGTGGCGCTCGACCGCTTCGGCCACCTTGCGGCGGCGACCTCCACCGGCGGCTATACCGACAAGCCGGACGGGCGGGTGGGCGACAGTCCGCTGATCGGCGCCGGGACCTACGCCCGCGACGGGGTGTGCGCGGTGTCCTGCACCGGGCAGGGCGAGGTCTTCATCCGGCATGTGGCGGCCTACGGCATCGCCGCACGGGTGCAGCATCTGGGCGAGACGGTCGACGTGGCGGCACGGCACATGATCGAGACCGAGCTCGCGCCGCATCGGGTCGGCGCCGGGCTGGTGGCACTCGACGGGGAGGGGCGGGTCAGCGCGCCGTTCAACACCGACGGCATGTTCCGCGGCTGGATCACCCCCGACGGCACGATGGTCACCGCGACCCACCGGTAGCGTGCAGCGAAGCAGCGAGGTTCTGAATGGCATGGCGGTTTCCGCTCGTTCCGGCACCGGCGCCGGGGGAGAAGCAGCACGGGCATGTTGAGTGGGACGATCGCGTCCTGCGCGGCTGGGACTGGCCATACATCGCGGCGCACGGCGCGGGTCCCGGGCCGGCGGTGCTGGTGCTCGCCGGCGTGCACGGCTCGGAATACAGCTCGATCGACGCCGCGGTGCGTCTCGCGGCCACGCTTGATCCGGCGCGGATGCAGGGACAGGTGCTCTGCTTGCCGCTGGTCAATCCGCCGGCGTTCTGGCAACGCAGCGCGTATGTGTGCCCGGTCGACAACCTCAATCCCAACCGCGTGTTTCCGGGCAGGCAGCATGGCAGCTTCACCGAGCGGCTTGCCTGGCAGGTGACCGAGCATGCGATGCGCCATGCCGACGCCCTGCTCGATCTGCACGGGGGGGACGTCCCCGAGGCGCTGGTGCCGTTCGCGATCTATGAGAGGACCGGAAATGCGGTGCTGGATGGGCGCAGTCTTGCGCTGGCCGAGGCGTTCGGCCTGCCGGTGATCCTGGCGCAGGGTGCCGGCGATGCGCCGATCGACGGCCCGACCTATTCGGCGGCGGCCCGTCTCGGGGTGGCGGCGGTGATCGCCGAGGATGGCGGCTGCGGCGTGTGCGATCCCGTCGCCGCGGACCGGCTGCACGCCGGCGCACAGAACGCCCTGCGCAGGCTCGGCGTGCTGCCGGGAGAGGCGCGCGCCATGCCCGCATCACGCCTGTACGAGAGCTTCGTCTGGATCCGGTCCCGGCAGGCCGGCTTCTTCAGGCCGTGCGTCGCGGTGGGAGATATCCTCGCGCCGGGCGACAGGGTCGGCAGCCTCGGTGACTTCTTCGGTGCGGTGCTGGAGGACATCGTCACGCCCGTTGGCGGTGAAGTGCTGTTCCTGGTGCTCAGCTCGGCGATCAGCTCCGACGGGCTTATCTGCGGCATCGGCGCGTGACTGAGGAGGCAGGATGGTTGGTAGCCAGGATTTCGAGGAAGACCCCGCAAATGCGACGGTGCTGATCGGGCTCAACGGGGCGCTGGTCCCGCGTGCGGACGCCCTGGTCTCGGTGTTCGATGCCGGGTTCGTGCTCGGCGACGGCGTATGGGAGGGATTGCGGCTGCATCGCGGGGCGCTGCTGTTTCTCGATGAACACCTCGACCGGCTGTATGCGGGTGCTGCGGCGATCTCGCTTGAGATCGGCATGACGCGAGCCGCTTTGACCGGCGAGATCCGGCGCGTCCTGCGCGTCAATGGCTTCGAGCACGGCGTTCACCTGCGGGTGATGGTCACGCGCGGCATCAAGAGCGGCGCCAACCAGGATCCGCGCAATGCGCTCGGCAGGCCGACCATCGTCATCCTGGCCGAACGCAAGGTGCCGGGTGCGGCACTCGCCACCACCGGTCTTGCGCTTGCGACCGCGTCCATCCGCTGCTCGCCGGCCAGCATGTTCGACATGCGGCTCAACTCGCATAGCCGGCTCAACCTCATCACCGCCCTGCTGCAGGCGATCGAGGCCGGCGCGGACGAGGCGCTGATGCTCGATCCGGACGGGTACGTGTCCAGCTGCAACGCCACGAACTTCTTCTGCGTGGCCGGCGGGGTGGTCCACACGTCCACCGGGGACTATTGCTTCAACGGCGTCACCCGCTCGCATGTGATCGCACTGTGCCGCAAGCATGCGATCCCGATCGAGACGGGCAACTTCCCGCTTGCGCTCGCGCACGCGGCCGACGAGGCGTTCGTCACCGGCACGTTCGGCGGCATCACGCCCGTGCGTTCGATCGACGGCCATCGGCTCCCGGCCGGTCTGCCCGGCCCGGTAACCGCACGGCTGCGCGCGCTCTACGAGAGCCTCAAGGACGAGGCGGCAGCGGCCGCATGACCGAGCTCCCGTTGCGGATCGCGATGTGGTCGGGGCCGCGCAACATCTCCACCGCGATGATGCGCGCCTTCGAGAACCGGCCCGACACGGCGGTGGTGGACGAGCCGTTCTACGCCGCCTATCTCGCAGCCACCGGACTGGATCACCCCATGCGCGACGCGGTGCTGGCAAGCCAGCCGCAGGACTGGCGTGACGTTGCCGCGCTGTTGCTGGGCCAGATACCCGGCGGCGCGGCGGTTCAGTACCAGAAGCACATGACCCACCACATGCTGCCGGGATTCGGCACTGACTTCATGGTGTCCTGCCGCAACGTGTTCCTGATACGCAGCCCGGAAAAGGTGATCGCGTCCTACCGCGAGAAGCGCGGCGAGATCGACCTCGCCGATATCGGCATCGTGCGTCAGGTGGAGCTGTTCGAGCGGGAAGCCGACCGCCTCGGGAAGGCGCCGGTGGTGCTCGACTCCGCGGACGTGACCGCAACACCGGCCGCGACCCTCGAAGCCCTCTGCGCGGCACTCGGTCTTGCGTTCAGCCCCGCCATGATCGCCTGGCCGCCCGGACGACGCGCCAGTGACGGCGTCTGGGCGCCCGCCTGGTATGACGAGGTCGAACGCTCCACCGGTTTCGTTGCGCGTCCGGACCGGATACCGGTCCGGCTCGAGGACGGCTTGCGCCGCATCGCAGACGCGGCAGCGCCCTATTACGCGCGGCTCGAACCTCACAAATTGCGTGTCGCACAGGCGGGACCAGGGCATTTCGAGTGACTGAAGTCGCCGAACAAGGGTCCTTGCTGGTGGCGAGCAGCGCGCGCGACGACGCGTTCTTCGGTCATCCGCGTGGCCTCGCCGTGCTCGCCTTTACGGAGGGCTGGATCGACTTCTCGCTCTACGGCATGCAGTCCCTCCTCGTGCTCTACATGACGGATGCTTTGCTGCTGCCGGAGCATGTGCGCCACGTGCTTGGTTTCGACGGCCTGCTCGCGGCACTCAGGCCGATCTACGGGACGCTGCACGGCCAGCCGCTGGCCTCGGCGATCATGGGGGTGTTCGTCGCGCTGATCTGGGCAACGCCGCTCCTGGGAGGGGTTCTGGCGGACCGCGTCCTGGGACGGACGCCGACGATCGTGCTCGGTTGCCTGCTGATGACGGCGGGGCACTTCCTGATGGCCTTCGATGCGAGCTTCCTGCTGGCTCTGCTCTGCCTGATCCTCGGCGTCGGCCTCGGCGCCTGCACGCGCGCCCAGGTCGGCGCGCTCTACGCGACCACGGACACGCGACGCGCCGACGCGTTCCAGATCTACCAGCTGGCGGTCAACCTGGCCGTGATCATCTCGCCGCTGATCTGCGGCACGCTCGGTGAATCCTACCACTGGCACTGGGGTTTCGCCGCCGCCGGCGTCGGCATGCTGATCGGGCTGGTGGTCTACCTCACCGGCCGCGGCGTCCTTCCGCCCGAGCCGTCGCTTCGTGCAGCGCGACGCAACCGGCCGGTTCTTCGGCTTTCGGCCGGCGACATCAAGGTGGTCATGCTGCTGCTGCTGCTGTTGCCGGTCGTAGCACTGGTCATGGTCGGCAACACCCAGATCTTCAACGCCTACCTGATCTGGAGCCAGGAGAACTACAGGCTGAATTTCTTCGGCCACACCATGCCGGTCAGTTGGCTGCTGTCGCTCGATGCGGCGAGTGGCGTGCCCACGACACTGCTGGCGCTGATGTTCTGGCGCTGGTGGGAGCGGCGCCGCCCGGCGCCGAACGAGCTCGGCAAGATGGTCGTCGGGGCTGCGATCATGGCGACGGCGCCGCTCTGCCTGGCGCTCGCGGCCTGGATCGATGCGGGCCGGCACGAGGTCGGGTTGCAATGGGGCGTGGCGTTCCACGTGATCAACTCGATCGGCTTTGCCAGCCTGTATCCGATCGGGATGGCGCTGTACTCCCGGCTGGCGCCGCGCGCGTTCGGCACCACCCTGGTCAACAGCTACGCGCTGAGCCTGTTCCTCTCCAACCTGCTGGCAGGCTGGCTCGGCGGCCTGCTCGTCAGGCTGCCCGGGGCGATGTTTTGGCTGCTGCATGCCGGGCTTGTCGCAACCGGCGCCGTGCTGCTGCTGGCGGTGTCACTGCTGTCCCGCCGCATCGTGACACCTGCCGTCCCTGCGCCGCCATGACCGCCAGCCGCAAGGTCTACATCGCAAGCGGGCCACCCTGTTCGCGAACCATGTCGCGCAGGCGCGCGAACACGGCGGCCGAGGCGCGCAGCCCGTCATGCTCGTATTCGTTGGTCACCCAGGCCCGGGCATTGCCGATCCGGCTGGCCGTGTCGAGCGACAAGCCGGCATCGACATAGAGGTCGTCGAAATAGACCGCAGCCGCCACGGGAACCTCGTTCGCCGCCAGTGTCGTCGTGCTGACCAGTGGCGCATAGCGCGGATGGTGCGCGAGCGCCTCGGCCGCGGCCGCGAACGGGCGCAGCGAGCGGATCTCCCGGAACATCCAGGAGTACATCATCTCGCCCGGAAATATGATCGGGCGCTTGTCGGGCGCGAAGTCCGGGAAGTCTCCGAGAACCCGCTCGGCCGCCCAGCCTGTTGCGCCATCTCCCTGCCCATAGATGCTTTCCTGCAGCAGCGCGAAGAGCGGGTTGTCGTCGTAGGACGTCCGGGCCTGCACCGCGCCGAGGAACTGGTCGGACAGGCGGTCTTCGTCGGAATCGGCAAATGCTTCGTCGAACAGCCAGTGCACGTTCTCGAAGCCGGGCGCCATCCCGAAATCGATCCCCACGATCTGCAGGCGCCTGACCGTCAAGCGGTCGCCGTCGGGAAGCCGCACGTCATTCTGCTCGAGATGGTCCGCAACGTGGCCGATCCTGGCGCGGTCATCCGGGAAACGCTCGTAGTATCGCCGCGTCTTGGCCTGGGCGCGCGGAAAGGTGCGACGATAGACATCCTCGGCCCGTGCGTTCAGGCCCGGCAGGCCACCCGTGACGTAGCAGGCGGACAGGCCTTCGGGCGCGAAGGAGAGGTAGGTCGTGGTGATGAAGCCGCCGTAGCTCTGGCCGAGCGTCTCCCATTTTCCGCTGCCGAACACGGTCTTGCGCAGATGCTCCGCGTCACGGACGATGCTGTCTGCGCGGTATAGGCAGAGGGTCTCGGCGATCTGCTGCGGTGGCGCGAGCGAGCCGATCCGGCTTGCCTCGATCCGGCTCGAGCGACCGGTGCCGCGCTGGTCGAGCAGGATCACGCGATAGGACTTCAACGCCTCCCTGAGCCAGGGCGGCCCGTCGCCAGGGCGCGGTGACTTGCCACCCGGGCCGCCCTGGAGAAACAGCAGCCTCGGCAACGGCTCGGCGTCGCGCATCGGATCGACCACCTCGCGCGCGAAGATTTCGATGCTCCTGCCGTCGCCCGGATGGTTCCAGTCGAGCGGCACGCGGACGAGATGGTCGCGAATCCTCATTCCGGGTATGACGTATTGCGAGACGATCAATATTCGACCTCCTGTGGTCGGGCATCACGGGCGGCGAAACAGCAACTTGCACACCAGGCCACGCCGGTCCGCGAGCTCCAGGGTCGCACCGTGCGGTCCGGCGACTGCCTTGACAAGACTGAGACCAAGCCCGCTGCCTGGCGTGCTGCGACTGGTGGCGTCCGGCCGGCGTGTGGCGAAGCGCGTTCTCGACCAGGTTTGCCAGGAGCTGCTTCAGAAGGTGCCGATCGCCACGCACCACGACATCGTCGCGCGGATCGGCGGTCAGCGTCTGCCGCCGGGCTTCGGCTACCGGCGCATGGGCCTCGTACTCGATCAGGAACAGGCGGATCGTCGCTTCGCGCCGGAGCCTCGTGCGCCGCCAAGTTGTCGATCCACAAGCTTCGCGTCATGGTCCGCCGAGCTGCGCCCGTCCAGCCTGGGACGCTTCGGGAGTGGTGCATGCGGACAGGCGATCGAGCTTTCTGGAGCGGCCTCGCGGTCCTGTCCGCTGCGCTGCTGAGTGCGGCCGCCCAGACCGTGTCCCGGGTTGCAGCGTCGCCCCGGGTTGTAGCCGACCTGCACGGGCCGGACCAGCCGGGCCCCTGGGACTATGCCGCCGTCGATGCCGGGACGGGACGGCTGCTCGTCGCCAGGATGAACGGGGTGCAGACCGTCATGCTGGCGGGCAACCGGGCCGGCTTATTGCTGGCCGCCGGACGGCATGTCCATGCGGTGCTGCCGCTGCCCGACAACCGGGTGCTGTTCACCAACGGCGACATCGGTATGGCGAGCCTGGTCGACGGGAGCAGCGGGGCGCTGCTGGCGAACTTCAGGACCGGGGTCAAGCCGGACGCCGCGATGTTTTTGATGCGGCGTCCGGGCACTGCTGGTCATGGATGGCGGTGACGGCGCCGTGACCCGGATCGACGTCATGGCTGCGAGGCCGCACGTGACCGGAAGCATCCTGGTCGGAGGCAAGCTGGAGGCGCCTGCGCTCGATGGCGCCGGGCGGCTGTTCATTGATATCGAGGACAGCAATCAGATCGCCGTGGTGTCGCTGGCCACCGGCAAGGTGACCGCGCGCCTGCCGCTCGCAGGCTGCGACGCACCGACCGGGCTCGCCTACAGCCAAGCCCACAGGCTGCTGGTTTCCGCCTGCGCCAATGGCGTCGCCCAAGGTGCTGGGCGACGACGCCACCGAGCGTGCAAGCTTCACGATCGGAGCACACCCTGGAGACGGTCGCGCGCGACAGGATCGCGATTGAGGCGCAGCTGGCGCTGGGAGCCAGCTACCGGCACGCCACTGCGCGCCTGCTGCGGGCGGCCCTGCGGCGTGGCGTGCTTCCGATCATCAACCAGATGTCGGCAGCCGGCCTGATCACGCTGCCTGGCATCATGACGGGACAGATCCTGGCGGGGCTGGATCCGGTGCAGGCCGTGCAGTACCAGATCCTGCTCATGCTGCTGCTGTCGGGAAGGCGCGTCCTTGCGTCCGGTCTGACCGCATTCCTGGCGCTGCGACGCGTGACGGACGACCGTCAGCGGCTACGGCTGGACAATCTGACCGCGAGATCCTCGGCTTCAGCGAAGTCCTGAGAGCGCGAGCCGAACAATCATCGTGATGAGCGAACCGGCAGCGTTATCCGGGCAACCGGAGCCGCAGGCCTTAACCTCGTCTTAATCATTCCCGGCCTTGTTGGGACACTGTCAGCCGAGGTGAGTGCGCTCCATGACGTTCTCCGTCAACACCAACACAGCGTCTATCGCCGCTCTTGCCTCTCTGCGTATGACCGCAAGCCAGCTGACCGCAACCGAGAACCAGATTTCCACCGGCAAGAAGATCTCGACGGCCTCGGACGATCCGGCAATCTACGCCATCTCCCAGGGCATGAGCTCCCAGATCGCCGGGCTGTCCGGCATCAGCTCCGGCCTGCAATTCACCGCCCAGGTGCTGAGTACTGCGTCCACCCAGGCCAACAGCACCAGCGGCTTGCTCTCCTCGCTGGCGACCACGATCACCGAGGGCCAGACCAACGGCCTGAGCGCCACCACTCTCGACAGCAGCATCGACGCGACCCTCAAGCAGATCGACGCGAATGCCAACGGCGCGACCTTCCAGGGCGTCAATCTGCTGGCCGGCGAAGTCGGCAACGGAATTACCAGCACCTCCGTCAGCGCCGTTCAAAGCCTTGACGGCAACAAGTTCTCGCTCGCGGGTTTCAACGCCACCAGTTCGGGTCTCGGTCTCGCCGGCCTGAATGTGGCGCAGGCCGGGCTCGATCTCGCGATCGGCAGCACCGCAACCGCTCTCAATGATACCACCGGTCCCGCCGAACTGACATTGATCTCATCCGGGCCCGGTGGCACCGCAACAACCGGAACTGCGCAATCACCGTATGTCACGACGTCCTACATCCTGAACGACAACAATGCGGCCGCCAGTTCGGTTGCCACGGCGATCGACACCGCGCTGGGGACAACCTCGTCAGCCATCAGCGCGACAGGGGCCTACAGCCTGGCTTCCGGCACCGATGCCTACACCACCTCGACGAATGCCGACGGGGACAGCGTCTATACGGTCACCGCAACCGGAAACACCCTGACACTCGGTCAGGACGCCTCGGGCAACACGACCTACTCCATCTCCTCGGCCCGCGACGATAACGGCAACACCACGGCCGGGACGAACATCACCAGCGTCGAGACCAGCAACGCCGAGAGCAACAATACCGTCGACCCGGCGGCTACGGCGCCGCTGCAGGTCAATCTCCTGATGACCGCGATAGGGAATTCCGGTTTCGGCGTGATCAAGAATGCCACGACCGGCGACCTCACGGTCAGCGGCGGCAACCTGAACACGACGGACCCGGGCAATCTCAGCACGGTTGGAACCGGAACCATCACCGCGGTGACCGGCCCCGATGTTGCTCTTGGCGCGGTCAATGCTGCGATCAGTCAGATGAACACCATCTCCTCGTCGCTCGGCTCCTCGACGAATTTGCTGACCGGCCTGCAGAGCACCGTCAGCACGCTTTCGGATGCCCTCACCACCGGTGAAGGTGCGCTGACCGACGCGGATCTCTCAGCCGAGAGCGCCAAGCTGACGTCGCTGCAGACCAAGCAGCAGCTTGCCATCCAGTCGCTCTCCATTGCCAACGCGCAGTCCTCCTCGATCATGTCCCTGTTTCGTTGAGGCCTGACTGCAAATTCCTCAATTTTCGTGACCGATGTTGCAGCATCGGCAGCCACGGTCGACTACTTCGCGATCGGCAACCAGATCGCGCTCGCGGCGTCCGCCGAATGCAGCACCGTGATCGTTGCCTTCCGGTAATCTCCCGGCTTTGCGGAAAATAAGTTTGCGACATAGGTCTGCGGGTTGCGGTCGTACAGCGGGAACAGCGTAGATTGCACCTGCACCATGATCCGGTGGCCCGGC
This sequence comes from uncultured Acetobacteraceae bacterium, assembly GCA_964247695.1. Lineage (GTDB taxonomy): Bacteria > Pseudomonadota > Alphaproteobacteria > Acetobacterales > Acetobacteraceae > Lichenicoccus. Next base: position 34,663 of record CAXTVI010000003.1, read on the forward strand.
TCGAGCGTGTAGTTCACGTTCGGCAGGGTGAAGCGGTAGTGCTGCGGCTGGCCGGCCGGCACCGGAGCCGGAGTCTCGAAGCTGCGCGCGTAGCGGCCGCGCAGGATGTCGATCCCGATCGGGAGCTCGTAGCCGCCCATCTCGGGCTGTCCGCGGCGTTCCCCCGGATACACGTCGATCAGCTTCACCACGACGTCGGTGTCCGTCCCCGTCGTGCTTTCGACAATGTCGGCGACCGGTGCGCCTTCCAGCTTGAGCGGCGCGGTCAGGATCGCGCTCTGGTAGGTCAGCACGTCCGGCCGGCCATCGACGAAGCGCTGGTCGTGCACGAGCCAGGTGCGCCACGCGGCGCGGTCGTCGAAGCGGATCGGACGCGGCTCGAACGGCACGGGCTTGGCCGGATCGGAGACGTAGCTGTCGGAGCCGGCCGTCGCGGGCTTGGTCATGGACAGCGAGAACCCGTCACCCAGGTAGAGCGGCGTCGTCGCCTGCGCGCGCGGCCAGTCCGGAAAAGACTGCCAGTGGTTTGTAGCCGGCTCGTAGAAGCTCACCCGTGACAGGTTTGCCTGCGGTCCACCCTCGAGGTGCTGGCGGAAGAACGGCATCACCATGTCGCGCCGGAACTGCGCCGCGGTATCGCCGTCCCAGAGCAGCGGGCCCAGGCTCCGCCCGTCCACTCCCACCTGGCCGTGGAACCAGGGCCCGATGACCAGCCAGTTGTTGGCCTCGTGGCCAGCCTGCTTCAGGGCCGCGAAGCAGTGGTTGGCGCCCCACATGTCCTCCTGGTCCCACATGCCCTGCTCCCACAGGGTAGGCACGTCGGACGGATGCCGGGCCACCAGCTTGTCGAGCGCCTGGTTCTGCCAGAAGCCGTCATAGGCGGGATGCGCCTGCAGCTTGCGCCACCAGCCAAGCTGATCGAGGCCGGCCGCCTGCGCATAGGACTGCACCACGCCCACATCGAGGAAGGTCGTGTAGTCGTCGTACTGGGCGCGCGGCACGCCGTCGCCCGCGCCCTTCTGCTCGGTCTGCTCGGCGATGTAGTCGAAATTGGGCACGCGGAAGGCGCCGTAATGGAACCAGTCGTCGCCCATCCAGCCATCCACCATCGGGCTTTCCGGAACCGCGGCCTGCAGCGCCGGATGCGGATGCAGGAGCGCCATGACCACGGTCCAGCCTTCGTAGGACGAGCCGATCATGCCGACGCGGCCGTTGCTCTGGGGCAGGTTCTTGACCAGCCAGTCGATCGTGTCCCAGGCGTCGGTGGTGTCGTCGGTCGCGGACCCGTTCAGCGGCCCACGCGGCGGCCGCGTCATCTCGTAGACGCCCTGGGAGCCGTACTTGCCGCGCACGTCCTGGTAGACACGGATGTATCCGGCCTCCGTCAGCTCCTCGTCGCCCCGGCGCAGCACCTCCGTCATCAAAGGCGAGTCGCTGCTCGCCGCGGCCTTGTGCGCATCGTACGGCGTGCGGGTGAGGATGATGGGAGCGCCGTGCGCGTTCTTCGGGATGACGATGACCGTGTAGAGCTTCACGCCGTCGCGCATCGGGATCATGACGATCCGGCGCACGTAGTCGTTCTGCGTCAGCGGTCGTGCGAACTGGGCAGGAATGTCACCGGGCGGTGGCGTCTGGGCGATGGCCTGCGTGGCGGTGGATGCCAGCAGGGCGGTCAAGGCGATACGGAAGATGAGGCTCATCCGGCGTCCATAGGACACCGGATCCTCGGACGCAAAGCCCTGGGCGGCCCTATCCGGGGCCAGTCCTGCAGGGACCGCCATCCGCGACCCTAGCGGCCGTGGCCGCCGCCGCCGCCGCCATGGCCACCACCACCCCCGCCGTGACCACCGCCTCCGCCATGGAAGCCGCCGCCGCCACGCATGCCACCGCCGCCGCGACCGCCGGGTAGCGAGGGAACGCCGCGACCGCCGCCCGCACCGTGCCACGGGCGCCCGCCGCCGCCGCGATAGTACCCGCCGCCGCCATAGGGGCCGACGGCGAGGCCCGGCCCCCAGCCGTAGCCGCCGCCGCCGCCCTCGTAGTAGCCGCCGCCGACATCGTAGCCGCCATAGCCGGGGGCCACGCAGCCCGAAATCGCCAGCCCGAGACAGCCCAGCGTGAGCGCCGCGCAGGAACGCAGGAGCAGGGTTCTCATTTCGCGACCGCCTGGTTGCCGGTGTCGGACCATTCCATCAATCCCAGCGGAGCGCCGAGCGGGTCGGCGATGACGGCAATCCGGGTGCCACTATGGTCGAGCCGCGGCGGCACGAGGATGCGCCCGCCGAGAGCCGCCGCCTTCTGGGATGAAGCAGCGACATCATCGACCCGGATGTAGTTCAGCCAGCGCGGATGCGCGCCGGGACGGCTCGCCGGCAGCGCGTTGACACTGCCGCGTGCATAGCCGCCGGAGGCCAGGATCAGATGCCTCGGGTCGGTCGCCGACGCCGTCACGTCATAGACATCGAAGCCGAGCAGCGTCTGGTAGAACGCCGCGTCATTGTCGGGGTCGGGAGTGATCAGCGAACGCCAGATCCAGTCCCCGTCCGCGGCCGCCTGGTCCGGCGGGTCGCCGCTCGCCGAGGCCAGCACGGCGAAGACCGCGCCCTGCGGATCCTGCAGCACGGCTTCGCGCCCGAGATCGGGGATCGTCCGGGGCCCGAACAGCACATGCGCGCCATGCTGGATGGCAACCGCCTTCACCGCGTCGATATCCGTCGCCGAGAAGAAGGTCAGCCAGGCCGACTGCCGATGCTCGTCGGAGGGGGCGCTGCGCTGAAAGAGGCCCGCGACCTCCCGGCCGCCGAACCGGGCGATGGCGTACGGGAAGGACGTATCGGGCAATGCATTGAAGGTCCAGCCGAACAGGGACCCATAGAACCGTTCCGCGGCCTGCAGGTCGGGGGTGACGAGCTGGTCCAGGATGACCTTGCCGGGATGCCGCTCGGTGGTGGATGGCTGCAGCAGCGGCGGCAGGGTCGGCGGGGCGGCGGTGGCCGGCAGTCCGGCAGCCGAGCCGCACAGCATCGCGCACGCCGAGAGAGCAACCCGCCACCGATGAGGCCGCATGTCGCGCAGTGGTCTTTCAGGCACCTGAGCCTCCCTGGATAGCAATCCCGCGACGTAGCAAGCGCCGCGGGTTTCTACGTTGCAACACCGGTCCGGTTGCCGCGGCGGGCCGCCCGGGGGGGAAAATGTTACGATATGCGAATTATCTTGATCGTAAACAAATCGTTATTTAGCTCTGGTCGCCATTGTTGAACAGACGTTTTGAGAGCGCGACCATGAAGCCACGCGGGTCCACCGACCGACCGACCACCCTCGTCGCACGCGGCCCGGTCCTGGCCACCGCGCTCCTGGTTGCCAGCTTCGCCATCGTCTCCGTCGTCATGCTCGTGCAGCTCCGGCGCGACACCTGGGGCCAGGCGGTGAACGGCGCGCAGAATCTCAGCGCCGCGACAGCCGCCGACATCGCGCGGACGATCGGCGAATACGACCTGTCGCTGCAGGCCGCCGCCGAGGGGCTGCGCGAACCCGGACTGTCCGGGCTGTCGCCGCGCATGCAGCGACTGGTGCTGTTCGACCGCGCGGCGACGGCGCCCTATCTCGGCGCCATCCGCGTCCTCGACGAGCAGGGCCGCGTCGTGCGCGATGCCTCCCGCGACCAACCGGTTGTCACCGGGAACCTGGCCTCAGCCGGGTTCTTCCGGGCCGAGCGCGGCAAGGCGGACACCGGTCTGCGCATCGACATCGACACCGTCGGCACGCTCGGGCGGGGGCAGGCGGTGATCCTCAGCCGGCGCCTGAACCACCCGGACGGCAGCTTCGCCGGCGCGATCGTCGGCACGCTCGGCCTCGACTACTTCAAGGGGCTGTTCGGCCGCTCCAGGCTCGGGCCGAACGGCGCGGTCAGCCTGTTCCGCGCCGACGGCACCTATCTCATGCGCATGCCATACGATCCGGCCCTTATCGGACACAGCATCGCCGGCAGCGCCAATTTCCGGCGCATCGAGCAGTCGCCGTCCGGCACCTTCGCGGCACCCTCCGGCCTGGATGGCGTGCGCCGGGTGTACAGCTTCACCCACGTCGCGACCCTGCCGCTGGTCCTCGACGTCGCCCTCGCCGAGACCGACATCTTCGCCGTCTGGCGCAGCCGTGCGCTCGTGATCGGCCTGGTGCTCGCCATGCTGTGCGCGACGTCCGCCGGCTTCGGCCTGATGCACCGGCGCGAGTCGCGACGGCGCCGGCGGAGCGAGACGGTGCACCGGCGGAGCGAGCAGCTCTACCGGCTGCTGGCCGACAATGCGAGCGACGTGATCATGCGCCTGGACCAGAACCAGGTCCGCACCTACGTCTCGCCGTCGGTGCGGCGCCGCCTGGGCTACGCGCCGGCGGACCTGATCGGCCGGCATCCGCACAGCGTCGTGCACCCCGATGACTGGCCCCGTGTGGCGCAGACCCTGGACCAGGCGCAGCAGACGCTTGGCGATGCCGAGGAGACCTACCGCGTCCGGCACAGGAACGGCGACTATATCTGGATGGAGGGGCGCTACAGCTTCGTGGTGGAGGATGGCGGTTTCATCGTCGTGCTGCGCGACATCTCCAAACGCAAGGCGGCCGAGCAGCAGCTCGAGGCGGCCAACGCCGAACTGGCCCATCTGGCCAGCAGCGACGGCCTGACCGGGCTGGCCAACCGCAGGCAGTTCGAGACCGTGCTCGACCGCGAGTGCCGGCGCGCGGCCCGCGAGGCGGTGCCGCTGTCGCTGCTGCTGCTCGATGTCGACCAGTTCAAGAGCTACAACGACTGCTATGGCCACCAGGCCGGCGATCGCTGCCTGCAGGCGGTGGCCGCGTCTCTCGGCGGCATCGCCCGACGCCCGGCGGACCTCGCCGCGCGCTACGGCGGCGAGGAACTGGTGCTGCTGCTGCCCGGCGTGCCCGAGGCCGGAGCCGCGCTCATGGCCGAGCGCGCGCGCAACGCGATCGAGGCGCTGAGCCTGCGGCACGAGGGCAATGCACAGGGTGGCGTCGTCACCGTCAGCGTCGGCTGCGCCACGATCTATCCGTCGCGCGAGGATCCGCGCATCGATGGGCCGGAGCTGGTCGCGGCGGCCGACCGCGCGCTGTACGAGGCCAAGCGCCTGGGACGCAATCGCGTCGTCAGCGCCGAAGCGCTGGACGCGGCCAGCAGCGCGCCGGTGCTGGCGGACGAGGCGCTGCGGCTGCAGGCGCTGGCGTACTACGCGCCGTCTGCGGCGCGGCTGGCAGGTCAGAAGCTCGACCAGCTCGCCAGGCTCGCCGCCGGGCTGTTCGGCACGTCGGCGGCCTATATCTCGCTCGTCGGGGCCGAGGCGGTGACGCTGGTCGGACGCTACGAGATCGAGCTGCAGAGCACGCCTCGGAGCACCGCGTTCTGCGCGCACACGATCGCGGGATCCGATGCCCTGGTGATCTGCGACGCGGCGCGGGACCCGCGCTTCGCCGGCAACCCGCATGTGGGCGGCCCCGACGGCCTGCGCTTCTATGCCGGCGCTCCGCTGATCAGCCCGCTGGACGGACAGGTCATCGGCGCGCTGTGCATCATCGACCGCCGGCCACGGCCTCCGCTCACCAGCGAGCAGAGAACGCTGCTCATGGACCTGGCAGCACTCGCGGTGGATCACATGGAGCGCGCGCGCACGCTGCCGCACGATCACTGGTCCGGGGACTGATCTCTCCGCGGAGCCGTGACGGCGAGGGGCGCGAGGCGTCGCGGCGAACCGGGCCAGCATGGGCGCGTTCCGGCTGCAAACGGGAGCACCACGCATGTCCAAGCACCGGCCGTCGATCTGGCACAGCATCATCGGACTGGGTTTCGCCGCCGCAGGCATCAGCAAGCTGCTCGCCCTCGAGCCGCAGCGGGCCCTGTTCGGCAGCTGGGGCTGGAGCAAGCGGGACATGCAGACCATCGGCGCGTCGGAACTGCTCGGGGCAGCCCTGGTGGTGACACGGTCGACGCAGAAAATGGGCGCGCTGCTGCTCAGCGCCTCCTCGCTCTGCATCCTCACCACCGAGCTGCGACATGGCGACGACAAGCTGGTGACCCCGCGCGCCGGCATGCTGCTGGCCGCACTCAGCGGCTTTCGCAAGGCCAGGGGAGCCTGAGGAGGCCGCGAACGCGGCGACTCAGCCTGGATCCGGTCGCAGCCGCAGCCTGATCACGCCCTTGACCTCGCCTCCTTGCGGTTCAGCGACAAGCTGCACCGGTTTGCCCTTGCGCAGGATGTCGAGGCGGCCCTCGCGCATCAGGAGGATCGCCACCGACCGGACCGGCTTCATCAGGCCGTGCCACTCCGGCGACAGGGCACGCGCGACCTCGCTCGGGCAGATCGACTTCTCAGCGCCCCTGGCCTGCAGCTGGCGTAGCATCTCGGTGCGTATCGTCGCGGCGTCGGGAGTCATCGCATGAGGCTGCCCGCTCGGGCCGCGGCCGGCAAGCCAACGCCGGAATGGATCTCCGCCGTTGCCGTCTGACAGGAACCGCCTGGCCGCCGTCGTGCTCCTGGCCGCCTACCTCCAGCCGTACCGGTGGCGTGTGCTCGGCGCCTCCGCAGCACTGCTGGGCTCGGCCTCTCTGGTGCTCATCCTCGGCCAGGGCGTGCGGCGGCTCATCGATCTCGGCTTCGCGACCGGCAGCCTGCGGCGCCTCGATGCGGCAGCACTCGCCATGGCGGCGGTGGTGGCGAGCCTGGCGGTGGCGACCTCGCTGCGCTCGTATCTTGTCTCCTGGCTCGGCGAACGGGTCGGCGCCGATCTGCGGCGCGAGATGTTCTCCCACATCCTGTCGCTGTCGCCGGCCTTCTTCGAGACCGCGCGGACCGGCGACGTGCTGACAAGGCTGACCGCCGACATCTCCGTCCTGCAGGCCCTGGTCGGCTCCGCCGTGTCGCAGTGGCTGCGCAATGCGATCCTGGTCCTGGGCGCCCTGGTGATGCTGATGGTGACCAGCCTGAAGCTGGCGGCCCTGGTCATCCTGGTGGTGCCGCTGGTGGTGCTGCCGCTGGTGCTGTTCGGGCGCCGCGAGCGGGTGCTGTCCCGCGCCGCGCAGGACCGGATCGGCGATCTCGGCGCCTATGCCGAGGAGACGGTGAACGCGCTGCGCACCGTGCAGGCCTTCACCCACGAGCCGATCGACCGGATGCGCTTCGGCCAGGAGGTGGAGCGCTCGGTCGCCGCCGCGCTGCGGCGGGTACGCACCCGCGCCAGCCTCGTCTTCGTCGTCATCCTGCTGGGGTTCGGCGCGATCGTGTTCACCCTGTGGGTCGGCGGCCGCGACGTGCTGGCCGGCCGGCTGAGCGGCGGCGACCTGTCCGCCTTCGTGTTCTACGCGGTGCTGGTCGCCACCTCGGGGGCGCAGATGAGCGAACTCTGGGGCGACCTTGCCCGCGCCGGCGGCGCCGCCGACCGGCTGCGCGAGACGCTCGCCGAGCGGCCGACGATCCTCCCCCCCGAGCATCCGGTGACGCTGCCGGAGCGCTCGGCGGGCCACGTCCGCTTCGAGGCGGTGAGCTTCCGCTATCCCGGCCGGCCCGACCACAGCGCGCTGTCCGGCTTCTCGCTGGAGATCATGCCGGGCCAGACGGTGGCGCTGGTCGGACCGTCCGGCGCCGGCAAGACCACTGTGCTGCAATTGCTGCTGCGCTACTACGATCCGGCCCACGGGAGCATCCGCCTGGACGGCATCGACATCAGCCAGATGCAGCCGGCCGACCTCCGCGGCCGGATCGGCATCGTGCCGCAGGATCCGGTGATCTTCAGCACGACGGCGATGGAGAACATCCGCTACGGCCGGCCCGCCGCCAGCGACGCGGAGGTGCGGGCGGCAGGGTCGATGGCGCGGCTGGATTTTCTCGAGGCGATGCCGGACGGCTATGGCAGCTTTCTCGGCGAGCGCGGCATACGGCTGTCCGGCGGCCAGCGCCAGCGTGTCGCGATCGCGCGCGCGATCCTGCGCGACCCGGCGGTGCTGCTGCTCGACGAGGCCACCAGCGCGCTGGATTCGGAATCCGAGCGCGCGGTCCAGGAAGCGCTCGCCACCGTGTCGCGTGGGCGCACCACCCTGGTGATCGCGCACCGGCTGGCGACGGTGCGCAGCGCAGACCTGATCATCGTCGTCGAGCAGGGCAGGGTGGTGGCGACCGGCACGCACGAGACGCTGATCGCGTCGGGCGGATTGTATGCAAGGCTGGCCGGCCTGCAATTCCTGGCGGCGGCCGGGTGAAGGGGCTGACAACGTATCGTTGAACCCGCCGCATGGATGCGATGCAGCAATTATCTCCTGGCAGATCCGCATGCTAGCGTGATGCGTGGCCGGACGAGGCCCGGCGACGTCCGTTCACGGGCAAAGGAAAACGCCAATGCCTAAGGGTTCTGACCTGCTCGTCGCGGCACTCGAGAACGAGGGTGTCGATCGCATCTTCGGCGTTCCCGGCGAGGAGAATCTCGATGTGCTGGAGAGCCTGCGCACGTCGTCGATCAGGCTCGTTCTGACCCGGCACGAACAGGCGGCAGCCTTCATGGCGGCGACCTATGGCCGGCTCACCGGCCGGCCCGGCGTCTGCCTCACGACGCTCGGTCCCGGTGCGCTCAACCTGACCACCGGCGCCGCCTATGCGCTGCTCGGCGCCATGCCGGTGATCATGATCACCGGGCAGAAGGGCATCATGAGCAGCCGCCAGGCGCGCTTCCAGATCGTCGATGTCGTCGGTGCGTTCAAGCCGCTGACCAAGCTTTCGCACCAGATCGTCAGTCCTGGTTCCATACCGACCCTGGTGCGCGACGCGTTCCGGATCGCCATGCAGGAACGGCCGGGGCCGGTGCTGCTGGAATTGCCGGAGGACGTGGCGGGCGAGGCCGTCGACGCGGTGCCGATGGTGCCCGTGCACCCGATCGACATCCCGGTTGCACACCGCGCGGCACTCGACCGGGCCGCCGGCATGATCCTCGGGGCGAAACGCCCGCTGATCATGCTCGGCGCCGCGGCCAGCCGGCCACGCAGCACCGCCGGCCTCGGCGGCTTCGTGCGCCGGCTGCAGATCCCGTTCTTCACCACGCAGATGGGCAAGGGCACGGTGGCCGGCGGCAGCCGGCTCTACATGGGCACCGCCGCGCTGTCCGAGCGCGACTATGTGCACGAGGCCGTCGACCAGGCCGACCTGATCATCGCGATCGGCCACGACACCGTCGAGAAGCCGCCCTTCATCATGGGACCGGACGGTCCGCAGGTGATCCATGTCGGCTATATCCCGGCGACCGTGGACCAGGTTTATTTTCCGCATGCCGAGGTGATCGGCGACGTTGGGCCCAGTCTCGAACTGCTCGCCGATCGCCTGGAAGGCCGTCTGCGCCATGCCGGCGCCCTGCTCGATCTGCGCGACGGCATCCTCGCGCGCATCACCGACCGCAACACCGAGGACCGTTGGCCGCCGACGCCGCAGCGCCTGGTGCACGACGTGCGCCGCGTCATGCCCGAGGACGGGATCGTGGCGCTCGACAATGGCATGTACAAGATCTGGTTCGCGCGGAACTACCGCACCTTCGTCGCCAACACGCTGCTGCTGGACAACGCGCTGGCCACCATGGGCGCCGGCCTGCCCTCGGCGATGATGGCGGCGATGCTGTATCCAGGGCGGCGCGTCATGGCGATCTGCGGCGATGGCGGCTTCATGATGAACAGCCAGGAACTGGAAACCGCCGTCCGGTTGCGGCTCGACCTGGTCGTGCTGATCCTGGTCGATGACGCGTACGGCATGATCCGCTGGAAGCAGGCGGTGGATCGTTTCGAGGATTTCGGACTGACCTTCGGCAACCCGGATTTCGTGGCCTACGCCGGGAGCTACGGCGCCAGGGGCACGCACGTTACGAGCCTGGACGCGCTGATCCCGACGCTCGAGGCCGCCTTCGCAGAGGGCGGCGTGCACGTGGTCGATGTCCCCATCGACTACAGCGAGAACATGCACGTCCTGGTCGACGAGCTGCGCGACAAGGTCGTGCCACGGGCAGCGGCCTGCTGAACCGGCACGGTGCTCAGATGCCGGCGAACCACGGGAAGCCTTGTTTCTCCCAGTAGCCGCCGGGGTAGGTGTTCGTCACCTCCATCGCCGTGATCCATTTCGGGTTCTTGTAGCCGAGCTTGGTGGACATGCGCAGGCGCAGCGGGAAGCCGAACGGGTCCGTGATCGTCTCGCCGGCATAATCCAGCGCCAGGATGGTCTGCGGGTGCAGGGCGGACGCCATGTCGATGCTGCTGGGATAGTCGTCGGCCGTCCTGAAGGCGACGTAGCGGGCCGTGAGGTCGGCGCCGATGCGCCTGAGGAAGGTGGACAGGCGCACGCCGGACCACTCGCCGATATAGTCCCAGCCTTCGACACAGATGTGCTTGATGATCATGTCGGTCTGCGGGAGCGCCGCGAGCGCCGGAACCGGCCACGGTCTCCGATCGGCGATCAGGCCGGACAATTCGAGTTTCCAGCGGGTGGCATCGACGGGTTTGACATCGACGACATCGTAGTAGGCGTTGAATTTCGGCGGCCTGAGCACCTGGCTGGCTGCATAGGTCGGGGCGAGCTTCTTGGGGTCGAACAGCCAGGCCTGCACGCCGTCATTCAGGCGCGAGATGGCGAGCAGGGCGGACTGCACGGACTCGGGCCGCCTGACGTCGCAGCCGGTGAGCATGGACAGTGCGCCGAGCGACAATCCGCCACGGAGGAGGTTGCGGCGCCCGAGCGCGCGGAGCAGCGGCTTGTGGTCGTCGAGGATCGCAGGGTCGGGGAGCTCGGCGGGACGGAAGGGCGACCTCATGGCATCGTCCCTTCGCGGACGGAGGCGGGTGCGTCCTGTTGCGGCTCCCTGAGCCGCGGACCGCCGGACAGCATCGCCAGCAGGGTCTGCGGCACCAGCAGCGCCAGTGCCACGTGCACGAGCACGAAGCCGACCAGGATCGCCATGCCGAGGAAATGGATGATGCGTGCGGACTGGAAACCGCCGAGCAAGGAGACGAGGCCTGAGAACTGCACGGGCTTCCAGATCGCCAGCCCGGACACGACCTGCGAGATGCCGGCGAGGATGGCGACGATGTAGAGCAGCTTCTGCACCGCGTTGTAGGTGGTGAGGTCCTCGTGCGCGATCTTGAAATGCAGCGTGTCGCGCACCGTGTGCACGACGTCGCGGGCGTGGATCGGCAGCAGGCGCTCGCGCAGGCGTCCGGTGCCGAAGCCGTAAGCGAGATAGGCGATGCCGTTCGCGGCCAGCAGCCACATGCCGGCGAAATGGTAGTTCAGGCTGGGTGCCGCCCATTCGCCGAGGCGCAGCACGCCCGGGAACAGGAATCCCTTGATGATGGCGTCGTCGTTGTAGATGCCCCAGCCGGAAGTGATCATCACGATCATCGCGAGCGCGTTGAGCCAGTGCATGACGCGCACCGGCCAGGGATGCAGCCGGCGCTCGTGCCGCACGGATGAAGGGCCAACCTGCGTCACCGGTGTAACCTCCTGCGGCTGCCGCGTCGAAGACTGGAATGTCGCTCCGGGCGGCTCGATATTTTCAAGGAGAGAGGTGGTCTTGTTGAAACAAATGGTGGTCGTCGCCTGCGTGTGCGCCGCGCACGTGGCTTTGGCGCAAAGCCGGACGCCCGGAGGGATGCCGCCGCCGAGCTGGATGTCGCTCGAACAGTCGGCGGCGATGCGCTTTCCGCAGCCAGTGCGGGTGGGGACGTTGATCGGCCGCGACGTCAGGCGACCGGTGGAGAGCCAGCAGGCGCTCGGCACGGTGCGCGACGTGGTGCGCGGCGCCGACGGGCGCATCGAGCTGGTGATCCGCTACGGCGGCGTGCTCGGGATCGGCGGCCGCCTGATCTCGGTGCCGGTGGATGCGATGGCGTTGCTGGGCGACGTGGTCGAGCCGGTGGCGTTCACCGTCGCGCAGCTCGACGCGCGGCCGGACTTCCAGGCGGCCGGAACGCGGCAGGTCGCCCGTGACACCGTGATCAGGGTCGGGCTCGCCAAGCCGTCGCACTGATCGCCCGCTCATCGGCTGCCGGCAAGGACAGCGCGGCCGGTGCGCGACAGCACGGCGGCCAGGCGCAGCGTGGTGCGCACGGTGCCGCGCCAGTTGCCGGCAACCTTGGACGCGCCGGCGCGGCGGCAGCGATAGGGCAGCTCGATCTCGCGGATGCGCAGGCCGGCATGCGCGGCCCGGAGCTGCATCTCCAGGTTCCAGCCATAGGTCATCTCGGTCATGCCGAGGCGGTCCAGCGCGTCGATGCGGATCGCCCGGAAGGCGGACATGTCGCGGTACCGGATGCCGGTCAGCAGGCGGGAGACGAGGCCGATCGACCAGCCGGCGAAGACCTGGTGGCGGCCCATGCTGCCGGGCTCGCGGCCGGAGGCGGAGCGCCAGGCCAGCACGAGGTCGGCCTCGTTCGCCAGCACCGGACCGACGATGTCGGCCGCGCGCTCGACCGCGTCGCTGCCGTCGCCGTCGAGAAACAGCACGACGGTGCTTCCGAGGCGGCGTGCCTCGGACACCCCGCTGGCGCAGGCGCGGCCATAGCCGCGGCTGCGTTCCGAGATGACTGTGCCTCCCGCGTTCCGGGCTTCGGCCACGGTGTCGTCGCGCGAGCCGCCATCGACGACGATGGCATGGCCGACCACATCGCGTGGCAGGCGCGCGAGGGTGGGTCCGATGGCGCCCTGCTCCTCGAACACCGGGATGACGGCGGCGACCAGGTCTGGGTCGGGAACGGGCATCGGCTCAGAGGCTCCAGCGCAGTCCGCAGCCCTGGCAGGGCTTCGGCGGCTCGTCGCTGAGCAACTGCGCGCGGAAGTCGCGATAGGCGGGGCCGTTCCACATCTCGCGGATGTCCTGCTGGCTGGCGTCCCCGAGGGTGTAGGTGGCGTAGTCGCGGGCGGAGAACGGCGCGATGCAGCAGGGCAGCGCGCGGCCGTGCGCGGTGAAATACATCAGCGACCAGGGACGGCGGCAGAGCGACCAGGGCTGGTCGTCGTCGGCCTGCTTGAGGCTAAGTCCGGGCTCGGTGGCACCGGAGGCGTCGAGAGTGATGCCAAGCGTGCGGCCGAGTGCTGTGGCTTCCGCGATCGTGGCCTGCTCCTCGACCTGGGTCTGCTCGAACAGCGAGCTCTCGGCGCGCGCCATGCCGAAGCCCGTGTCGTCGAACACCAGGCGCTGGAGGTGGACCTCGCGCACGCCCATGTCGGCAGCGAGGCGGACGAAGTCCGGCAGCTGCTGCACCGTCTCCTTCAGGCCGGTGAGCCAGAGCGAGACCCGCGGCGTCGTGGCGCCGGTGGCCTGCTGGTACTGCGTGAACTTGCGGACGTCGCGGACGATGCGGTCGAAGAAGTCCTTGCCGCGGACCAGGGCGTAGGTTTTCGCATCGGCGGCATCGAGCGACACGCGGAGCTCGTCGAGGCCGGTTTCGATCAGTTCACGGAACTTGCGTGGGTTGAGCAGGGTGCCGTTGGTGTTGAACAGCACATAGACGCCGCGGTCCTTGAGGTAGCGCACCATTTGCGGCAGCTCGCGCACCAGCATCGGCTCGCCGACGCCGTGCAGCACGGCGCGCTGCAGTCCGGGGATCTGGTCGACGATGCGGGTGAACAGCTCCCAGCTCATGTCGGCCGGCGGTTCGAGCGTCTCGAAGGTGCGTGGACAGGTTTCGCAGAGCAGGTTGCAGCGGTTGGTGACCTCCAGATAGAGGCAGACCGGCGGCTTGCCTGCTTCCGTCGAGCGGGAGCGGTCGATCTGCTCGAAATAGCGGCGGGGGTCGTGGACGGGCGTGGATACGCCGGATGTGTCGGTGCTCATGCGGGAATGGTCCCATTCGAGGCGCGGATGTTTCCGAAGGGCAGGATGCCGGAGCGGACGTCGAGGCCCGCGAGCAGGATCGCCGGCGCGTACACGAGCGACGGCCAGACGAAGAATTCGTGCCAGGGGTCGAGGTAGAGCACGAGCGGCGCCACCGAGAGCCAAAGCAATGAGTAGGCCGGGGCGAGCACGGCGAACAGGCCGAGCCACGGAAAATACCAGGGGTAGTGCGGGCTGAGCACGAGAAAGGCCGCGGCGGCGAGGCCGCCTGCCCGGGCGGCGACGGAGACGGCCCCAGCCCCGGCCCCGATATCGGCCTGGAGCGGGTGTGCGCGCAGGCCCGTGGCGAGTGCCAGGGCGCCGAGGCACAGGGCGGCGAGCAGCAGGTAGAGGGTGCTGGCGGCGGGCGGGAGCGGGCCGAAGCGGGCGAGGCCGGCAAGCAGCCAGATGCCGCTGCCGTCGCGCAGGCCCTCCTCGCCGCCATAGGCGCCGAGGAACCCGAAGGTGCGGCGCCAGCCCGCGTCGAGGAACGGCAGGTAGAGCAGCAGCAGCGTGGCGACCAGCGCGGCCGGGAAGCGCCAGCGGGAGCGCCAGAAGGCGGGAACGACGGCGGCAGGGATGAACTTGACCAGCACGGCGGCACCGAGGGCGACGCCGGCCCAGCCGTCGCGGCCCCGGACGCGCAGCAGCAGGGCGAGGGCGAGCAGGCCGATGGCGGCGGCATCGACATGGCCGTTGCCGGCGAAGGTCCAGGCGGCGAGCGGGTTCCAGGCATAGAGCAGCACCCGCGCCGTGGGGAGACCGGCGTGGCGGAGCGTCGAGACGAGGCAGGCGATGGCCAGGCATTCCATGAGAACCGCGGCCGACTTCATCGCCAGCGGGGTCTGGCTGACGGAGGCGACGGCGCGGAACAGCAGCTGCGCGGCTGGCGGATAGATGGTGGGCGCATACTCGCGTCGGTTGACGTGCGGGTAGATGGCCCGGTCGCGCAGCCGGGCGAGAGCCGGATCGGCAGGGATGAAGCGGTACGGATTGATGCCGGCGCGCTGGACCCGGCCGTCCCAGACGTAGCGGTAGAGGTCGCTGGACAGGAACGGCGGAGCCAGCAGCGGGCCGGCGCGCATGAGAGCGGCGACGGCCAGCACGAGGACGAGCGTGCGGCGGTCGCGGCCGGGATCGAGGGGGCGGCGGAGCACGAGGCGGGCGGCGAGCAGGAAGACCAGGCCGGCGGCGGCGAGAAGGGCGACGAAGCCGTTCACCAGCGGGATCGACCCGACGCTCACGGCACCCGGGCGGTGCAGCGCCAGGCCGGACAGGATCAGGACGACGATGAGGACCCCGAGCAGGGAGAGCGCCAGGTCGTCGCGGCGGACACCGGTGGTCAACGGCATCCGGCCTGAGGACCGGACAGGATCGGGGCGAGGCCGAGGCGGTCGAGGCAGGCCCGGGTGGCGGGGGACGCGAAACCCGCATGGTCCGGATCGGCGAGGGCGGCGCCGAGGCGGCCGAGGGAGGCCTCGTCGTCCACGTCGTACCAGCCGGGAAGCTCGACGAGGTCGAGACCGATCTCGGCGGCGCGCGCGCGGGTGGCGTCGGCGACGGTCTCGGTGCTCCAGGCGATGTCGCGGAACAGGGCGTGGTGTGGACGCTTGAGCCCGAGGATGTAGTAGCCGCCATCCTCGGCGGGCCCGAGCACGGCACGGTCGCCGGGCGCCCCGAGGATGGCGGCGGTGCGTGCGAGGAGGGCGGTGGGCAATGTCGGTCCGTCCGAGTTCAGGACGCACGCGGAGTCGTAGCCGGCGGCGAGAAGGTCGCGGACGGCGCCGAAAAGGGAGCGACCGAAACCCCGCACACCATCTGGCATCGGGCCGGCGCCGTCGGCCAGCAGGAGTTCGGTGCCGGCGGCGAGATAGGGCCGGAGCTCGGCTTCCTCGCCGGCTGGGGCATAGGCGACGAAGCCATGGATCGGCGCCTCGCGGGCGGCCGCGGCGACGTTGGCGGTCGTGTCCTGCAGGAAGGCGCCGCTGAGAGCGGCGGCAGCGTCGCCGCCGATGACGGCGCCGAGCCGCGTCTTGGACCGTCCCGCGCGCGGCACCTTGCCCATGACGGCGATGGCGCAGGCGCGGCTGGCGATCTTGACGGGTGCGTTGCGCACGGACGTGATTCCTCCAAGACCGCTGACCCTGTTGTTCGATCACAGGCGGGCTGTGGTTACAGTTCGTCCGCGAGGCCTGCCGCGGATGCGTGGCGCGGCTCGTCGCGACCTGGTCGAACCGGGCCGATCACGTGGGTCCGGCGCCGCATTAGCTCCAGGCTACACACCATAAGCCCGCGTCCTCACCATTCTGTGATTACGATAACGAGATAAGCTTGCGTTATTTCGAACGTGCGCTTCAGTGATCGTTGGCTGGACCCAGGAGAGTATGGATGAGCGAGCAGATGGAGGCGGTGGCTGCGATGCAGTTCAAGGTCGGCAATGCCGTCCGGGCCTGCCGCGACATCCCGCCCAACGTCGAGACGGGCGACATCGGCTTCGTCGTCGCGGTGTATGCGGAGAAACGCGACTATGTCGTCGATTTCGGGCACGGCCCGCTGAATGACCTGCGGGTGGAAGAGGACGCCGTGACGGCCGTGATCGACGAGGCGGGTCCCTCGGCGCCGGCGGATCCGCTCGCGGGTCTTGCCGAGCCCGCGCCGCCGGCAAGGAGTGTCGGCGAGGCCGGCGAGGGCCGTGCGCTGGCCTACCTGAAGACCCGCCTGCTGAGCAATTTCTCCGGCGATCCGAGCCATATCGCGACCTACCGGATGGCGCTGACCGACATGCTCGAGGCGGTCTACAACCTGCGCTACATCCCGCCGGTCGAGGCCTGGTTCAAGCCGATCGATCCCACCGAGCAGGCCGCGGTCTCGGCCTCGCGGCAGGCGGCACCGGCGTGGTCGGCCTCGTCTGGCGGATCCCCGGCACATGCGCATGGCGGCCCCGCCGCATAGGACGGCAGCGCAGGGCCGGGGCCCGGTTGCCTAGCCCGGGCAGGGTCTCGTAGCGATAACAGGAAAGATCGCATACGAGGCCTGACCTGATGTTCATTGCCGGCAAGCTGCTGACCATGGCGCTGCTGCCGACCGCCCTGCTGGTCGAGTGCGTCGTGCTGGGCCTGTTGCTCAGGCGCTGGCGCGGCGGCCGCCTGCTGGCGGCACTCGGCGCCACCGGGCTGGCTGGCTGCCTGCTGCTGCCGGTGGACGGCTGGGCAATCCGGCCACTCGAGGACCGTTTCCCGCAGGTGACGAGCCCGCCGCGGGATGTCGACGGCATCGTGGTGCTCGGCGGCGGCATCGACGACCTGACCAGCCTGGATCGTGGCACTCCGATCCTGACCTCGGCCGGCAACCGCATCACCAGCTTCGTGATGCTGGCGCATCTCTATCCAAAGGCGCGCCTCGTGTTTACCGGCGGCTCGGGCAGCATCGTGCAGGGTGTCAGCAACGAGGCACGCTACGCCCGCGAGATGTTCGAGCAGCTCGGCCTGCCCCCGGCGCGCATCACCTTCGAGAACCGCTCCCGCACGACCTGGGAGAACGCCGTCATGACGGGAGCCCTGGTGCATCCGAAGCCGGGCGAGCGCTGGGTGCTGCTGACCTCGGCTGCCCACATGCCGCGTTCTGTCGGCGTGTTCCGGCGCGCCGGCTGGAGCGTGCTGCCCTGGCCGGTCGGCTACCTCTCGCGCGACCGGATCGCGAGCTGGCCGCTCTCGCTCGGCGGCAAGCTCGCGACGCTCGACTGGGCGGCGCATGAATGGTTCGGCCTCGTCGCCTACCGGCTTGCCGGACACAGCAGCGCCTTCTTCCCTGGTCCCGATCCCGCGCCGGCGGCGGGATGATCCGGTGAGCGTGCAGGAGCTGCCTCCCGGACCGGTGCCCCCCGGCGCCGGGCAGGCCGGATTGCCGGAGGACGGGCTGGCTTTTCCGCGCCGGGCCTGGGCGATGCTCACGGTTGGCCTCGCGGTGGGCATGGCGGTGCTCGACGGCTCGATCTCCAACGTGGCGCTCCCCACGATCGCCGCCGGCCTGCACGCGAGCCCCGCCGCCTCGATCTGGGTGGTCAACGCCTACCAGCTCGCCATCACGGTCAGCCTGCTGCCGCTGGCCTCGCTCGGCGAGATCCTCGGCTACCAGCGCATCTACCGCGCGGGCCTCGCCCTGTTCGTGGCGGCCTCGCTCGCCTGCGCGCTGTCGCACACGCTGCTGACGCTGACGCTGGCGCGCGTCCTGCAGGGATTCGGCGCCGCCGGCGTGATGAGCGTGAACGGCGCGCTGATCCGCTTCATCTTCCCGCACCGCATGCTCGGGCGCGCGGTCGGCTACAACACCATGGTGGTGGCGATCGCCTCGGCCGCGGGCCCGACCGCTGCCGCCGCCATCCTCTCGGTCGCGACGTGGCCGTGGCTGTTCGCGGTCAACGTGCCGATCGGCGTCCTGGCCCTGGCGGTGGCATTCGGCAGCCTGCCGGCGACCCCGCGCGCGGAACGCCGCTTCGATGCCTCCAGCGCCGCCCTGAGTGCCGCGACCTTCGGCCTGCTGATCGCCGCGATCGACGGCGTCGGCCATGCGACGGCGATCCTGCCGGTGCTCGCCATGCTGGGTCTCGCCGTGGTCTGCGGCACCGTGCTGGTGCGCCGGCAACTGGCGCGCCCGGCGCCGCTGCTGCCGGTGGACCTGCTGCGCATCCCGATCTTCGCGCTGTCCATCCTGACCTCGATCGCCTCGTTCGCGGCGCAGATGCTCGCCTTCGTGTCGTTGCCGTTCTTCATCCAGGACGAGCTCGGCCGCACCGCGGTGCAGACCGGCCTGCTGCTCACGCCCTGGCCACTGACGCTCGCGGTGGTGGCGCCGCTGGCTGGCCGGCTGTCCGAGCGCTACCCCACCGGCCTGCTCGGCGGCCTCGGGCTGCTGACGCTGGCCATCGGCCTGCTGCTGCTGGCCGGCTTGCCGGCCCATCCGGGCGACCTGGCCCTGGTCTGGCGGCTCGCCTTGTGCGGCGCCGGCTTCGGGCTGTTCCAGGCGCCGAACAACCGGACCCTGCTGCAGGCCGCCCCACGTGCGCGCGCCGGCGGCGCGAGCGGCATGCTTTCGACCGCGCGCCTGCTCGGACAGACCTGTGGCGCGGCCCTGGTGGCGATGATCTTCGCACTCGCGCCCGCCACCGGGACCCGGTTGTCGGTCGAAGTGGGGGCGGGCTTCGCGCTGGTCGCGGCCCTGGTCAGCAGCCTGCGGATCATGACCCGGAGCCCGGGCGCCCCGGGCGCCGGGTCCTGAAGGCAGCCGTCAGGAGCCGGCGGGTCGCTGGCGCATGTTCCACAGGCGCTGGTGCGTCACGATCAGGCCCTCCATGAGGTGCCGGCGTGCCATGACAGGCTCCGCCTGGTTGTTGCCCAGCACGGTCTCCGCCAGTTCCAGCAGGCGCTGCGCCACGTCGAGCTCGCCTTGCTCGCAGGCCTGATGCGCCGCGCCGAGGATGCGCTCGGACAGCTGCCGCCCCTGTCTCGGGGCCGATACGATGAGAGGACCGGGTTGCGTCGCCATGCCCGGCTACGGAGCATGCGGGCCATCGGATGCGAGGCTGAGCTCTGGCAGAGTTCACGATCGGTGCAGAGTGTTGACTTCGGTTCAGGCCGCCAGGCGGCTGAAGGCGAGCGGCTGCTGGTACGGCAGAGTGTTGACGACGCGCACCTCGAGGAAGGTGTCCGGGCCGCTGGCCGCCGGCAGATCCAGCCGGGCCGCGCCGTCGGTCCAGCGCAGGCCGCCCTCGGCCGCGTGCCAGCCTTCAAGCTCGATCGTGTCGGCGGGCGCGGGCGCATCGAGCAGGCCGTTCCAGAACACGATCGTGCTGACCTGCACGCCGAGGGTGCGTCGGTCATCGACGAACGGACCGATGACGATGGCCGGGACCGAGACGCGGGACAGCAGCTGGACCGGCCTTGTGCCGGGCGGGATGTGGAAGATGTGCCGGCCGCCATCGTTCCACAGCGCGGCGATCTGCCGGCCGCCCTCCAGCCGCAGCCGCAGCCGCGGGTCGGCCGTCAGTTCGAGCGGCGCGCGCTGATCCGGCCAGCCGCTGGCGGCGGCGCGGGCGTCCAGGCATTGCCAGAGCGGCTCGACAGTGGCGCGGTCCGTCTGCACCGGGGCGCACGCCGTGTGACGGTTCGGGGCCTGCCCGTGTGGCGTCGCGGCAGGTGGCGCTGGCTCGCGTCCGGCCAGGGCTGCCGCGAAGATGCCGCGATTGCCGGTGTCCAGGTAGCTTTCGGCGGTCAGGCCCTCCGCGATCAGGATACCATGCTGCTCGAGTTCGACATGGTGGAAGCTGAACGCTCCGACCGAGCGGTCGACGAAGATGCTGCGGCCGTTGACCAGCATGCGGGCCGGCACCAGCCGGCCATCGACCAGGATACAATGTTCGGGGGTCACCAGCAGGTCGCGACGCGGTACGCCGTCCGACAGCGCGCCGGCCCTGAAGCGCACCGGGTGGGCGCCGGTGCGCCGGATTGCCGACCGGTCCAGTGTGCGGCTGCCGATCCACCGGATCGGCCGGTGGACGATCTGCCCGCCGGTCAGGGTGGCGACCATGTCGCCGATCGCGAGCGCCTCGACCGCGACCTCGCCCTGCTCGGTCAGGATGCGCGTGCCGGCGAGGAAGCAGGTATAGAGCTCGGTGCCGCCGTTGCCGTCGCTCTCCAGGTGGATCTTGCTGGAGCTGTTGAAGTCGGTGAAGCTGAAGAGCGTCTTGGTGCCGGCAGCGTTGGTGATTGTCAGCGCCGTGCCGTTGACGGCAACGAGGTCGCCCTTGGCCCAGACCAGCGACCCGATATCGATGGTGTCGGCCGCACCGAAGCCCGTGATGGAGGCACCGAAGGCGGCGCCGGCCACGTTCAGGTTGAGCGTGATCGGAGTGGTGTCACCAAAGACGATCGCGCCGGAGCCGCCCACACTATTGGTGATGGTCATGTTGGCGGAGCGGGTGAGATCGTAGGTGTTGCTGCCGGAGATGGTGTTGATGAACAGGCTGCCGCCCTGCACGTCGACAGTGCCGCTGCCGCTGGCGACGCCTGTGATGGTCAGCAGCCCCTGGTCGATGAGCGTGGTGCCCGCAAGATCCAGGGAGGAGGCGCTGACGCTGCCGGTCGTGCCGATGCCCACCGCACTGCCGCCGGCCGCAATGATCCCGTTGGTGACGCTGAGCCGGCCGAGGACCTGCAGTGTCGGGCTGCTGCCGGTGCCGCCCAGGCTTAGGCTGTTGATCGCGTACGGCCGGTCGGTGTTGGTGATGACCACCGAGAACGGCCCGGTCCCCATGATGGACAGGTTGCTGCCCGCGCCGGGCACGACCCCCGTCGACCAGTTGCCGGCCACGTCCCAATAGTTGGTTCCGGTCGTGTTGCCGGTCCATGTGGTGGTCATGCGCAGCCCCTTTGACGCGAGCGGCCTGCGCGTGGTCCTGCCGCACCAGGGCGGCCGGGCCTGCGGTTGCAACCACGATGGCCGACCCTAGCCGGTTCCATACCGTTTTGCCACCGGAACATCCAGGACGCCGGCCATGTTCAGTCCGCGACGCGCGCGGCGGTGTTGAGCGCCTGTGTCAGCATCGTCTGCATCGTCGCCAGGATCGCGGCGGGGTCGCTGGCCTGGAAGAAGTTCGCGGGATAGCGCGCGCAGGCCTGCAACGCCGCGAGCACCGGACTGGACGCGGCCGGTTCCACGTACTGCTTGTCGTTGGAGAGGTAGAACGGATTGGGCAGCGGCAAGTATGGCGTGTACAGCACGAAGACATTGAAGCCCTTGTTCCAGAACTGCGTGCAGAGCTGCTCGTTGGTGGCGCTCGTCATCGGCCCCATGATCCGGCTGCCGGGTGTGTCCTCCATTCCGTCGGTGACGATGAACAGGTTCTTGCGCGCCTTCGCGGCGGTGGTGCCGTCGCCCGCCGCGGTGACGTCGGCGTCGAGTTCGGCGGCTGCCGAGGCAAAGTTGGTGTTCCCGCCATTCGGCGCGAGATTCGGCGGCACGTTCTGCACCGTTGTCAGCGCGGTCGCGAGATCGTTGCCGGCCTCTCCGGCCCCCGCGACCGGATAGAGCGGCTGCATCGTGCTGTTGAACTGGTAGATGCCGACCAGGAACTGGCCCGGCGCCTGTTGCCGGGTCTGCAACGTCGTCACCACCTGGGCGGCAGCCTGCTGCACCACATCCAGCCGCAACTGGATCGCAGGCACCAGCGAGCGCGCCAGTCCGTAATAGTCGTTGCTGGGGTTGCTGGCATCGTTGTGGCAGGCGAACGCGCATGGTGCGTTCGGCACGCTGCCATTGGTGCAGATCGCGGGGTTGGTCCTGGAGATACCCACGAAGCTGGCCGGCTCGATGCAGGCCGCCCCGGTATAGGCCGGATCGCAGACGCCGTTCGACCAGGCATAGGCCGACATCGCCTGCCCCTCGTTGGCGCTTTGCGCGCTGCACGGGGTGGCCCGCTCCAGGGCCACGATGTCGGCGGTGCTGGCGCCGATCAGCATCGAGGACGAGTTGTCGAGCAGCATCAGGACCTCGACATACGCATTCGAGATCACCGCGGTCGCGGTGCCGCTGATCGGCCATGTGCCGAGGTTCAGCGGCCCGAGGAACGGCACGGTGACCGATCCGGCATAGGTCGCAAGCGCGGTGAAGGTGCTCGGAGAGGCGCTGTACTTCACCGTGACCGTCGCCAAGGCAACGCCATGCACCGGCGTCCCGAGCTGCGCCGTGAACCAGGCCCGCCCCGCGGTCGCGCCGGCCTGTTGCAGGGCTGTCGCCGAGACGCCGCCTGCGGCATAGGCGACCGACGCCGCGCGCACCGCCTGCATGGCGGCGGCGTCAATGGCCAGGTCGGCCTGCGCCCGGGTCTCGTCGTAGATGCTGTAGTCGATGGCGAGGCCTACGATCATGACGAGCGGCAGCATGGCGAGTGCCATGATCACGGCCACGGCGCCGCGGTCGTTTTGGATCATGGCGTGTAGCCCGAGCATTTGCCGGCGCCGCCGGCCTGGTTGGCGATGTCGTAGCGGGTGTACTGGTCGGTGCTGGCTGCACCCGGAGCGGCGCTGCGGATCGGCCAGTAGCCGGTCGCCCAGAAGTCGAACGGGCCGGATGCGACGCCGAAGAACATCGGCGTGAACTGGTAGTCGACATCGACCACCAGGATCGGCGCCGGTGTCGCCATCCCGAGCACCGGCAGCGAGAGCAGGCTGGTCGCGGCACTGGTGACGGTCGCAACCGGGATCGGCGCCGGGAAGCAGCTTCGTGTGATCGCCGCAAAATTGGCCAGCCCGTGCCCGGCATAGGCGACGCTCCAGACGAGCTGGGGCGTCATGCTGCACGGCCTCGAGGGCGTCGCAACGCAGGCCTTGTTCACCGGCACGAAGTTCACCGAGGACATGACGACATAGGTCCGGCCGGCAAGGGCGCCGCTGCGCAGCCAGGGGATGGCCGCGAAGATGCCGGACAGCGTCTGCTGCACCTGGGCGACGGTCAGCGAGGTGGTGCGGTCCGGCTGCACCGCCAGGCTGCTGGCGGAGACCGGGATGCTGTGCGCCGCGTTCCAGACCTGTTCCTGCACGATCATCGCGCGCGCGAGGTCGAACACGCCGAGACTGAGCAGGATCAGGACCGGGGCGACCAGCGCGAACTCGAGCGAAGCGACACCGCGGCGCGCCTGCCTCAGGTGCCCTAGCACGGAGCCGACGAGCCTGCGGGCGCCGCGGACGGCGCGTATGCCTCGCTGACGATGCCGACGGTGGCGAGCGTCGCATGCACCGTGCTGCCCTGGTATTGAACGCCGAAGCCGTTCGACAGCAGGCTGCCGATGAAGGACGGCCCGACATAGATCGCGCTGACCAGCAGCAACTGCGATGGTCCGCTGTTGCAGAAGCTGCCGCCGCCATAGGACGAAAGGTCGAGCTGGCCGTTCGTCATCGGCAGGCTGCCCGTCGTGTAGTCGTAATAGTCCTGCGCCGGGCCGGGCGAGAGCCGCCGGATGCTGACATACACGTTGCCGCAGGACAGCAGGCCGGCGAGGGCGGGACACATGACGCCGCTGATGAACGAGCTGCCGGTCAGGTTCTGCGCATTTCCGGTCTGCACCTCGCGCGACGCACGCTGCAGCGCGCCGTCCAGCGCGGCCTGGGTGAACAGGTCGTAGGAGAGCTCGAAGACCAGCAGCAGCATCGCGAGGAACGGCACCGCAACAAGCGCGAACTCGATGGCGGCGGTGCCGGAGCGAGCCGCGAGGGCGCGCGCAGCATGGCGGCGGAGGTCAGTCCGGCGCACTGCGCAGGGACTCGTACGCGTTCACCGCGGCGGCCACCTGTGCCGCGGGAAGATCGTGCCGCAGCACGCGTGCCGCCCGGTCCTGGTGCCCCGCGAGGGCTTCCGCCAGCGCATAGTCCTGGCGTATCCTGCTTCCCGCATCGGCGGCTCGCGCCAAGGGCCCGAGCAGGTGCAAGGCGTCGTCCGGATGGCCCGAAACCGCCAGCGACAGGCCGAGGTCAGCCTGCGCCGAAACCAGGGTCGGATCCAGGGCGAGCGCCCGGCGATAGGCAGCCTCGGCCTGGGGGGCGCGGCCCTGCAGGTCGAGGGCGACACCGAGATCGGTTTGGATGCGCGCATCCTGCGGCATCCTGCGGGCCAGGCCCTGCAACTCGGCCAGTGCCGCCGCTGGATCTGTCGCGAGGTGCAGCCGGGCCAGTCCGAAGCCGGCCTCCAGGTTTCTTGGCGCGTCCGCGAGGATCCGGCGGAAGCTGGCTTCGGCGGCCTGCGGATGACCCAGCGCCGCATTGGCCCGTGCCAGCCGCAGCAGCACCTCGATGTCGCGCGGCCGCTGCGCCGCGAGTTCCTGCATGATCTGCAGCGCGGCCTCCGGAGCGCCGCTGGCCAGTTCGATGTCGGCCACCTTGAGGTCGTGCTCGGCCTGCGACGAGGCTGGGGACGCGGTGCAGCTACAGAGCGCCCAGCACCCGAGCAGGCACAGCAGCGAGGCGAGCGGCCGGGACCTGTTCATGCAGAAGGGCAGGCGGGTCATGCAGGATGCCTCAATGGTGGCTGCCGAACACGCTGCTGATCTGCAGCATGGCGGGCCCGACAACGACGATGAAGATGCAGGGCAGGATGAACAGGATCATCGGGAAGGTCAGCATCACCGGCAGCCGGGCCGCGCGTGCCTCGAAGCGGGTCATGCTCTCCTGGCGCATCTCGACGGCGAGCGTGCGCAGCGCCTGGCCCAGCGGCGTGCCGAACTGGATCGCCTGATTGAGCGTGGCCCCGAGGCGGCGCAGGCTCTCGAGTCCGGTGCGGATGCCGAGATTGGCCAGGACCTGCGAGCGATCGGTGATCAGGCGCATCTCGTTCGAGGTGACGCGGAGTTCGCGCGCGACCTCGGCATGCGCATGGATCATCTCGTCGGCGACCCGTTCGATGCCTGGCTCCAGGCCGAGGCCGGCCTCGGTGCAGATCACCAGCATGTCGAGCGCATCCGGAATGCCGGCCTCGAGACGGGCCAGGTAGGCGCTGCGCGTCCGGCGCAGGATGTAGTCCGGGGCGAGCAGCCCGGTCACCGCGCCGGCCACCGGCAGCAGCGCATGCCAGGGCGCATGCAGCGCGAGTGCTGCCGCGAGCAGCCAGGACAGCAGCAGCAGCGCACCGCATCCGAGCACCTTGGCGCCGATGAAGAGCGCCAGCGCGTTGCTGCCCGGCAATCCGGAGGTGCTGAGCGTGCGCGACAGTTGCGCAAGCGTCGCCGCCGGCAGCAGGCCGCTCTGCGACAGCAGCCGCCCGACCAGCGCCACCGCTTGCAGGGCCGCGTCCTCGCGCGCCGGCGCATCCGCCGCCACGGCCATGCCAGCCGCCACCCGTATAGACGCTATGCGCCGGGCAAGCCTGCGACGGGCGCGATCCCGGGCGAGCATGACCACGCAGCCGAGCAGCACCGCGGCGAGGATCGCGGCGCCGCATCCCAGCAGGATCTCGCGCGCGAACGGGTGGCCGTCCCGGATCATCGGCTCACGCCAGGGAGCGGTTGGTGATCTGCTGCATCATGACCAGGCCGACACTCAGCGAAGCGGCGGCCGCGGCGAGCAGCTTCAGGCCGGACGAGGTCGTGAACAGCACCGACATGTAGGTCGGATTGCTGATGAACAGCAGCACGCCCACCACGAACGGCAGGCCGCCCAGCACGTAGCAGCTCGCGCGCGCCTCCGCGGCCAGCGCATGTCCGCGCTCGCGCGCCGCCACCCGCTTGCGCACCGTGTCGGCGAGGGTCTCCAGCGTTTCCGCCAGTCCGCCGCCGGTCTGGCTCTGCAACGTCAGCGCGGTTGCGAAGAACCGGTATTCGGTGAGCTCGTTGCGGGCCCCCATCGCACGCAGGGCTTCCGCGAGCCCGAGCCCGATCGTGACCTCTTCGGCCAGTTGCCGGAACTCGGCGGCCGTCGGGTCGGGTGCCTCCTCGGCGATGAGCGCGATCGAGCGCCCCAGCGGCACGCCGACGCGAACCGCACGCACGATCATGCCGAGCGCGTCTGGGAACTGCCGGAACAGCGTCGCGCTGCGCCGCCTGTTGCACCGGCGATAATACAGGCGGCTCAGGACGATCCACAGCGCGGGTGCCGCCAGCAGCCCCGGGGCGCCCAGGACGCGCAGCCCGAGCAGGCCGGCGACCATGGCACCTGCTCCCGCGATCGCCAGGACCCGGGAGAACGCGACGGCGTATTGCATCCGGCGTACCCGCCTGTAGCCGAACACGGCCTCCATCCGGAGGGTGGCGAGGGAGCCGGCCTGCGGCTTGCCAGGCTCGGACCCGGAACCGGCCTCGGCCGGACGGTGCGGCGCGGTGATGGCGGCGAGGCGATGCGCGACCGCCTCGCGCGCGGTGCGGTTCTCGTTCAGCAGGAAGCCGATCCCGCAGGCCGGCACGCCGCCCGCGCAGATCGCGGCGAGCGAGAGCAGCGCCAGACGGTTCATCGCGGCACCTCTTCCATGGCGGCGGTCCAGGCGCGGTCGAGCTGGAAGTAGGTCAACGTGTCGTGGAAGCTCGGCCGTGCCCGGCTTGCGCGGTAGTGCCCGTTCAGCCTGCCGTCGATGGCCTCGCCGTCGATCTCGTGGGCGAAGATGTCGTTCAGCACGACGACGTCGCCTTCCAGTCCGGCCACGTCGGTGACCTGGGTGATCCGGCGCACGCCGTCGCGCTGGCGCTCGACCTGGATGATGAGGTTCACGGAGCTGACGATCTGGGTGCGTATCGCGCGCGCCGGCAGGCCCATGCTGCCCATCTGCACCATGTTCTCGATCCTGGTGACCGCATCGCGCGTGGTGTTGGAATGGATCGTCGACATGCTGCCGTCATGGCCGGTGTTCATGGCCTGCAGCATGTCGAACGCCTCCGGGCCACGCACCTCGCCGATGATGATCCGGTCAGGGCGCATGCGCAGCGCGTTACGTACGAGATCGCGCTGCGTGACCTCGCCGCGGCCTTCCAGGTTCGCGAGCCGGGTCTCCAGCCGCACGACATGCGGCTGCTGCAGCTGCAGCTCGGCCGCGTCCTCGATGGTGACGATGCGTTCGCCATGGTCGATCAGGCGCGAGATGGTGTTCATCAGAGTGGTCTTGCCCGAGCCGGTGCCGCCGGAGATCACCATGTTCAGCCGGGCGCGGCCGGCGATCTCCAGGATGCGCGCGAGCGGCGCCGAGCAGGAGCCGTTGCGCGTCATCTGCTCGAAAGTGATCGCCGAGCGGGAGAATTTCCTGATCGAGAGGTACGGGCCGTCGAGTGCGAGCGGCGGAAACACGATGTTGACCCGCGAGCCATCCTTGAGGCGTGCATCGACCATCGGGGAGCTCTCGTCGATCCGCCGTCCGACCGCGGTTGCGATGCGCTGGCAGACGCTGACCAGGTGGGACACGTCGCGGAAGCGCACCGGCGACAGGATCGTCTTGCCGGCGCGCTCGATGAAGATGCGGTCAGGGCCGTTCACCAGGATGTCGGCGATGCTGTCATCGTCGAGCAGCGGCTGCAGCGGACCCAGGCCGAGCATGTCGTGCACGAGCTCGCCCGCGAGGTCGCGCTGCTCACGCAGGTTGAGCTGGATCCGGCGCTCGCTGGCGATCTCGCCGACCAGCCGCTCGACCTCGCCCGACAGGCGCTCGGCCGGCAGTGTCACCACGAAGGCCGGATCCAGGCGGCTCAGGCAGAGACCGCGCAGCTCGAGCAGCATGGCGGTGGACGAGGGCCGGCTGGCGACCGGGGCCGCGGCCGCCGGCTCGGCCTCGGACGGGCGTCTTCCGAAGCCCAGTGCGGTGCTCACGGGTGATGGTCCGGCTTGGTTTTCATGCACGCAGCCTCAGCAGCCGGCGCCAACCGGTGGCACCGCGGCCGGCGACGGCGGCGTCCGCCTCCACCATGCGGACGAAGGCGGCCTCCTGCGCAAGGGCGAGGATGGCGCTGCGGAATGGCCCCTTGGCTGCCACCGCGAGCGTGCCGGAAACCGCCGCCTGGCCGAGCACGCGTGGCAGGTAGGGGATGGTGACGTCCGGCTTCTGGCCGACGGCGTCCTCGACCTGCGGCAACGTCAGCGTGCCGGGCTGGCCGAGCCGGTTCAGCACCAGCAGCGCGTGCCGGCTCTGCGGCCCGGCATTGATCAGCGAGAGCAGCCGCAGCGTGTCGCGCACCGAGCGCAGCGTCGGGTCCATCACCAGGATGCGCTGGTCGGACAGTTCGATGAGGTCGCGGTTGAGCGCCAGCGCCGCGAACGGCACGTCGACCAGCACGAAGTTGTAGCGCCGGCGCAGGATGCCCAGCAGATGCTGTGCCGCACCCGGCGCGATTTCCGGGGTCTCGGACAGCTTCTCCTCGCTCGACAGCACCGACAGCCGGTCGGTCACCGGCTGCGCGCTGCGCTCGATGAAGAGCTGGTCGACGCGCGACGGCAGCTCGAGGGCGGTGCGCAGGCCGGTATCGCCCCGGACGCCGAAGGCGAGCGCCATGCTGCCGGTGAACAGATCGGCATCCAGCAGCAGCGTGTGGCGCCGCACGTCGCTGGCGAGGTGCCAGCCGAGGTTGGTGGCGATCGTGCTGCAGCCGATGCCGCCGCCGGCGCCGGTGAAGCTGATCACCCGGCCGCCCTGCGCGGTCTCGCCGACCGGGGCGCCGTCAGTGATCCAGCGGCCGAAATGCCGCGCCACCATGCTGCGCGCCAGCGGCTTGTACAGATATTCCAGCACGCCGAGGCCGCGGGTGATCTCGCGGTAGAAATTGACGTCCTGGCGGTCGCCGATCACCAGCACGCGCACGTCCGGCTCGACGACCTGCGAAAGATCGACCAGCAGCGCGATCGGCTGCTCCTCGCCGCTGACATCGATGATCAGGACACGCGGCGTCGGCATCTTGCGCAGCAGCGCGATCGCCTGGCGGCACGGCATGCGCCGGATGTCGATGCCACGCGGCAGCACTTCGCTCAGGCCGTCCAGCAGCAGCGCCTCGGTCTCGGCGTCGGCCACGAAGGCGGTGACGCTCGGGCGCTCGGCGCGGCCGGCGACCGCTTCCGCATGCACCGCGGCGAGAGCGAGATCGCTGCCGGCCATCAGAGACCGCCCAGGCCCGGAGCGGCCGCATCGCCACCGGCAGGCGCCGGCGCCAGCGAGATCTGCGCCAGCCCGCTGTCGGGCAGCTTCTTGACATGGTCCTGGCGCAGCCGCGCGACCGCCGCCGCCGCGAGCAGCGCATCCGAGCCGGTCGCGTGCCGGCCATGCTGCAGGTCGGCCGGATCTGCGACCTGGGCCGCGAGGTTGGCGGCATTGACCCCCCCGGGATACCAGCGGCCGCTCGCATAGAGCGGATCGGTCGCGGTGCAACCCACCGAAAGGCCGGTTACGCTCAAGGCGAGCAGCATACGCGGCTTCAGGAGCACCAGCCGGCATGGCGGTCTTGCGGACATGTCGCTCACTCCACGATGAAGCCGGCATCGCCGGGGACGTGGACCGGCTGCACGCTGGCGGCTGCGGTGCCGCCGGCCCGCTGGTGCGTCTGGCGCAGCAGCAGGATGCGGTCGAGATCGTTGGGCGGCTGCCAGTCGTCGGTCGGCAGCCGAAGCGCATCGGTCGTAGCGACCGGGCGCACGATGTACGGCGTCACCACGATCACCAGCTCGGATTGGTTGCGCAGGAAGCTGTCGGAATGAAACAGCGCGCCCAGCACCGGAACGTCACCCAGGAACGGCACGCCGCTGCCGATGTCCGTCGTGCTGTCCTGCAGCAGCCCGGCGATGGCGAAGCTCTGCCCGCTGCCGAGCTCGACGGTGGTGTCGACGCGGCGCACGGTCAAAGCCGGGATCTGGATCACGGTATTGCCGGAATTGATCGAGACCGCGCCCTGCGTGGTGAGCGCGCTGACCTCCGGGCGGACATGCAGACTGATCTGCCCGTCATCGAGCACCGTCGGCACGAAGGAGAGCGATACGCCGTACTGCTTGAACTCGACGCTGACGGTGTCGAGGCCGCCGCTCACCGGAATCGGGAATTCGCCGCCGGCCAGGAAGCTCGCCGGCTCGCCGCTCATCGTCGTCAGGTTCGGCTCGGCCAGCATGTGGATGAGCTGGTCCTGCGACAGCGCGTCGATCACGGTGTCCAGGGTCGTCGCGTGGCTGCCGATCCTGAAGCGCGACAGGAAGCCGAAATTGCCGGCCAGCGCCACCGCCGGGAAGCCGGTCGAGACGCCGATCGCCGCCTGGGTGCCGAGCGCGTTGACCGACTGCCAGTTGATGCCGAGCTGGCGCGTCAGCGTGCGCGACATCTCGGCGATCCGCACACGCAGGTTGACCTGGATGGAGCCCGCCACGCGCATCCGGTTGACCACATGGCCATCCTTGCCGAGCGCATCCTGCGCCATCACGACGGCCGCCTGTGCCGCGGCGGGCGAGGCAGCGTCGCCGCTCAGGGTGATGCTGCCGTCGCCCTGCTGCATCCGGATCCCGTCGATACCGTCCTGCGCGAGCGCGCGTCGCGTCGCCTGTGCCGCGTATGTCGAGGGCACCACCTGCACCGTGAAGTGCCCGACCGCGTTGCCCTCGGGGTCGATCGCGACGACTGTGGTGTGGCCCGGCGCCACGCCGAACACGAACAGGCTGGTCGGGCTGGCGGCGCGCACCTCGGCGACCTTAGGGTCGGCGGCGAACACGTTGGCGGCGCGCGCGGAGAGGTTCAGCAGCCGACCGGAGCCGGCCTCGATGGAGACCGCGCGCGGTCCCGGCTGCGCTGCCTGGACCTCGGGCGGCGCGATGGCAGGCGACGACGCGGCGGCGAGGAGCAGCGCCATCCGGCCGGCGCGGCGAAGGCGGCCATGTGCCATCAGAAGCGGATGTCCTTCTGCTCGCCGGCGCCGTTGAACACGTGCAGCGTGGTGCTGACGACGGACTGGTCGCGCGCCAGCGCCGGCGAGACGTCGCCGCCCCAGGTCAGGCTGGCGGGCTGGCGGCTGCCTGCGCATTCCGAGAGCGGGCACACCGACAGCGAGAGCCGGCCCAGGCGCGCGGCCAGCGAGATGCGCTCCGCCTGGTCGGGCGTCGCCTCGATGGTCACCGTGCGCGATGCCGCACTCGCGCTGCTCGGCAGCTCGCCGCGCACCATGTCCTGGTCGGTCGCGATCACGCGCAACCCGCCCAGGACCGTTTCGGCGGCCATGTGATGGCTGCTCGACACGTTCGGGTCGTCGAGGGTCTGGGTGAGGATGAGGTCGACATAGTCGCCGGGCCAGACCAGGCCGGAAATTCCGCTGACAGCGTCTACCCCGATGCTGACGGCGCGCTTGCCCGGCGAGAGCACCGCGGCGAGATAGCCGTGATCGCCCGGCCGCACCATGTCCTGCGGAAATACCAGGCCGCCGGCCGGGATCGTGACACGCAGCAGCGCCCCGGCAAGTCCCTCGCGCTCGACCGCGGTGTCTGCCAGAGCGTTCGGCGCGACACTGGCTGCGGGAAAGCGGCGGGATGCGAAATCCTCCGGTCGCACGAGTTGGCCGGCATGGATCAGGTGTCCCGCGACCAGGACGCTGATGTCGGCCTGTGCGACGGCGGCTTGTGTCGCGGCGGCCGGGTGATCCGGTGTCATGACCGACCACGCCACGACGCCGAAGCCGCCAACGCTCAGCAGCATGACGACCATCAGGAGGATGCGCGTGATCATGGTGGCTCTACCGTCCGACGATCTGCGTCATGGTGCCGAGCGCGATGGCGACCGCGTACGGCAGCGGGCCGTGCCGCTGCACGCGCCAAAGCTCGGCGCGCACGACGCGCGGGACGAGCCGCGCCGGCCGGATCGGCTGCGGCACCGGCAGGACGTGGCGCCCCGCGAGATAGAGGCAGGCGAGCATGCCGCCGACCATGCTGATCGCGGCCAGCAGCGTCGGGACGCGATCGGGTGCCACCACAAGGGATGCGGCGGCCAGCAGCTTGACGTCGCCGCCGCCAAGCAGGCCGGCGCGCCAGGCCAGGGTGGCGGCCGCGAAGATCGCAGCGGCAATCAGGATCGAAGGTGTTGCGGTCTGCACGAGGATTGCGCGCAGGCAGCCCAGCGCTGCCACCGCTGTGGAGACGCTATTCGGAATGGTGCGGCCGGCGATATCGTGAAGCGCCCCGTAGGCGAGCAGCGCAAGGCAGCCGGCGGCAACGGCAGCCAGCATGGCAGCATGGCTCAACATAATCGATCCCGGAGAACGTTTTGACCTGAATGAACCGGCGGCGCCATCTCGCGCCGCCGAGCATTAGCTGCCGGTGATCTTTCCCGCGATGGTGGTGAAAACGGTCCCTAGTTTGCCGCCAAGGGTGGAGAACGAGGCCACCAGAAGGGTACCGAGAACGCCGGCAATGATGGCGTATTCAAGCGCGGTAACGCCGCGGCGATCCAAGCGCAACCCGGTCCAGGCCTGCACGATGTTCAGCATGATGGTGTCCTGTTGAAGAGGATTGAGATCCGAACAAGGCGCGGAATACAGAGTGCCGCCGGCGGTCCGGCCGGCGGCGGAAACCCGCAACCCATGATCCGACCGTAGCAGCGGTATCGTTTCGAAATGGTAAAGGTGTTTCGCTGGACTTCTGCGACCGGCCAGTGGAGCCGGGCGCGGGAAGTCCGGTCGTCGTTCGGCTGTCGTAGCTACGCGCGACGAAGGTTAATCACAGGTTAATGCGGGGCCAGGCCGGGCGGCTCGCAGCGCCTGTTCGTCGGCGCCTGCCTCAGATGGCCGTGGCGCGTCGTGCCTCGACGGCCTCGTCGACCGGATCGTGCAGCATCCGCCCGAGCACGCCTGCGACCATGGCGCCGGCGATCGGCGCGACCCAGAACATCCAGAGCTGGCCGAGATAGTCGGTGCCCGCGAACAAGGCGGGACCGGTGCTGCGGGCGGGATTGACCGAGGTGTTGGTGATCGGGATCGAGATCAGGTGGATCAGCGTCAACGCGAACCCGATCGGGATGCCGGCAAAGCCGACGGCAGCCCCCTTGGAGGTGGTGCCGATGATGATCATCAGGAAAAAGAAGGTCAGCAGGAATTCCGCGAGCAGGCAGGCGCCGAGCGAGTAGTGGCCCGGGCTCAGCGCGCCGTAGCCGTTCGCCGCGAACCCTGCCGGCAGCCAGTCGGGCTTGCCGCTGGCAATGATCCAGAGCGCGCTCGAGGCGAGGATCGCGCCGATGACCTGCACGACGATGTAGGGTGCGACGTGCTTGTTGGCGCAGCGCCCCGCGGCCCAGAGGCCGAGCGTCACCGCCGGGTTGAAGTGGCCGCCGGAGATATGCCCGACTGCATACGCCATGGAGAGCACGGTGAGCCCGAACGCAAAGGCGACGCCGAGGAAGCCGATGCCCAAATGCGGAAACGCCGCCGAGACCACCGCGCTGCCGCATCCCCCGAAGACCAGCCAGAATGTGCCGATGAATTCCGCGGCAAGGCGTCGCTGCATGTCATTTTTCATGACCCAGTCTCCCAACCTCGCTTGAGTGTAATAATCTGGATGATGCACGTCCAACGAAATCCGGTGCGCCGGCAGGACACCACAACCTCCGGCTGCAATGTGTGGTGCTTGACTAGATATGGTGCAAAGCGCAGCCAGGCTCCCTATATCTAGCCTTCCTGACGACGAGTCGGACGGCTGAGCGTGGAATTGGAGTGCCTGCATGGACGGACATCTCGCGACCCGGCTGCACCCGGCGATCGACCAGCCGGAACTGTCGCTCGCGCGGCTGGACAGCGCCTTCGGCGTGGCGCCGCTGCCGGGCCGGGCGCTGGATCGGGGCATGGGCGAGGCGGTCGGCCGTCGCACCGTGTTCCGGCCGGAGGACGCGGACAGCTTCGGCCGGGTCGCCGACCGCGTCGCTGCCGGCAATGCGGCCCTGGTGGACCATGTCGCGGCCGCCGAACAGGCGCAGCTGCGCAATGCCATCGCCACCGGCGCGCTGCTGACCTCCGGCCGTCATCTGCAGCACGGCGACGCGCAGCAGCCGACGCGCAACATGGAGGTGTTCACCAACTGCGCGACGGCGATCACCTCGTTCGCCAAGTTCTACCTGCTGCTGAACGGCTCCGGCGTCGGACGCGCCTATGACGACGAGCTGTGCGCGGTCGACTGGGCGCAGGCGCCGACGCTGCTGCTGCATCTGTCCCCCACGCATCCGGACTTCCCGCGCGGGCGGACCGGGCGGCACCGCTTCGGCGTCGAGATGCAGCTGCTGCCCTGGGGCATGGGGCTGGAGGATTTCGACGCGGCATCCGAGGCCCTGGTGCAGGGCGTTCTCGACGAGTGCCTGCTGGCCGACATGGCGCAGGCACCCGCGGATGCGGTGCGGCACCTCATCGCCGACAGCCGCGAGGGCTGGGCCAAGGCGGTGGAGATTCTCGAGGCGATGGCGTTCCGCGGCGCGGCGGACCGGACCCTGGTGCTCGACCTGTCGATCATCCGCCGGGCCGGCAGTCCGATCGCCGGCATGCAGGGACGTCCTGCCTCGGGTCCGATCTCGCTGCTGCGCGGCCTGATGAACATACGCCGGCATGTCATCGAGCCGTCGCGCGCCAGCCGCCTGCTGCAGCCCTGGGAGCAGGCGCTGCTGGTCGACCATCATCTCTCGGTCGAGGTGCAGGTCGGTGGCGCGCGCCGGGCCGCGCGCATGGCTACCAAGTCCTGGCGGGATGCCGGCGTGTTGCGCTTCGTGCGCTCCAAGTCCGAGGGCGGACTATGGACCGCGAACCACTCGGTGATGGTGGACCGCACCTTCTGGTCGTTGCTTGCGCCCGACGCCTCCGGCGCACTGGCCGAGCATGCCCGCGCGGTGTTCGCCGAGGTCACGCGCTGCGCCTACGTCAATGGCGAGCCCGGCTTCATCAATGGCGATCTGCTGGAGGACCATCGCACCGGCACCGCCTGGGAGAAGCCGGTGCATGAAGACGGGCGGGATTTCAGCTCGATCCGCTACCAGGCGGATGCGGCGGCGGATTTGCTGGCCGAGCTGTCGGCACGCGCCAGCCGCTCGCGGTTCCCGGTCACCACCAACCCGTGCGGCGAGATCACCCTGCACGTGACCGGCGGCTACTGCGTGATCGCCGACTTCGCGCCGCTGCTGGCCTGCCCGGTCGGCCTCGGCGACTTCGCGCCGGGGGAGGCGGCGCCCGAGGTGACGGAACTGTGGGACGCGCGGGTCGCGGATTCGGTGCGGCTCGGCGTGCGCTTCCTGCTGCGTGCCAACCGCATGGACGCGCTCTATGCGGAGGAGGTGGCGCGCACCAACCGCATCGGCATCGGCCCGACCGGCCTGCACGAATGGGCCTGGGTGCGCTACGGGCTCGGCTTCCGCGACCTGCTGGACGAGGAGCGCGCCGGCGCGTTCTGGCGCATGCTGGCCACCCTGTCCGCGATCGCCAAGGCCGAGGCCAACGCCTATGCCGCCGAGCTCGGCACCACGCGTCCGGTTACGGTCACCACGGTGAAGCCGGCCGGCACGACCTCGAAGCTGTTCGGCCTGACCGAGGGCGCGCACCTGCCGGCGCGGCGGCAATATCTGCGCTGGGTGCAGTTCCGTGGAACCCGTGCTGGCACTGGGGGTGACGCGGGGGGCGACTGGCTCGAAGGCACCGACCCGCTGCTGCCCGAGTACGAGCAGCGCGGCTATCCGGTGCGCACGTTGCGGTCGTTCCCGGGCATGAGCATCGTCGGATTCCCGACCGTCTCGCTGATCCAGCGCCTCGGGCTTGGCGATGCGCTGGTCACCGCGCCGGAGGCGACGCCGCAGGAGCAGTACCAGTGGCTGCGGCTGCTGGAGCGGCACTGGATCGGGACCGACCAGGGCAACCAGGTCTCGTACACGCTCAAGATCTACACCGACCGCACCGACCTCGCCGCCTTCCGAGAGATCGTGGCCCGCGAGCAGCCGCTGGTACGCTGCTGCTCGGTGCTGCCGAGCCGCCCGGACAGCGAGCTCGGCTACGAGTACCTGCCCGAGGAGGAGGTCTCCGCCGCCCGCTTCGCCGCCATCGCCGAGGCCATCCATGACGAGGCGGCGCAGGAGGTGGTGGACTGGGCGCATCTGCAATGCGCGAGCGGCGCCTGCCCGATCTGACCGGGGCACTCGTCGGGGCACCCGGCCGATACATTCGGCAACGTGCATCCGGCCGCGTCTTGCTGCTTATGTCGCGCCGCTGAACGGGCCTCGCGACTGGGCCCGTTTCATGGGTAACACTCCCACGGCAGAAGGACGCTCGGACCGCTCGATGGACAAGCAGGCAGTACCGGTGGAGCGCGCTGACCGGCCGGGGCGGACCGGCACGGGGCTCCTGGAGCGTCCGCCAGTACGACACACCGGCTGGCTGCGGCCGGTGCTGGTGGCGGCAGGGCTGGTGCTGTCCGCCCTGCTGGTCTGGTGGTTCGCGGTCGGCCGGCATCCCGCAGCGCCCGCCGCCGGCCATGCCGCCGGGGTTGCGGGCCAGCCGGTCGGCGCCGCCACGATCGCGACCGGAGCGTTGCCGGTGACGCTATCGGGCCTAGGCACGGTAACGCCGCTCGCCACCATCACCGTGCAGACGCAGATCAACGGGGACCTGATGTCGGTCGGGTTCCACGAGGGCCAGATCGTGCAGAAGGGCGACTTCCTGGCGCAGATCGATCCGCGGCCCTACCAGGCGGCGGTCGAGCAGGACCAGGGCACGCTCGCGCACGATACCGGCCTGCTGCACCAGGCGATCTCCGACCTCGCGCGCTACAAGCAGCTGCTGGCCCAGCACAGCATCGCGGTACAGCAGGAGGCCGACCAGGAGTACCTGGTCGAACAGGATCGCGGCACCGTGCTGGCCGACCAGGGCATCCTGGCCACCGCCCAGGTCAATCTGGCCTACTGCCACATCACGGCGCCGGTGACCGGCCGGGTCGGGCTTCGGCTGATCGATCCCGGCAACTATGTGCAGACCTCGAGCACCACCGGGCTGGTGGTGCTGACCCAGCTGCAGCCGATCTCGGTGATCTTCGTGCTGCCGGAGGACGATCTCGCCGCGGTCTGGCAGCAGCTGCGCGCCGGCCATACCCTGTCGGTGACCGCCTTCAACCGCACCGACCAGACGCCGATCGCCACCGGCAGCCTCGACAGCGTCGATAACGAGGTCGACACCACCACCGGCACCGTCAAGCTGCGCGCCAACTTCCCGAATGCCGACCAGGCGCTGTTCCCGAACGAGTTCGTCAATGCCGAGCTGCTGGTGAACACGCTGACCGGCGTGGTGGTGGCGCCGGTGGCCGCCATCCAGCACGGCGCGCCGGGCGATTTCGTCTATCTGATCAAGCCGGACCACAGCGTCGGCGTGACCGTGGTCAAGACCGGCGTCACCAGCGAGGACAAGGTGCAGATCCTGTCCGGGCTCAAGGCCGGCGACATGGTGGTGGTCGACGGCGCCGACCGTCTGCGCGACGGTGCGAAAGTGCGGGTCACGGCGGACAGCGCCAATCCGGCGTCGAACGTCAATCCGGGTCCGGGTGCGCCTCCCGGCCAGCAGCCGGCGCCGGCTACACCAAAGGCGCCTGCGCACCACGGACATAGCAAGAAGCCAGCGACAGGCGATCAGACCCAGGCACCGGGTGGCCAGTAGGCTCGCATGAGTCCGTCGCGCCTGTTCATCCTGCGGCCGGTCGGCACCACGCTGCTGATGGTGGCGATCCTGCTGATCGGTATCGTCGGCTACCAGTTCCTGCCGATCTCGGCGCTGCCGCAGGTGGATTATCCCACCATCCAGGTCTCCACCTTCTATCCGGGCGCCAGCCCGGACGTGATGACGACCGCGGTGACTGCGCCGCTCGAGCGGCAGTTCGGCGAGATGCCGGGGCTCGACCAGATGAGCTCGAGCAGCTCGGCCGGTGCCTCGGTAATCACGTTGCAGTTCAGCCTGGACCTCTCGCTCGACGTCGCCGAGCAGGAGGTGCAGGCGGCAATCAACGCGGCCACCAGCCTGCTGCCGACCGGCCTGCCGGCGCCTCCGGTCTATGCCAAGATCAACCCCGCCGACACGCCGGTGATGACGCTGGCGGTGACCTCGAAGACGCTGTCGCTGACCCAGCTCGAGGATTTGGCCGACGTCCGCATCGCCCAGAAGCTGTCGCAGCTCGGCGGCGTGGGGCAGGTGTCGCTGGCCGGCGGCGAGCGGCCCGCGGTGCAGATCCGCGTCAATCCGCGCGCCCTGGCCTCGTTCGGCATCGCGATCGACGACATACGAACCGACATCACCAACCAGAACACCGACCTGCCGAAGGGCAGTTTCGACGGCGTCTCGCAGGACAGCACGATCAACAACAACGACCAGTTGCAGAGCGCCGACGAGTACCGCCGCCTGATCGTCGCCTACAAGAACAACGGACCGGTGCGGCTGTCGGACGTGGCCTCGGTGATCCAGGGTGCCGAGAACACCGAGCTCGCGGCCTGGGCGAACAGGACGCCGGCGATCATCATCAACATCCAGCGCCAGCCCGGCTCGAACGTGATCGCCGTGGTCGGCGAGGTGCAGGCGCTGCTGCCGAAGCTCAAGCTCTCGCTGCCGAGCGCGCTCGACATCCAGGTGCTGTCCGACCAGACCACGACGATCCGCGCCTCGGTGCGCGATGTCGAGTTCGAGCTCGGGCTTGCCGTCGTGCTGGTGGTGCTGGTGATCTTCGCGTTCCTGCGCAACCTGCCGGCGACGCTGATCCCGAGCCTCTCGGTGCCGCTGTCGCTGGTCGGCACGCTCGCCGGCATGTACCTGTTCGGCTTCTCGCTCGACACGCTCTCGCTGATGTCGCTGACGATTGCCACCGGCTTCGTGGTGGATGATGCCATCGTCATGATCGAGAACATCGCCCGCTACGTCGAGGCGGGCGAGACGCCGCTGGAGGCGGCGCTGAAAGGCTCCAGCGAGATCGGCTTCACCATCATCTCGCTGACGGTCTCGCTGATCGCGGTGCTGATACCGCTGCTGTTCATGGGCGACGTGGTCGGCCGGCTGTTCCACGAGTTCGCGATCACGCTGGCCACCACCATCATCCTCTCGGCGGTGGTGTCGCTCACCCTGGTGCCGATGCTGTGCGCGCTGCTGGTGCGGCACCGCCCGGAGAGCGCCCGCCCCCGCCTCGACCTCGCCGCCGAAAGGGGCTTCAACTGGGTGATCGGCCGCTACGACGCAGCACTTGGCTGGGTGCTGAACCACCAGGGCCTGACCCTTTTCGTCGCTACGGTCACCGTGGTGCTGACGGTGATCCAGTATATCGAGATCCCGAAGGGCTTCTTTCCGCAGCAGGACACCGGCGCCATCCAGGGGGTGACGGTTGCCGCCCAGGACATCTCGTTCGCGGCAATGGCGGAACAGCAGCAGCGGCTCGCCGACGTGATCCTGCGCGATCCGGACGTGGTCAATCTGTCTTCGTTCATCGGCGTCGACGGCACCGACAAGACGCTGAACAGCGGCCGCATGCTGATCACGCTCAAGCCGTTCGGGCAGCGTACCGCGACCGCCACCCAGATCATCCGCCGGCTGAACCGGGAGACCGGATCGCTCGCCGGCATCTCCGTGGCGCTGCAGCCGGTGCAGAACCTGACCATCGACAGCACCGTGGGACGCGCGCAGTACCTGTTCTTCCTGGAGAACCCGAACGGCGCGCTGTTCACGCAGTGGGCGCCGCGCCTGGTGGACCATCTTGCGCAGAATCCGCTGTTCCGGAACGTGTCGAGCGATCTGTCGACGAACGGCCGCCAGCTGCAGATGACCATCGACCGGCAGACCGCGGCCCGGTTCGGCATCACTCCGGCCTCGATCGACAATGCGCTGTACGACGCCTTCGGGCAGCGCATCGCATCGACCCTGTACACGCAGTCGAACCAGTACCGGGTGATCCTGAACGCCGACATGCGTGACGTGCGCAGCCTGCGCAGCGCGATCGGCGCGATCTACCTGCCGTCCTCC
Organism: uncultured Acetobacteraceae bacterium; assembly: GCA_964247695.1. GTDB lineage: Bacteria > Pseudomonadota > Alphaproteobacteria > Acetobacterales > Acetobacteraceae > Lichenicoccus. The sequence goes on from CAXTVI010000003.1 coordinate 75,026, forward strand.
ACCTCGACCTCGACCGGCGGCGTGTCCGGCGGGCAGGTGCCGCTCGGCGCGATGGTGAGCCTGTCCGAGACCAACGGGCCGCTGCAGATCGAGCATCTCGGACAGTTCCCGACCATCTCGATCTCGTTCAACCTCGCCGACGGCGCCTCGCTCGACAAGGTGGTCGCCGCGATCGAGCAGGCCAAGCAGGATATCGGGCTGCCGGCGAGCTTCTCGACCGCCTACCAGGGCGCGCTGTCGGCGTTCCAGAAATCCCTCGGCAACGAGCTGCTGCTGATCCTGGCCGCGGTGGTCGCGGTCTATATCGTGCTCGGCGTGCTGTACGAGAGCTTCCTGCACCCGTTGACCATCCTCTCCACGCTGCCGTCGGCCGGTGTCGGCGCGCTGCTGTTCCTGCGCCTCGGCGGCTACGATCTCGACATCATCGGCATCATCGGCATCATCCTGCTGATCGGCATCGTAAAGAAGAACGCGATCATGATCATCGACTTCGCGCTCGAGGCCGAGCGCGTCGAGGGCAAGTCGCCGCGCGATGCCATCCACCAGGCCTGCCTGCTGCGCTTCCGGCCGATCCTGATGACCACGCTCGCCGCCATGTTCGGCGCGATGCCGCTGATGCTGGCGAGCGGCGCCGGCTCCGAGCTGCGCCGGCCGCTGGGTATCTGCATCGTCGGCGGCCTGCTGGCGAGCCAGTTGCTGACCCTGTTCACGACGCCGGTGATCTATCTCGCGGTCGACCGCATGGGTGTGAAGCTGTTCGGGATGCGGGCCCGCCGCAACACCGGCGAGGCGCCGGCGGAATGAGCGCGGGCAGGGCGCGGGCGTGAACATCTCGGCCCCGTTCATCTCGCGACCGGTCGCGACCACCCTGCTGACGATCGCGATCGCCCTGGCGGGCATCCTCGGCTACATCAAGCTGCCGGTGTCGCCGCTGCCGGAGATCGATTTCCCGACCATCATGGTGCAGGCGCAGCTTCCGGGCGCCAGTCCGGAGGTGGTCGCCACGAGCCTGGCAGCACCCCTCGAGCGTCATCTCGGGCAGATCGCCGATGTCACCGAGATGACGTCCCAGAGCCAGACCGGGCAGGTGCGCATCACCCTGCAGTTCGGCCTCAGCCGGAATATCAACGGCGCCGCACGCGACGTGCAGGCCGGGATCAACGCGGCGCAGGCCGACCTGCCGACCAACCTGCTGTCGCAGCCGACCTACCGCAAGGTCAACCCGGCGGACGCGCCGGTGCTGATCCTGGCGCTGACGTCGAAGACGTTGACCCGCGGCCAGATGTACGACGCGGCGAGCACGGTGATGGAGCAGCAATTGTCGCAGCTCTCCGGCGTCGGCGAGGTTGTGATCGGCGGCGCGGCGCTGCCCGCGGTGCGGGTCGAGCTCGATCCGCTGGCGCTGTTCCATTACGGGATCGGGCTCGAAGATATCCGCTCGGCGCTGTCCAACAGCAATGCCAACACGCCCAAGGGCAGCATCGACCTCGGCGGCCATCGCTGGCAGATCACCGACAACGACCAGTCCAACCACGCGGTGGACTACTCGCCGCTGGTGGTGGCGTATCGCAACGGTGATGCGGTGCGCCTGTCGGACGTGGCGCAGGTACAGGATTCCGTACAGGACCTGCGCAACCTCGGGCTCGCCAACGGCAAGCCGGCGGTGCTGGTCATCATCTTCCGCGAGCCTGGCGCCAATATCATCTCGACCATCGACGGCGTGCGCGCGGCGGTACCGAAGCTGCAGGCGGCGCTGCCGCGCGACCTCGACATCACATTCGCGATCGACCGCTCGACCACGATCCGCGCGTCGCTCGCCGATACGCAGCGCACGCTGGTGGTCGCGGTGCTGCTGGTCATCGCGGTGGTGTTCGTGTTCCTGCGCAGCGGCCGCGCCACCCTGATCCCGGCGATCGCGGTTCCGGTCTCGATCATCGGCACGTTCGGGGTGATGTACCTGTTCGGCTACTCCCTGGACAACCTGTCGCTGATGGCGCTGACGATCGCCACCGGTTTCGTGGTGGACGACGCGATCGTGGTGCTGGAGAACATCTCGCGGCACCTGGAGGACGGCATGCCGCGCGTGCAGGCGGCGCTGGTGGGGGCACGCGATGTCGGCTTCACCGTGGTGTCGATCACGCTGTCGCTGATCGCGGTATTCCTGCCGATCCTGCTGATGAGCGGCCTCGTCGGGCGGTTGTTCCGCGAGTTCGCGGTCACGCTGTCGATCTCGATCCTGGTCTCGATGCTGATCTCGCTGACCGCCACGCCGATGATGTGCGCGCTGTTCCTGCGTCCGGAGCGCCGGCGTGCGGGCGGCGGCGGCATGATGAACAGCCGCAGCCTGTTCCAGCGTGTGCAGGACGGCTATGCGCGCATGCTGGCCGTGGCGCTCGACCATGGCGCGCTGGTGCTTCTGTTGCTGGTGGCGACGGTGGCGCTGAATATCTGGCTGCTGGTGATCATTCCGAAGGGCTTTTTCCCGGACCAGGATACCGGCCGGCTGGTGGGTACGCTGCAGGCCGACCAGAGCATCTCGTTCCAGCTGATGAGCAAGAAGTTCACCCAGATGATGGCGATCGTGCAGCGCGATCCGGCGGTGCAGGACGTGGTCGGGACCACGGGTGCCGGCAGCGGCGGCGCCTCGGCGCAGACCAACACCGCCAGCGTCTATGTCTCGCTCAAGCCGCTGAACCGGCGCGACCGCATGCCGCAGGTGCTGGCGCGAATGCGGCGCGAGCTCGGCCATGTGCCGGGCGGCCGGCTGTACATGCAGGGAGTGCAGGATATTCGGGTCGGCGGCCGGCAGAGCAACGCCGCCTACCAGTACACGCTGCTCGGCGACAACGCCGACGAGGTCAATCTCTGGGGCCCGAAGCTGCTGGCGGCGCTGCAGAAAAGCCGTGTGCTGGTCGATGTGAGTTCCGACCAGCAGCAAGGCGGCCTGGAGACCAACGTGGTGGTCGATCGCGACACCGCGTCCCGGCTCGGCCTGACCATGTACCAGGTCGACAACACGCTGTACGACGCGTTCGGGCAGCGCTCGGTCTCGACCATCTACGACGCCGAGAATCAGTATCACGTGATCATGGAGGTGGCGCCGCAATACTGGCAGCGGCCCTCGATCCTCGAAAAGATCTGGATCAGCACGTCAGGTGCGCAGGCCAGCGGCTCGGCCACCACCGCGCTGGCGGCAGGCTCGGTGACAGCCGGCAGCGCCACCGGGATCACCACTGCCTCGGTCGCCTCGATCCCGCCGGTGTCGGCGTCGCGCTCATCGCGCTACGCCTCGTCCTCCAACAGCGGCGCTGCGTTGTCAAACGATGTCGTCTCGTTGGCCTCCAGCACGACCAGCAGCACCGGCACCGCTAACGGCACGAGCACGGCGGCCAACAATGCCGTGCGCACCGCGGCGCAGGCGTCGCTCACCAGCACCGGCAACAGCAGCTCCTCATCCGGGTCGGCGGTGGCGACCGCGGCGGAGACGATGATCCCGCTCTCGGCGGTGGCGCACTCGATCGCCGACCACACGCCGCTCGCGGTCAACCACCAGAGCGAGTACGTGGCGACCACGATCTCGTTCAACCTGGCTCCCGGCAAGTCGCTGAGCGCTGCCACCAGCGAGATCCAGCAGGCGGTGCAGTCGATCCGCCTGCCCGCCGACCTCACGGTGGGCTTTGCCGGAACCGCGCTGACCTACCAGCAATCGCTGGCCTCCGAGCCGATCCTGGTGCTGACGGCGCTGATCGCGATCTACATCGTGCTCGGCGTGCTCTACGAAAGCTTTATCCATCCGCTGACCATCCTGTCGACGATCCCCTCCGCCGGAGTGGGCGCGGTGCTCGCGCTGATCCTGTTCGGCATCCCGTTCACCCTCATTGCGCTGATCGGCATGATCCTGCTCATCGGCATCGTGAAGAAGAACGCCATCCTGATGATCGACTTCGCGCTGCAGGCGGAGCGCGAGGACGGCATGGAGAGCCGGGAGGCGATCTTCCATGCCGCCGTCATGCGCTTCCGGCCGATCATGATGACGACCTTCGCCGCACTCCTCGGGGCGCTGCCGCTCTGCTTCAGCTTTGGCGAGGGCAGCGAGCTGCGCCAGCCGCTCGGCATTTCCATCGTCGGCGGCCTGATCGTCAGCCAGGCGCTGACGCTGTTCACCACCCCGGTGGTGTATCTGGCGCTGGACCGGCTGAGGCTGCGCGGCGGCCGCTCTGCTCCGATGGCGCGGGTCGCGGAGTAAGATTCTACTCAACACACGCTATTCTGTATTGCAGTAGCCTATTAAATATTGCGCATCACCTTAGTTAGGTTGACGCTCGTAGCGATGCCTCGCCGAAGCTGTGGCTCGAAACCTACAGCCCTCGCGTGCAGCCGCTTCGGGCGCTGCTTACGCAGGACGACGGCGGCCGGACTGGCTACAGCTCCGCATGTCGGCCTAAAGCGTTATTGTGAAATAAGAATCTAATGTTCGGCAATAACAATGACGTCCACAACAAGCTGCCTGTCTATAAAAAACGACAAAGTCGGTAACTATCGATTCACAAAAATTTATCTTGAGAAGCGATCTACGGTCCCTTAACAGTGTTTTCACGACACGTGCCAGCCTGCTCAAACAGTATAATGGAATGACTTAAATGGCCGGTGTCACAGTATCGGGCGGCTCGGGCGAGACAATTACTCTCCCGTTCGCGTCGGGTCAGAATGCAATCATCGCGCAGAAACTGGCAGATCAGGTGACCACGGCGGTCAAGGCTGGAACCCTGACCCCGATGGACTATACCGGGCTGAGCCTGCCGCCTTCGGTTGCCGGGACCGAGGACGAGATCATCATCAAGGCGAACGGACCCCTGTCGCTGCCGTCCCAGGCCCTCGCGGTGGTCGATACGGCGGCGACCTCGGTGCTGTTTGGCAGCGGTGCGCTCAACGAGACCGTGCTGTCCGGGTCCGGCGCGCTCACCTTCTTCACCAACGGTGGCTCGGGCACGATTGCGACCGGTGACGGCAACAACCGCATCATCGAGAGCGGCGGCAGCCCCTGGAGCATCAACACAGGCGCAGGCAACGACAAGATCTCGATCGCGGGCGGCCTGAACACGATCTCGGCCGGCACCGGCAACAATGCGATCCTGCTCAACGGCGGCAACAACCTGGTCAACTCGATCGGCAACGACACCATCTCCGCCACCAACGGCAACGACACCATCGCGGCCAGCGGCAATGACCCGGTCCGCGTCAGCGCCACCAACGCCGACCTCACCTTCATCGGCGGCCACGGTGCGGCCACCGTGCTCGGGGGCATGGGCAGCGACACCATCTTTGCAACCGCCGGCGGCTACTTCCAGGGCGGCACCGGCGGCAACAACCTGATCGTGGGCGGCAACGGCCCGACCACCATTCTCGGCGGTGGCGACGGCGATGTCCTGGAGGCAACCGGCAACGGGGGCACCAGCCTCTATGCCGGCGGCGGCAACGAGACCCTGGACGGCTCGCTCTCCTCCGGCCGCGACCTGCTGCAGGCCGGTGCCGGCTCGGACCAGCTTGCCGGCGGCTTTGGCGACGACACCCTGGTCGGGGGCACCGGCGCCGTCACCATGCAGGGCGGCTTCGGCAAGGATGTGTTCCAGTTCATCAACGGCGATGCCTCGAACGCCCTGATCGTCGACTTCTCCGCCACGAAGGGCGACAGCCTGAACCTCAAGGGCTTCGACAGCAGCGAGGTCGGCTACGCCTTGCAGCATGTCGCCTACAGCCCGACCGGCGCGATCGTCACCCTGTCCGACAACACCAAGATCACGCTGAGCAACGTCTCCGACCTGACCAAGAGCAGCTTCTCCTGATGGGTGCGCAGCAGACCGCAGGGGGAGGCTGAGCCATGGACGGTGGCATCGCCCTGGATGCCGCCGTCGACATGGCCGACGGCACGGCGTGCTTCGGCCGGTCCGACCCGGTCGAGAGTGCCCAGGTTACCGGGTGGTTCGTGGCGCCGGGCCCCGGGCAGGTCAATGCCTTCATCGACGGCGAGAGCGCCGGCCTGGCCCTGGTGTCGGCGCGAGCGGTAGCGGACCTCCATCCCGGCGGCGCCTCCGGCAGCGATGCCGCTCCGGAGCGCGCGAGGAGCTTTGCCTATCCGATCCCGTGGCACTTCCAGGACGGACGCTCGCATATCCTGTCGCTGGTGCTGGCCGACGGCACCGCGATCGAATGTCCGACGCGTGGCGGCGTCACCCGCTCCAATCTGCGCTTCCGCTTCGAGGAGCCGAGCGGCGCACGCCTGTCCGAGGGCCTTGACCTCGAGCAGGAGCGCCGGGCGGCGACGCCTGTGGAACGTCCCAGGGAACATTCCGGCAATACCGGGCTCGCCGATCCGCTGTCGGGCACCACCATCACCGGCTGGGCGGTCTGCCGGCAATCGCCCCAGGACAGCATGCGGCTGCGCGTGTTCGTCGACGGGCATGCGGCGGGCCACGCCACCTGCGACCGCCCGCATCCGGGCCTGCGTGCCCTCGGCCTGCCGACAGAGACCGGCGGCTTCGCATTCGAGATCCCGACCCGCTACCTCGACGGGCTGACCCACTCGCTGTCCATCCTGTTTTCCGACGGCGGCACGCTGTCCTTCATGGACAGTCACGGCCATACCCTCGAAAAGCTCGACTTCACCGCCGAGCCGGTCACCTCGATCATGGGCGTCGTCGACGGGCTGCACGGCGACAGCATCAAGGGCTGGGCGGTGCGCAGGCACCACGTGGCCGGAGACCTGGAAGGCCATATCCAGATCCAGGTGCTGTGCAACGGCATCATCGTCAGCGAGATCACCGCCGAGCAGCCACGCATGGATGTGGCGCGCGAAAACCGTTGCGATCCCGCGGTCGGATTCGATTTCAGGCTGCCGGCGCAGTGCCGCAGCGGCCAGGAGTTCGAGTTCGTCTTCCGTGCCCTGCCGGAGGGCCAGGAACTCGCCGGCAGCCCGCTGCTGGTCAAGCATCGCCCGGACGAGAACGCGGGCGAACTCCGCGCGCTGATGGAGACCGTGGAGGATTTGTGCGCCAAGACCTTCAAGCTGCAGCGCCAGCTGCACGCGATGCTGCCGGTCGCGGAAGCCACGGTCGGCAACTACGACAACTGGGCCCGTCGTAACCTCGCACGGCTACGCGCCCGCGTCGCCGGCGCCGCGGCATTGCCGGACGATGCGCCGCTGGTCTCGGTCATCATGCCGGCGCACCGCACCAACCTCGCGCACCTGACTGCCGCGATCGCGTCGGTGCGCGAGCAGACCTACCAGAACTGGGAGCTCATCATCGTCGATGACGGCAGCGGCCAGGCGGCGCTCGGCGCCTGCCTGCGCACGTATGCAGCAGGCGATCCACGCATCACCTGCGTGCTCAGCAAGCGCAATCGCGGGATCAGCGTGGCCAGCAACGTGGCGCTGCGCCGCGCCCGGGGCGCCTTCGTGGTGCTGTTCGACCATGACGACCTGATGGTCGACGTGGCACTGGAGGAGATGGTGCGCACGGCCCTGCGCGCCGGCGCACGCATCGTCTATTCCGACGAGGACAAGATCGACGGCTTCGGGGTGCTCAGCGAGCCGAACCTGAAGCCCGACTGGAACTACCGCCTGCTGCTCGGCAACAACTATGTCTGCCACCTGCTGATGATCGAGCGGCAGCTGCTGCTGCGCGTCGGCCTGCTGCGCGCCGAATACGACGGTGCGCAGGATCATGACCTGCTGCTGCGGCTTTCGGAGGCCTGCGATCCGGTGCGGATCGTCCACCTGCCGGAGATCCTGTATCATTGGCGCAGGAGCGGGTCCTCGACGGCGGAGTCCGAGTCCGCCAAGCCCTACGCGGTCGATGCGGGTCGCCGTGCCGTCGCCGACCACCTCATGCGCCGCGGCTTTGCGCACAGCACGGTGACGCCCAGCAGCAGCAGCACCAGCTACAGCATCGACTGGGGCATCGCGGAGCAAGCGTCCGTCACCATCATCGTGCCGTTCAAGGACCAGGTGGCGACCACGCGGCGGTGCCTGGAGTCTCTCCTGCAAAATACCGACTGGGCCGACTGGCGTGTGATCCTGGTCGATAACGGGTCGGTGACTCCGGAGGCGGCGGCGTTCTGCCAGGAGGCGGCACTCGATCCGCATGTGGTGGTGCGCCATGTCCGCGAACCGTTCAACTACTCGCGACTGAACAACCTGATGGCACGGGAATTTCCCGCTGAGTTCTACGTGTTCCTCAATAACGACGTGTTCCTCACGCAGTCCGACTGGCTACGCGTGATGGTGGGCGAGGCCATGGCGGATCCGAAGGCCGCGATCGTCGGCGCCAAGCTGGTGTACCCGAACGGCACCGTGCAGCATGCCGGCGTGATCCTCGGCGTTGGAGGCATCGCGGACCATGTCTTCCGCGGCATACCCGCCGATCATGGCGGCTATCTCTACCGCGCCCGTTGCGCGCAGCGATATTCGGCGGTGACCGGAGCCTGCATGCTCTGCCGCGGCGACGTGTTCCTCGATGTCGGCGGCTTCGACGAGCAGGAACTCAAGGTCGCGTTCAACGACGTCGATCTGTGCCTCAAGGTCGGCGCGCGCGGGTGGCATGTCATCTGGACCCCCGGGGTGATCGCCGAGCATCATGAAAGCCTCAGCCGCGGTGACGATATCTCGGCCGGCAAGGCGCAACGCTTCTTCTACGAGAACCACGTCATGCTCGAGCGCTGGCACGACGTGCTGGCGGTCGACCCGTTCTACAGCCCGCATTTCTCGCGCGACCACGGCATCTTCTCCAGCCTGCGGTGACGGGGTTTCGCCGGACGCCGTCCTGCCAATGACAAAGGACGAAGGCTCATGGCCAAGGTCGCCTGCATGGTTATGCTCAAGAACGAGCGCACGCTGACCTCGCTGTTCATCGGATATCACGCGGACCTGTTCAGGCCCGAGAACATGTTCGTCTTCGACAACGGCAGCACCGATCCCGCGGTGCTCGCCGCCCTCGATCGCCTCGAAGAACAAGGCGGCCATGTCGATCGCCGCTATTTCAGCCCGGAAGACTTCCGGCTCAAGGGAACGGTGCTCGGTGACCTGATCAAGCGGCTGGATCGGGACAGCGACTACGATTTCTACATCCCGTTGGATTGCGACGAGTTCGTGGTGATGCGAACCGACGACGGCTTCACCGCCGAGCCGGACCGGATCCACGCCTATCTCGACTCGCTCCGCGACCGGCGCGACATCCTGCACGTGACACTCAACCTGTCCAACCTGCTGGGAACGCCCGATCGGTTCCGGCCGGCGACGTATTCCAAGACGATCTATCCGCGCGAGACCTTCCTGCACATGGACCACGGCTACCATACCGGCGTGGTGCGCGATGGCGCATCGCCCTACCACGCGTGCGACCTCGTGTATGTGCATTTCCATTACCGGCCGTACGGGGAGGTCGTTGAGTTCGCCAAGCAGAAGCTCCGGATGGACCTGACCGAGGCGCAGATCGAGGACCATGCTTTCCTGCGCGATTTCCGCGGCCTGGGCGCGCACATGGTGCCGTACCTCGTCGGAGGGGCGGAGGCATACTACGGCCAGTTCCGCCATCCGGAGTTGATCGTCGATTTTCCCGAGCTCGACGGACATTTCGAGATCCTCGGGCTGTCGTCGCCGTTCAGGGACTTCCGCTTGCCGGCTCCGGTCGAGACCCCCCCGGCGGCGCCTGCGGCTCCATGGCTGGTGGTGGTCGACGAGGCCAGCACGAACCGGATACGCGGCTGGGCCATGAACCCGAAGGCGCCGGCGGAGCCGGTGGTCCTGCGGTGCCTCGTCGACGGCCTGCCGATCTGGGAGGGTGCGTGCGACCAGTCGCGCGAGGACGTGCGCAAGAGCGGCCATCCAACGGATCGCGTCGGCTTCAGCTTCTCGGTTCCCGCGCTGGCCGGACAGGGTGCCCACAGCCTCACCATCGAGAACCAGGGCGGCGCGCCGGTCCGGATCTCCGTCGAGAAGCGCACATGTTTCGAGATCACGCTGGACGAGGCTCCGGAACCGGCCGTCGTCGGGCCTGCGGTCGTCAGCCACATCGACAGCTTCCGGAATGGCCGCATGCAGGGCTGGGTGTTGCGCAACCTCGCGACATCCGAGGGATTGCGCAGGTCCGGCGGCTGCACCGTGGCCCTCGTGCATGAGGAGCGAGTGGTGGCGCAGGTGCGGGCCGATCTCGTGCGACGCGATGTCGCGCGCGCGATGTCGAGCGATGCGGAGTGCGGGTTCATGGTCGAGGTGCCGCCCTCGCTGCTGGCGCTGAACCGCAAGACCGTGCTCCGGCTGTTCGTGATGCCGGAATGGCTGGAGTTGAGCGGCAGCCCCTGCGTCGCCGCTCCCAGCTTCGCCAATGCCGGGCATGCCCGGGCCTGATCCTGCGATGCATCCCCAACCAGGCGGGTGACCCCCGACATGCGTGACCCCGACACTCCGGCGCGCTGGAAGCGCCGCCTGCTGCTTGCCGCCGGCGGCTGGCTCGCAGCCTGCTCGACATTGCCCGGACACGTGGTGGCACAGGCAAGCCCAGCCGCGGCTCCTCCCGGACCGCCATTGCCGCCCGGCCTCTCGCCCGCTCCTGCCGCGGAGCGTCAGGTCGGCATCGCGTATGCCCTGTGGCACGAGGACGACCAGTGGCAGCGGGACGGGCACGGCAGTTGGGGTACGCCGGTAGCCGGCGACTACCGTTCGGACGATCCTGCGGTGCTGGCCCGGCACGCTGCCCAGTTGTCGGGCGCCGGCGTCGACTTCATCGTCGTCGACTGGTCGAACGACCTCGGCATGGATGTCAGGACCCCCGGCGGTCCCGCGACCCAGCGGTTCATCGAACAGGCCACCGTCAAGCTGTTCGACACCTGGGAGGCGCTGCCCTCGGCCCCCAGGGTCGTGCTGATGATCGGCAATCCGGGAGCCCCCGCGTCGGTGCATGACGGGAAGCTGACGGCCAAGGCGGACGAGGTCTGGTCGCTGTTCGTGGCCACGCCCGCGCGTCGCCCGCGTCTGCTGGCCTATCTCGGCAAGCCGCTGCTGCTGGTCTATGTCAATACGCCGACACCCTGGGGCCACTCGCTGCCGCCCTGGCACGACGACCGCTTCACGGTGCGCTTCGTCACCGGCTTCATGACCCAGCAGCCGGGTCTGATCGGGCCGCCCGGCATAAGCCGGTACGGATACTGGTCGTGGGAGGATCGCAACCATCCCACCTACTCGGTCTATGGCGGGCATCCGGAGTGCGTGACGGTGGTCGCATCCTGGCGCGGCGCCGGCAACCACGGTCGCGATCACGGCCACACCTACCTCGCGCAATGGCGCGACGCGCGGCGGATCGGCCCGCGCTTCGTGCTGGCCGGCACCTTCAACGAGTGGTGGGTCAGCGAGCAGATCGACGCGCTGCACAGCAAGGATGTCGAGCCATCCCGCGAACTCGGCAGCGGCAGCATCGACATCCTTCGCCAGCAGGCCGCCTTGTTCAAGCAGGGCGGCTGAGGCGCCGCCGCGCGGATCTCTCGGGCAAGTGTCGCGCTCGGCGAAGATGCTCACCATTTCGGCCATGTTCTCGGTTCCCCAAGGTGCACAGAGGGACGATCGCGTCGGCCAGGCTGCGGCCGAGCGGGGTCAGCGCGTAGTCCACCCGCGGCGGCACCTCCTTGTAGTCGGTCCTCGCAACCCGCGATCAGCCTCCAGTTCGACTGATGGATCGTGATCGCAAATCCCGATGCGACCCTGCCCCGTGGACAACGGGCAGCCGCGGTTTGATTGAAGCGAGGGCGACGCCAGCAGTAAGCCGCGCGAGGCGTTCGGCCTTGGCCTCCTTGGGGAGTGCCTGGCGTGGTGCGATGGCGAAGCCGCTGCGCAGCTCACGCGTGAACGATCATGCTCGGCTTGTCGTTCGACAGAGCAGCTTTATCCGATATCGGCATCGCTCAGCGATCGCTATCGATCGGATGCTGTTCTAACCGGTCGCCGGCGTCACGATCGCCGGCAGGCCCATCTCCATGATGGTCGCGTGCACCTGCGGCGCGAAGCGCAGCGCGCCGGTGTCCGTCACCTCGTTCCGGTCATAGGAGATGAAGTCCGCATCGCCACGCGGAGTGCCGTGGAAACGGCCGCGCAGCACCTTTGCGTCCCAGTGGGCGCGTGATCGCACGAAATAGTGGTTGAGCTGGCACACCGAGTGATCCGCGGCCGATCTGGTCACTCCGGGTGTCGACCATGCCTCGACGGGGGTTCCGTCCGGAAGAACGGTCATGCCGTCGACCGCGAACAGATGCGGATTGATGACCTCGCGGACCCGGTCCGGACGGACGATGCTCTTGACATGTCCGTTCGGGCCGAACGTGTTGGCCGCACGCTTCGTGAAGCTTTCGATCAGGAGGCCCCCGGGGTAGCCAACCTGCCCGGCGGATCCGAACACGGCCCAGTTCACCGCGAGCATCGCCGCGTCGGCGCGGCTGTCCAGCAGCTCGCGGATTCCGGGATGCACGTTCGGCAGCAGGAATTCGTCGCTGTCGAAAAAGGCGATCCAGTCGAACTCGCTCCCGAAGGTGGCAAGGCAGTCCTGGTAGGCGCCGAACTGGCTCTTGTTGTCGTTGCGCGACCAGGACACACGGCGCACATCCATGACGCGGCCGGCTGCATCGAGGATCGAAGGCGTCGCATCGGTCGAGAGATGGTCGTAGGCGATGACGGCGTCGAAGCCCACCGCAGACTGGAAGGCGAGCCACTCCGCGAAATCCCGGGCTTCGTTCTTCACGATGACGCAGACGGCGCATTTCATGGACGCTCGGCGCTCCCTGCGGATCCGTGGCCTCGGAGGCGCCGCGGCACGCGCCGTGTCGCGCACCGGCAGCCGGGCAACCTGCGCGAGAAGGAGCGACGTGTGCCGGGTCGGGGCGTCACCCTGCTCGCTGCCGGGCGCGACCTTACAACGGGCGGTGGGTCGGCGAACAGTTCAACCCGCTGCACAATGGGTAACCGGACCTGCGCCGCCAGGCGCCCCTGTTCAGGCAGGGCGCCTGACGCGCTTGCGCCAGGTCAGGCCTCGGCGGCCTCGAACATCGCGACGATGCGTGGTGCGAGGAAGATCCGGTTGCGGTCGTGCCGCTGGTACTGGGCCAGGATGTCGTGGCGCACCAGCGTCTGAACCGCCGTGTTGGCCGTCTGGAACGAGACGCCGAGCATCTTCTGCGCCTGGCCCACGGTCACCACCGGCTGGTCGAGCACGAGTTCCGCGAGACGGTGCGCCTGGCTGTCCGAGCGGACCTGGGCGAGTCGCGTGTGCCAGGCCTGCGCGGTCTGCGTCATGTGGCCGATGCGGCGCTCCGCCGCGGCGCAGCTTTCCACCACCGCCTGCAGGAAGAAGGTCAGCCAGGCATCCCAGTCGCCGCCGAGCAGAGCCGAGGACAGGCTCTCGCGGAACCGCACCCGGTTGGCGAGGAAGATGTCCGAGAGGAACAGCGGCGGATAGCCGGCATTGAGGCTGATCACCGAGGGCAGCAGGAAGGTGATGAACTCGTTGCCGTCGTCGAAGGGCGCGATCGCCTCGATCTGCGCGCAGGCCAGGGCCGCGCGCACCAGCATCGGCAGGGTGCTCGAGCCGGAGAGGAAGCTTTCCAGGTCCTGCAGCGCGTTGCCGATCTCCTGCGGCGGCGGGGGCACCACGCGCCAGGGCCCGAGCCGGTAGCCGCCGAGCGTGATCGGCTTGCTGCGCAGCAGGCCGGCATGCGCGGTGATGCGCTCGTTCAGCCGCCGGTGCATGCCGCACAGGGTCTCGATGGTCGGCTCGTGCCGCGGGCGGGGGTTGCCGTCATGCTGCTCGAGCAGGTGGAAGTAGTAGCCGACATGGTTCTCGGCCTGGCGCAGGTCGCGGGCCGGCGACGGGCTCGTATCGGCCTCGCGCGCCAGCAGCATCGCCAGCGTCGCGCTGGTGCCGACCAGCTGGCTCGCCGCGATCGCGTCGCGACGGGCGTGCAGCTGGTGCAGCCGCAGCGGCGAGGGCAGCGTGTCGGCCTTGGCCTTCAGCTGTCCCAGCGCCCAGGCCGCCTGCTCGAGTTCCGGCAGCCAGCCGCCCGGCGGCAGGTTGCGCGGCAGCGGCCCCGGCAACAGGGTGACCATGTTGTCCGAGACGCCGGCGGTCCTGACGAAGCGCCGCTCGTCCAGCTTGCGCTCCTCGAGGCCCGCCTCGACGCGCTTGGGCGTGTCGTGCGGCGCGGCATCGAGCAGGTGGCGTTCAGGCGCCACCTCGTCCCGGCGCCGGTCATCGAGCCTGATGGGGTTGGTCTGTGCAGGTCTTTGCTGCAGTGGCATCACGGTCATCCCGTTCTGTGGCCAGCCGCTGATGAAGTAGTCGTCCAGACACTAATACCGCGTTCCACAAAATTGAACGCGATCCGGGTGGCTTCGCTTTGACCGGTTCGCCAAACGGCGGCGATATACTTTCGTTAATTACTCCGGGACAACTGTTCAGGCCTTGTAACCCCCTTTGTTCCTCAAGCCTTGCAACCGAAGCCTGAACCTTGGCGGCATGCCTTACCCCGTGTCGCCCTAAGACCTTAGCCTCGAGATCTTGTAACTTTTTCGTGAGTTTGGATCCGGAATGTTTCCGGTGGGAAGAAAATGGCGTTCCCGGCGGCCAGGGAGCCCGGCTTGACATCCTTCCCCGACGCCGCACCATCCGGCGGCATGAGACGCAGCACCTCCTGGCCGGCCGCCGCAGTCCTGGCCTGTATCGCGGTGGCGCCCGCCCAGGCCGTGCCGCTTGTGTCATCGCCGCAGGCTGGTCCTGCTTCGCCGATCCGGCTCGACTATGCGCTGTACGGGCATGGCTTCCACGTCATGGATGTCACGGTCGACCTGCTGCTCACGCCGGCCGCCTACAGCGTGCGGCTGAACGACCGCACCGTCGGGCTGCTCGGCTTCATGCTCCGCGCCAACGTCACCAGCACGGCGCAGGGCCGCTTCGTGGGCGACGGGGTGCAGCCGGTCCGCTTCACCAGCACGGGCTATTCGCGTGGCACCCAGCGGCAGACGCAGCTGGACTACGCCGACGGCAACCCGTCGGTGACCGTGCTCGCTCCCCGGGAGACGAAGCGCGACCCGGTGCCGATCGCCGACGCCCGCGGCAGCGTCGACACCCTCAGCGCGATCGCCGACCTGGTGCGCAAGGTCGAGCGCAGCGGGCGCTGCGACGGCAACGCCCTGGTCTTCGACGGCCTGCGGCTGTCCCAGGCGCGGTCAGAGACGACCGGCCAGCAGACCGTGCCGCAGGATCACGACACGGCCTATGGCGGCACCGCGCTGCGCTGCGATTTCGTCAGCCAGCAGGTCGCGGGCTTCCTGCACAACGACGACGAGGCGCTGCTGCATCGCCCGCAGCATGGCACCGCCTGGATCAACCGGGTGGTGGCGGGGGCGCCCCCATTGCCGGTGCGTATCATGTTCGAGCATCCGAAGCTCGGCCTGGCGACGATGGTGCTGACGCGAGTCGAGGCGGGCGCGCCTGTATCGGCGTCGCCGGGTGGCTAGAAGAGGTCACCGGAGGCCCAGAAGACCTTGGGCGAGGGCGGGGATTTGCGGCAGCGCGTCGGCGCGTGCGTCGCTGCCGCTGGCCATGTCGGCACTCCCGAACCCCCATTCGGCGAAGATCGAGGCCACGCCGGCGCCGTGGGCAGCCGCGATGTCGTTGCGGTGGTCGCCGACCATGACCGAGCGCGCGGCCTCGCCGCCGGCGCGTGCGATGGTGCCGAGCAGGTGTGCCGGATCGGGCTTGCGGGCCGCGAAGCTGTCGCCGCCGCCGATGGCGTCGAGCAAGGGCGCCAGGCGCAGCGCTGCCAGCAGATGCCGGGCGGCGGCTTCCGGCTTGTTGGTGCAGACGGCCAGCCGCCAGCCCGCGTCGCGAAGCAGGGCCAGGGTCTCGAGCGCGTCCGGATAGGCCCGTGACGCCTCCGCCGTGCGCTGCTCGTAATCCTCGGTGAAGCGGATGATCGCGGCGGCCGCGTCCGCATCCGCGAGGCCGGCCCAAGCCAGCACGCGATGCACCAGGGCGGGCACGCCGTCACCGACCATCGGGCGGATATCGGCGGCAGCCACCGGGCGCGTCTGGCCCAGCCCGGCGAGCAGCCGGTTGGCGCAGGCGGTCAGGTCTTCGAGCGTGTCGACCAGGGTGCCGTCGAGATCGAAGACGACGAGGGGCGGTGGCGACATGCGCAGTATCCTGTAACGCATCGTGAAAGACGCGGGGCAGCCGGTGTTTGACACTCCGGCCCGCGGACAGCTACCCGCAACGGGCCATGCATGCCACCGCCATCCTGCTTGCCGCCGGCCTCGGAACCCGGATGAAGTCCGCGCGTCCGAAGGCGGCGCATGCCCTGGCTGGCCGCCCGATGCTGCGGCACCTGATCGACAGCTGCGGCGCGGTGTTCGATCGCATCGTGGTCGTGGTCGGGCCCGACATGCCGGAGCTCGAGGCCATCGCGGCCCCGCACGCCGTGGTGGTGCAAGACGAGCGGCTCGGCACAGCGCACGCGGCCTTGCAGGCGGCGTCGCTGTTCGGTGACGGCGATGTCGCGGTGCTCTACGCCGACAACCCGCTGATCACCCCCGGCACGCTGCAGCGGCTGCTGGAGGCGCGGCGCGGCGGCGGGACACGGCTGGCCCTGCTCGCGATGCGGCCGGCCGATCCGGGGCGCTATGGCCGTGTGGTGCAGCAGGACGGCCGGGTCGAGCGCATCGTCGAGTGGGCCGACGCGACCGACGCCGAGCGCGGGATCGCTTTGTGCAATGCGGGTGTGCTGTGCGCCGCCGCCGGCGACTTCGCGGACTGGCTGCGGGGCGTGCGGGCCGACAATGCGCGCGGCGAGTACTATCTGACCGATGTGGTGACGCTCGCGGCAGGCACAGGCAGCGTGCGTGCCGTCGAGGCGCCCGAGGCGGAGCTGCGCGGCATCAACAGCCGTGCCGAGCTTGCGCAGGCGGAGGCCGAAATCCAGCACCGGCTGCGGCAGGCGGCGATGGCTGCGGGTGCCACGCTGCTGGCACCCGACACCGTGTTCCTCAGCGCAGACACCGTGCTGGCGCCGGACGTGGTGGTGCATCCGCATGTGGTGTTCGGACCCGGCGTGTCGGTCGGTGCCGGCAGCGAGATACGCGCCTTCAGCCATCTCGAGGGCTGCACGGTGGGAGAAAGCGCGCAGATCGGCCCCTATGCCCGGCTGCGCCCGGGCACCCGGGTCGGCGATGCCGCGCATGTCGGCAACTTCGTCGAGCTGAAGGCGGCGGATCTTGGCATCGGTGCGAAAGCGAACCATCTGAGCTATATCGGGGATGCCAGCGTCGGAGCCGGCAGCAATATCGGGGCCGGCACCATCACCTGCAACTATGACGGCGTCTCCAAGCATCGCACCGAGATCGGCGAGCGCGCCTTCGTGGGCTCGAACTCCATCCTGGTGGCGCCGGTACGGATCGGCGACGGCGCGCTGACGGCGGCCGGCAGCGTGATCACCAACGATGTCGAGGCGGATGCGCTGGCACTCGGCCGGTCGCGCCAGGTCAACAAGCCGGGACAGGCGGCGATGCTTCGCCAGAAGCTGGTCCAGGCCAGGAAGAACAGGGATCAACGCTGATGTGCGGCATCGTGGGCGTCATCGGCGCGAATGTCGCGGCCCCCATCCTCTACGAGGCGCTGCGCCGGCTGGAATATCGCGGATACGACTCCGCCGGCATCGCCACGCTTGTCAACGGCCATATCGAGCGGCGCCGCGCCGAGGGCAAGCTGGTCAACCTCGGCGCCGCGCTGGAGCGTTCGCCGCTGTCGGGCACCACCGGCATTGGCCACACGCGCTGGGCGACGCACGGTGCGCCGACCGAGGGCAACGCGCATCCGCACGGCACCGCCCTGGTCTCCATCGTGCATAACGGCATCATCGAGAACCATGCCGAGCTGCGCGCCGAGCTCGAGGCCGAGGGGCAGGTGTTCAGCACCGAGACCGACACCGAGACGGTGGCGCAGCTGGTCGACCGCAATCTCCGGCGCGGCCTGGGGCCGCGCGCGGCGGCGCACGCGGCCCTCGGGCGGCTGCACGGTGCCTATGCGATCGCGATGATCTTCGCCGGCCACGCCGAGCTGATGATCGGCGCGCGGCATGGAGCACCCCTGGTGGTCGGCTTCGGCGAGGACGAGATGTTCCTCGGCTCCGACAGCCTCGCGCTGTCGCCGCTGACCCGGCGCATCGCCTACCTGCGCGATGGCGACTGGGTGGTGGTGAGCCGCACCGGCGCCGAGATGTTCGATCCCGAGGGCGCTCCGGTGCCGTTCGAGATACGCCAGACCGCGCTGGCCGGCGGCTCGATCGGCAAGGACGGCTACCGGCACTACATGGACAAGGAGCTGCACGAGCATCCGCTGGTGATCGGGCAGACGCTGCGCCGGATGATCGATCCGGCGACCCGTCGCGTGGTCATGCCGCCGCTGCCGTTCGACCTCGCGACCATCCCGCGCGCGACCGTCACCGCCTGCGGCTCGGCGTTCTATGCCGGGCTCCTCGGGCGGCACTGGCTGGAGAGCGAGGCGCGACTGCCGGTGGATGCCGACGTGGCCAGCGAGCTGCGCTATCGCGACGCGCCGCTGGCGCCGGGCGGCCTGGCGCTGCTGATCAGCCAGTCCGGCGAGACCGCCGACACGCTGGCGGCGCTGCGTGCGCTGCGAGCCGGCGGCCAGCACATCCTGTCGGTGCTCAACGTGCCGGAGAGCAGCATGGCGCGCGACAGCGACATGGTGCTGGAGACGGTGGCGGGCCCGGAGATCTGCGTTGCCAGCACCAAGGCGTTCACCGCGCAGCTCTCGGTGCTGGCGTGCCTGGCGATCGCGACCGGTCGCGCGCGTGGCTCTCTCTCCGCCGAGCGCGAGCTGGAGCTGGTGCAGGCGCTGCTCGACCTGCCGGGCAAGGCCGCCGAGCTGTTCGATCTGCGTGCCGACATCCAGCGCGTCGCGGCGATCGTCGCCGAGGCGCGCGACGTGCTGTATCTCGGCCGCGGCGCCTATTTCCCGGTGGCGCTGGAGGGTGCCCTGAAGCTCAAGGAGATCTCCTACATCCACGCCGAGGCGTATGCCGCCGGCGAGATGAAGCACGGCCCGATCGCGCTGATCGACCGCACCGTCCCGGTGGTGGCGATCGCGCCGTCGGGGCGGCTGTTCTCCAAGACCGCGTCCAACCTGCAGGAGGCGCGGGCGCGCGGGGGACGATTGCTGGCATTCACCGACGCCGAGGGGGCGACCGGGCTGCGCAACATTGCAGAGGCGGTGGTGGTGCTGCCCGAGGCCGATCCCTTCACGGCGCCAATCCTGCACAGCATCGCGGTGCAGATGCTGGCCTACGAGGTGGCGCTGCTGAAGGGCACCGATGTCGATCAGCCGCGCAACCTGGCAAAGTCGGTGACGGTGGAATAAGGCGCCGGGGTGCCCGCTTCGATCACGCCCGCTTCCATTACGATACGGCGGCTGGCCTGGCGCGATGGCGGATTCACGTCGGGGACGCGGTGCATCCCCGAGGAGATGCCGGTCGCGTTCTCCTACAACCGTCTGTCGCACGCGGTGATGATGGCGACGCCGGCCGATCTCGAGGATTTCGCGCGCGGCTTCTCGCTCAACGAGCGCATCGTGGGCGACCTGGCCGAGATCGAGGAGATCGAGCGCATCGACCTGCCGGACGGCGTCGGCCCGAACTTGGTGGGTATCGAGATGCGCCTGTGGATCGATCCCGCCCGCATGGCCGGGCTGGAGACCAGGCGGCGGCGGATCGCCGGGCCGACCGGCTGCGGGCTGTGCGGCATCGAGAGCCTGCAGGAGGCGATTGCGGTGCCGGGCGATCCGGTGCCGGCGGGCCATGCCGTCGCGGCCGACGACATCATGGCGGCGATGGCGGCGATGCGTCCGGCGCAGGCGCTGAACCGCGAGACAAGGGCGGTGCATGCGGCCGGGTTCTTCCGGCCCGGGCACGGGCTGCTCGCGTTGCGCGAGGATGTCGGTCGGCATAATGCGCTCGACAAGCTGGCCGGGGCGCTGGAGGAGGACAAGCATGACGCGGCAAACGGCATCCTGGTGATGAGCAGCCGCGTCTCGGTCGAGCTGGTGCAGAAGGCGCAGCGCATGGGCGCGACCATCCTGGCGGCGGTCTCGGCGCCGACCGCGCTCGCGATCCGGACCGCGCAGGCAGCCGGTCTGACCCTGGTCGCGGTCGGGCGCGAGGACGGGTTCGAGCTCTGCACCCATCCACACCGGGTGCTCGGGTCCGGCCGCCCTTGAGCGCAGGGCTCCGGGTCCTGGTCCGCGGGGCCGGGGTGGCCGGGCTGGTCACCGCCGTCACGCTGGCCGAGGGCGGTGCCCGGGTGACGCTGGCCGAGCAGGGGTCGCGCATCGGGTCGGGCGCGTCCTGGAAGGCCGGCGGCATGCTGGCGCCCTGGTGCGAGGCGGAGACGGCGCCGGCGGAGATCCTGTTGCATGGCGAAGCGGCGATCGGCTGGTGGCTGGCGCATGTGCCGGACGCAACGAGCGCCGGCAGCCTCGTACTGGCGCCGGCGCGCGATCAGGGCGAGCTGCTGCGGTTCGCCCGCCGCACCGAGGGGCATGAGTGGCTCGATGCAGAGGCGATCGCGGCGCTCGAGCCGTCTCTGGCCGGGCGCTTCGGCCGGGCGCTGCTGTATCCGCGCGAGGCGCATCTCGATCCGCGGGCGGCACTCGCGGCCCTGGCGGCAAGGCTGCAGGCGATCGGCGGCAGAATGGTGCTCGAGGCCGGCGAGTTCGACCGGACAGCCTTCACGCATGTCGTCGACTGCCGCGGCTTCGCGGCCCAGGCGACGCTTGCAGGCCTGCGCGGCGTGCGCGGCGAGATGCTGCTGCTGCGCTGCCCGGACTTCTCCCTGCGCCGGCCGGTGCGGCTGCTGCACCCACGGCATCCGGTCTATCTGGTGCCACGGCCGGACCATGTCTTCATGCTTGGCGCCACCATGGTGGAGAGCGAGCAGCAGGGCGGCATCACCGCACGGGCGATGATGGAGCTGCTCGGGGCCGCCTATGCGCTGCACCCGGCGCTTGCCGATGCCGAGATCATCGAGACCGGCGCGGGTCTGCGTCCGTCGTATCCGGACAACATGCCGCGCGTGCGAGTGCTGGAGGACGGCAGCATCAGCGTCAACGGCATGCACCGGCACGGCTACCTGCTGGCGCCGGTGCTCGCAGCCGAGGTGGCGGGCATGCTTGGCTTGCAGGCGCCCCCTGAACTGCATACCTGACACCCAACCGCAGAACCTGGAGACCGTGCATGCGCATCCTGGTCAACGGCGCGCCGCACGAGGTCGCGTCCACCACCCTGGAGACCCTCCTGGTCGAGCTCGGCTACACCCAGCCGCGGCTGGCGACGGCATTGAACGGCGATTTCGTTCCGGCCGCGCACCGGGCGGGCCAGGTCCTGGATGACGGCATGCGGCTCGAGATCGTCTCGCCGATGCAGGGGGGCTGACCCATGCGTCTCTACGGCACCGACTTCGCTTCGCGCCTGCTGCTCGGCACCGCGCAATACCCGTCGCCCGACATCCTCGCCGGCTGCGTGCGGGCGGCGGCCCCGGCGCTGGTCACCGTCTCGCTGCGTCGCGAAGGCGCGGGGCTGCGCGCCGGCGAGGCCTTCTGGTCGCTGATCCGCGACCTCGGCGTGCCGGTGCTGCCGAACACCGCCGGCTGCCACACCGCGCGCGAGGCGGTGACCACGGCGCAGATGGCGCGCGAGGTGTTCGCCACCGACTGGATCAAGCTCGAGGTGATCGGCGAGAGCGACACGCTGCAGCCGGACGTGTTCGGCCTCGTCGAGGCCGCGCGCATCCTGTCCGGGGAGGGCTTCAAGGTGCTGCCCTACACCACGGAAGATCTGGTCGTGGCCGAGCGTCTGCTCGAGGCCGGGTGCGAGGTGCTGATGCCGTGGGGCGCGCCGATCGGCTCGGGCAAGGGGCTCAACAACATCTTCGGCCTGCGCGCCTTGCGCGCCCACTTCCCCGGGGTGCCGCTCGTGGTGGATGCCGGGATCGGGCTGCCCTCGCAGGCAGCGGCGGCCATGGAACTGGGTTACGACGCCATCCTGCTCAACACCGCGGTCGCCAAGGCCGGCGATCCGCCGGCGATGGCGCGCGCCTTTGCCCAGGCGATCGAGGCCGGCCGGGCCGCCTACCTGTCCGACCCGATGGAGAGCCGCGACATGGCGTCGCCCTCGACACCGGTGTTCGGCCGAGCCGTGCTGGCATGAGCGTGCTGCCGTCGCGCGCCTATCCGGTAGTGGACAGCGCCGCCTGGGTGCAGCGGCTGGTCGAGCATGGTGCGCGGCTGATCCAGCTCCGGGTGAAATCGTCCGACCCGGCGCATCTGCGGCAGCAGATCCGCGCAGCCCGGCTGGCCTGTGCCGCCGGTGGCGCCACGCTGGTGGTCAACGACCACTGGCAGCTGGCGATCGAGGAGGGTGTCGGATACATCCATCTTGGCCAGGAGGATCTGGACGAGGCGGACCGCGAGGCGATCCGCGGCAGCGGCGCGCGCCTCGGCATCAGCACGCATTCGGACGCCGAACTCGAGCGCGCGCTGGTCCTGGCGCCCGACTATGTGGCACTAGGTCCGGTCTATCCGACGACGCTGAAGATCATGCCCTGGGCGCCGCAGGGGCTCGACCGGATCGGCGAGTGGCGCCGGCGGATCGGGTCGCTGCCGCTGGTGGCGATCGGCGGCATCACCCTCGAGCGTGCGACCGGCTGTCTCGCGGCCGGAGCTGACTGCGTCGCCGTTGTGTCGGACATCGTCGGACACCCCGATCCTCAGGCGCGCATGGCGGCCTGGGTGCGCGTCCTCGATGACGAGACTCAGGACGCGGCGGGTACGTGGCCGTAGGTCGGGTCCAGCCGTGACCTGAGGAAGTCGGCACCGGTGATCGAGGGATAGCGCGCCACCATGTCCGGCGCGGTCAGCACCGGCACCACGGCAGCGTCCGGGTTGGGATCGAGGAAGAACGCGATCGAGTAGCGCTCGCTGGCGGGCTGGCTGACGCGATGCGGAGTCGAGACATAGACGTCGTTGCTCCAGCGCATCAGGCAGTCACCGATGTTGCAGACGAAGCTCCCCGGGATGTGCGGCGCATCGAGCCAGGCGCCGTCGCGCCGCTGCACCTGCAGCCCGGCCACCCCGTCGACTGACAGGATGGTGAGGTTGCCGTAGTCGGTATGGGTTCCGGCCCCCGGAGCCGACTTGTCCGCTGTGCTGGTCGGATAATGCAGCAGCCGCAGCGTTGCCATCGGCAGGTCCAGGGCGCTGTCGAAGAAATGCTCGGGCAGGTCGAGGTCGAGCGCCAGCCCGCGATGGATCAGCGTGCCGAGCGACAGGCACGCCTCGTAGTACGACAGCATCAGCCCCCGAAAGTCCGGCAAGTCCGGCCAGGCATTGTCGCCGCGGAACGGCTGCGCGCGTGCGGGATGCGCCGGTGGCAGCTCGAGCCCGATGTTGAATGCCTCCTTCCGATCGGGTGCCGCGTCGGCGTCGAGTCGCTCAAGACCGAGTTCGACATAGCCACGGTTGTTGCCGATGCGGCTATGCGCCAGCCGCCGCTTGTCCTCGATCGGCAGGGCGAAGAACGCCCGCGACGCGCCGAACATCGCCTGCATGGTGTGCTCGCCGATGCCATGCCCGGTGACGTAGAAGAAGCCGACCTCCCGGCAGGCCTGGCCGAGCGAGGCGGCAACCGCCCGGCGCTCGCTCTCGTCCGTCGAGAGCAGTGGCGCGATGTCGATGACCGGTAGCATGGCTGCCCTCACATGGCGTTGCGCTATGACCCGGTGACCAGCTTACGCTGCTTCCAGTCGTAGCGCATCGTATCGAACAGGGTTGGCACCTGGTCCCATGGCTCCTGCGGGCGCGGCACCGTATAGGCGGAAACCGCGATCTCGTCCGGCGAGACCTCGAGGCGCAGGAAGCCGAAGCGGTCGTCGTAGTAGCTGTTGAGCGTGACGCCGGACTGGCCGGGCACCGCATAGGGCGTGATCAGCGGCTGGCCGTTGATCTTCGCGACCTTGTGCAGGTTGTGGTAGCCGCCCTGGCCGGCCACGAAATAGGGCGTCACACCGCTGCCATCCGCGTCCGCGATGGTGAAACGCTGGTAGTTATGCACGTGCGCGGTGAACACCATGTCGGCGCTCCGCCCGGCGCTGGCAAACGAGTTCACGAGCAACGTCGCCATCGCCTTGCTGCCGGAATGGTAGGTGTCGAGCGAGTAGATCGGATGATGCAGCGCCACGATCAGCGCGCGGTCCTTCGGCGCCGCCTGTAATTCCCCCACGAACCACGCCGCCTGGTCCGTCTCGACGACGCCGCCTTCGGGAACGTTCGTGTACAGACCGATGATGGTCGCGAACGGCGTGTTGAGTGTCCAGTACACGTTCGGCTGGATCATCGCGGTGCGTGAGGCCTCGCCCGCGTCCGGCGAACGCGTCCCCGGCGTGGGAGCGCAGAAATTGCGCACGAAGGTGGCGAGCGACGGCAGCGGATTGGTGCGCGTGCCGTCATCGAACACGTCGCCATCATGGTTGCCGGGAATGCCGATGATCGGCAGCGGGTAGTGCGCGTACGGATCGTAGAACTGCGGCACATATTGCTCGGCCTGGCCGTCGAAATAGACCACGTCTCCGAGATGGTAGAAAAATGCCGGGACGCCGAACGGCCCCGCGACGCCGGCATCCTGCTCCATCCCCGCCGCAACCAGCGTCTGCGGGTTGGGGTCCAGCACGCCGCCGGTATCGCCCACGACATGGAACGCCATGCCGCCGGCCTTGCGCGCGGCGGCGACCGCCCTGGGCACGATCGCCTCGAGGTCGAGCCGGAACGGCGCCGTCCCGGTCGGGGCGGGAAGCGGCTGGAACGGGCTGCCCTTGAACAGAGGCGCCTGCTGCGGATGCGGGGGCGACTGCGAGGGACGGCGCTGGCCGAAGCCGTGCAGCGGATTTGGATGACGCGCCATGGTCGACCTCCGTGCGGATGCTGGCCGCCGGCGCCGCAGGCCGCGGCATTGACAGCGCAATCAGGCGATCCATACCCTGTCCCCAACGAGGTAGCGAACGCCCGGCGGGCGCAGCAAGCCTGAACCGGAGGAAGTCATGTCCCGCACTCTGCTGCGTCGCGCAGCCATCGCCACATCTGTCGTTGCATCCCTCGGCCTGCTCTCCGCCGTCTCGGCCGGACCCGCTTCGGCGCAGCAGCCCGCGGTGGTCGGCTACAGCGTCTCGACGCTGGCCAACCCGTTCTTCCAGGGCATGTCCAAGGGGGTGGTGACCGGCATCAAGGCGCATCCCGACCTCACCTTGATCAATACCAGCGCCAACGGCGACGCCAACACGCAGGCGAACCAGGTGCTCGACCTGATCAACCAGCATGTCGCCGCCCTGATCCTGAACCCGATCAACGCCAATGCGATCGTGCCGGTGGTGCACAAGGCCAACAAGGCGCACATCCCGGTCTTCACGCTCGATCGTGGCGCCGCCTGCGGCAAGTGCCAGGTCAATTTCCTCGAGACCGACAACGTTGCCCTCGGCAAGGAGGGCGCGGACTTCATCGCCCAGCAGCTCAAGGCTCGCTACGGCTCCCTCAAGGGCAATGTGGTGGATCTCGAAGGCCTGCTCGGGACCACCGCCGGCGATGATCGCGAGCGCGGCTTCGCCACCGAGTTCACGAAATTGTCGTCCGCCAATCCTGGCCTGAAGCTCATCGCCAGGCAGGCCGCCGATTTCGACGCCGACAAGGGCTTCAACATCACCACGCAGCTGCTGGCCGCGCACAACGACATCGACGCGATCTTCAACGGCAACGACGACAACGCGATCGGCGCCGTCCGCGCGATCCGGCAGGCCAACCGGTTCGTGCCGATAGGCGATCCCAAGCATATCGTGGTGATCGGCATCGACGGCACCGAGCAGGGGCTCAGCGCCATACGCAAGGGCCAGATGGATGCCACCCTGTCGCAGAACCCGCTGACCATGGCGGCGCAGACGGTGAACTACATCGAGCAATACCTGCATGGCGACAAGTCGAAGATCCCGGCGCACCAGTTCTGGCCGCACGTGCTGCTGACCAAGGCCAACCTCGATACCCCGGAGGTCAAGCAGTACGGCCTTTGGGGCGACCAGGTCGCGGCCCAGTAGCAGGCGGCCGCAGGAGACCGGGCGGTGCCGACGCTGCTGGAGATGCGCGGCATCAGCAAGTCGTTCCCCGGCGTCCGCGCGCTGGCCGACGTCTCGATCACGCTCGAGCGCGGCGAGGTGCTTGGCATCGTGGGCGAGAACGGCGCCGGCAAGTCGACGCTGATGAAGGTGCTGGCCGGCGCCTACCGGGCCGATGCCGGCCACGTGCTGCTGGACGGCGTCGAGTTCGCGCCGCGTGGTCCACGTGATGCGCTGGATGCCGGGATCGTGGTGATCCACCAGGAGCTCAGCCTCGTGCCCGACCAGACGGTCGCCGAGAACATCTATCTCGGCAACCTGCCACGCAATGCGCTCGGCCTGGTGCGGCGCGTGCTGCTCCACCGGAACAGCCGCGCGCTGCTGGCCCGGGTCGGTCTGGAGATCCCGCCCGGAACGCCGGTGCGCCGCCTCGGCATCGCCCAGCAGCAGCTCGTCGAGATCGCGCGCGCGCTGTCCCGCGAGGCGCGCGTGATCGTCATGGACGAGCCGACCGCGACGCTGACCATCGCCGAGCAGCGCATCCTGTATGCGACGGTGGCCAGCCTGCGCCAGGCCGGCATCGGCATCGTGTTCATCAGCCACCATCTCGAGGAGATCTTCGAGATCTGCGACCGCGTGACCGTGATGCGCGACGGCGCCACGGTGGCAACAAGGCCGGTGGCGGAGTGGGACGAGGCCGGGCTGATCCAGGCCATGGTCAACCGGCCGATCTCCGCGCTGTTCCCGGCGCGCGCGGCCAGCATCGGCGCGCCGATGCTGGAGGTGGAGGCGCTGTCCTCGACCGGACGGTTCTCCGGCGTGTCGCTCACCGTCCGCGCCGGCGAGGTCGTGGGGCTCGGCGGCCTGATGGGAGCCGGACGCACCGAGGTGCTCAAGGCGATCTACGGTGCGCTGCCCGGCACCACCGGCAGCCTGCGGATCGGTGGCCAGCCGGTACCCATCCGCAGCCCGCGCGAGGCGATCGCCGCCGGCATCGCCTTCGTGCCGGAGGACCGCAAGGGCGAGGGGCTGGTGCTGCCGTTCCCGGTGCGCTCGAACGTGGCGCTCTCCACCCTCGACAAGCTCGCCTGGCTGCGGGTGTTCAGCGCCCGTGGCCGCACCGACCGCGTGGCCGCCGATGCGGTGGACGAACTGCGCATACGCACCCCGGGCATCGGCACCACGGTCGGCAGCCTGTCCGGCGGCAACCAGCAGAAGGTCGTGCTGGCGCGGGCGCTGACCACGCACCCCCGCGTGTTCCTGCTGGACGAGCCGACGCGCGGCATCGATGTCGGCGCCAAGGTGGAGGTCTATCGCCTGATCGGCGAACTGGCCGCACAGGGCGGCGCGGTGCTGGTGGTCTCGTCCGACATGCTGGAACTGCTCGGGCTGTGCGACCGCATCCTGGTGATGCGCTCCGGCCGTCTGGCCGGGGGTCTCGAGCGCGAGGCGTTCAGCCAGGAACGGATCATGGCGCTGGCGGCGCTGGGTTGAACTCTTTCGAGAAAGCGGCGGCTTCCATGTCAGCATCTGAGACCGGCAACGCGGCAAAGCCGGGACGCTTCACCCTGGGTGGCGTTGGCCGCGCGTTGAACGAACTGACCATCGTGGTCGGGTTCGTCGCGATCTCGCTGTACCTCGCCGTCACCACGCCGGCCTTCCTCAGCACCGCCAACATCCTGTCGATCCTGCTGGCGAGCTCGCTGATCGGCATCGTCGCGGTCGGCGAGACCTTCGTCATCGTCACCAGTGGCATCGATCTCTCGGTCGGCTCGGTGGTGGCCTTTACCGGCGTGATGACCGGCCTTGCCATTCATGCGCATTTCCCGGTGCCGCTCGCGGTGCTGACCGGCATCGGCATCGGCGCGTTGTGCGGCGCGTTCATCGCGTTCGCGATCACCGTGCTCAACATGAGCCCGTTCATCGTGACGCTCGCCGTGCTGGCGATGGCGCGCGGCCTCGCCTTCATCGTCACCAATGGGAATACGATCTTCGACTTCCCGGACAGCTTCGACAATATCGGCGGCGGCAATCTCGGGCCGGTGCCGATCGCCGCCCTGATCGCGGCCGCCGTGTTCCTGGTCGCCTGGGTGGTGCTGTCACGCACCGTGCTCGGTGCCGAGATCTACGCGGTCGGCGGCAACCGCGAGGCGGCACGGCTGGCCGGCATCCCGGTCAACCGCACGCTCGCCATCGTCTACATCATCAGTGGCGCGCTCGCGGGCCTCGGCGGCGTGGTGCTGGCCGGCCGGCTCGACAGCGCGCAGCCGATCGCCGCCGTCGGGCTGGAGCTGAACGCGATCGCCGCCGTGGTGATCGGTGGCGCCTCGCTGTTCGGCGGCAAGGGCAGCATGCTGGGCACGCTGCTGGGCGTCCTGATCATCGGCCTGATCAATAACGGCCTTACCCTGAAGAACGTCCAGCCGTTCTGGGTGCAGTTCATCCAGGGCGCGGTGATCTTCGGCGCCGTGCTGATCGACAGCCTAAACCAGAAGCGGCGCGGCCGGGTCTGACCGGTCGCGGCGTTGCCTACTGCGCCGAGCCGGGAGGCCCGCCGCTACTGTACCGAGGTCGGAGGCTTGCCGCCGGCGAGCTGCTTGGCGATGAACGCGCCCGGGGTCATGCCGGCGGCGGCGGCCGCCTGGTTGATCTGCGCCACCGCGTCGGGTGGCAGCGGCGCGCTGACCAGCACCTTGGACACGTCCGGGGGATTGAGGCGGGCGAACTGCCGCCCGGCCGTGTTCGAGAACGCGATCAGGGTGGCGCGCTTCTGCTCCCGCGAGAGGTCGGCGCGGGTGGCGACCACCGGGCAGTAGGCGGCATCCAGCGCGGTCACCACGTCCGACGGGGCAGCGTCCGGGTTGTCGTGCCGCAGCCGCGCGATCACGCCGGAGATGCCGTTCTGCAGGTTGCTGCGGTCGGCGCTGGACAGCATGTTGACATCGGCTTCGGTGGCCAGCGCGCCGGGGATGGTGCCGTCGCCGATCTTCGGGCAGCCGAACATGCGCGCCGCGACGCTGCCTCCGAGCCCGACCGGGGCGGTGACCCGCAGGTTGCGGACAAAGCTCGGCGTCGCGTTGGCCGGCGCGCCATTGCCCCACGCCGTGCGGATGTAGTTGGCGAGGTCGGCAAGCTCCTGGTCACCCAGCGCGCCGCCGAAGCGCGGCATGGCGCCGTAATTGCCCTGGCCCTGGAGACCGGCCAGCACCGGGGTGACGGCATTGCCCGGATCGTCGGTGCGGATCGCGCCATTGCCCGCGAGATTCGGGATCGAGCCCTTCACCCCCATGCCGCTCTCCTGGTGGCACTGCGCGCAGTTGGCGACATAGACCGCATGGCCGCGTGCGAGTGAGGGACCGAGCTCGGCCTTCGTGAGCGCCGGTGCCGGACGGCCGGGACGCGCCGGCGTGTTCTTCAGGTAGAAGGCGATCGCGTGCACGTCGGCGCTGGTGAGATGGGTCATGCTCTCATGCACGACGTCGCTCATCGGGCCAAACACGACACCCTTGTGCGTGCTGCCGGTCTGCAGGAACTGGATGAGCTCGTCCTGGCTCCAGCCGCCGATGCCCCAGCGCGGGTCCGAGGAGATGTTCGGCGCCCAGAAGCTGTCGATGCGGGCGCCCGCCAGGCTGCGGCTGCCGATGATGCCGCCCATGACGTTGCGCGGCGAGTGGCACTCCCCGCAATGGCCGGGGCCTTCGACGAGGTAGGCGCCACGATTCCACTCGGCGGATTTCGAGGGATCGGCTTTGAAGTAGTCGGGGCGGAAGAACAGCGTGCGCCAGACGAGCAGGCTCTCGCGTATGTTGAACGGGAAATCCAGCGAGACATCGAGCCGCGGCGCATAGACCGGCTGCAGCGACATCAGGTAGGCGTGCACCGCATCCACGTCCGCGCGCGGCATCCTGGTGTACGAGGTATAGGTCATCGTCGGGTAGACGTACTTGCCGTGCTCGCCGAGACCACGATGCAGCACGTCCCAGAATTGTTCCTCGGTCCAGGCGCCGATGCCGGTCTGCTTGTCCGGCGTGATGTTCGGCGTCGCCATCCGGCCGAACGGCGTGTTCAGGATCAGGCCGCCGGCATAGGGCCGGCCGCCGATGGCGCTGTGGCACGGCATGCAGTCGGCCGCCTGCACCAGATACGCGCCCCTGCGGATCAGCGCCGCCTGCCGGGGATCGGACGGCATCGGCCGGGTCAGGATCGGGCCGTAGCTCGACGTTGCCTCGGCGGCTGCCACCTGGGGGGGCGCCACCTGGGGGGGCGCTGAGGTCGAAGCGGACGCCGCCTTCGGTGGAGGCGGCGGATTGGCCGGCGGATGCGCCTCCGGCTCGTGCCCAGGTGGCAGCGGCGGCGGCGCGTTCGCGGCGGCGGGCCCGGCGGCCGCGTTGCCGTGCGCGCTCTGGTCGGGCTTGGCTACGGTAGCTGGCGCCGCCTGCGCCGGATCGGGCGCCAGCGAGTTGCCCTGCGTGGCGTCCTGCGCCCGGGCCTCGCCCGGCGGGGCCGCGGCCAGCATGGCGGCACTCGTCAGGAGCGCGGACAGCACGCCCGGCAGCACGATCTTGGACGCAGCGCCGAACCTGGGTCGCGCGTGCGTGCGGTGCAGGGGTGCAGGCATCCGGAACTCCCAACCGACCCTGGCGCGCCTTGTGGACGGCCCGGCAACGTAATCACGCTGCCACGAAACCCGGCGCGCCGCCATCCCGGGAGCCGGTGGCCCGCAGATGCTGTGCCGATCCGGGACGGCACTATGCTAGTGCTGGAACATGCCGTGAAAACAGCGGGCTGGAAGGAGATCGTGCATGGTTGTGACAGGTCTCGCGGCGGTACTCCTGGCGATCGCGGCGCTGCTTGTGGTCGTGAGCGCCGTGCAGCCACTGGCAGCGCGGCTGCACCTGCCCGAGACCGTGCTGCTGGCCGTCGTCGGCATCCTGATCGGCGGTTCCGCCGATTTCCTGCTGCGCTCGAGCCTGACCAACGTCTTCGATGGCGCTGCGCGCACGGTGCTGAACTTCCCGGTCAACAGCCAGGCCTTCCTGCTGATCTTCCTGCCGATCCTGGTGTTCCAGGGCGCGCTCGCCATCGACGTGCGCCGCCTGTCGCACGAGATCGGCACCGTGCTGCTGCTCGCCGTGCTCGCGGTCGTGGTCAGCACCGCGACGATCGGGCTCGCGCTGTTCCCGTTCGCCGGCATGAACCTCGAGGTCTGCCTGCTGCTCGGCGCCATCGTCGCCACCACCGACCCCTCGGCGGTGGTCGGCATCTTCCGCGGGATCGGAGCCGCGACCCGGCTGACCCGGCTGGTCGAGGGCGAGGCGCTGCTCAACGACGCCGCCGCGATCTCGATCTTCTCGATCCTGCTGAGCGCGATCACCGCGCATCACCGGGTGCATACGGGGGCGGCGCTCTACGAATTCGTGCATTCCTTCATCGGCGGCATGGGGGTCGGCGCGCTGCTCGGCCGGCTGACACTGCTCATGATCTCCGCCCTCGGCGGCACGCCGGCGGGCGAGGTCACGCTGACCATCGCGCTACCGTACATCGCCTACATCCTGTGCGACGACGTGTTCGGCCTGTCCGGCGTCGTCGCCACCGCCGCGGCCGGGCTCACCTTTTCGCTGTACGGACCGTCGACGCTGCGGCCCTCGACCTGGCGGTTTCTCGGCGAGTTGTGGGAGCAGCTGGTGTTCTGGGCCGGCTCGCTGGTGTTCGTGCTGGCCTCGATGCTGATCCCGCGCCTGCTGGTGGGCCTGACGCGCTGGGACTGCGTGCTGATCGCCATCGCGCTGGCCGCCGGGCTCATCGCGCGATCCGCGGTGGTGTTCGGCATGCTGCCGCTCCTGGCGATGACGCGGATCTCGCCGCCGGTGCCGCTGCCATTCAAGGTGACAATGGTCTGGGGCGGCCTGCGTGGCGCCATCACCCTGGCGCTGGCGCTGGCGGTCACCGAGAACCCGGACGTACCGGTGCCGATCGCGCACTTCATCGGCGTGCTGGCGACCGGCTTCGTGCTGACCACGCTGCTGGTCAATGGCACCACGCTTCGCTGGATGGTGGTGTATTTCGGCCTGCACCGGCTGTCGCCGATCGACGAGGCGCTGCGCCACCAGATCCTCGGCATCGGCCTGCGCGAGGTGCGCGACCGCACCCGCAAGCTGGCGGGCGAATTCGGCTTCTCCGGCGATGCCACCCGGCCGGTGCTGGAAGCGCTGGACCGCCGTGTCGAGGAGGAGCGCGAGGCCAACACCTTCGATACCGCGCTCGGCGACCGTCAGCGCGTGACGCTCGGGCTGATCACCATCGCCAACCAGGAACGCTCGATCCTGCTCGACCTGTTCCGCATACGCGGGCTGTCGCGCAGCGTCATGGAGACACTGCTGCGCACGGCGGACGCCATGATCGATGGCGCCCGGCTGGAGGGTCGCTTCGGCTATGTCCGCGCGATCCGGCGCCAGCTGCGGCCGTCCTGGCGCTTCAAGCTGGCGCAGTGGGTGCACCGCACGCTCGGGATCGACCAGCCGCTGATGTACGCGATGATGGAGCGCTTCGAGCGGCTGCTGATCCAGTACCTGGTCTCGCTGGCGCTCACCCGCTTCATGCGCCGCCGGATCGAGCCAACGCTCGGCATGCGCGTCGCCGACATCGTCTCCGAGGTGCTCGAGCGCCGGCAGAAGCTGCTGCAGGACGCCATCGAGACCATGCGGCTGCATTATCTCGGTTATTCCGAGGCGCTGGAGAGCCGGATGCTGCGCCAGGTGGCGATCCGGCTCGAGGGTGAGGAATACGACATCCTGCTCAACGAGAGCCTGATCAGTGAGGAACTGCATCGCGAACTGGGTCGCGACGCCGAGCAGCGCCGCAGGCGCCTCGACCGCAAGCTGAAATTCAACCTCAAGAGCGGCATCGAGGCGCGCATCAAGAGCGTGCCGGCGCTGCGCGGGGTGCCGGACGCGGTGGTGCACGACGTGGCGATGATGCTGTCGATCCGTTTCGTGGCACCCGGCGAGGTGCTGTACCGGCGCGGGGCCCGGATCGGCATGGTCTATTTCATCAGCGCCGGCGTGCTGGAGAGCCACATCGCCGAGCACGACATCCGCTATGGCGAGGGCGACGTGATCGGCGCCGAGGAGCTGCTGGCCGGGCGGCGACTGCCGGCGACGGTGCGCGGCCTGCGCTTCGGCCACCTGCTGGCGATCCGGGCGCGCGAGTTCGAGCGGCTGGTGGACGAGCATCCGGTCATTCGCCGCAACATCGAGCGGCTGGCGCGGCTGCGGGCCGGCGAGCCGGAGACGCCGACGCTGCTGCTGGCGCCGCCGGAGCGGCGGATCAGGACGGTGCTGGAGCAGCAGCCGGTCGCCTAGCAGGCTTGGACAGGGTTTATCCTCCGCCGGTGTTGCAACTGGACGACCTTGGCGGCAGCCTTCCCATCACGTAACGAACGAGAGGGCTCGGATGCGCAAACAGATCCTGACTGCTGCAACGTTGATCTGGTGCGCCGCCACACCTCCTGCCGGCGCTGCCCCGCCTGCATCCCTTCCGGGCGTTACCTTACACCACCACCGGCGGCCCAGCTCCACCTGATCGACGTCGGTGGCCGTCGTGTTGCGTTCCACGTCATCCCCGGCCGGTCGACGGCGGTGGTCTTCGAGGCAGGTGGTGGCACGCCAAAGGCAGCGGGCACATCATAATGGCGGATCGGCCTACTGAACGTCGTGGTACCCCGGCGACTGATCCTGACCTATGCGCAGTGCGGCGGGGCAGCATCAGGCATGGTCGAGCCAGGCCACCAGCAGCGTGATGCTGGCGACCGAGAGCATCGTCGAGATCAGGATGACGCGGCTGATGCTGGCCGCCTCGCGGTCGTAGAGCTTGGCCAGCATGAACGGGCCGGTGCCGGTGGGCAGCGCCGCGATCAGGATCGCGCTGGTGCTCCAGGCGGTCGGCAGCACGACGCCCTGCCAGCGTTCGATGCCGAGCAGGCACGCCCAGGTCAGCGCCGGCTGCAGGAGCAGCTTGATGCCGACCTGCCGCACGATGCTGCCGGTCTCGGCCGCCACGTCGCCGGGACTGTGCGCGGGATCCGGCCGGTGCGACAGGAACAGCCCGATGGTGACCAGTGCGCACGGGCTCGCCGCGTCGCCGAGCAGGGTCATGAAGTGCAAGACCGCTGGCGGCAGCGCGAGGCCGCTCAGGTCGAACGCGAAGCCGGCGAGCGGCGCCACGACGAGGGGGTTGCGCGCCAGCGCACGCGCCACCCGCAGCAGGGTGGAAGCGAGGCCGGGGGCGGCTTGCAGGTCGAACTCGATCAGCACCAGTGCCAGTGCGAACAGGCCGCTGATGGTCAGAAGGCTCGACATCAGCGCCGGCTGCAGCCCGGGCGCGCCGAACAGGGCGAGGCACAGCGGGATGCCCATGAAGCCGGTGTTGGCATAACCGCCGCCGAGGCCGGCGATGGCGCAGTCGGCGATGCGGTGGCCGGCGCGCCGCTCCAGCGCGAATGACAGTGCGAAGCTCGCCAGCATCGCGAGCCCGAACGCATACAGGAAGCCGGGTGGTCCGGCGTTGGCGCGGGTGACATGGGCTGCCCCCAGGAACAGCAGGGCGGGCAGCGCCAGATACACCACGAAGCGGTTCAGGCTATCGGTGGCGCCGTCGCCCAGCGTGTTGCGCCGGCCGCAGACATAGCCAGCCAGGATCAGGCCGAAGATCGGCAGCACCGCCGAGAGCACGAGTTCCATGCAGGCCTCAGCCAGCCAACCGCGAGTGGGTGTCCAGCAGATCGAGCACCTCGGCGGCTGCCATCTCCGCCGGCGTGCCGGATGGCGGTTGCAGCATCGCCATGACGGCGGCAAAACCCTCGCGCTGAGCCGCGGCGGCCGTCGGATCGGTCAGCAACCGTCGGACCGTCTGCGCCAGCCGGTCAGCCCGGCAGTCCTGCTGCAGCAGCTCCGGAACCAGCTCCCGGCCGGCCAGCAGGTTGACCATGGCGACATGCGGCACCCGGATCAGCCGGCGCGCGATGGCGGCCGTCAGCGGATTGACCCGGTAGGTCACCGCCATCGGCACGCCGGCCAGGGCCAGCTCCAGGGTGGAGGTCCCCGACTTCGTCAGGGCCGCGCCGCTGGCGGCAAAGGCGTCGTGCTTGTCGTCGAGGTCGGTGACCAGGACCGGCTGCAGCGGCCAGCGCCGGGCGGCGCGCTCCACCTGCTCGGCCACCACCGGCGAAGCCGCGACGACCGGGACCAGGTCGGGCATGTCACGCGCCAGGAGTGCCAGCGTCCGGCCGAACACCGGCAGCAGGCGCGGCGCCTCGCTGCGGCGGCTGCCGGGCATCAGCATCAGCACCGGCGCGCCGGGCGCGATGCCGTGGCGCCTGCGGAAGCGCCCGGCATCGCCGGTGGAGGCGCCCGACTGCAGCACCGGATGGCCGACGAAGCGGGCCTCGAGTCCGTGCCGCCGGAAGAAGGCCGGCTCGAACGGCAGCAGGCAGAGCAGCCGCTCCCACAGGCCTGGAAATTCGCGCACCCGGTGCTCGCGCCAGGCCCAGACCTGTGGCGCGACATAATGCAGGCGCGGGATGCCGAGCGGCGCGATCCGGCGCAGCAGCCGCAGCGTAAAGCCGGGACTGTCGATCGTCACCACCAGGTCGGGCCGCATCGCGGTGATCGCCTGCACCGCCTGGTCGAGCCGCCGCGACAGGGCGCGCACACGCGGCAGCACCTCGGCGAGGCCCATCACGGCGAGGTCGCGCATCGGGAACAGGCTGTCGAGGCCCTGCTCGGCCATGCGGACGCCGCCGATGCCGGCGTAGCGCAGCTCCGGACGTCGGGCACGCAGGGCCTGCATGAGGCGCGCGCCGAGGACGTCGCCGCTGGCCTCGCCGGCGACGATGAAGAGGGTGGCGTCCCGCACTCTCAGCGTTGGCCGTAGAGCTTGTCCGGGGGAACCAGCGGCCGGTTGATCTCGACAAGCCCGTCCGGGCCGGCCTCGAGGTAGAAGCAGCTTCGCCGGCCGGTATGGCAGGCGACGCCGGCCTGGTCGACCAGCAGCAGCACCGCGTCCTGGTCGCAATCGAAGCGCGCCGCGACGACGCGCTGGGTCTGGCCGGAGCTCTCGCCTTTGCGCCACAGCCGGTTGCGGCTGCGGCTGAAATAGCAGGCCTGGCCGCTGGCGAGGGTCTCGGCCAGCGCCTCGCGGTTCATCCAGGCCAGCATCAGGACCTCACCGGTGTCGTGCTGCTGGGCGATGGCGGTGATCAGTCCGTCCGGGCCGAAGGCGACGCGGTCGATTATTGCGGCGTCTGCGATCACGCGGGTTCGACCGGCAGGCGCATCCAGTCCGGAATCCTGCTGCGCAGCGCGTAGCCGTCGGCCTGCAGGCTGGAATGCAGGTGCTCCAGCCGCAGCAATGCGATGCCGAATTCGTCGCGAGAGGACCGCATCGATCCGACGTCGTGTCCGTCATGGGTGATGATCGTGCCGGGCGCGGGCAGCGCGGCCTCGGACGTCACCGGCACCAGGCGGCGCTTGAGCAGGCCACGGTAGCGGGTGCGCGCGGTGAGCTCCTGGCCCATGTAGCAGCCCTTGGTCCAGGAAATGCCGTGCAGCTCGTCGAAGCCCGCCTCCAGCAGCACGGTCTTCTCGCTCTCGCAGTCCCGCCCGCCGTCCGGCAGGCCGAGGAGCAGGCGGTGGCGGTCCCAGTCGACGGCGTCCGCCTCCCATTCTCGCTCGCTCGGCGAGAGGATGCGCCAGCCGGCTTCGGGATGCCGGGGATCGGGGGCGGCGACGCTGCCCGGCTCGACCTGCGCCTGTCCGTCCCAGGCGACATGCACATGCAGTCCGGTCAGCGACAGCGCGGCGTCGGCACGCAGCCGGTAGCGCGACAGCCGCTGGAGCAGCATGTCGGCCTGCGTCCGCTCGCAGTCGAGCAGCAGCCGCTCGCCGTCCGAGAGGATGAAGAAGTCGGCCAGCCACTTGCCCTGCGGCGTCAGCAGCGCCGCCCAGACGGCGGTGCCGGGGACGGCGAGCGCCACGTCATTGGAAACCAGTCCCTGCAGGAACGCGACTCGGTCGGGGCCGGTGACGGCAATCACCGCGCGCTCCGGAAGATGGGCCAGTTTAAGCATAGGGCTGAACTTGGCCCCGGCCGCCGGAGGCGGCAAGGGCGCTGGATATGCGTCCGGCGATGCAATAGAGCGGCGCAGATGCGCGTGCTGTTCATCACCGCGACCCGGCTCGGCGACGCCGTGCTCTCCACCGGGTTGCTCGACCATCTGGTGCGAACCTGGCCGCAGGCGCGCTTCACCATCGCCTGCGGCCCGGTCGCGGCCGGCCTGTTCGAGCGGCTGCCGGGGCGCGAGCGCACGCTGGTGGTCGAAAAGCAGCGGTTCGACCTGCATTGGCTGCGGCTCTGGCGAGCCTGCGTCACCACGCGATGGGACCTCGCGATCGACCTGCGCGGCTCTGCGGTGACGCTGCTGCTGCCGGCGCGGCGGCGCAGGATCATGCGTGGCGGGCGACGGGCCGGCCATCGCACCGGGCATCTGGCGGCGGTGCTGGGTCTCGATCCGCCGCCTGCGCCGGTGGTCTGGACCCTGCCGGCCGACGCCGCCGCCGCGAGCGCGCTGCTGCCGGCTGACGCAACGGCGACTCCACTCATCGCCCCGCTCATCGCCTTGGGGCCGACCGCCAACTGGTCGGACAAGGTTTGGCCGGCGGAGCGCTTCGTCGCCCTGTTCCGGCGGATCGAGGCGGCGCTGCCGGGTGCGGTGCCGGTGATCGTGGCAGGCCCCGGTGCCGCCGAGCGCGCGATGGCGCTCCCGGTGCTGGACGCCCTGCCGGGCGCGATCGACCTGTGCGGGCGGCTGTCGCTGCCCGGCATCGCGGCTGCGTTCCGGCGCTGCGCCCTGTTCGTCGGCAACGATTCGGGCCTGATGCATCTCGCCGCTGCTGCCGGAACCCCGACGCTCGGCCTGTTCGGGCCCTCGCGTGCCGAGGAGTATGCGCCGGCCGGTCGCTGCACCGGCTTCGTGCAGGCGCCCGGACCCTCCGGCACCGCCCCGATCGCGGGCCTCTCGGTGGACGCCGTGGCCGAGGCCGCCTTGTTGC
Source organism: uncultured Acetobacteraceae bacterium (assembly GCA_964247695.1). Taxonomy (GTDB): domain Bacteria; phylum Pseudomonadota; class Alphaproteobacteria; order Acetobacterales; family Acetobacteraceae; genus Lichenicoccus. The sequence continues at coordinate 113,387 of CAXTVI010000003.1, forward strand.
TCCTCGAGCGCGCGGGCATGCTGGCCCGATGCTGACCGTCCGGGGATGAAGATCGCCCACATCATGGCAGGCGCCGAAGCCGGAGGCGCCGAACTGTTCTTCGAGAGGCTGGCCGCCGCGCAGCATGCTGCCGGTCACCAGGTGCTGCCGGTGATCCGCGCCAATGCGGCCCGGGGGCGCCGCCTGCGCGCCGGACGCCTGGAGCCCTGCGAGTTGCGGTTCGGCGGCCGTCTCGACCTGCTGACCAGGCCACGCCTGCGCCGGGCGCTGCGCCGGTTCGGGCCACGGGTCGCGGTCGCCTGGATGAACCGGGCCGCGCGGCTGGCACCCCGGGGCGACTGGGTGCTCGCCGGCCGGCTCGGCGGCTACTACGACCTGTCCTACTACCGGCATTGCGACCACCTGATCGGCAACACGCACGGCATCGTCGACTGGATACGCGCGCAGGGCTGGCCGGCCGCGCGGGTGCATCATCTGCCGAATTTCGCCGACGACCATGCGACGCTGGCGCATCTCCGCCCGGGCTGGCTGCCGCCGGGCCGCCGGCTGGTGCTGGCCCTCGGCCGGCTGCATCGCAACAAGGCGTTCGACGTGCTCATACGTGCGCTGGCCGGCGTGCCGGACGCACTTTTGGTGATCGCCGGCGAGGGCCCGGAGCGCGGCGCCCTGGAAGCGCTGGCGCGTCAGGTCGGGGTGGCATCGAGGCTGCGCATGCCCGGCTGGTCCGATGATCCGCGCGCGTTGCTGGCCGGCGCCGACCTGCTGGTGTGCCCGTCCCGGCACGAGCCGCTCGGCAACGTGGTGATCGAGGCGTTCTCGGCGCGCCTGCCGGTGGTGGCGGCGTCGGCGAGCGGCCCGGTGGAGCTGATCAGCAGCGGCGAGGACGGCATCCTGGTGCCGCCGGAGGATGCGCAGGCCCTGGCCTCGGCGATCGGCGCGGTGCTGGGCGATCCGGCCCTCGCGGCCCGGCTGGCTGATGCCGGCAGGCGCAAGTTCGAGCGCGAGTTCGCCGTCGCCCCGGTGCTGGCGCGCTGGGATGCGGTGCTGTCCGGCCTGGAGCAGGCCTGATGTGCGGGATCGCCGGGTTCGTGTTCGCCGCCGATGCACCACGCCCGGACGGCGCAGCGCTTGCCGCGATGACGCAGGCGCTGGCGCATCGCGGGCCGGACGGCGACGGGCATGCGCTGGTCGGACGCGTGGCGCTCGTGCATACGCGGCTCGCCATCATCGACATCGCGGGGGGCGACCAGCCGATCTTTGCAGGCCCCGCCGCGCTGATCGCCAACGGCGAGATCTACAACGACCTCGCCCTGCGTGCAGCACTCCCGGAAGTCCGTTTCGCAACCGGAAGTGATTGCGAACCGCCGCTGCATCTGTGGCTGCGCGACGGCGCCGCGTATGTCGCGCAATTGCGGGGCATGTATGCGATCGCGATCCACGAGCGCGGCACCAGCAACCTCACGCTGTCGCGCGACCCGTTCGGCATCAAGCCGCTCTACATCGCGGAACTCGAGCACGGGCTGGCTTTTGCCTCCGAGCCGCGGGCGCTGCTGGAGTCAGGCCTCGTTGCGCGCCGCGGCGTGCGAGAGCAGGCGCGCGACGAGTTGCTGCAGCTGCAGTTCACCACGGGACGCGAAACGATCTTCCCGGGGATCAGCCGCGTGCTGCCGGGCGAGACGATCCGCATCGCCGGCGGCCGCGTGCTCGATCGCACCCGCATCAGCGCGTTGCCGGAGGGCCGCGTCGAGAGCATCGCCGAGCCCACGGCGCTCGCGCGTCTCGATGCGGCGCTCGAGGACAGCGTGGCGCTGCATTGCCGCAGCGAGGTCCCGTACGGAATGTTCCTGTCCGGCGGCATCGACAGCGCCAGCGTGCTGCGGATGATGCAGCGGGTGACGGACCAGCCGGTGCGCGCCTTCACCGCGGCCTTCGACGTGCGCGGCGCCGCCGACGAGAGTGCCGCGGCGGAGGGGCTCGCGCGGGCGTGCGGCGCTCGTCACGAGGTGCTGCGCATCGACGAGGCGATGGTCTGGCGTCACCTGCCGGAGATCGTGGCGTCGCTCGACGATCCGGTCGCCGACTATGCGGTGATCCCGACCTGGCTGCTGGCGCGCCGGGCGGCGCGCGAGGTCAAGGTGATCCTGAGCGGAGAGGGCGGCGACGAGCTGTTCGCGGGCTACGGCCGCTACCGCCGCGCCATGCGTCCGTGGTGGCGCGGCGGGCGGGGGATGCGCCGGCAGGGCACCTTCGACGGGCTCGGCGTGCTGCGCCGGCCGCCGCCGCACTGGCGCGACGGCATCGCGGCGATCGAGTTGCGGGTACCGGCGCGCGGCTCGCGGCTGGCGGCGGCGCAGGAGAGCGACATCGCCGAGTGGCTGCCGCACGACCTGCTGCTCAAGCTCGATCGCTGCCTGATGGCGCATGGCGTGGAGGGGCGCACGCCGCTGCTCGACCCCGCGGTGGCGGCGGCGAGCTTCCTGCTGCCGGACGAGCTCAAGGTGCGTGGCCGCATGGGCAAGTGGCTGCTGCGTCGCTGGCTGGAGACGCAACTGCCGCAGGCGCAGCCGTTCGCGCCCAAGCAGGGTTTCACGGTACCGGTCGGCGCCTGGATCGCCGGCGTCGGCGAGCGGCTGGCCGGCCTGGTGGCGGGGCAGCCGGGCGTCGCCGAGATCGCATCGCCCGAGGCGGTGCAGCGATTGTTCCGCCATGCCACCGGCCGGCGCGAGCAGCATGCTGCGTGGACCCTGCTGTTCTATGCGCTGTGGCATCGGACGCATGTGCTGGGCCAGGCGCCTGCGGGTGACGTGTTCGAGACGCTGGCGGCCTGAGGTTCTAATCAGCGGCTCAGCCGACCACTCCTGCCAGCCAGAAGCACAGCGCGCCCACCGCCGCCGACGCCGGCAGCGTCACCACCCACGCCACCACGATGCTGCGCGCGATCCCCCAGCGGACCGCGGATGTGCGTCGCGCGGCACCGACGCCGACCACCGCGCCGATGACCGTGTGCGTGGTGGAGACCGGCACGCCGAGCCAGGTCGCGCCGAACAGCGCCAACGCGCCGCCGGTCTCGGCGCAGAAGCCCTGGATCGGCTTGAGGTCGGTGATCCGGGTGCCGACCGTGCGCACGATGCGCCAGCCGCCGCTGAAGGTGCCGAGCGCCATCGCCGCCTGGCAGGACAGGATCACCCAGAGCGGCACATGGAAGCCGCCGGCCAGCCGGCCCTGCGAGACCAGCAGCACGGTGATGATGCCCATGGTCTTCTGGGCGTCGTTGCCGCCATGTCCGAGGCTGAGCAGCGACGAGGAGACCAGTTGCAGCACCCGGTAGCGCCGGTCGGCGGCGAACGGCGTCTCGCGCAGCGACAGCCAGGCGGTCGCCAGCACCAGCCCGACCGCGAGCAGGAAGCCGATCAGCGGCGACAGCAGGATTGCGGCGGCCACGGTGTCCAGGCCGCTCCAGTGGATCGCCGCCGGCCCCGCCTTGGCCATCGCGGAGCCTATCAGGCCGCCGATGAGCGCGTGGCTGCTGCTCGACGGAATGCCGAAGATCCAGGTGATGACGTTCCAGGCGATGGCGCCGGCCAGCGCGCCGAACACCACCCGGGCGTCGATGATACCGTGCATGACCAGGCCGTTGCCGACGGTGTTGGCGACGTGCAGGCCGAACACCAGGAAGGCGATGAAGTTGAAGAACGCCGCCCAGAACACCGCGGTGACCGGGCGCAGCACGCGGGTGGACACCACGGTCGCGATCGAGTTGGCGGAGTCGTGCAGGCCGTTGAGGAAGTCGAACAGCAGCGCGGTGGCGACCAGCGCGAACAGGGCGACAGGCGGCAGCGACCCGGGATGCATGCCAGCCGTCAGACCTGCTCGACGACGATGCTCTCGAGCACGTCGGCCACGTCCTCGCAGCGATCGACCACGCTTTCGATCAGGTCATACACCTTCTCCACCAGCAGCTTGTCGCCGGCGGAGGTGTCCGACGCGAACAGCCGGCGCAATCCGAGGTCGCACAGGTCGTCGGCCTCGCTCTCGGCCTCGCGCACCTGGACCTGCATGGTGTTCAGCGGCTCGACGTTGCGCGCGATCGCGTTCAGCAGCGGCATGCTGTCACGGATAACGGTGGTCGCCCGCACCGCGCACTCGGCCATCGCGGTCATCTCGGCGCTCGGGGCGACGCCGTAAAGCCGGATGCGCCGGCCGGCCTCCTTCATCAGGTCGATGGTGTCGTCCAGCGCGGTGGTGAGCTCCAGGATCTGGCTGCGGTCGAACGGCGTGATGAAGCTGCGGTGAATGGCCTGGATGGTCTGCCGGGTGACGTCGTCGGCGGCCTCCTCGTAGCGGCAGATGTCGGCGTAGTGCGCCTCCAGATTGCCGCCGGAGAGCAGGTCGCGGAAGGCGATGGCGCCCTCCACCACATGGCGCGAGTGCTGGCACAGCCGCGCCACGAACTGCTCGTCGTGCGGCATCATCGCGCGCAACGGGCGCAGGATGCGGCTGAGCGCTCCCTCCCGGTCGGTCATGGCCGCGGCATCCTGTTCATGCCTGCTCCCCTACGATAGGGACGGCGCTTCGGCAAACCGTCCGCCGCCGGGATCGTCTAGACCTGGGCGGCAGGCGCGACGTGACGGGAGACGACGATGCAGTTTGACCTGATCATCGAAGGTGGCACCTGCGTGCTGCCCTGGGGTGAGGTCGCAACCGGGATCGGCGTACGCGACGGCCGCATCGCCAGCCTGTCGGCGGGGGCGGCCGACGAGGCGACCACCCGCATCGATGCGCGCGGGCTGCATGTGCTGCCCGGCCTGATCGATCCGCACGTGCACCTGCGCGATCCGGGGGATGCGAGCATCGAGAGCATCCCGGCCGGCACCCGTGCGGCAGCCCTCGGCGGCATCACGACGGTGTTCGACATGCCGAACACCAATCCGGCGATCACCGACGCGGACATGCTGTCCTGGAAGCAGCAGTACGCGTCACGCGAGAGCTGGACCGATTTCGCGCTCTATGTCGGGGCGACCCGCGCCAATACCGAGGCGCTCGGCGAGTACGAGCGGCTCGACGGGGTATGCGCGGTGAAGCTGTTCGCCGGCTCCTCGACCGGCGACCTGATGATCGAGGACGATGCCGGTATCGAGCGGGTGATGCGGCATGGGCGGCGTCGTATCGCCTTCCACAGCGAGGACGAATACCGGCTGCAGGAGCGGCGCGCGCTGTTTCGCACGGGCGACCCCTATGACTGCCACCGGCTGTGGCGGGACGAGGAGTGCGCCTTTCTCGGCACCCGCCGGATCATGGCGCTGGCGCGGAGCGCGCGGCGGCCGGCGCATATCCTGCACGTCTCGACCGCCGAGGAGCTCGACTACCTGCAGGCGTTTCGCGACATCGCCACAATCGAGGTGCTGGTGAACCACCTGACCCAGGTGGCCCCCGAATGCTACGAGCGGCTGGCGGGGCTTGCGGTGATGAACCCGCCGATCCGCGACGCACGGCACTGCGAGGCGAGCTGGCGGGCGGTGCGCGACGGCACGGTGGATACGATCGGCTCGGATCACGCGCCGCATTCGCTGGCCGCCAAGGCAAAGCCGTGGCCGGACTGCCCGGCCGGGCTGCCGGGGGTGCAGACGCTGGTGCCGCTGATGCTGGACCATGTGAATGCCGGCCGGCTGTCGCTCGGGCGGCTGGTCGACCTGATGGCGGCGGGTCCCGCGCGTGTCTATGACCTGGTCGGCAAGGGTCGCATCGCCGCCGGCAACGATGCGGACTTCACCCTGGTCGACATGCGGGCGCGGCGGCGCATCGAGAATAGCTGGATCGCCTCGCCGATCGGCTGGACCCCGTTCGACGGCATGATGGTGACGGGCTGGCCGGTGGCCGCCATCGTGCGCGGCGAGGCGGTGATGCGCGACGACGAGATCATCGGCGCGCCACGCGGGCGGCTGGCGCACTTCGCCTCGTGAGGCATCCGGCGGCCGCCCTGGCCATCCTGTGCGCCCTGTTCACGTGGCCGGCGCTGGCCGCAGCGCCGGACCTGGGCGGCCTGGGCTATACGCAGCGCCCAGGTGCGGCGCTGCCGCTCGATGCGCGGCTGATCGACAGCGACGGCGTGGCCGGCACGCTGGGTGCGATGATCGGCCACGCGCCGGCGCTGCTGGTGCTGGGCTACTATGACTGCCCGAGCCTGTGCGGGGTCATCCGCGACGACCTGTTCGCGGCCCTGTCCGCGTCCGGGCTGGCCACGCCGCGCGACTACCACCTGGTGTTCCTCAGCATCGATCCGGCCGAGCAGCCGCGCGACGCGGCTCGCGCGCTGGCGGCGGATCTCGCACGCGCGCCGACGCCGGGTGCGCGGCAGGGCTGGCACTTCGTCACGGCGGACGCCGCGACCATCGCCTCAGTCAGCCGGGCCGTCGGCTACCGAAGCCGCTACGACGTGTCGCTCAAGCAGTTCCTGCATCCGGCCGGGGTGGTGGTGCTGACGCCGGCGGGGCTCGTGTCGTCGTACCTGCTCGGGGTCGGCTACCAGCCGGCCTCCGTGCGCTCGGCGCTGGGCTTTGCGCGTGCCGACGAGATCGGCGCGCGCGCGTCCCCGGTGCTGCTGCTGTGCTTCCACTATGATCCGTCGACCGGGCGCTACAGCCTGGCCGTCGTGAAGCTGCTGCGGATCATGGGCGGCCTCACGGTGCTGACGATCCTGGGCCTGCTGGCGCTGCTGCGTTGCCGCCGCCCCAGCCCCGGGACCTGAGCCGGGCGATCAGGGCGGCACCGATCCGCCAGACCTCGCCTGCGTCTGAGTTCGGAAGTTCGGAGGGACGCATCGGCCGATCCGGGACGCGGTCCCGGGCAGCGTCCGGTATGCGTAAAGCTCCCCTGGCAGTCTCGTTTCTCGCAGCTTGTCCGGTTCTGTCGCGGGTCAGCCCGGCCGGAGCGTTCCGGTGGGGCCGGAGGCCAAACAAGCGCCGAGGCCATGACGCGCGCAATCGCGATCAATCTCACCGAGACTGTGCAGACGCTGGTTCTGGTCAACGCCAGCGATACGGCAATCACGGGATCTGGCGGCGCGACAGTCTTCGGAAGCTCGAGCTATCTGTCTTTCAATGCGAGCCCCGGCTTGCTCGTGCTCGGCGCGGGAGGCGCGACCATCGCGGGCTCCGATCTCGTATTCGGCGGCACGGGCACGATCGACTATTTCGGGACATCGGGCGTTGGCGACGTGATCGGCGGCCGGTCGGGCCATGACACGATCTCAGCGGCGTCGAGCGGCTGGTTCGAGGGCGGGTCGCAAGGCATGAACCTCATCCAGGGCAGCAACTCCGGCCTCGGCACGGTTCTCCAGGCGGGCGGCGCCGGAGATCACCTCGTCGGTGGCGCTGCGGGCGGAGATTATTTCCTGGCCGGCTCGGGAAACGAGACCCTGACGGGCGGCAACAACACCGGGACGCAGGTCATGTTCGGCGGCATCGGCACGGAGGTCGTGCAGCTTGGCGTGGGACACGCGATCATCGACACCGGCACCGGCACGATGTCGATCACGGGTGCGGGCTACTCGACGATCTGGGAGGCCGCGACAGGGGGCTCGCTGACGCTAAATGCGTCAGCCGGCATCCAGGCTGTCTACGGCTTCCGGGTGGGCGTGGATGCCGTCAACCTCAGCGGTGGCGGCTGGTCCGACACGCAAAGCAACGGCACCACCACGCTCACCTCGGCCCTCACCGGCACCACCTACCATCTGCATGGCGTACTGGCGCCTCTCGGCGCGCTCACCTGAACTCTGCCCGGCTTCGGATCCGCTTGACGCAGGCTGGCCGCTCCATTCGGATGCGGCGCCTGTTGATGAGAGGATCCCGTGGTGAACAGAGTCTGGTATGCGGTCGTCGTGCTGCTGCCGATGGCCGGCATGGTTGCGCCGGCGCCTACGAATGCGGCGGCCTCCGGGTGGACGGCTTCCGGTTGCGGCCACGAGCCGGCGGCGCCCGCGGTGGAGTCGGGGTCGGTCGAGAAGTACAACGCCAGCATCGACAGGGTGAGCGCGTACGACAAGGCGGCGCGCGCATACAGTGCCTGCGTGAACCGCCAGGCCGGCAGCGAGCAGACGGCGATCAGCAACGATGCCCGGGCGCGCATGGCGGTGATCAACGCCGGCGCCGCCTCGGTGCAGCACCGCATCGCCGGTAACTTCGCCGCCTTGTCGGCGCAACTGCACAGCGCCGGCCAGAAGCTTGGTGCGAAGTAGCGCCGCCCGCCGCTATTGGAGATCCGCGGGCCAGCGGGCGAGACGGGTGCGGTCCTGTTCCGGGGTCAGCGCCTGGGAGCCGTCATGCGGCCCCTGCGCGACCTGTGGCGGCAGGTTCGCCACCAGTTCCGGATGCGCCCAGCAATCGACGCGCCCGAGGCTGCGCGTGCAATACAGCGGCGGCTTCGGCGGCAGTTCCACCGGCGCGCAGTAGCTGTCGCCCTGGTCGAGCCGCACCACCGAGCAGTCGCGCCCGGTGAAGCCGGAATAGATCAGGTCGGGCACGCTGCGATGGAAGACCGCGACATCCACGCAGCCTGTCAGGCCCGGTAGCATCGCGGCGCAGGCCGCGGTTCCGAGACGGCGCAGGAGCGAGGGGCGGGCGGTCAGCGTCAGCATCCATCCATTCTGCGCACCACAAGGTGAAGGAAGCGTTCGCGGCCGCCCCGCGAGCGGTTCGGTTGCCCGGCCCAGGCCTCGCCGCTATGGTCCGCCGCGCCGACGCGGGAGCGCGGCACTGCGCGGGCAACGGGGAACACGGCGACATTGGCCGACGACATCTTCAAGGAGATCGACGAGGACCTGCGCGCGGAGCGGATGCGCGCGGCCGGACGCCGCTACGGCGCCGCCGCGATCGCGGCCGTCGTGGTGGTCGCGGCCGGCGTCGGCCTCTGGCAGTTCCAGGTCTGGCGGCAGGGGCAGGCGGCGCAGGCGACCGCCTCGGTGTTCTTCAGCGCGATGAAGCAGGCCGACAGCAGCCGGTCCGCCGGAGGCGCTGCCGCGCAGCAGGCGGTGCCGCTGTTCGAGCAGGTGGAGCGCGACGGGCCGGAAGGGTATCGCACCCTGGCGCGCTTCCGGCAGGCGCAGATCGTCTGGGACGCCGGCGACCACAAGGCGGCGCTCGCCCTGTGGAGCGCCATCGACCAGGATGCGTCAGCCGATCCCGACCTGCGTGGCCTGGCCGACCTGCTCTGGGTGCAGCACCAGGTGGATGACGGCGATCCGGCGCTTCTGGAGTCGCATCTCGGCACGTTGAGCCGCCCCGGCGCGCCCTGGCGCCCGATGGCGCAGGAACTGGACGCGCTGATCGACCTGCGCACCGGGCATGTGTCCGAGGCGAAGCGCAAGCTCGCGATGCTGAGCGAGGATGGCGCTGCTTCCGAGGAGCTGCGCAACCGGGCTGCCGGCCTGAACGAGACAGTCGACGACACCAGGCCGGCGGATCCGACCGCGGCTGCGACCAAGAAGAGCCCCGGATGAGCGACATGGCCGATACTCGGGTTCTGCTCAGCCGCCGCCGCGCGTTGCTGGGTGGCGCGGCTCTCGCCCTGGCGGCGCCGGCCGCCGGCTGCGGGCTGTTCGACGAGGACGCGAAGCCGATCCTGGTCGGAAGGCGCGAGAACGTGCTGAGCGTCGGCGCCGGCCTCACCGTTGATCCCGCCGATACCCGCCCCATCAGCCTGCCGGCGCCGGTTCCGGTCCCGTCCTGGCCGCAGCCCGGCCGGGTGCCAAGCCATGAGAGCGTGAACGCGGCGGTTTCCGGCCCGCTTCCGACCGCGGACAGCAAGCCGGCCTGGTCGGCCAGGATCGGCGTCGGTGCGAACGGCGCCGGCGTGCTTGCGGCGCAGCCGGTGGTCGATGGCGGCCGGGTCTTCACCATGGACGGCGCCGGCGTGATCACGGCGTTCGCGCTGGAGACCGGCGAGCAGATCTGGCGCACGCCGACCAAGCCGCGAAAGATGCGCTCGTCGAACATCGGCGGCGGTCTCACGGTCGCGGACGGCACGATCTACGTGGTCGACGGCGTCGCCGAGAGCCTGGCGCTCTCGGCGCATGACGGCTCCATCAGATGGCGCGTGGATGTCGGCACCCCCGGACGCTCGGCGCCCACCGTGATGAACGGGCGCATGGTGTTCGGCACCATCGACGAGCGGCTGATCGCGCTGGAGACCGGCAGCGGCAGGCAGCTCTGGAACTATGCGGCGACGCCGTCGGCGACCATCGTGTTCGGCCAGCCGGCGCCGGCGATCGTGGACAATGTGGTGCTGGCCGGGTTCGGCTCCGGCGACATTGCCGCGGTGCGCCTCGAAACCGGCGAGGCCGTGTGGAGCGATACCCTCGGCGCGGTCGGCGGCCGCAACTCGATCATGGATTTCTCCTCGATCCACGGATTGCCGGTGATCGCCGACGGGACCGCGTACGTCATCAGCATCGGACGGGTGCTGACGGCGCTCGACATGCGCTCCGGGCGTCGGCTGTGGGAGCGCACGGTCAGCGGCAAGGACGGGCTGGTGGTCATCGATGACTGGCTGTTCCTGCTGTCATCGGACGAGCAGCTGGCGTGCCTCGACCGCGTCTCCGGGCATGTCCGCTGGGTCAGCCAGCTGCCGCGCTTCCGCAACACCAAGACCCAGAAGGGCGCCATCGTCTGGACCGGGCCGGTGCTCGCGAACGGGCGCCTGGTCTGTGTCAGCGACTTCAACAAGCAGACGATGATCAGCGTGGATGCGGTGACCGGCGCGCTCGGGCCCGCCATCAAGCTGAAGGCGACCTCCGGGCTGACGCCGACGGTGGCGGGTGGGAAGCTGCTGCTGATCACCGACGATGGCCGATTGACGGCGTATGGCTGAGCCCGACGCACCCGGTGGCGAGAGTGGGGTTCCGTATCTGCCGGTCGTGGTCATCGTCGGCCGGCCCAATGTCGGCAAGTCCACCCTGTTCAACCGGCTGGCGGGACGGCGGCATGCGCTGGTCGCCGACACGCCCGGGGTGACACGCGACCGCAAGGATGCGGAGGCGATGCTGCGTGGCCGCCGAGTGCGGCTGATCGATACCGCGGGTCTCGAGGAGGCGGCGCCGGAGAGCCTGTACGGGCGCATGCGGGCCTCGTCGGAACTGGCGGTGGCGCAGGCCGACCTGATCCTGTTCTGCATCGATGCGCGCTCCGGCATCACGCCGGCCGACCAGCACTTCGCGAACTGGCTGCGTCGGCAGGGGCGTCCGGTGCTGCTGGTCGCCAACAAGACCGAGGGCCGCGCGGGTGCCGCGGCCGCAATGGAGGCGTACAGCCTCGGGCTGGGCAGTCCGCTTGCGATCTCGGCCGAGCACGGCGAGGGCATTGCCGACCTGATGGGCGAGATCGCGGACCGGGTTCCCCCGGAGGCCGTACCGGAAGCGTCCGACGATGTACAGGAGCCCCAGGAGGGCGACGAGGCGCTCGAACTGCCTCCGCGTCCGCCGGGACCGTTGAAGCTGGCGATCATCGGACGTCCGAATGCTGGCAAGTCGACCCTGCTGAACCGGCTTTTGGGCGAGGAGCGCATGATCACCGGCCCGGAGGCTGGCCTCACCCGCGACAGCGTGGCGGTGCGGTTTGCCGACGAGATCGGGCCCATCGAGCTTGTCGATACGCCTGGCATGCGGAAAAAGGCGCGCGTCGACCTGCCGCTCGAGAAGATGTCGGTGTCGGCCTCGATCGAGGCGCTGAAGATGGCCGAGATCGTGGTGCTGACGATTGATGCGACGCTCGGCGTGCACGAGCAGGACCTGCAGATCGCCCGCCTGATCGAGCGCGAAGGTCGCGGCTGCGTGCTGGCGCTGAACAAGTGGGACGCGGTCGAGGACCGGATCACGACGCGCAAGGCGATCTCGGACCGCATCGAGTTCTCGCTGTCGCAGATGCGCGGCATCCCGGTGGTGGCGTTCTCGGCACTGACCGGGGCCGGCATCAAGCGGCTGCTGCCGACCGTTCGCGCGGCGCACGAGGTCTGGAACAAGCGGGTGCCGACCGGGGAGCTGAACCGCTGGTTCGAGGCGGCGCTGGAGCGGCATACGCCCCCTCTGGTCGAGGGCAGGCGGCTCAAGCTGCGCTACATCACCCAGGCCAAGGCACGGCCGCCGACCTTCATCATCTTCGGCACCCGGGCGGAGATGCTGCCCGAGGACTATCAGCGCTATCTGGTGAACGGCCTGCGCGAGCACTTCAAGATGCCCGGCACGCCGATCCGGCTGCAGTTGCGCGGCACCAAGAACCCCTATGCGGACTCCTGAGCCAGTCGCCTGACAGAGCTGCGAAGCGCTCGCGTCTCGTGGTCTCGATCACCTTTGCCGCGCACGGCACGTTGTTCGGGACCTGGGCGACGCTCATCCCGCTGGTCAAGGAACGCCTGCGGCTCGGTACCGGAGTGCTCGGGCTGGTGCTGATCTGCGCCGCCGTCGGCGGGGTGGTTGCCATCCAGGTCGCGCCACGCCTGATGCGCGTCGTCGGCGCCTGCGGCCTGCAACGTGCCGGCATGCTGCTGGGCTGCCTGATGCTGCCGATGGCCGTGATCGCACCCGGCGCCTGGCAGCTCGCGGCCGTGCTGCTGCTGATGGGGGCTGGGATCGGGACGGTCGACCTGGTGATGAATGCCCAGGCGGTGCAGGTCGAGGCACGCATGGGGCACCCGGTGATGTCGGGGCTGCACGGGCTGTGGAGCCTCGGGGCGCTGACGGGCGCAGGTGCCGGAGGGCTGCTGCTGACGCTGCTGTCGCCGCTCCGGCAGGCGGCCCTGCTGGCTGGCACGGCCTTCGTCGCGGTGCTGCTGGTTTCGCGCGCCATGCTGCCGATGCAGGAGGGCCGGGAGCATGATGCTCCAGGGGCGTCGAGGCTTCTGCGGCGCCCGGCGCTGATCCTGACCGGGGCGATGATGGGGCTGGCCTTCGGGATCGAGGGCGCTCTGCTCGATTGGAGTGCGATCTTCCTGCGCGAGTATCACCATGTTCCGGAGGCGGCCGCCGGCCTCGGCTACGCGGCATTCGCCGGCGCCACCCTCTGCGGCCGGCTGTGCGGGGACCGGGTGCGGGCGCGGCTGGGCGACCGGACGGTGCTGGCCGGGGTCGCGCTTGGCGGCGGCTGCCTCGCGCTGGCCGTGCTGGCGCCGGTGGCCTGGCTCACCGTGCTCGGCTTCGCGTTGACCGGGCTCGCGCTGTGCAACGCGGCACCGATCCTGTTCAACGTCGCCGGCCGCATCGGCGCGGGCGGCGGATCGGCCGGTTCGACGCGTGCCGTCGGTGGCGTGACCACGCTGGCCTATGCGAGCGTCATGGCGGCGCCACCGCTGATCGGCCTCGTGGCGCAGCGGACCTCGCTGGCCGCGGCACTCGGCCTCGTCGCCGGGATGGCGGTATTGCTTGGCGCGGCTGCCTTCAGGCTGCCGGTACGGGTCGCGTCGGCCTGACACGGGCGCAGGGGCGCCTGGCGACGCTGCCCCCGGGCCGGTGGCGAGGCCGGACGGTCGCTCCTCATTGCCGTCATCGGGAGGTCCCGGGTGAGCCTCAGAACCCTGTCGTTGCACTCAGGAAGATGCGTCGCTCCACGGGAGGAGCGGCCGCCTCCAGGGTGTGCGAGTTGTCGAACTGCAAGACCGAGAGCGCCAGTGTCGCGTTGCGGGTCACCTTGTAGGCGAGGCGGCCATTGAGCACGACGTAGTTGCCGATCGTCACCGGCACGAGGGTGCTTCCGGTCGGATTGGCCGCAAAATCGGTGAAATGCGACTGCCAGCGTCCCTGCAGGTTCACTTCCCAGGCTCCACGCGTGTAGCCGACGCCGAGGACCACGACATGGGCAGGCGTGCCGCTCCGATATTCCTGCGGACTATAGACGCCGCCCCGATTGATCGAGAGATGGTCAAAGATGGAAATATGCGAGTAGCTCGCGTTCCAGCGAAGGCCGAACGGCGCCTCGCCATGGAGCCCGAGTTCGCCCCCGAGAGCAGAACTGTTGCCGACGTTCGCGGCCGGGAGGATCATCCCCTGGGTGCCGTTCGGCAGAGGGCCGATGTCGACGGGGGTCGCTTCGTACGGGTTGGAGATGATGTCGTCCGTGCGCTGTGCGAAAACAGCCAGACGGATGGTGGACAGAACTGCCGGCAGAGAACGGTCCCAGTCGAACTCGGCGTTGGAAATGGCCGTAGCGTTCAGCTTGGGTTGTCCGACGAAGAAATCGGTCTGGTTCTGGTTGGCGTAGACCTCCACGTCCTGAAGGCCGAGGTCGTAGATGCTGGGCAACTGCAGCCCGCGCGCCGCCAGCAAGCGGAACGTGTCCTGCTCCGACCCCTTCCAGACCAGGCCGGAGTTGAAGCTTGGCTGGTTGATGGCGCGGTCGTTGTAGCTGGACGAGGTGTAGCCGGTTCCGACGAGCAGCGCGCCGTCCTGGTTGAGAACGAAATGGTCGAAACGGACAGCGTTGGTCAGCGTCAGGCTGGGTATGATCTGCCAGTCCCACATGAGGCTGGCAGAGAACACCTCGTAGCCTATGCGACCTGCGAGCGAATCCGAAGACGTTGCAGCATTGTTGCGGTAATCGAGGCCAAGGCGGAATGTCTGGCTTGCGGCCGGCTTCACGACGTCGCTCGCCTGCACGACGTAGACCGTGTCATGCAGGTCCACGCGCTCCGAGAAGCCGCTGTAGGTGTAGCGCAGTTCGTTGCGATATGCGCTCAGCCCGAGCAAGCCGAGCCGCGTGTCGTCGGACATGCCCAGGCGGGACCAGTTGGTGCGCTGGTAGTCGGTTCCGTAATACGGCGATGCGGTCGCTTCCCAGGCGCGGGTGTTGACGACGGCGCCCGAGGCGAAGAGCTCGACGCCCGGCGCGACGCGCAGGCGCCCGTCGATGTTGACGGCGCCACGCTCGGGTGAGGCGCGGTAGGGCAGGTCATCCGGGTTGACCGTCACCGGGTCGAAGTCGTTCGCGCGAAAGCCGTCGACCGAGACACGCACCGCGCCCATGTCGGTGATCGGGACGGTGCCCACCGCGGACAACGCCTTGTAGTCCTGCGTGCCGAAACGCACGGTTGCGGTGTTCACGCTGTCGTAAAGCGGGTTGTAGGTAATGATGTTGATGACGCCCGAGGCAGCGTTGAAGCCATAGAGGGCGGTGCTTGGGCCCTTGATCACTTCGATCTGGCGTATCTCGTCGAGCTGGACCGGCAGGGTATACCACTGCGTCCGCCCGAGGTCGTCGAGATAGACCTGCTGCCCGTTGACGAGCACCAGCAGGCGCGGATTGCTGGTCTCGTTATAGCCGCGTACGCCGACGTCGGCCGCGGCGAACCCATAGCGCCGCACGTTCAGCCCGGCCACGAACTGGAGGATGTCGGGAATGTTGTCGGCGCCCGAGCGGCGGATGTCGTCGGCGGTGATGATGACCATGTTGGCCGGCACTTCGGAGACGCGCTGCAGCTTGCCCGTGGCGGAGGTGGTGACCGGCTCGCCGAGAAGCTGCTCGAGGTCGTCGTAATTGACGGCCTGGGCGTGCGCAGGAACCGGGAGGATGAGGGCGCAGAGCAGACTGATGGCGACCAGCCCGGGTTCACGCAGGCGGCGGTGCCATGCAGCGTCGCCTGGGCCCGCGTCGTATCGGGCATCGCGTGGCGGCGCGGACACGCTACTCCTCCTTCACAAGCATGCGGAAGGCCTGCATGAACCGCACGCCTGCCCGCTCGGCGGCGGCTCTGTCGATGACGATCTCCACCTTGGGCTCGCTGGTAAATCCGACGACGCAGTCGCCCGACCGGAGGCATTGCGGATCGGTCGAGATGGTCGGAACATGCAGGCGCTGTGCGGCGCTGAACACCGCGTCCATGTTCGCGCCAGGGCTCTGCGTAATGTAGAAGGCGTCGAAGCCGGTCGCCCGCACGAGCTGGTCAACCGGAACGAGGCGAGCCTGCAGCCGCACCCGACCGGTCGGCAGCCCGGTACCGATGATGGTCCGTATGCGTTCGGCCTCTCGCTGCGAATTGGGGTCGGCCGGCGAGACGGCGACCCCGACCACCACGGCACCGGTCACGCCGTCGCCGACATAGCCGAGGGTCCGGCCGAGGACCTGTGCGTCCTTGACGCTGAACTCCGCCTCAGCCGCCTGAACGGGCAGGACCCCCAGCGCAAGCAGGACCATGCCTGCGTATGGAACCCTCCGCATCGTCGCAGCTCAAGACCACGCCCGCAGGGACCATGCCGCCAGACAGGAAGTGCAGGCCGAAGAAAAACGACTGTATCGAATGTGATGAACCGGCCATGGTTGGGGCAACAGGGCTCCTTTTGACAGACGCACCACCGCTATCCTGTCAGCGAAAGCTTAACCAAAGCTTGACAGGCTGGACCGCAACACGAGGCCGGTGACGCAATGACCAGAGCGCGGTCAATCATTTCTTAGGTTCAGCCCGGCATCATGTACGGCGTGAGCGAGGAGCTTTGGCAGTGCCGTTGGCAGGGACAGACAGCACGGTGGGCGAGTGCCGCCGGCCGCATCGTGTCGCTTGGTGCGCATGAACGTGCTGACCCGTGCAGGGATGCGGCGACAGCCCGGTTTGGTTCCTGGTGTTATCAAGCCTCGGGGCGACCGGCGAAACATGGTCCAGGCACTGCTGCGCTGGCTGACCGGCCTCGCCAGGGTCTCGGACTGGCCGTTCGCGCTCAAGATGACGTTCTGCCCGGCGATCGCGATCATCGTGCTCGTGGGGATGGGATTCCACGCCATCCGTGCAGCGGACCAACAGGCCGTGCTGATCCGCGCCGTCGCGCACCATGATCTCGTGGTTGCGGTGCGGCTTTCGCAGAATGCAATTGCGCTGCAGGGCATCAACGGTCGCCTCTACCGGCTGACCACGCTGCAGGCCAGCAAGGCGCCGGGCCTGGATGTCGGGGCCGAGAGCAGGCATCTCGCCTCGGAGGCCGGCATCGTGGCCGATGACCTCGACAGTCAGATCCATGAGCTTGGTTCGGCAGATGACCGGACCCGTCTTCTGCAGCTCGTTTCCGACGTCCGGCTCTACGGGGATTCGATCGGCGTGTTCGGCTCCATGCTGGAACTCGATTTCACGAGCGCGGTCGAGTTCATCTCGCCGTTCGACGCGAATTCCGGCAAGGTTCTCGAACAGCTCGACACCATCGCACGCCATGCCGCGCGGGATGCAAGCGAGCGCGCGGAGGCGTCCGCACGCCTCGCCAGCCAGGTGCGCGTGATCCTGGTGATCGTCCTGATCGCAGGCGCGGTGCTGCTGTTCGGTGTCGCCAGCCATCTGACCAGGTCGACCGTGCGCTCGGTCGCGGAGATCGCGAAGGCGACCGAGCGGGTCGCGCAGGGCGGCGCCGACGTGGACGTGGATGCACTCGCGCGACAGGACGAGCTCGGCACCATCGTCCGCTCCCTCGCGGTGTTCCAGGCCAACGTCTCGCGGATTGCCTTCCTGGCTCACCACGATCCGCTCACCAGCCTGCCGAACCGTGTCCTGTTCCACGATCGTGTCCAGCAAGCCCTGGCGCAGGTGGAGCGTGGCACGCGCTTCGCCGTGCTTTGCCTCGACCTTGATCGCTTCAAGGCCGTCAACGACACGCTCGGCCATCCAGCCGGCGACGCGCTGCTTCGGCTGGTGGCCGAGCGCCTGCTGGCCTGCGTGCGCGAGGGCGACACGGTGGCGCGGCTCGGCGGCGATGAATTCGCCGTCGTGCTGCTGAATGCCGACGAGCCGGCCGAGGTCGACAGGCTCGCGGCGCGCATCGTGGACGTCATCAGCTCGGGCTACGAGGTGGACGGCCACCAGGTCAGCATCGGCACCAGCATCGGCATCGCGCTCGCGCCGGGCGACGGCGCAACCGTGCACGAGTTGATGAAAAATGCGGATGCCGCCCTCTACGACGCCAAGGCGAACGGGCGGGGGTCCGCCTGCTTCTACGAGGCCGCGATGAACGCGGCGCTGCAATCGCGGCGGACGCTGGAGATGGACCTGCGCCAGGCCGTCGCGCACGAGCAGTTCCGCCTCTTCTATCAACCCGTTGTGGATGCAAGGTCGCATCGCATATGCAGCCTGGAGGCCCTGATCCGCTGGCAGCATCCGGAACGGGGAATGATCCCGCCGGACCAGTTCATTCCTGTCTGCGAATCCTCCGGCCTGATCAACATCATCGGGCGCTGGGTGCTACGGCGTGCCTGCCTGGATGCCGCAGCCTGGCCCGACAACATCAAGGTCGCGGTCAACCTGTCGCCCTCGCAGTTCAAGGACAAGGACCTTGTGCTCAACGTCCAGGCGTCGTTGGCGGCCAGTGGCCTGCCTGCGCACCGGCTGGAACTGGAGATCACGGAGTCGGTGCTGCTGCACGACAGCAAAACCATCCTGGCGACCCTGCGCGAGATCAAGGCGCTTGGTGTGCACGTTGCCATGGATGATTTCGGGACGGGCTATTCCTCGCTCAGCTATCTGCGCAGTTTCCCGTTCGACAAGGTCAAGATCGACCAGAGCTTCATCAGGGACCTGCCAAACGACAGAAACTCGATGGCCATCGTGCGCGCCATCGTGGGCCTGAGCGAGACGTTCGGTATGACGGTGACGGCAGAGGGCGTGGAAACCGACGAGCAGGCGGCGCAACTCGCTCTGGAAAATTGCACGCAGCTTCAAGGCTACCTGTTCAGCCGGCCCGTTCCGTCACTCGCTGTGGCAGGGCTGATCGAACGGCTTTCGGCAACGTCTGAAATTGGTGCGTGACGCCCATAAGCCCGATCAGGTCGACGGGCCGCCTGGCCATCACCTCGGCTGCCTCCCAAGCCCCGGATGCCGGTGACGCCGCGCCTGCCGCCGGATTGCCGGCCCAAGAGGGCGTCGTTCTTGACAGGGCGCCCCCCGGCTTCTAAGTCCGCCCCCACCAGACACGTCGCTCCGCGAAGGCTCGCGCAGCGGCGCGTCAGCTATTGGCCTTCCTCCGGAGGGCCTGCACCGGGGTAGGAATGCATGTTCGACAGCCTGTCGGGCAAGATGACGGGAGTGTTCGACCGCCTGCGCACGCGCGGCGCGTTGTCCGAGGCGGATGTCGCCGAGGCAATGCGCGAGGTGCGCCTGGCGATGCTGGACTCCGACGTGGCGCTTCCGGTGGTCAAGGACTTCATCTCCCGGGTGCGCGAGCGCGCGGTCGGTAGCGAGGTGCTGGAAAGCATCTCGCCGGGCCAGGCGGTCGCCAAGATCGTCAACGACGCCCTGGTCGAGGCGCTCGGGGGTGCCGGCGCGGTGCCGCTCAACCTCAATGCCGCGGCTCCGGTCCCGATCCTGATGGTCGGGCTGCAGGGCTCGGGCAAGACCACGACCGCCGGCAAGCTCGGGTTGCGGCTCGGGGGCCCCGGCAGCCGCGAGCGCCGGCGGGTGCTGCTGGCGAGCCTCGATACTCAGCGTCCGGCGGCGCAGCTGCAGCTCGCGCAACTGGCGCAGCGCGCGGGGGTGGCCTCGCTGCCGGTCGTGGCGGGCCAGACGCCGGTGCAGATCGCGACCCGGGCGATGGAGACCGGACGGCGCGAGGGATACGACATCGTCATCCTCGATACCGCCGGGCGACTATCGATCGACGAGGCGCTGATGGAGGAGGTGCGGCAGATCCGCGCCGTCACCAATCCGGCCGAGACCCTGCTGGTGGTCGATGCGATGACCGGTCAGGACGCGGTCAACACCGCGCGCACCTTCAACGAGGCGGTCGGGGTGACCGGGATCGTGATGACCCGGATGGACGGCGATGCGCGCGGCGGCGCGGCGCTGTCGATGCGCCACATCACCGGGGCGCCGATCAAGCTGACGGGCTCGGGTGAGAAGCTGGACGCGCTGGAGGACTTCCATCCCGAGCGTGTCGCCGGCCGCATTCTCGGCCTCGGCGACCTGGCCGGTTTGGTCGAAAAGGCGTCCGACACGCTCGACCAGGAGGAGAGCGAGAAGCTTGCGCAGAAGATGCTGCGCGGCAAGTTCGACCTCGACGACTATGCGTCCCAGATCAGGCAGATCAACAAGATGGGGTCGATCTCGGGCATTCTCGACATGCTGCCGGGCATGGGGCAGATGAAGAGCCAGCTCGCCGGCAAGGATCTCGACACCTCCGTGCTCAAGCGTCACACGGCGATCATCTCGTCGATGACCAAGGCGGAGCGGCGCACCCCGGATATCATCAAGGCGAGCCGCAAGAAGCGGATTGCCGCGGGTGCCGGTGCGACCGTGCAGGAGGTCAACCGCCTGCTCAAGCAGTTCGACGACATGTCGACGATGATGAAGCGCATCAACAAGCTCGGCGCCAAGGGACTGATGCGCCAGGGCCTCGGTGCGCTGATGCCAAAGGGCATGATGCCGCAAGGCGGAGCCGGGCGTGGACCCGGCCAGCGCCCGCACTGAATTTCAGACACTTCCAGGAGCCACCAGACGATGAGCCTCAAGATCCGCCTTGCCCGCGCCGGTGCCAAGAAGCGCCCGTACTACCACATCGTCGTTGCCGACAGCCGGTCGCCGCGCGATGGCCGCTTCATCGAGAAGGTCGGCAGCTACAACCCGATGCTGCCCGCCGAGCACGAGGACCGCGTGCGCCTGGTCGGCGCGCGCATCAGCTACTGGCTGTCCGAGGGCGCGCAGGCGACCGACCGGGTGGCGCGCTTCCTCGGCAATGCCGGCCTGGCCGACAAGCCAGCCTATCGCGAGCAGCCGAAGCAGTCGCTGCCGAAAAAGAAGGCGCAGGAGCGCGCCGCCGCCAACGCCGCCGCGGCCTGATCCCCGGGATCGATGAGCGGGCAGCGTATCCTGATGGGCGTGGTGGGACGGCCGCACGGCGTGCGCGGGCTGGTGCATGTGCGCAGCTACGCCGCAGTGCCGGCGGACCTCGCCTCCTATGGCACGTTGCACGACGATCGTGGCGGAGTGTGGACACTTTCCTGGCGTGGCAACGGCATCGGCGAACTGACGGGCGCGGACGGACAGGTGCTGCGCGACCGTGAGGCGGCGCAGGCGATGGTCAATCGCCGCCTCTATGTCGAGCGCGACCGCCTGCCGGAGCCGGAGCCGGACGAGTTCTACCTTGCCGACCTGATCGGGCTGGCGGTGTACGAAGCGGACGGCCGTGCCGCGATTGGCAGCGTGCTCGCGGTGCATGATTACGGGGCCGGATCGAGCCTGGAGATCGGCAACAACGCGCAGAGCTTCGTGCTGCCGTTCACCCGCGCCTGCGTGCCCGAAATCGATATCCCCGCTCGTCGTCTTGTCGTGGTGCGTCCGGACGAGATCGAGATCCGGGAAGCCGGCGAGGCGGCCGAATGAGCTGGCGCGCGGCCGTCCTGACCCTGTTCCCGGAAATGTTCCCTGGTCCGCTGGGCCTGTCGCTGGCCGGCCGGGCAAGGGAGCGGGGCGACTGGTCGCTGCAGACGCACAACCTGCGCGACCATGGTGTCGGCCGTCACCGTGCGGTGGATGATACGCCATTCGGCGGCGGCGCCGGCCTGGTGATGCGTCCGGACGTGGTGGATGCGGCGCTGTCGGAGGTGCTGCCCCCAGGTGATGCGCGGCCGCTGATCTACCTCACGCCGCGCGGCCGCCGCCTGGTGCAGGCGGATTCGCGACGCTATGCGGCTGGCGACGGCGTGGTGCTGCTGTGCGGCCGCTACGAGGGCATCGATGAGCGGGTGCTCGAGGCGCGCGGTGTCGAGCAGGTCTCGATCGGCGACTACGTGCTGTCGGGCGGCGAGCCGGCGGCGCTGGTGCTGCTGGACAGCATCGTGCGGCTGTTGCCTGGCGTCATGGGCAGCGAGCAGAGCGGCCTCGAGGAGAGCTTCGCGGACGGCCTGCTCGAATATCCGCATTATACCAAGCCGGCCGAATGGCGCGGCCTTGCGGTGCCCGGGATCCTGCTGTCGGGCAACCACGCGGCGATCGCGGAGTGGCGCCGCGCCGCGTCCGCGGCCGACACCCGCGCCCGTCGCCCCGATCTTTGGGAGCAGCATGCCTCCCGCACCCCATTCAGCGCCTTGCCGATCCCGGCCGGGCGCCGTAACTGACGCTGCGAAAAGGACCCTAGAGATGAACGTGATCCAGCAATACGAGGCGGAGCAGATCGCTCGCCTGACCGCCGCCCGCGCGGTGCCCGAATTCGATCCCGGCGACACCGTGCGCGTGATGGTGCGCGTGGTCGAAGGCGAGCGGTCGCGTCTGCAGGCCTATGAGGGCGTGGTGATCGCGCGCTCCAACAAGGCGTTGGGAAGCAACTTCACCGTGCGCAAGATCTCGTACGGCGAGGGCGTCGAGCGCGTGTTCCCGCTCTATGCGCCGACCATTGCCGAGATCGTGGTGGTGCGCCGCGGCGATGTGCGCCGCGCCAAGCTCTATTACCTGCGCGGCCGCCGCGGCAAGTCGGCCCGCATCGCCGAGCGGGCTCGCGAAGTGCCTGCTCCCACCGCGGCCGAGTAACGCCGGGCCTTCGCCATATCGACTGACTAGAACGGGGTCCCGGCACCCTTCAGGGTGCCGCCCCTGGAGGATCCGCCACGATGTCCGGCGCAGCCACGACCCCGCGCACCCTGTTCGACAAGATCTGGCGGAGCCACGTCGTCGAGCAGCTGGGCGACGATACCGCCATCCTGTATATCGACCGGCATCTCGTGCACGAGGTGACCAGCCCGCAAGCGTTCGAAGGGCTGCGGATGACCGGGCGCCGGGTGCGCCGGCCGGATGCGACCATCGCTGTCGCCGACCACAACGTGCCGACCAGCGACCGCAACCAGCCGATCGAGGAGCCGGAGAGCCGGCTGCAGATCGAGACGCTGGAGCGCAACGTCGCCGAGTTCGGCGTGCCGTATTTCCCGCTGCTGTCGGCGCGCCAGGGCATCGTGCATATCGTGGGGCCGGAGCAGGGGATCTCGCTGCCCGGCATGACCATCGTCTGCGGCGACAGCCACACCTCGACGCATGGTGCACTGGGCGCACTCGCCTTCGGCATCGGCACGTCCGAGGTCGAGCATGTGCTCGCCACCCAGACGCTGCTGCAGCGGCCGGCGAGGAACATGCTCGTGCGGGTCGAGGGCGAGCTGGCGCCCGGCGTCACCGCCAAGGATGTGATGCTGGCGATCATTGGCACCATCGGCACCGCCGGAGGCACCGGGCACGTCATCGAATATGCCGGCTCCGCCATACGCGGCCTCGACATGGCCGGCCGGATGACGATCTGCAACATGTCGATCGAGGCCGGCGCACGGGCCGGCTTGGTGGCGCCGGACGACACCACCTTCGCCTATGTCGAAGGTCGGCCGTTCGCGCCGAAGGGCGAGGCGTTCGCGCAGGCTGTCGGATACTGGCGGACATTACCGTCCGATCCCGGCGCGCACTACGACCGCGTGGTGGAACTGCGGGCCGAGGACATCGCGCCGCTGGTGACCTGGGGCACCAGCCCCGAGGATGTCGTCGCCATCACCGGCGTGGTTCCGGATCCGGCCTCGGCGCCGGACGAGGCGAGGCGGACGCAGTTGCAGCGCATGCTCGACTACATGGGACTGTCCGCAGGCCAGCTTATGACCGACGTCACGGTCGATATCGTGTTCATCGGCTCCTGCACCAACGGCCGCATCGAGGATATGCGGGCGGCCGCTCACGTCGCCGCCGGACGCACGGTGGCGCCGGGCGTGCGGGCGATGGTGGTGCCGGGCTCCGGCATCGTGAAGCAGCAGGCCGAAGCCGAGGGGCTGGACCGCATCTTCCGCGACGCGGGCTTCGAATGGCGCGAGGCCGGCTGCTCGATGTGCCTCGGCATGAACCCGGACAAGCTCACCCCCGGCCAGCGCTGCGCGTCGACCTCGAACCGCAATTTCGAGGGTCGCCAGGGGCCGGGCGGCCGCACCCACCTGCTGTCGCCGGCGATGGCCGCGGCGGCGGCGGTGACCGGGCGACTGACCGACATCAGGGAGCTGTTCTAGCCATGCAGCCCTTCACCACCCTGACCGCCGTTGCGGCGCCGCTGCCGGAAGCCAACGTCGACACCGACAAGATCATCCCGTCGCGGTTCCTCAAGACCATCAAGCGCACCGGGCTCGGCCTGAACCTGTTCGACCCGCTGCGCTACAAGGATGGCGTCGAGCGGCCGGAGTTCGTGCTCAACCGCGAGCCGTACCGCCAGGCTGGCATCTTGATCGCGCACGAGAATTTCGGCTGCGGCTCGTCGCGCGAGCATGCGCCGTGGGCGCTGCTGGATTTCGGCATACGCTGCGTCATCGCGCCCTCCTTCGCCGACATCTTCCACAGCAACTGCTTCAAGAACGGCATCCTGCCGATCCGGCTGCCGCGGGAGGTCTGCGACGTGCTGATGCAGGACGCCTCGCAGGGGGCCAACAGCCGGCTGACGATCGACCTGGAGCGCCAGGTGGTGGTGCGTCCGGATGGGCAGGAGATCGGCTTCGAAATCGACCCCCTGCGCCGGCACCGGCTGCTCGAGGGCCTGGACGATATCGGCCAGACCCTGCAGCATGGCGAGGCGATCGACGGCTTCGAGCGGCAGCGGGACGCGTCGCTCCACTGGATGCCGGCCATAGACGTATCCTGAGAAGTTGGGCGTCTCCTGACGACTGGAAGCAAGATGGCCTCGAACAAGAAGCTGCTGGTGCTGCCGGGCGACGGTGTCGGCCCGGAGGTAATGCGCGAGGTCGGACGGCTGGTCGGCTGGCTCGGCAGGCGGCGCGGCATCAGCTTCGACATCACCGAGGACCTGGTCGGGGGCGCCTCGATCGATGCGCACGGGGTGCCGATCCGGCCGCAGGTGGTGCAGGCGGCGCGCGAGGCGGACGCCGTGCTGTTCGGCGCCGTCGGCGGGCCGCAATGGGACCATGTCGGCTTCGAGCGTCGTCCCGAACTGGCGATCCTGACCCTGCGGCGTGAACTCGGCCTGTTCGCCAACCTTCGGCCCGCGGTGGTGCTGGATCCGCTGGTGGATGCCAGCACGCTCAAGCCCGACGTGGTGCGGGGCCTCGACATCATGATCGTGCGCGAGACCGTTGGCGGCATCTATTTCGGCGAGCCGCGCGGCATCGAGACGCTGCCGGACGGCAGCCGGCGCGGCATCAACACCGAGGTCTACAGCACGCACGAGATCGAGCGGGTGGCACGCGTGGCCTTCGAACTGGCCCGGCGCCGGCAGGGCGCGGTGTGCTCGGTCGAGAAGAGCAACGTGATGGAGAGCGGACTGCTCTGGCGCGAGGTCGTCACCGACCTGCACCGGCGTGACTATGCCGACGTGAAGCTGTCGCACATGCTGGCCGACAACTGCGCGATGCAGCTGGTGCGCAACCCGCGCCAGTTCGATGTCATCGTCACCGGCAACCTGTTCGGCGACCTGCTGTCCGACCTTGCGTCGATGCTGACCGGCAGCCTCGGCATGCTGCCCTCGGCGACATTGGGCGCGGTGGACGCCTTTGGGCGCCGACCGGCGCTGTACGAGCCGATCCATGGCAGCGCTCCGGATATCGCCGGGCGGGGACTCGCCAACCCGCTCGCGCAGATCCTCAGCTTCGCGATGCTGCTGCGCTACTCGTTCGAGCTCGAGGGCGAGGCGCGGACCATCGAGGAGGCCTGCCGTCGGGTGCTGGCGAGCGGCCTGCGCACTGCCGACATCATGAGCCCGGGCATGGCGCGGGTCGGCACCTCGGTGATGGGTGAGGCAGTGCAGCGGGAGCTCGAGAAGCTGGAGAGCTGAAGGGCCTCCTGCGGTCGCCACCGGCCCGCCGATGAGCGATCAGGCGATCGTCGCACTCGGCCTGATCCTGCTGGTCGCGTCCCTGGTCGCGATGCTCTCGCGCCTGGCGCGCCTCCCGTACAGCGTCGGGTTGGTACTGGCCGGGATCGCGCTCACGCTGGTGCCGACCGGCCTGGAATTCCGCCTGACCCGCGACCTGATCTTCGAGGTGCTGCTGCCCCCGCTGGTCTTCGAGGCGGCGCTGCAGCTGCGCTGGCAGCCGTTCCGCGATGCCCTGCCGGTGACGCTGACGCTGGCCTTCCCGGGGGTCGCCGTCGCGGCCGCGGCCGTTGCGGGCGCGATGCATTGGCTGCTCGGCTGGAGCTGGATCGAGGCAGGGCTGTTCGCGGTGCTGATCGCGGCGACCGACCCGGTCGCGGTGATCGCCGCCTTCCGGGAGCTGCGCGTCTCGCCGCGCCTCGGGATGCTGGTGGAGAGCGAGAGCCTGCTCAATGACGGCGCCGCGGCCGTCGGCTTCGGCATCCTGCTGGCGGTGCAGGGCGGTGCCCCCAGCGGGACTGTTGCGATCGCCGGCTCGCTGCTCTGGACAGTTGCCGGCGGCGTGGCAGCGGGCGTGCTCGCGGCCGCTGGCGTGCTGCTCCTGGCAGGCCGGACCACCGACCATCTGGTCGAGACCACGCTCACCACGATCGCGGCCTATGGCTCCTTCATGCTGGCCGAACGTTTCCACATGTCGGGCGTGCTCGCGACCCTGACTGCCGGACTGGTGGTTGGCAATGTCGGACAGCGCGGCGCGATCGCGGAGACGTCGCGCGGGTGGCTGTTCGACTTCTGGGAGTTCGCGGCCTTCCTGGCCAACTCGGTGGTGTTCATCCTGATCGGCGCCCAGGGGGCGCGGCACCCCGGGGCGCTGTTCACCCGCGCCGCCGCCGTCGCGATCGTGGTCGTGCTGCTTGGGCGGATGCTCGCGGTCTATCCGCTATGCCTGCTGTTCAGCCGCGGCAGGCTCAGGGTGGATGCACGATACCAGCACGTCCTGGTGTGGGGCGGACTGCGGGGAGCGCTCGCATTGGCCCTGGCTCTGGCGCTGCCGGATAGCCTCCCGCGGCGGGATGAGCTGGTCGCGGTCGCCTTTGCGGTCGTGGCGTTCTCGATCTTCGTGCAGGGCATGACGATGCCCTGGCTGATCCGGCGCCTGAACCTGCGCGAAGGCGTCGGGTCGTAGCGGGCTCTGGGTTGCCTGGACATGGAGAGGGCCGGTGCCCCTCGCGGAGCCCGGCCCTCGCAGGAACTGGTCCGGCCGCCGGGTTTAGAAGCCCTCGCGCTCCAGGCGCTTGCGCTCCATCTTGCGGGCGCGGCGGACCGCCTCGGCGGCCTCGCGGGCGCGACGCTCCGAGGGCTTCTCGTAATGCCGGCGAAGCTTCATCTCACGGAAGATGCCCTCGCGCTGCATCTTCTTCTTCAGCGCCTTCAGCGCCTGGTCGACATTGTTATCTCGGACGAGAACCTGCACTGCGCCGAAAACTCCTTGATGCACGGCCGGCGGTCCGGTCGCGGTCATAAACTGTCGCCTGCCGGAACGCAGGCTGCCTGAGAGGCGGGCGCTATAGCACACGGCTCCAGCGTTGCACAAATCCTTCTCCGGCCTCATCTGCTGGAACTCACCGAACCCTCAACCGGAGCCCGCATGGCCCTGCTCAAGATCGCCCGCATGGGGCATCCCGTCCTGCTCGGCTGCGCCGAACCGGTTGCCGACCCGACCGCGCCCGAAGTCAGCCGCCTGGTTGCCGACATGATCGAGACGATGATGGATGCGCGGGGGGCAGGACTTGCGGCCCCCCAGGTGCACGTGCCGCAGCGGCTGTTCGTCTATCGGGTGCCGGTCGAACGCAGCGCCGGCGAGGACGATCCGCCGCGCGAGACCCAGGTGCTGATCAATCCGGTGATCACCCCGATCGGCGACGAGACGGCGCTCGCGGTCGAGGGCTGCCTGTCGATCCCCGGCCTGCGGGGCGCGGTGCCGCGTCCGGCGCGGGTGCATTATGCGGGACTCGACGCCGACGGCCGCCCGGTCGAGGGCGAGGCGAGCGGCTTCCTCGCCGTCGTGCTGCAGCACGAGAACGACCATCTGGACGGGGTCCTCTACCCGATGCGGATGCGCGACTTCACCCGCTTCGCCTTCGAGGACGAGATGATGCGGCACGGGATGCCGGCCGACGGAACGCCGGAATGAGTTTTCTCGAGAACGGCCTGCGCCTGTTGCCCGGCCTGTTCGCGCGCCGGCTGCCGGATCTGATGGACGGCGCGTCGCGCGCCGCCGTGACCGAGTTCCCCGGGCCGATCGAGCGCAGCCCAGAGCGCGATGCAGCGTTGCTGGCGGTGGCGCCGCTGGTCGGGCTGCATGGCTGGACTCCGGCTGCCCTGCGCATGGCGGCGGGTCCGGATGCCGACCTGCTGTTTTCCGGCGGGCCGGCGGAGATGGTCGAGGCGCATGCGGACCTTGGTGACCGGCGCATGGAGGCCGCCGCTGCCGACATCGCCGAGACACGGCCGAGCCGCCGCGTGCGGGCGCTGATCCTGCTGCGGCTGCAGCAATCCGAGCCGGAGCGCGACGCGATCCGTCGCGGGCTCGCGGTACTGGCCCTGCCGGGCAACCGGCTGGCCTCGGTGCGCGCGATCGCACGGACTGTCGACACGATCTGGCACGCCGCCGGCGACGTATCGGTCGACCAGAGCTGGTACAGCAAGCGCGCCATCCTGGCCGGGGTCTACTCGGCAACGCTGCTGTTCTGGCTGCGCGATGCCAGCGGCGGTGCGGCGACCGAGGCCTTCCTCGACCGCCGGCTGGACGACGTAGCCCGGATCGGGCGGCTCAGGCGTATGGCCAGCCTGGAGCGGTTCCGCCCGAAGGCGGCCTGACGCTCAGGCCGCCAGGCGCGCCGCGACCTCAGCGGGTGGCATGCGCACCAGCGCCTCGTAGTCGGTCAGCAGCATCTCGGTGATGGCGCCGGGAGTGAAATGCTGCCCCTCGATCTCGCGCACCGGGGCGATTTCGGCGGCGGAGCCGGCCAGGAACACCTCGTCGGCGTGCTGCATCTCGTCCGGCATGATCACCCGCTCGACCACCTGCAGCCCGCGGCGGCGGGCCAGCGCCATGACCGTGCGCCGGGTGATGCCGTCGAGAAAGCAGTCCGGGATCGGGGTGTGCAGCACGCCGTCCATGACGAAGAAGATGTTGGCGCCGGTTGCCTCGGAGACCTGGCCGCGCCAGTCCAGCATCAGCGCGTCGTTGTACCCGCGCGCCTCCGCTGCGTGCTTGGACATGGTGCCGATCATGTACAGCCCGGCCGCCTTGGACCGGGTCGGCGCCGTCTCGGGGTGCGGCCGCTTCCAGTCCGCCATGCCGAGCCGGACGCCCTTCATGCGGTCGTCGCCGAACAGGTTCGGCCATGACCAGGCGGCGATCATCAGGTGGATCTTCGTCTGCTGGGCGGAGACCGAGAGCTGCTCGGCGCCGCGCCATGCCAGCGGCCGGACATAGCCGTCGGTGAGTCCGTTCACCGCAAGCACCTGCCGGCAGGCCGCGTCGATGGTGTCCATCGAGAAGGGGATCTCGAAGCCGAGGATGCGTCCGCTCTCGACCAGGCGCTCGGTATGCTCGCGCAGCTTGAAGATGTGGCCGTTGTAGGAGCGTTCGCCCTCGAACACCGCGCTCGCGTAGTGCAGGCCGTGCGACAGGACATGAAGCTTCGCGTCGCGCCAGGGGATCAGCACACCGTCCCACCAGATCTGTCCATCGCGGTCGTCGAACGGCACCAGCGCCATCTGTGTTGTCCTCGCAAGCAGGGATCACGCAACTAGAAGCCCCCTTCCATTATGTCAATGAAGCTGTCTTAACTTGCGCATGGATACCAAGCCGCTCGGGCGCCTGCTGCCGCCCTCCGCTTCCGTCTCGCGCGCGCAGCCGCCGGCCGATCAGGCATCACCGGGCGGTCCCGGAGCCAACGGTGCGGGGACAGCTCTGCTGTTCCTGCGCGAGGAGCAGATGCGGCTGGCGCAGGACCTGTTCTTCCTGGCCTATCGCGACCTGACCGCGTCGGCCGATGTCGTGCTGGACGGGCTTGGGCTGGGGCGCGCGCATCATCGCGCGCTGCATTTCATCGGCCGTCGGCCGGAGCTGCCGGTCAGCGACCTGCTCGCCCTGCTGCGCATCACCAAGCAGAGCCTGGCCCGGGTGCTCGGCGAGCTCGTGCGGCGCGGCTATGTGCGCCAGGCGACCGGCGCGCGCGACCGGCGCCAGCGCCTGCTCAGCCTGACCGAAACCGGCCGGCTGCTCGAGCGCCAGCTTTTCAACCGCCAGCGAGAGCGCATCCTGGATGCCTACCGCGAAGCCGGCGGCCCGGCGGTGGAGGGGTTCCGGCGGGTCATGCATGCCATGATGGATGAGCAGACCCGCGCGCAACTCGATCCACGCGGCTTGGACGGCGTGCCCGCGGTGCCGACCCGCGCGCGTGACGCCCGGCGCGCCTGACGGTGCGCCCCCCGCCACATAAACCGCGCCTGACGGTCTGGAAATGAGCCTCTACACCTCGCCGCCGCCGGGGGCCGCGGACGCGCATGTACTGGTGGTGGACGACGATGCGCGCCTGCGCAAGCTGCTGCAGCGCTACCTCTCGACGCAGGGCTTCAGGATCAGCGTCGCATCGGGCGCCGGCGAGGCCCGGCAGATCCTGGGCTTCATGCAGCCGGACGCGATGGTGCTCGACGTGACCATGCCCGGCGAGACCGGCCTCGACCTCACACGCGCCCTCAGGCTGGTCGGGCAGACGCTGCCGATCCTGTTGCTGACCGCTCGCGGCGAGCCGGAGGACCGCATCGCCGGCCTCGAGAGCGGTGCCGACGACTATCTCGGCAAGCCGTTCGAGCCGCGCGAGCTGCTGCTGCGGCTGCGCGCGCTGCTACGCCGGGTGGGTCCTCCGCAGCCGACCGACAACCAGCGCCCGCTCGAGCTCGGCGACCTCGAGTTCGACCCGGTGCGGGGCCTGCTCAGCGGGCCGGACGGCAATGTCCACCTGACCGGGGGCGAGAGCGCGCTGCTGGCGGTGCTGGCCCGCCGTCCGGGCGAGGTGCTGTCGCGCGAGGCGATCGCGCGGACCCTGGAGATGGACGAGGCCGGCGAGCGGGCCATCGACGTGCAGGTCACCCGCCTGCGGCGCCGCATCGAGCCGGATCCACGCGAGCCGCGCTACCTGCATACGGTGCGCGGGCGCGGCTACGTCCTCAAGCCGGGCAGCTGAGCGGACGGCGCGATGTCCGCCGTTCGCGAGCCGGCTGCAGCACCGCTGCTGAAAGGCCGCAAGCCGTCGGATGCCCCCGCGGCGCTGCACCGGCGCTGGCTGGCCGGTCTCGAGCGTCCGATGCGCAGGGTGCTGCCGCGCTCGCTGCTTGGGCGGTCGCTGCTGATCGTGCTGATCCCGCTGGTGGTGACGCAGGGCGTCTCGCTGCAGCTGTTCTACGGCAGCCACCTGGACATCGTCTCGCGCCGACTCTCGACGGCGGTGGCCGGCGAGGTCAACCAGACCCTGCTGCTGCTCGACCGCTACCGGCGCCCGGCGGACCAGGCCTGGATCCTGGCAACCGCGTCCGACCAGTATCAGCTCGCCATGCGGCTGCGTCCGCACGCGACGCTCGATCGCACCAGGCTGCCCAACCTGCTTGGGCCGATGGATGACGAGCTCGGCTCGGCGCTTCAGGTAATCCGGCGCCCGTTCAACATGGACTGGTACTCGGACCCGCACGTGGTGAAGATCCATGTGCAGCTCGCGGACGGCGTGCTCGACATCGATGCGCCGCGCAAGCGGCTCGATGTCGGGCCGATCTACCTGTTCGTCGCCTGGAATACCGGCAGCGCGCTGCTGCTGTTCCTGGTGGCGGCGCTGTTCATGCGCATCCAGGTGCGCGCCATCCGGCGGCTGGCGCGGGCCGCCGAGGCGTTCGGCATGGGGCAGGAGCAGGGCACCATCCGGCCCGAGGGGGCGCAGGAGGTGCGCAAGGCGGCGTCCGCCTTCAACCGGATGCAGGAGCGCATCCTGCGCTTCGTGGCGCAGCGCACCTCGATGCTGGCCGGTGTCTCGCACGACCTGCGCACGCCGCTCACCCGGCTACGGCTGTCGCTGGCCATGGTGCCGCAGCATGGCGCGCTGAATGCGGAGGAGCTGGCCCCCGAGATCAGCGAGATGATCGCCGATGTCGAGGAGATGGAGCGGATGATCGAGGGCTATCTCGGCTTCGCGCGCGGCGAGGGCAGCGAGCAGGCGCAGCCTGTCGACCTGCCGGCGCTGCTCGATGCGGTGGCGCTGTCGGCAGGCCGGGCCGGGGCGATGTTCGTCCGGGTGGTGAGCACGCCGATGCCGGAGCTGCTGCTCAGGCCGCTGGCGATCCGCCGGGTGCTGGCCAACCTGCTCGACAACGCGCGCCGGCATGGCGGCCGGATCTCGCTGGTGGCGATGCTCGAGGAGCGGGCGGTGCAGATCGTGGTCGATGATGACGGGCCGGGGATCGCCGCCGAGCGGCGCGAGACGGTGTTCCGGCCATTCGAGAGCGGCGCCACCGGGGGCACCGGGCTGGGCCTGACGATTGCGCGCGACATCGTGCGCGCGCATGGCGGGGAGCTTTCGCTGGAGACGTCGCCGATGGGTGGCCTGCGGGCCCGCATCAGGCTGCCGCTGCAGGCCGCCTCGACTGGACGCCTATAGCGGCTCGACAGGTGCCGGCGCGCTGTCGTAGCCGCCCCAGATGGCCTGGTCATATTCGATCATGGAGCCCGTCATCAGCCCTGACTCGGAGGTCGCGAGGAAAGCCACGGCACGGGCGACCTCCGCCGGATCGATCAGCCGGCCGGCGGGCTGGCGGCGCGCCGCGGCCTCCAGCCAGCCTGCCTCCGCGCCATGGAATTCGCGCTGGATCCGGTCCTCGCCGTCGGACGCCATCCAGCCGATATTGAGGCCGTTGACCCGGATGCGGTTGCGCAGCAGCGCGTAGGCGGTGTTGCGCGTCAGGGTCGCGAGCGCGCCCTTGGACGCCGAGTAGGCCGAGATGAAGGGCTGTCCGGCGCGGGCCGACATCGAGCCGATATTGACGATGGTGCCCTCGATCTTCTCGCGCCGCATGATCCCGATGCTGTCCTGCATCAGGAAGAACGGCGCGCGTACATTGACCGCGAAGATCTGATCGAACAGGTCGGGCGACGTGTCGAGGATCGTGCCGCGGTCGGTGACGCCGGCGGAGTTCACCAGCGTGTCGACCCGGCCGAACAGCCGGTCGGTCTCGGCCACTACGTTGCGGCAGGCCTGCACGTCGTGAAGATCGGCCGCGACGAACACCGCGCGGGCGCCGCTGGTTGCACCGATGGACGCGGCGACCGCCTCGCCGCGCGTCCGGTTGCGCCCGCACACGACAAGCCCCGCCGCACCGCGGCGTGCGAACTCATTCGCGATGGCCGCTCCCAGTCCCTGGGTCGCGCCGGTGACGATCGCGACTTTGCCTGTCATGTCGTGCATCGTGCTGTCCCGCTCCTGCGGTCGCCCCTACGATCCGCCACCGACCGTGTTGCCGGTGCCGCCATGGCCGTAGCCGTTGTTGCTGTTGCCGAGGCCGCCGCCGCTGCCGAGGCCGCCGCTGCCCATGCTGCCGAGCGGGGAGTAGCGGCCGACATTGCCGATCAGCTGCTGCATGAACGAGGTCTGGCTGCCGGGAGTCGGCGTCTTGCCCGATGCCATGGCGATCTGGTGGCCATCCGCCTTGTCGAGCAGCCGCCGGCTGCGCAGGGTGCCGCCGGCGTCGAAGGCGAGCACGACCACTTCCTGGCTTTCGACACGCGGCAACGCGGTTGGCACCGGTGCGGTGACCTCGCCGATATAGATCCAGGTATTGTCGTCGAAGGTCGCGTGCGTGGTCGGCGATCCGATCAGGTTGGTGACGTCGGCCTTGGTCGTGGTGCCGGGCACCAGCTTGTTGTAGTCGACGGCCTCGACGATGATGCCGCGATTGGTCGGGATCGGCGCGAACAGCCCGCATGCGGCGAGCGGCAGTGCAAGCAGGAGTGCGGCGAGCCGGGCTGCGGAGCGGGCCGGAACTTGCTTGGAGATCGGCCGCATGGCGTTGTCTTCGTCCTGTGCTGGAAGCAGGTCGTGCGGTGCCTGATCGCCCGGGTGGTGTCAACACGGGCCGTGCGATCGGCGGGAGTGGGAAGACAGGCATTGTGGACACGCGCGCGGGCGCGTTTCCGTACGGCCAGACGGTCGCGGCGGCGCGGACGCCGACCTTCCACCTGCAGGGCTTGTC
>CAXTVI010000003.1:147561-151989 GCA_964247695.1 uncultured Acetobacteraceae bacterium
ACGGCCAGACGGTCGCGGCGGCGCGGACGCCGACCTTCCACCTGCAGGGCTTGTCCGGCTGCCTCGCGCGCAACATATGGCGCGGGTCGGCCCTGGCCGAGCTTGAGGCCGAGATGAAGTCCGGCGCGTGAGGAGAGTTTGATGAGCCGGCCGGAATTCTCTCGTCGCGTGCCGCTGCATCGGATCGGCGCGCACGGCCTGGACCAGGATATCGAGGCGATTGAGGCCGAGCGGTCGGCGCTGGCGGTGCGGCTGCAGCTCCCGGCGGTGGTCTCGCTTCGCTGCCGTTACCGCCTTGCCGCGCCCGTCGGCGGACTGGTCGAGGCAGAGGGAGAGCTGCGCGCCGAGGTGACGCAGGTCTGCGTGGTCACTCTGGAGCCCTTCGAGGCGGTCGTGGCGGAGCGGTTTACGCTGCGCTTCGTGCCCGAAGGCACCGAGGACGACGGCCTCGATCCCGAGGCACCTGACGAATTGCCCTATATGGATGGTGTCATCGATCTCGGCGAGACCGCAGCCGAGCAACTCGCGCTTGGCCTCGATCCGTATCCGCGCCGGCCCGGGTTGCCGCCGCTGGCGCCGGTCCTGGCCGACGAAGGAGCCGAGGCTGGCGCGGAGCCTGAAGCCACGGGTCGCGTGCATCCGTTCGCGGCGCTGGCGCGCCGTGGCCCCGGATCGGGCGGCGGCAACGCATGACCGGCCGCCGGCTTGCGGCAGGCCCGCTTGCAGGTCCCGGCGACGTCTGCTAGAGCCCGCGCCTCATCTTCGGCCGCAAGGTCGGGCTTCGGCTGTCGGCGACGCCGTGCCGTTTCATTTTGTTGGAGGGGCTTACCCCCATGGCTGTTCCCAAGAGAAAGACCTCGCCGTCCCGCGCCGGCATGCGGCGAAGCCATGAGGCGCTGCGTGTCGAGGCCCACGCCGAGTGCAGCAGCTGCGGCGAACTGAAGCGGCCGCATCATGTCTGCGGCCATTGCGGCCATTATGACGGGCGCGAAGTGGTCCAGGCCGGCAAGCCGCTGAAGGGCACCATTCGGATCTGACCGGAGGCAAGGTTGTCGGGCGCCATATCCTCGGGTGCTGTGGGCTCCGATGCTGCTGCTGGTGCCTCGGGTAATGCCCCGGACGGCATCCTGAACGGCGCGGCGCACGTGACGACGAAGGCGTTCAGTCTCGCGGTCGATGGGATGGGCGGTGACGGGGCGCCGGACATCGTCATCAAGGGCCTGGCGATCACCGCCGAGCGTCATCCAAGGGCGCGTATCCTGTTGATCGGCGACGAGGCCGTGCTCGGCCCGATGCTGGCGCACTCGCGCCGCGCGGCTTCGATCTGCACGCTGCGACATGCCGGCAGCGCCATCAGCATGGACGCCAAGCCGACACTGGCGCTGCGGGTGCGCAACTCCTCGATGCGGCTGGCCATGGACGCGGTGGCGGCTGGCGAGGCGCAGGGCGTGGTGTCGGCGGGCAACAGCGGCGCCATGCTGGCGCTGGCCAAAGTGGTCGTGAAGACCATGCCCGGCATCGACAGGCCGGCGCTGGCGGCGCTGAGCCCCTCTGCACGCGGCGATGTCGTCATGCTCGATCTCGGTGCCAACGTGGTGTGCGACTGGCGCAACCTGGTCGAGTTCGCGGTCATGGGCGAGGCGTTCGCGCGGACGGTGCTTGGGCTGCCGGCGCCGACGATCGGACTGCTCAATGTCGGCGCGGAACAGCTCAAGGGTGACGAAAGGGTGCGGCAGGCAGCGGACGTGCTGCGCTCGGGCCCGCTGGCGGCGCAGTTCCGTGGCTTTGTCGAGGGCCACGACATCACCGCGGGCACCACGGATGTCGTGGTGACCGACGGGTTCACCGGCAATATCGCGCTCAAGACCGGCGAGGGGGCACTCCGCCTGGTCGGCGAGATGCTCAAGCAGGTTTTCAGCGCCAGCGCCGCATCGAAGCTCGGCTACATCCTGGCGCGTCCGGGCCTCGAGCGGATGCGGGAATGGCTCAACCCGGCGCGCTATAACGGTGCCGTGCTGGTCGGGCTGAACGGGGTCGTGGTGAAGTCGCATGGCGGCGCCGATGCGGAAGGCTTCGCGCACGCGGTCGACGTGGCGATGGACATGGTGACGCACGGCTTCAACGATCGCATCCGCGAGGGCCTGCAGCGGATCGACCTGCAGGCCGGCCATACCGGCGTGTCGGCCGTCTCGCCGATCGCGGCGACCGGATGAGGGCGTGGATCGCAACATGAGCGGACAGCCTCGCCCGGGTGTGCATCTGGTCGGCGTCGGCGGCTATCTCCCCGAGCGCATCGTCAGCAACCACGATCTTGCCCTGCAGGTCGAGACCTCGGACGAATGGATCCGCGAACGCACCGGCATCCTTCAGCGGCATCTGGCGGCGCCGCACGAGACGGCGGCCTACATGGGAACCCGGGCCGCGCAGGCGGCGCTCGACGATGCCGGGCTGCTCGCGTCCGACGTCGATGCCATCATCCTTGCCACCAGCACGCCAGACCAGGCCTTCCCGGCGACCGCGGCGCGGGTGCAGGCAGCGCTCGGGATCTCGCACGGCTTCGCCTTCGACCTGGCGGCGGCGTGCTCGGGCTTCATCTACGCCATGGCCACCGCCGACGCCTTCATCCGGAACGGGCAGGTTCGCACCGTGCTGGTGATCGGCAGCGAGGTCTATTCGCGAATCCTGGACTGGAGCGACCGCACGACCTGCGTGCTGTTCGGCGATGGCGCCGGCGCCGTGGTGCTGCGCGCCGGCGAGCCCGGCACGCGCGGCATCCTCTCGACCCACCTGCATGCCGATGGCAGTACCGGCGACCTGCTCTATGTCGATGGCGCGGTCGGTCAGAAGGACAAGCCGGGCACGATCCGCATGCAGGGCCGGGAGGTGTTCCGGCACGCGGTCGCCAAGCTGTCGGCCTCGGTCGACGAGGCGCTGGCGGCGAACGGGCTCGCGCATGCCGATGTCGACTGGCTGGTCCCGCACCAAGCCAACAAGCGCATCATCGACGCCATGGGCCGCAAGCTCGGCCTGCCACCGGAGCGGGTCATCGTGACGGTGGACCGCCATGCCAACACGTCTGCGGCTTCGATCCCGCTGGCGCTGGCGGAGGGCATGCGCGATGGCCGCATCCGCCGCGGCGACCTCGTGCTCATGGAAGCGCTCGGTGGCGGCATGACCTGGGGCTCGGCGCTGGTCCGCATGTGAGGTGTTGCCCGGTCGGCGGCTCCGGCTTAGGCATTCCGTCCGAATGTTTCGTTCAATTGACGTGGGTTGTGTGGGTGCCTACGCTTCGCACATGAACACCGTGACGCGTGCGCACCTCGCAGAGCACATCTACACGCAGGTGGGGCTCTCGCGGAACGAGTCCGCCGATCTGCTCGAAAGCGTCCTGGAACGGTTGGCGCTCGCATTGCAGGCGGGAGATTCCGTCAAGATCAGCGGCTTCGGCACCTTCTCGGTGCGCCAGAAGGGGCGCCGGATCGGACGCAACCCGAAGACCGGGGTCGAGGTACCGATCCTGCCGCGCTCGGTCCTGGTGTTCAGGCCCAGCCAGGTGCTGAAGGCGCGGGTCAACGGCCAGGAGCCTGGCGCCGAGGATGATGCGGCATGAGTGATGCCGAAGACCCCCTGCTCGGAGATCCGCATGACGCGGCGAGCCATGGAGCCTGGTCGGTGGCCGGCGCCGAAGGCGGGCTCTTCGACCTCGAAGGCGGGGCGGCCGGTGGTCAGGAGATCGGCGGCGGCCGGCTGAAGAAGTCGGCGACCGCCTTTCGCACGATCAGCGAAGTGGCGGACGAGCTGCATGTGCCGCAGCACGTGCTGCGCT
Source organism: uncultured Acetobacteraceae bacterium (assembly GCA_964247695.1). Taxonomy (GTDB): domain Bacteria; phylum Pseudomonadota; class Alphaproteobacteria; order Acetobacterales; family Acetobacteraceae; genus Lichenicoccus. The sequence continues at coordinate 151,388 of CAXTVI010000003.1, forward strand.
TCTGGGAGACCCGGTTTCCGCAGGTCAAGCCGCTCAAGCGTGGCGGCGGCCGGCGCTACTATCGTCCCGATGATGTCGGGCTGCTGCGGCGCATCGCGGACCTGCTCTATATCCAGGGCTACACCATCAAGGGGGTGCAGCGGCTGCTGCGCGACGGCGACGGCACGCTGCAGGGCGACCTGCCGCCTCCGGAGATCGCGGACCAGGATGGCGACGAGCCGGCGCCATCCGGCTACGACGGCGTGGCCGTGGCGCCGCGCCACGAGCCGGCTCGCCCGTTGGCGCAGGGCGTGGGCGGGACGCATGAGGCGGTGGCGCGGGTGGTCCAGGAGACGCCAGGGGGTGTTGAGACGCTGTCGCGCGGCCAGTCCCGGGAGATCGGTCGGCTGCGGACCGCGCTCGGCATGGTGCTGGCCGAGCTGGAGAGCCTGCGCCGGCAATTGCCGATCTGATTGCAGGCGCCGTTGCAGTCGCGGCCCTGCGCTGCTACATCGACGCGGCCGCAGGTAATGGCGGGCAGTAGCGCAGCCTGGTAGCGCATCAGTCTGGGGGACTGGGGGTCGTGGGTTCGAATCCCGCCTGCCCGACCATAACTCCTCGCA
>CAXTVI010000004.1:0-126982 GCA_964247695.1 uncultured Acetobacteraceae bacterium
TCCTGTCCGACATCGTCCCGGCGCTGCCGGTCGCCGGCGTGCGGCACATGAACATGGAGAGCCGGTACGAGTATGGCAGCCGCGCCGGGGTCTGGCGCCTGCTCAGGCTGTTCGCGGAGCGCGGGCTGCACTTCACCAGCTATGCCGTGGGCATGGCGATCGAGCGCCTGCCGGAGGTGGCGATCGCCATGGCCGAGGCTGGGCACGAGGTGGCGTCGCACGGCTATCGCTGGCTCGACTATCAGTTCGTCGAGCGCGCCCGCGAGCAGGACGACCTGAGGCGCGCCATCGAGGCGCACACCCGCATCCTCGGCAGCCGGCCGCTCGGGTTCTATCTCGGCCGCTGCAGCCCCGACACGCGCGGCCTGGTGGCAAAGGGGGGCGGCCTTCTGTGCTGGTCGGACAGCTACGCCGACGACCTGCCATAGTGGGACGTGGCCTGCCGCAACGTCACCGGCCGGCCGCAGCTCGTCATTCCCTATACGCTGGATGCCCTATACGCTGGATGCCAACGACATGCGGTTCGCGTCGCCGGCCGGCTATGCGAGCGGCGATGACTTCTTCGCCTACCTGCGCGACAGCTTCGACATGCTGTACGCCGAAGGCGACAGGGCGGCGAAGCTGCTGTCGATCGGACTGCACTGCCGGCTCGCGGGGCGGCCCGGATGCGCCCTCGCCGTTGCCCGGTTCCTCGACCATGTGCAGGCCCAAGAGCGTGTGTGGGTTGCACGCCGGATCGACATCGCCCGGCATTGGCATGACGAGCATCCCCACCGGGAGCCGGCCGGGTGGCTCGGGTCGCGATGATGCAACCGTGCAACAGTATTACAGCTAGATGACAACCTTACCGTGTATTTCTAACACGATTACGTGATGGGAGGCAGTCGTCGGTGCGGCGCACCCCATGCTATGCCATGCTCCGACACCTTCCGATGGGAAGGCAGTCTTGAGCATACCGCCTCCACACGGTGCGCCTGCAGAGGCCAGCACCCACTAGATCCCGGGATTACGACCGTTGAGAAGTAACAGGACCGACCGCAGCCCCCGCTCCCCGCGCCGCGGCGGATTTGACGATGATTTCGTGCCAGCACCCACCTTCACCGACCGGGGTGGCCCGCCGCGCCGGCCAATCGGCGGCGGTGGCGGTGGCGGCTCCCAGGTCATCGCCTCGGGGCCCGAGATCAGCGCCAGCGTCAAGTGGTTCAACAGCGAGAAGGGCTTCGGCTTCGTCGAGCTTTCGGATGGCTCCGGCGATGTGTTCCTGCATGCGAACGCGCTGAGCCAGTCCGGCCATGAGAGCGTCAGCCCGGGCGCGACACTCGGCGTCCGCATCGGCCAGGGCCCGAAGGGGCGGCAGGTCGCCGAGGTGATCTCAGTCGACGAGACCACCGCGCAGCCGGAGCGCCCGCGTTCGGCGGCGCCAGGCGGTTTCGGCGCCCCGCGCACCGGCGGTGGCTTCCGCAGCGGCCGCACGACCCCCGATCTGTCCCAGGCCGAGGAGGTGCGCGGCATCGTCAAGTGGTACAACGCCACCAAGGGCTTCGGCTTCATCACTCCGGATACCGGCGGCAAGGACATCTTCGTGCACGCATCGGCGTTGGAGCGCTCGGGCCTGTCGAGCCTGAACGAGGGCCAGTCGACCCGCGTGCAGGTGGTGCAGGGCCAGAAGGGTCCGGAAGCGGCGGCCATCAGCCTCGCCTGATCATGCTGCCCACCCTTCGGGGTGGGCATACGACGAGACCGGCGAGCGCCCCTCTCACCCTTGGTGGAAGGGGCGCCCTGCTGTTCAGCGCCTGCCCTCGATCAGTCCGCCCTGGCTCCACAGGGCGTTCGGGCCGCGTGCCAGACGGAGCCGGCTCGCCTCGCCGGCCCGCGCGTCGAATATCTGACCGTAATTCCCTGAAGCCGCCACCGCCCGGGCCGCCCAGCCATCCTGCAGCCCCAGCAGGCTGACGAGACCCGGCGTGGGTGCCGCAAGCGCGCCGGTCGCAGCGTCGTCGCCGACGAGAACGCCGGAGCGATCACGCCGCACGCCGTCCTGCTCCGCCTCCACCAGCGCACGCACGACGCCGCTGACGATGGCAGTCCAGGCGGGATCATCGGCCCGCATCGCCGGCGCTAACGGATCGATCGAGATCATCCGCGGCAGGATCTCGAACTGGTCCTGCATGGCGTGGAAACCCGAGCGCATGCCGGCCAGCCACGATACGCTCGAGGTGATGGCGTCGCAGTTGCCGCTGGTGAGCGCGGCCTCCATCTCGCCGATCTCCTCGAACGGATGGTGGCGGAGTGCGATGTGGTTGCGCGCCGACCAGTCCACCATCACGGTATCGGCCGGCGTGCCGGCGATGTAGCAGACCAGGTGCCCGGCAAGGTCGGCCGGCTCGCGCAGATGCAGCCGCCCCGCCACCAGGAAACTCTCGCCATCCATGAAGATGGCGGGCGCGAAGCTGACATGGCGCAGCAGGGCGGTGGTCGCATCCGGTGTTATCCCGACCAGGATGGCGATCTGCCGTCCCTGCAGCGCCGCCAGTGCATGCCCTACGTCCGGGTAGCCCTTCAGCGCGACCTTGTGCGGGTCGCCGAGCACTGCGGCGGCCACCGCACCGCAGAACGGCGCGGCGAAGCCGGAGAGGTCGCCGTGACTGTCTGACTTGGAGAAATCCTCCTGCTCGACAATGATCCCGCAGGAGAGCCGCCCGGCGTGCCGGACCTCGTCGATCGTCCGTGGCACCGTCCCGGCCAGCGCGCACGGAGAAGCGGCCGCCCCGGCAAGCAGGGCGGCCATAGCAAAGGCGAGCCGGATCACGGCGTCCAGCTACCCGAGATCGGCAGGCCCGGGGTGGTGCTGGGGCGCGGATTGAAATCTGCCGGGGCCGGATCGATCAGCTTGCCGGTGGCGTAGTCGGTCGGGATGACGTTCAGCGCGGCGCAGCCCTGGCCGCCATAGTGCGGCAGCGTGTGAGTGATCGAGACCGGGATCTCGGCATATTCGGCCGGCAGCGGCGACATCTGGCCGGACAGGCGCGAATTGTCGAACGCCGAGAACAGGTCGCCGGGCTGGCTGTCGGCGCCGTCGGCGGGCCCGAGATTGTCCTGGTTGAACTCCTGCTTGCCGAGCGCCCTGCCCTTCACCTCGTCCGGCAGGTCGGCGAGCGGGGTCAGGCTGAACATCTCGTTGATGAACTTGATGACCGAGCTGTGCTCCGCGTACTCGTGGCTGATGGCGTGCACGCGGCTGTACGGCGAGATCACGATCAGCGGCACGCGCGGACCGGCGGCGAGCGGGTTGCCCTCCGGGTCGAGCTCGCGGAAATGCGGCAGCGCGTGGTCGTACAGCCCGTCGGTCTCGTCATAGGTGATGATAATCGCGCTGTCCTTCCAATAGGGGGATGCGGCGATCGCGTTGACCTCGTCGGCCAGCAGCGTCTCGGCGATCTGCGTGTCCGAGTAGCCCGGATGGTCGTCGCTGCCCGGGAAGGCCTTCTGCACGGTCGGGTTCGGATCGAGCGGCAGCAGGCCGTCATTGTTGCCGTAGCCGCCGCGCACGTAGAACACGCCGCCCTTGGACGGCAGCCTCGAGGCCGCGACATCGCTGTAGAAATCGCCGAGCCCGTGCAGGTTGGTGGTGACCTTCGGGTTGTCGCCGACATAGCCGAAATATTGCGGCGCGTTGTGATGCGTGATGTAGGTCGCGTGGCTGTCGACGCCGTTGGTGTCGGTCGGCTCCAGGTCGTAGCCTTCCTGGTACCAGCCCCAGTTGGTGGGCGCCACCTGCTGGCTGGCGATGGTGCGTATGTCGTCCTGCACGTCGAGCAGGTCGAGCGCCGGGTTCTGGTCGGTCTGGATCGTCTGGACGATCTTGTTGCCCATGAAGGAGAGCGGCAGCGTGGCGTAGGTCTGGTTCAGCGCCGGCGTCGCCGGGCTCTCGTCGTCCGGGCCGTACGGCGGCCTGACCGCGGAGGTGTCGAAGTCCGAGCCCGCATAGGGTCCGGAATCGCCCACCACCGGCTCGCCGCCGCTTTCGGCCACGACAGGGTTGGTGTTGTTGCTGCCGGTGCCGGGATGCAGCGCCCACTGCGTCTCGCCGGACTGGCCGGCGATCATCGCGATCGCATTTGGCGTCGACGGCCCGATGATGGTCTGGTGCATGGCGTCGAACAGCGTGAAGCGATCGGCGAACTGCCACAGGAACGGCACCGTGTCGCAGTCGTCGTGGCTCATGACGAGCTCGCCCTTCTGCTTGGCGGCAAGCGTCGGGTTGCTGACGGCGGCGACGCCGGTCGAGATCGAGACGATCTTGCCGCCCTTGGTGGTGAGCCCCTCCTCGTCGAGCGCGTAGCGGTCGTTCGCGGCCACCCCGTTGGCGACGTCGAGCGAGTTGTTGATGCCGGTATGCGAATGGTCGAGGCTGTCGGTGTCGGCGGGGTAGATCTGCACCGTCCTGCCGCCGGTGGCGGTCACCGTGTTCGGGATCAGGAACGGCGAGATCGTGCCCACGCTGCCATCGGTGTTGACGATGGGCTGGACGAAGCCCGGCGTCTGCGCCGCCGGCTGGCTGAACAGGCCGTTCGCGCCGGGGAAGGTGCCGAGATGGAAGTCGAACGCGCGGTTCTCCTGGAACAGCACGAAGACGTATTTCACCTTCTTGCGCAGCAGCGCGAGCTTGACGGCGTGAGAATAGGCGGGCTCGGACGCCGGAGAGTGCGTCTGCGCCTGCACCGCCGCACTCGAGGGCGGCCCGATCACCACCATGGTCGCGTCGTTGCTGATCCGTGCGGCAAGATCGTCCTGGACGCCGGCGGCGCAGGCCGCAAGCGGCTGCATGACCATCGCCGCCGCGGTGATCATGCTGGTACAGGTCAGTCGAAACGGATGGGACATGCGAAGTGACCTCGGAGGCTTGTTATGCGGCCTCTGCATAGGTCAGCGAAAAGAGCCGGAAAACCGCCCGGCGGTTACAGTTTCGAGACGTTTCGCGTGCATCTCGAAAGACAGGTCGCCGCATCGACAGCCCTGTGAGCAAGACATGCCTGGGTTCTGCACGCTCGGGTTGCTGGGCGCGCAACTTGGGAGGGTAGTGCGGCTTAGCAGATTGTATCGGAGCAAAGCAGATGAACGACACACCACACCTCCTGGCGATCGTCGAGAGCAAGATGGCTCAGGTCAGGACGCAGATGGAACATGGCAGCGCGGCCAAGGCCCGCGAACTGCTGGAGGAAGTCCGGATCTACTCGAACGAGCTCCGCCTCAACCTGGCCGCCTGACCTCGCGGACAGGCATTCGCCGGATCACGGCCTGGGCGTCTGCACGCCATTCTGCCCAAGGATTGGGCAGGAGGCCGATGCAGCCCTCGACGCCGGACCTGAACCGGCGGCGCTGACCGCCTGCGCCGGGTCGCACCGGCGCCCTGACGGCATGGTCAGGTGGTCGGAACGGACGCCACGGTCTTGAGGATGCGCGACGCGATCTGGTACGGGTCGCCCTGCGAGTTCGGACGACGATCCTCCAGGTAGCCGCGGTAGTTGTTGTTGACGAAGCTGTGCGGCACCCGGATCGAGGCGCCGCGATCGGCGACACCGTAGCTGAAGCTGTGGATCGACGCGGTCTCGTGCAGTCCGGTCAGGCGCATGTGGTTGTCGGGCCCATAGACCGCGATATGCTCCTCGCGGCTGTCCGCGAACGCCTTCATCAGCCGCTCGAAATACTCCTTGCCGCCGACCTCGCGCAGGTAGGTCGTCGAGAAGTTGGCGTGCATGCCTGACCCGTTCCAGTCGGTGTTGCCGAGCGGCTTGCAGTGATACTCGATGTCCACGCCGTACTTCTCGGTCAGCCGCTGCAGCAGGTAGCGCGCGACCCACATCTCGTCGGCCGCCTTCTTCGACCCCTTGCCGAAGATCTGGAACTCCCACTGTCCCTTGGCGACCTCGGCATTGATGCCTTCGTGGTTGATGCCGGCATCGAGGCAGATGTCGAGATGCTCCTCGACGATCTTGCGCGCGAGGTCGCCCACGTTGCTGTAGCCGACACCGGTATAGTACGGGCCCTGGGGCGCCGGGTAGCCGCTCTCCGGAAAGCCGATCGGGCGGCCGTTGCGGTAGAAGAAATACTCCTGCTCGAAGCCGAACCAGGCGCCCGGGTCGTCGAGGATGGTGGCGCGCCCGTTGGATGCGTGCGGCGTGCCGTCGGGCATCATCACCTCGCACATCACGATGATGCCGTTCTTGCGCTGGCTGTCCGGGAACAGCGACACCGGCTTGAGCACGCAGTCCGAGCTGCCACCCTCCGCCTGCTTGGTTGAGCTGCCGTCGAAGCCCCAGAGCGGCAGCGCGTCCAGCGTCGGAAAGCTGTCGAACTCCTTGATCTGCGTCTTCCCGCGAATATTCGGAACCGGGGTATAGCCGTCCAGCCAAAGGTATTCGAGCTTATACTTTGTCATGCAGTAATCTTCTCATGGCTTGTCGTGAAGCGAGAACACCGGGAAGTCCAGGCGGCCCCGGCAACATCAAGGGCACGCCGGCATCGAGCATGATCCGTGCCAACCCGGCATGATCGCCGGGCAGGCCGGATTGGCCTCGGGCGCACAACCGGGGCATCTTCGGGGCGGTCGGCGCGGGCGCATCCCGGCACCGCACCATCGAGGATGACAGCTTGCCGAACTGGAGCGTGGGCCGGCTGCACAACCCGCTCGACTATGTCCGTCCGCGCGTCGTGCGGATCGGCGTCACCGGGCTCGCGCGCGCCGGCAAGACCGTGCTGCTGACGGCCCTGGCCGCCACCCTGCTGGCGCCGGACCCGCTGGCCCAGGCAGGATTGGCCGGGCGCATCCGGCGGGTCCGCCTGGCACCCAGCGGCGCCGGATCGCTGCCGCGCTTCGACCCGGCGCGCCATCTTGCAGCCCTTGCCGCCGACCCGCCGCGCTGGCCGGAACGCACCGACCAGGTCTCTCTGCTCGCCCTCGACCTCGAGCTCGTTTCGCCGCCGCTGCCGCGACGGTCGGTGCGGCTGGAACTGCTGGACTATCCCGGCGAATGGCTGCTCGACCTGCCGCTGCTGGGCCAGAGCTACGCCGAGTTCTCGCGCGCCGTGCTGGCAAGGCTGGAGCAGCCGCGCCTGGCGCCGCTGGCCCGCGACTTTCTCGCCTTTGCCGGCGGACTGCCCGATCATGCGGCGGCCGACGAGGCCCTGGCGGAGGCCGGGCACGGGCTCTACCGCCGCCTGCTGCACCGGCTGCGCGACGAGGGCGGCCTGTCGCTGCTGCAGCCCGGACGCTTCCTGATGCCGGCTCCGGGCGCCTCGCCGCCCTGGGAGCGGTTCTTTCCGAGCCGAGGCAGCGGCGGCCTCGCCAGCCTGATGGCGCGCCGCTACGACGCCTATGTGGACGCCGTCCGCGCCTCGCTGGTCTCGCCGCTGTTCGGCGACATGGACCGCCTCGTGGTGCTGGCCGACCTGCTCGGCGCGCTGCATGCCGGTGCCGATGCCTTTGCCGATACGCAGGCCGCGCTGTCGGCTGCCGCCGGCGCGCTGCGCTGGCGCGGCTCCTGGATGGAGGCCGTCACCGCCCTCGCGCGGCTGCAACTGCCGCCGCGCAGCGTGCGACGGGTCGCCTTTGCCGCCACCAAGGCCGACCACGTCGCCGAGCGCCAACGCGGCAACCTGGCCCGGCTGGTGCGCAGCATCGCGCATCTGCCCGACGAGACGATGGCCACCGATGGTGCCCGCAGCGCCGGGTTCGCCATCGCGTCCGTGCGCTGCACCGAGGACTTCGTCTGGACCCTGGACGGGCATCCGGTGTCGGCGGTACGCGGCCGGGTGCTCGGCGAGCGGCAGATGACGCGCTCCTATCCCGGCGAGGTGCCCGACCAAGCGCCCGACGCGGCCTTCTGGGCGCACCCGTTCCTGACCCTGCCCGCCTTCGAGCCGGTGCGGCTGCAGCAGCAGGGGCGGCTCGGGGTACCCAACATCGGCGTCGAGGCGTTGCTCGGCTGGCTGCTGGAGGACCTGCTGTGAGCGTCAACGATTCCGCCGAGCCGCCGCGCATCATGCCCAGGGTCGCGCCACGCATCGAGACCGAGGCCGGCACGGCGTCCCGGCTTGAGCCGCTCGCCCGCGAGGCACTTCCTGCAGCGATCGCCGCCGACCGCGATCCGGATCGCTGGAGCACGCCCGCCCTGATGCTGGGCGGCGCCTCGATCCTGGCACTCGGGCTTGCGGCGCTGCAGACCGGCAACTTCGTCGCCGCGGAGTTCGCCCGCAACCCGGTGCTCGGCTGGCTCACGCTCGCGGTGGCCGTGCTCGGCTTCGGCCTGATCCTGTCGGGGATCGCGCGCGAACTGCGCGCGCTGTTCCGCCTGCGCACCGTCGACCGGCTGCGGCGGGACCTCGCCTCGCCGGATGCAGCCATCCGCACGCGCGCCGCCCGGCGCTGGCTCGGCGAGGTCGAAGGCGGTGCGGCGCTGCTGCCGGCGCTGGCCGGGCTGAACGACCCGGACGCCATCGTACCGCTGCTGCGCGCCGGCGTCGAAGCCCGGCTGCGCGCCCGCTCGGATGCGCTCGGCAGGCGGGCGGCGCTGCAGGTGGTGGCCGGCATGGCGGCGACGCCGGCGCCGTCGCTGGTGGTGGTTCTGGTAAGCTGGCGCGGGCTGCGGCTGATCCGCCAGATCGCCGCCGTCTACGGCATGCGGCCCGGCCTGCTCGGGACGCTGGCGCTGCTGCGCCGCTCGGCGCTGGCGGCGGGGGCGGCCGCGGTCACCGAGGTGGCCGTCAACACCGCGGCGCATGCGGCGCTGAGCACGCCGCTGCTGGCGCATCTGGCGGGCGAGATGGCCGGCGGCGCGGTGGCCGCGCGGCGCATGACGGTGCTCGCGCGCGCCACCGCCGTCGCGTGCAGCCCGCTGCCGCCCGCCTGACCGCGATCCCATGCGGCTGGCTCGCCTGGTCGAAGGGCTACGCAAACTCGTCACCGCCGGACCCGACGATCTTCTCCGCGATCCCACCTATCGTCGTCTCTGGTCCTCCGTGCTGGCGAGCGCGTTCGGCATGCAGATCATGCTGCTCGCCCTGCCGTTGACCGCGGCGGTGTCGCTGCGCGCTTCCCCCACCGACATGGGCCTCCTCACCGCGATGGAGACCCTCCCCTTCACCCTGTTCTCGCTGCCGTCAGGGGTCTGGCTCGATCGCATGCGCAAGCTGCCGGTCTATGTCGCCGGCGAGCTTGCGCTCGCGGCGGCGGCCGTGAGTGTTCCGGTCGCGCACTGGCTCGGGTTCCTCTCGGTTCCCTGGCTCCTGCTGGTCGCGTTCGTCGTCGGTCTGGTCAACACCACGGCCGGCAGCGCCTCGCAGATCGTCCTCAACCAGATCGTCGGACGCGACCGCCTGATCGAAGCCTACGCGAAGAACGCGCTCGCCAACTCCGGCGCCGAGGTCGCCGGGCCCGCGGTCGCCGGTCTCCTCATCAGGTTTCTCGGAGCGCCCGTGGCGCTTCTCGTCAACGCCGTCCTGCTGCTGACGTCGGCCTCGATCCTGGGCGGCATCAGCATCGACGAGACTCCGGCGCGCGGTGCCGGCGGATTCTGGCTGGAGCTGCTGGCCGGTGTCCGGTTCGTCCGCCGGAATCGTCTTCTCGTCGTGCTGGCCGGATTCATCGCGGCCTGGGAATTCTTCAACGGCTCGGCAGTCGGCGTGAACATCCTGTTCGCCACGCGCAACCTCGGGATGAGTGGGGCGGCGGTCGGCCTCTCCTATGTCTGCCTCGGCGTGGGAACCGTGCTCGGGAGCCTGTCCGGCGGACGGCTGAGCCGCCGGGCAGGACCGGGGCGGTGCATCATCCTGGGCTTTGCACTCACCGCGTCCGGTTCGTCGCTCCTCGCGGCTTCGCCCACCGGGGGGTTCGGCCGGGCCGCGTTCGCGCTCGACCTGATGCTGCTCGGCTTCGGCGCCATTCTCATCTTCGTCAACTTCATAGCGCTGCGCCAGGCGGCGACCCCGACGGCGATGCTCGGCCGCATGACCAGCACCATGCGCTGGCTGATCCTGATCCCGGCCGCCCCTGGCGCCCTGATCGGCGGGTGGCTCGGACAGCACGCAGACCTCCGCGCCGCGCTCGGTTTCGCGGCACTCGGAGGCTGGCTGCTGACAATCCTAGCCCTGCGCAGCGCTGTCCTGCGCGGCATCACGGCGCTTCCCGATCCGGATGATCTCGGTCCCGACCTCGAACCCGAAGTGCCCGCGCGTTGAGCCGGGCCACCCTTCGTTTCTCGCGGGCTCGAGACGCTCGCCAGCCTCCGCACCGGCCTCGGAGCGCATCGTCCAACTCTTTGGCAAGACCTGCTTGACGAGGTCGATACCCGGGAATAACGCTCCCGAAATCGCTTGCCCCGGGAACGAACCGTCGATGGCTCAGGATCTCGTGCTGGCGATCGATATCGGCACCGGCAGCGTCCGCGCCGCGGCCGTCGATCTCGCCGGCCGCATCATCCATGTCGCGAGCCGCGAGCATGACCAGATCGTTCCGCAGTTCGGCTGGGCGGAACAGCGCGCCGCCTCCTGGTGGGACGGCGTCGTCGCGACCATCCAAGACCTTGCCGGCGCGGTGCCGGACCTCCGCGACCGGATCATCGCGATCTGCGCGTGCGGGCAGATGCACGGCACCGTCCTGCTCGATGCCGACGGACAGCTGACCCGCGAGACCGTGCCGCTCTGGAACGACAAGCGCACGACCGCGCTGGTCGAGGCGTTCGAGGCTCGCTACCGGCTGCAGGACTACCTGGGCGACAGCGGCAGCCCCGCCACCCCGGCCTGGCCCGCCTTCAAGCTCGCCTGGCTGCGCGAACACGACCCTGTCGCCTATGCGCGCACCCGGATCGTGCTCATGCCGAAGGATTTCGTGAACCACCGGCTGACCGGTCTCGCGGCGATGGATCCCGGCGACGGCTCGCTGAGCTTCCTGATGGATCCCGCCACCCGCACCTGGTCGGAGCGCATGGCGGCCCGGCTGGGCCTGGACACCGGCATCCTGCCCGCGCTGCGTGCGCCGCTCGACATCCTGGGACCGTTGGCCGCCAGGGCGGCCATCCAGACCGGACTGCGTGCCGGCACGCCGGTACTGGTCGGAGGCGCCGACTATCCGGTGGCGCTGCTCGGCTCCGGCGCCTGCCGGCCGGGGCTGGCATCGGATGTCACCGGCACGTCGTGCATCATCACCGTGATCAGCGAGCGGCCGGTGCTCGATGCCGAGGTCTGCAACGTCGCGACCATAGAAGGCGGCTGGGGCGCGTTCATGCTGCTGGAGACCGGTGGCGATGCGGTGCGCTGGGGCCGACGCGCGCTGCATGACGGGAACGCGGACTATGCCGCCATCATGGATCGGGCGGCGCAGGCGCCGCCCGGCGCGGACGGGCTGCTGTTCCTGCCGTACCTGACCGGCGAGCGGCTCGGAGCGTCGCGCAATGCCCGGGCGCAGTTCTTCGGCCTCTCTGCCGGCCACGGCCTCGCGCATCTGGACCGCGCCCTCGTCGAAGGTGTCGCCTTCGCCGCCACCCGCTCGCTGCGGCTGATGGCGGACGCCGCGGGCCATCCGATCGAACGCGTCGTCGCCTCCAGCGGCGGGTCGAAGAGCGAGCTCTGGCTGAAGATCAAGGCCAGCGCCTACAACGTGCCCGTGCTGGTTCCCGAGGAGCCGGAATGCGGCCTCGTCGGCTGCGCCGCGATGGCCGCGACCGCGCTCGGCCACTATGCGAGCCTCGACGCGGCGGTGGCGGGCTGCGTGCGGCACCGCGCCGAGATCCTGCCAGATCCGGTCTGGGCCGAGCGCTACGCCCGGCTGCAGCCGATCTTCGACGGCCTCGCCGCGCACGGCCGCGGCACCCAGGCGCAGGCGCTCTACGACGCGCTGGACCGCCTGTCCGAATGACCCCGGAGACGAGCATGACCGATCCCGCAGACAGCTTCGCTCCCGGCCTGTTCGCCGGCCGCCACGTCCTGGTCTCCGGCGGATCGAGCGGCATCGGCCTTGCCGTGGCGCGCGGCTTCGCGCGCAGCGGCGCCCAGGTCATCGCGACCGGCACCTCGGAGCGAAAGCTCGCGGCCCTGCGCGCGGGCGATGCCGCGGATGGCGTGCGGTTCGAGCCCCTGGACGTGCGCGACAGCCCCGCGATCAGGGCCTTCGTGGACCGCCTGCACGGCCTCGACGTACTGGTGAACGCAGCCGGCATCGCGCTGCCGGTGCGCGAGTTCGACGAGGCGAGCTATCTCGAGGTGATCGACGTCAACCTCAACAGCGTGATGCGGCTGTCGATGGCGGCACGCGAAAAGCTGCGCGCGTCAAAGGGCAGCATCGTCAACTTCGCCTCCATGCTGAGCACGCTGGCCGATCCGGTGGTGCCCGCGTACGGCGCCAGCAAGGCCGGCGTGCTCGGACTGACCCGGCATCTGGCGCACGCCTTCGGCCCGGACGGCATCCGGGTCAATGCGGTCGCGCCGGGCTACCACCGCACCGACATGACCGCGGGGCTGTGGCAGGACCCGGTTGCGGAAGCGAGGATCGCCTCGCGCTCGGCGCTGAAGCGCTGGGGCAGCGCCGAGGACCTGGTCGGCGCCTGCCTGTTCCTCGCCTCGCCCGCCGCCGGCTTCGTCACCGGCGCCAACTTCGTGGTCGACGGCGGCTACGTCAGCGGCACCACCTGAGATCTTCCCGGGGTCGGCCCGGGGTCGGCACCGGCACGCCTCGTTACGAAATCAATTCGTAAGCCCGGACACGGACGGGAACAATTCCCTGCCCTTCCCGTTGAGTGTCGCGATATCCATGCCGAAGAGGGGGCACGAATGAGACTTGCAACGTTAACGGAGCGCGCCGGTAAACTGCTCGCGGCGGCAGCGATCGCCTCCGCCTGCCTCCTGCCCGCGGTGGCCGCCTCGGCGCAGCCCTATCCGCCGCCGCCGGGCTGGGCCGGCCCGCACTACTACTGGCACGGCCAGCACTGGCATCATCGTGCGTGGGCCTATGGACCGCATCACCGCCGCTACTGGCGCTACTACTAACTCGGAAACTTCCGGGTCATGACGGGCCGGCCCGCTACGGGGCCGGCCCGTTTGCGTTCCAGGGCCACTATCTGGGCGCCTGCCGAGGCCTCGGCTGCACGAACAGCATCCGGCGCGGATACGAGATCCAGACGTGGTTCGCCCGCAGGAAGTCGTTGCCGATCAGCGTGAAGTCGGTGTCCGCCACCGCGAACGGGTAATTCTGCATCGTCTCGTCGCCGATCTCGAGTGCGGCGAAACGATGCCGGTGCGCCGGCAGGCGTGTCTCGTCGATGCCGATGGCAAAGCCGCCGCGATCCGCCTGCAGCATTCCGCGCGTCACACCGGCGGTCGCGGCGTCGTCGAGTGTCACCAGCGTAGCGACCGAGCCGCTATCCAGCACCGCATCGATCGGGTGGCCGTTCAGCCTGACCTTGAGATTGATCCGCGTGCTCTCCAGGCGGAACGGGACCGCGAAGGCTGGCGCATCGAGCGGCCGCAGGCCCCCGCTGCAGTGCCGGAGATCGTAGAGCGCGAAGCGGTGGTCCGGCAGGTCCAGGTCGACGTCGTAGTTCGACAGGAAGTCGGCCCCGAACAGGCCTGCGACCGGAAGCCCCTGCACCGTCGATCCGAGATCGCCTGCCACCGGCATCGCGATGTCGCGTGCGACGCCATGACCGAGATCGAGACGGCGGACGATGACGACCGGCGCATCGACGATGCCGCCGATCCCGCCCAGCCCCATGCGCATGGCGGAGGCGCCCCGGAAGTCGAAATGATCGGCCGCCGACCGGGTCAGGATCGAGAGCTGCGCGCCGGTGTCGATGTAGAACACCACCGGCTCGCCCTCGAGAGTGGCGCGGACGGCCGGCAAGCGGGTTCCGGGCAGCACAGGCAGGTCCGCCACCCGCTCGATCCGGCAGGCTCGCACCGTGGCGCCACTCTCCGCGCATCCGCCCAGCAGCCCCGTCCCCAGCAGGCCGGCGCGCAGCAGCGCCGCCAGCCAACGCCGGGCCGGATCAGGTGCCAAGGCGCCCGGGGTCGATGGTGACGCCATGGTCGAGCGGCCCATGCCCGGCGCCATAGCCCGGCGCCGACAGGATCGCGCGACGGACATACTCCCGACCAAGCACCACCGACTGGCGCAGCGTCAGGCCCTGCGCAAGCCCGGTGGCGATCGCGCTGGCCAGGGTGCAGCCGGTACCATGCGTGTGGCGGCTGTCGATCCGTGCGGCGTCGAACGCCTCGATGCCGTCCTCGGTCGCCAGCAGGTCGACCACCCGCTCGCCGCGGAGGTGGCCGCCCTTGAGCAGCACCGCCGGCACGCCAAGGGTGAGCAGCGCGGCTGCCGCCGCATGCATGTCGGCCACGCTCTCGATGCTGCGGCCGGACAGCACCTCGGCCTCCGGCAGGTTCGGCGTGATCACGCCGGCCAGCAGCACCAGGCTGCGCTTGAGGCTGCTGACCGCATCCTTCGCCAGCAGGCGCGCGCCGCCCTTCGCCACCATGACCGGGTCGAGCACGAAGGGAACGCCCGGGTGCCGGCCGATCCGCTCCGCCACCAGTTCGATCACCTCGATGCGGTCCAGCATGCCGGTCTTGAAGGCGTCGACGCCGAGGTCGTCCAGCACGCTGTCGATCTGCTGGCCGACGAACGCCGCCGGCACCGCCATCACGCCATGCACGCCGTTGGTGTCCTGCGCGGTCAGGGCCGAGATCGCGGTCGCCGCGTAGCCGCCGAGGGCGGTGATGGTCTTGATGTCGGCCTGGATGCCGGCGCCGCCGCCGGAATCGCTGCCGGCGATGACCAGGACCCGACCCCGCATCAGGCAGCCGCCAGGAGGGTCATGCCGCGACGGCGGCGCGGCGGATGGTCTCGCACAGGCGGTCGACGACATGGTCCACCAGCTCCGCGTCCTCGGCCTCGGCCATGACGCGCACCAGCGGCTCGGTTCCGCTCTCGCGCAGCAGCAACCGGCCGCGATCGCCGAGCAGATCACACGCCCAGCGGCGCGCCTCGACCACCGACGCATCGAGCAGCGGCGAGGCGCCGGCATAGCGCTCGTTGCGCAGCTTCTGCGGGAACGGCGTGAATAGCCGGCAGGCCTCGCTGGCCGGCTGGCCGCGCTCGACCAGCACCGAGAGCACCTGGAGTGCCGCGATCAGCCCGTCGCCGGTGGTGGCGAACTCCGACAGCACCATGTGGCCGGACTGCTCGCCGCCGAGGTTCATCCCAAGCTCGCGCATGCGCTCGACCACGTAGCGGTCGCCGACCGCGGTGCGCTCGAGCGACAAATCGAGTTCCGCGAGGTATCGCTCCAGCCCCATGTTCGACATGACGGTCGCCACCACGCCGCTGCCCTCGAGACGCCCGCTGCGCTGCCAGGAGCTGGCGATGAGGGCCAGGATCTGGTCGCCGTCGATGGTGCGGCCATGCTCGTCCACCACCACCAGCCGGTCGGCGTCGCCGTCGAGCCCGATACCGAGATCGGCGCGGTGCTCCAGCACCGCCGCACTGAGCGCTCCGGGGCTGGTCGAGCCGCAGCCGAGATTGATGTTGAGGCCGTCCGGCGTGCAGCCGATGCGGATCACGTCGGCGCCCAACTCCCACAGCGCCGTGGGCGCCACCCGGTAGGCGGCGCCGTTCGCGCAGTCGATGACGATGCGCAGGCCATCGAGACGCCGCCCGCGCGGGAACGACGACTTGGCGCTTTCGATGTAGCGGCCGGCGGCATCGGTGAGACGCGAGGCGCGGCCGATCATGTGCGGCGCTGCCAGCCGGCCACCGAGCTCGCTGCGCATCAGCGCCTCGATCTCGGCCTCTGCCTCGTCCGAGAGCTTGAAGCCGTCCGGGCCGAACAGCTTGATGCCGTTATCCTCGAACGGGTTGTGCGAGGCGGAGATCATCACCCCGAGATCGGCACGCAGGCTGCGCGTCAGCATGGCGATCGCCGGCGTCGGCAGCGGCCCCACCAGCGTCACGTCGACGCCCGCCGACAGGAAGCCCGACACCAGGGCGCACTCGATCATGTAGCCGGACAGCCTTGTGTCCTTGCCGAGCACGACGCGGTGCCGATGCGTGCCGCGGCGAAAGCGCAGGCCGGCCGCCTGCCCCAGGCGCTGCGCCACCTCGACGGTCATCGGGTCGGTGTTGGCGGTGCCGCGTATGCCGTCGGTGCCGAACAGTTTGCGTATGGCGTCCATCGCGCGGAGCCTAGCCTAGTGCCGGATTGCCTGCCAGAGACGCAGCGCCTGCACCATGCCGGCGACATCGTGCACCCTCAGGATGCAGCCGTTCAGGCAAAGCCCGGACAGGCTTGCGGCGATGGTGCCGGGATCGCGCGACGCCGCGTCGGGAGCGCGTCCGACCTTGCCGATGAAGCGCTTGCGTGACACGCCGAGCAGCACGCGCTGGCCGAGGCAGGCCAGCAGGGGCAGCCGGCGCAGCAGCTCCAGGTTCTGCGCGTCGTCCTTTGCGAAGCCGATGCCCGGATCGACCAGGAGGCGCTCGCGGGAAATCCCGGCCGCGACGGCCGCATCGATGCGGCCGCCGAGTTCCCGCACCACCTCGACCGCGACGTCGTCGTAGTGGGCGCGGCCGGTCATGGTCGCAGGCGTGCCACGCATATGCATCAGTGCGACCGCACAATCATGATTGGCCAGGGTTCCGGCGGCGGCCGGATCATATGCAAGAGCCGAGACGTCGTTGATCAAAGCGGCACCGGCCGCGAGCGCGACGCCCATGGTGCAGGCGTTGCGGGTATCGACCGAAACGGCGACATGACGCGCCAGCGCCTCGATCACCGGCAGGATGCGCGCCTGTTCCAGCTCCGGCGCGACCGCTGCCGCGCCCGGCCGCGTGCTCTCGCCGCCGACATCGACCAGGTCCGCGCCCGCCTCGATCATCGCCATGCCGGCGCCGATGGCATCTTCGGTGGCGAGATGCCGGCCGCCATCGCTGAAGCTGTCCGGCGTCACGTTGAGGACGCCCATGACCAGCGGACCCGGATGCAGGCCGGCCGGCGGCGGTGGCGTCGCGACCAGCCGCAGGCAAGGCTGCCACTGTTCCGGCACCGCGCCGACCGGCACGATCCGGTCGCAGCCTGCACCGATGAGGCGCACCAGCGAGAAGGCGGTGCCGCCTCCCTGCAACGGCAGGGCGAGCGATGCGGCCAGCGCGGCTGCCGCCTCCGGTCCAGTCAGCAGGCCAAGCGGTTCGATGAGCGTCTGCATGATCCCATGACAAGCAAAAGGCGGGACAATGCCCGCCTCCGCCTCGACATCGTATCGGCCGGAACTCAGCCCGGCTGCGGTGCCGGCCCCAGGCCACCACCCGGAGGCGGCGCCGGATCGGGCCGGAAGCCGCCGGTGCTCGGCACGGAGGCACGCCGGCTGTCCGGCATCGGATCGTCCATCACCGTGCGGATCACCTTTTCCCCGCGCAGGATCTGCCGCACCTCGGCGCCCGACAGCGTCTCGTATTCGAGCAGCCCGTTGGCAAGCAGGTGCAGCTCGTCGATGTGGCTGACGAGGATCTCCTTGGCGCGGTTGTAGCCGGCATCGATCATCGCCTTGACCTCGGCCTCGATCTCGCGTGCGGTCTGCTCGGAGACGTTCTTGTTCTGGGTCACCGAGTGGCCCAGGAACACCTCCTGGCTGTTGTCGCCGTAGGAGATCATGCCGAGCTTGTCGCTCATGCCGAGCTCGGTGACCATCATGCGTGCCACCCGCGTCGCCTGCTTGATGTCGCTCGATGCACCACCGGTCACCTTTTCCGGCCCCAGGATCAGCTCCTCGGCGACACGGCCGCCCATGATCTTGACCAGCAGGCCCTTGAGGTAGGCGCGGCTCTCCGACAACCGGTCGTTCTCCGGCAGGCTGAAGGTCACGCCCAGCGCACGGCCACGCGGGATGATCGTCACCTTGTGCAGCGGGTCGCTCTCCGGCTCGTACAGCGCGCACAAGGCATGGCCGCCTTCGTGATAGGCGGTGAGGCGCTTCTCCTCCTCGCTCATCACCAGCGACCGGCGCTCGGCGCCCATCATCACCTTGTCCTTGGCGTTCTCGAACTCGCTCATCGCCACGGTGCGCTTGCCGAGGCGTGCCGCCAGCAGCGCCGCCTCGTTCACCAGGTTGGCGAGATCAGCACCCGAGAAGCCCGGTGTGCCACGCGCGATCACCTTCGGCTCGACGTCGCTGGCCAGCGGCACCTTGCGCATGTGCACGCGCAGGATCTTCTCGCGGCCGTTAACGTCCGGGTTCGGCACCACCACCTGACGGTCGAAGCGGCCGGGACGCAGCAGCGCCGGATCGAGCACGTCGGGACGGTTGGTCGCCGCGATCAGGATGACGCCTTCGTTGCTCTCGAAGCCGTCCATCTCGACCAGCATCTGGTTCAGCGTCTGCTCGCGCTCGTCATTACCGCCGCCGAGGCCGGCGCCGCGATGTCGGCCGACCGCGTCGATCTCGTCGATGAAGATGATGCAGGGCGCCGACTTCTTGCCCTGCTCGAACATGTCGCGCACGCGCGATGCGCCGACACCCACGAACATCTCGACGAAGTCGGAGCCCGAGATGGTGAAGAACGGCACGTTGGCTTCGCCGGCGATGGCGCGCGCCAGCAGCGTCTTGCCGGTGCCGGGGGGACCTACGAGCAACACGCCCTTCGGGATCTTGCCGCCGAGACGCTGGAACTTCTGCGGGTCCTTGAGGAAGTCGACGACCTCCTGCAGCTCCTGCTTGGCCTCGTCGATGCCGGCGACGTCGTCGAAGGTGATGCGGCCCTGCTTCTCGGTCAGCATCCGGGCGCGCGACTTGCCGAAGCCCATGGCGCGTCCGCCGCCGGACTGCATCTGCCGCATCACGAAGAACCAGGCGCCGATCAGCAGCAGCATCGGCAGCCACTGCAGCAGGTAGCGCAGCAGCGGGTTGACGTCGCTGTCCTCGGGCTTGGCGATGACCTCGACACCCTTCTCGGTCAGACGCGGCACCAGGGTCGGGTCTTCCGGCAGGTAGGTCTCGAAGCTGGTGCCGTCGGTCAGCGTGCCGGTGACGTTGTGCTGCTGGATGGTCACCTGCCGCACGCGGCCGCCATTCACGTCGCCGATGAAGTCGGAGTAGGCGAGTTGCTGCGAGGCGTGCTGGCCGCTGCCCGGCTGGAACACGTTGAACAGCAGCACGAGCATCACCGCGATGATGACCCAGAGCGCCAGGTTGCGGCCGAAATTACTCATCGATCTTGCGTTTCCACAGTCACAGGAACCTATCCGACAGGCGCATGTCCTGGATTACTCCGTGCCGACGAGCGAAGTCGAGCGTCCGGGTTGTCCGAGGTCAGGATCCTGAAGCAAGCATTACATGGGACGCGGTGCAACACCGCAAACCCCCGGATACGCGGCGGGGTGCGGATAAAGCGTGAACATCGGCCCGCAGCATCTTCACGAGGTCCCGTAGCAGGCTGCCTGGCACGCCGGCATGTCCGGTTCGAAGGCAAAGCCGGCGCCCGGCGGCAGCGCGATGGCGTCACCTGAGCCCGCATACAGGCACGGCATGACGCCTCGTACCACCGCCGGCAATCCCCGCCCAGACCGGCCTGCCATCCGTCTCGCACCGGCAGCTCCGACACGCGCGTCGGAAGGTAGCGCCGCTCCCGCTGCATGCAGGCGGTACCGGCCGTCCCACAACACGCCGTCGCTGGCGGCAACCGGAGCCTGCATGGCCCGGGCCTCGCGCACCAGCAGCCAGCCCGGCCCGAGCCGTCCGGCGGGCAGCAGCCGCGTGCCGGCGAGCGTCGCCGCCCGCGGCCGGGCCGCCAGAGACGCGACAGCGGGCAGCGCTGGCGCATGCGCGGCGCCGCCGACGGTGCGTATCAGCAGGCCGAGGATTTCCGGCTCGACCAGCCCCGGAGGCAGCAGGGCGAAACCCTGCGGGCGCAGTTCGGCCTGCAGTGCAAGGCAGCCGGCCCGCTCGTGCTGCCGCGCCAGCCGCGCGCGCCCGGCGGCCGCGACCTCCCGCAGCAGCCGCGTGCGTTGCTCCGGCTCCATGCCATCGAGTTCGTGCCGCAGGCGGGTGCGCAGCGCGGCCGGGTCCCGGTTGGAGGGATCCTCGATCCATGCAAGCCCGGCCGCGCAAAGCGTCGCGCGCAGCCGGTCCGGCGCCACGCCCAGCAACGGTCGCAGCAGCCGCACGTCCGGCGTCTCGACCAGCTGCGCCATCGCCGCCAGCCCGTCCGGCCCGCTCCCGGCGCGGGCCCGCATCAGGGCCGTCTCCGCCTGGTCGCCCGCATGATGGGCGACCAGCAGATCGACGAGCCCGGCCTCCCGGCAGGCCTGGGCCAAAGCGCCGTAGCGTGCTGCACGGGCGCGTGCGGCCAGGGCCGGCCCACGCCGCAGGTCACGCAGGCGCAGGATGCGGGGCTCGATGCCGATCCGCCGCAGGCGCTCCGCCGTTGCCGCGGCCTCGTCTGCCGAACCGTCGCGCAGGCCATGATCCACGACCAGTCCGACGCAGGCGGCGGCGCGAGACGCGGCCCAGCGCTGCGCCAGCACGGCGAGGCACAGGGAATCGGCACCTCCGGAGACCGCGACCGCCAGCGTCGCCAGGCCCTGCCAGGGCCCGAGCGGCTGCATCAGGCCGGCGAACTCAGCCTCCCCCAAGGTGTGCAAGCCGGGAGGCTGCATGGTGACGCAGCCGGCTCAGCGGCAGCCGGCACGGCCACGCAGGGAGAGCGAGGCGTTCCGCACGCGCGGCTGCGGCGACGGGAACTCCCGGCCCAGCTTCTGCAGCGCCTGGCAGGCGTCGGTCTTGTCGCCCAGGGCCAGCAGGGACGCGCTGACACCGAGCAGCGCGTCCGGCGCACGTCCCGAGCGGGGCGCATGCGTATAGACGTCGTAATAGGCGGTCGCCGCCTGCTGGTACTGGCGCTGGCCGGCCAGCGACTGCGCGAGCAGGAACTGCGCGTCGGTCTGGCGCGGCCCCTTCGGCCCGGCGAGCACCTCGCGGGCCGCCGCCTGCGCCCCGGCATAGTCGCGCCGCGCCAGGGCCGCGTTGCCCTGCTGCAGCGCCATCTCGGGGGTGCGGCGCGCCGGCGGCGGCGGCGGAGCGCCGACCGGATTGCCGGCAGCGGGCGCACCCTCGGGATGCCCCTGCTGCATGGCGAAGCTCATGTCGCCGATCTGCTTGCTGAGTGCCGCGTTCTGCTGCTGCACCTGGTTGTTGAGCTGGTCGAGCTGCCCGCGTAGGTCGCGCACCTGGGCCTCTAGGGTCGAGACCCGGTCGAGCAGCTGCGATGTCAGCGGCGAGCCCGCACCCTGGTCGACGCTGGTGCTGGACGGCGTCGCATAGCCCTGGGGCGGCGCGCTGGCCTCGCCGCCGCCGGACTGCATCTGCTGCATCTCGTGGCGCAGTTCCAGGATCTGGTCCTGCAGCGAGATCGCCTCCCGGCTGTCGAGCTGGGCATGCGCGACCCCGCCCGACAGGCTGGTGGCGAGCAGAAGAGCAGCCAGTCCGGAGGCAACCGAGCCGAAGCACCCATCACGCATGAAGAAAAATCCCGAGCCGCCCATGAGGGGGCAGCCTAAAACAGCAACGGCCGGACGATAAGCGTCCGGCCGTCACGCAGATGGATCGCCAACAGGCGGTGAAACCGCCCGGACGCCTTAGTGGACCGCGGTGATCGCGTTGCGGTTCTGCTGCCAGGACTGCTCGTCGTCGCCGAGCGCGGTCGGGCGGTCCTTGCCATACGAGATCGTGGTGACGCGACCGGCCGAGACGCCCTTCGACACCAGGTAGTCGCGCGCCGCATTGGCACGGCGCTCGCCGAGCGCAATGTTGAACTCCTCGGTGCCGCGATCGTCGCAATTGCCGGCGAGCTGGATGGTCACTTGCGGGTAGCGCGCGAGCCAGGCGGCCTGGCGATCCAGCGTGCCCTGCGCATCCGACGACAGGTTGCTCTCGTTCAGCGCGAAATAGACGCGGTCGCCGACATTGGCCACCAGGTCCGCCTCGCTGCCCGGAGCCGCCGCACCCGTCGGAGCAGCGGACGCTCCCATGCCGGACGCGGCACCGGTGTTGGCGTTCTGGCCAGAGCAGGCGGCGAGCATGGCGGCCAGCCCGATAGCGCCGAGAAGCTTCAGTTTCATGGTCAGGTTCCTGAGGAGTTCGAGAGCGTCACGGGTCGAAGCAACAATCAAGCGTTAACCATTCGCGAATTACGGTGTCGTTTCGCTTCCGGTCAAGTCGCCTGAGCCTGGAACCGGCTGGTGTGGCAAGTTTCTGCCGGGCCGTGTCGCTGCTGCAATGGTGCCCCTGCCCCCTCCAGGCCTACCCGTTCAGAGGCGACCAGGCCGGATCCGACGCTCCGATGCCCAGGCGCAATGGATGATCGTTGAATCCGGCGATGTCGATGGTGGCGAGGCTGCTCGAGAACCCGGCCCCGCCGGCGCCGGCGGCGGTCTGCCGGCAGTAGGCCATCACCCGGCCGTTCGGACAGAAGGTCGGGCTCTCCACGGTGAAGCCCTGGGTCAGGATGCGTTCGCCGGTGCCGTCCGGCTGCATCACCCCGATCGAGAAGCCGCCACCACCGATGCGGGTGTAGGCGATCAGGTCGCCGCGAGGCGACCAGACCGGCGAGCCGTACTGGCCCGTCCCGTAGCTGATCCGGCGCGCGTCGCCACCCGAGGCGCTCATGACATAGAGCTGCGGACTGCCGCCGCGATCGGAGTTGAACACGATCTGCGAGCCGTCCGGGCTGAAGCACGGGCTTGTATCGATCGAGCCGGAGTTGGTCAGGCGCTGCGACGACCGGCTGGCGAGGTCGACACGGTAGATGTCCGAGCCGCTGCCGCGTGTCGCCGACAGCACCACCGAATTGCCGTCGGGCGCGAAGCGGGGCGCGAAGCTGATGCCCTGGAACTCGCCCAGCACCTCCTCGCGGCCACTGGCGAGGTCGAACAGATACACCCGTGGCCGCTCGTTGGCGTAGCTCATGAAGGCGATCTGGTCGCGGGTCGGGTGGAAGCGCGGCGTCAGCACCAGCCAGCGTCCGCTGGTGAGGTAACGGCTGTTGGCGCCGTCCTGGTCCATGATCGCAAGACGCGTCTGCTGGCGTCCGCGCGGGCCGGAGCGCGCCACGTAGCAGATGCGGGTGTCGAAATAGCCCTTCTCGCCAAGCATGCGCTGGTAGATCACGTCAGCGATCTTGTGCGCGATGCGGCGCCAGTTGGCCGCGCTGGTGGTGTAGGCGGTGCCCTGGATCTGCTGCCCGGCCAGCACGTCCCAGAGCCGGAACTCCACCCGCAGGTCGCCCGCCCCGGAGGCGTTGCCGGCCGCGAGCGCCTGCGCGCCGATGCTGCGGTAGGTCGTGAAATCGGGCGTCCCGGCCCCGCCCGCGGAGGCCGCGGCGCCGAGCACCCGGAACAGGCCGCTGCCGCCCAGATCGTCGCCGATCACCTGGGTGATCTGGTCGCCGATCCCCGGCCCGAACGAGGGGATCGCAATCGGGATCGGTGCGGTATGCGCCTGATCGACGGTGATCTCGGCGGCGCCCGGTGCATTGGCGGGCGAGGCTCCCGGCATGGCCTGCGCGAAGGCGCTCAGCGGCGATGCGATCAGCCCCGCGCCGATCGAGCTCGCCATCACCTGGCGGCGCGAGAAGAAGTCAGAAGCCATCGTCTGCATCCTTTGTGTCGCAGCCCGCTCAGGGCCGGAAGACGAACTTGATCTGGTGCACCGCGCCGAGCTCCGACGCCGGCAGCGGCAGCTTCGCGCAGGTCGGGTTCATCACCGCGGCCCGCGCCCGCTCGGCCAGTGCCCGATAGGACGGATCGGCCTCCATCCTGGCCTGATCCGCGCCGGAGAACTGCACCATGCGGGCCTCCCCGGTGGCGTCGACGGTGACGATCAGGTGCGCCTGGAACTGTGCATAGTTCCGGGCCTCGGTATCCTCCGCGTAGCAGCGCCGCACCTCGCCCGCGATGGCATGCTGGTCACCCGCGCTCAGGGCCGAGGTGATGTCGCGGCCACGTGTCGGCGCGCCGCCCTGCGCGGGATTGGCATGCGCGGTCGGGGCATGGGTCTGCTTCTGGTCGACGCGGAACTTCTCCAGCGTGGCCAGCAGAGAGTGCGTGTCCGCCGCCGCGTTCTTCGTCTTGTTCGGCTGCGTCAGGTGCGACGGCAGCGCCATCTGCGGCAAGGCGGGCAGCGTCGAGGGCGATGGCGGGCTGACGCTCTGCGAGGCCGATGGCGGGCTCGGCACCGGCGGCGGCGCGCGCACGCTGTCCGGTGACTGCGCCTGCAGCTTCGGCGGCGTCGGCAGCGGCGGGATCGGCAGCGGCGCCACCTCGGGCGGCGGCGGCATCGGCCGCAGCGGCGGCGGCGGTGGGGGCGCCTCCTCGACCGGCACGTGCTCGGGTGGCGTCGGGCTCGGAGGGGCCGGGTTCGGGACGGGCGCCGGCGGCTGCGGCGACGGATTGGCCTGGTCGGCCCGCGCGGAGGCGGCCGGCGGCCCGGTGAAGTCCATCTCGACCGCCGGCGGCTCCGGTGGCTCGGGCGGCTTGCTGAGCGGCATCACCACGATCAGCGACAACAACACCAGCAGGTGCAGGCCGCCGGACACATAGGCGCCGCGGCGGAGCAGCGGATTGTCGGGCAGGAGCACCGCCATGAGGCCTGCTCAGTGATTGATCTGGCCGGCCGGCTGCTCGGCCAGCAGCGCCACATGGGTGAAGCCGCCCGAGGTGATGCGGCCCATGACCTCCATCACCCGCCCGTAATCGATGTGCTGGTCGCCGCGCACGAAGATGCGGTGCGTCGGGTCGTTCTTCGACGCCTCCTGCAGCTTGGCGACCAGCTCGTCCGTGGTGACCGCGTCGTCGCCCATGAACAGCGAGCCGTCCGCCTTGATCGTGACGGTGATCGGCTTGGTGTCGGCATTGACTTGGCTCGCGTCGGTCTTCGGCAGGTCCACATTGACGCCGCTGGTCATCAGTGGCGCGGTCACCATGAAGATGATCAGCAGCACCAGCATGACGTCGACCAGCGGGGTGACGTTGATCTCCGACATCGGCCGGTAGCGACCGCGACCGCGCCTGCCGCCTCCGGGACCGAGCGACATTGCCATCGGATCAGGCCCGCTCTTCGGACTGGCGCGACAGGATGGCGCCGAACTCGGTGCCGAACGCCTCGAGCCTCGCCGCGAAGCGCGACAGGTCGGAGCTGATCTTGTTGTAGGCGAGCACCGCGGGGATCGCCGCCACCAGGCCGATCGCGGTGGCGAACAGCGCTTCCGCGATGCCGGGGGCAACCACCGCAAGGTTGGTGTTGTGCATCGCCGCGATCGCCGAGAAAGAGTGCATGATGCCCCAGACGGTGCCGAACAGGCCGATGAACGGCGCCACCGAGCCGATCGAGGCCAGGAAGATCATCCAGCGCTCCATCCGCTCGAGCTCGCGGGTGACGGTGATGCCCATCGCCCGGTCGACGCGCTCCTGCACGCTGCCGCGGCTGAGGTCCGCACCCTTGACCCGGGCCGAGCGCCGCCATTCGCCCATGGCCGCGCCGAACACGGCTGCCATCGGATGCGCGGGCTTGGCGCCCTCGGTCTCGTACAGGTCATCGAGCGAGCCGCCGGACCAGAACCGGTCCTCGAACACGCTGGCCTGGCGGTTGGCGCGACGCAGCGAGATGGTCTTCTCGAAGATGATCGCCCACACCCAGACGCTGGCCAGGATGAGGCCGATCATCACCAGCTTCACGACGATCGAAGCCTGGATGAACAGGCCCCACAGCGAGAGATCGCCGGCGGCGGCAGCGCCCAGATTCACCGCATCAACCGCGCGATCCAACACCGCCTCCGAGTATCGCCATCTTGAGCCCCACTAACCAACGCGCGCCTGCTTAAAGCCTTCCCGGCCAAAGCAGAAGCGAACTCTCTTCATGCGGCGTTACAAAGCGGTCAGACGGCGCACCTAATCATTTGTGAGACGCATCCTCGGTGTCGGCCAGCTGCGCCAGCAGGTCGCGCCAGTGCGTCGGGATGCGCGACGGACGCAATGTCTGCATGTGGATGCAGGCCAGATCGATCTCGAGCATGGCCTTGAGCTCCGGCTCAGCCTCGGGCGTGCCGCGAATCGCCTGGTCGAGCCGCATGCGGGCCGCGGTCAGTTCGCGCAGCGTGGTGATCACCTCCACCTCGTCATCGAGTCGCACCGGCCGCCGGTAGAGCACCGAGGCGCGCTGCACCACGAAGCCGATGCCGTGGTCGCGCAGCAGCGTCGAGACCGGCAACCCGAGCCAGCGCATCGCCTCGGTGCGGGCGCGCTCGGCAAAGGCGAGATATTGCGCGTGGTACATGACGCCGCCGGCGTCGGTGTCCTCGTAATAGACCCGCTGGCGAAACACGTGCCGCATCGATCAGGCTTCCGGTTCGAAGGAGGGTGGCTCGGTCAGAAGGTCGAGCTGGCCCGGCTGGCTCGGCGGCGGCACCAGGCCCAGGTGCCGCCAGCCGCGCTCGCCCAGCATGCGGCCACGGCTGGTCCGCAGCACCAGCCCCTCCTGGATCAGGAACGGCTCCACCACGTCCTCGAGCGTGTCCCGCGCTTCCGCCAGCGCCGCCGCCAGCGTCTCGACGCCGACCGGACCACCATGGTGATGCTCGGCGATGCGCCGCAGGTAGCGCCGGTCCATCGCGTCCAGGCCCAACTTGTCGACCTCGAGCCGCGACAGCGCCGCATCGGCGAGCGCGCGATCCACCGGCAGCGAGGGATTGCCGCCGACCGAGGCGAAGTCGCGCACCCGGCGCAGCAGGCGGCCGGCGATGCGCGGCGTGCCCCGGCTGCGGGTCGCGATCTCCTCGGCGCCGTCGTGCGTGAGGGAGAAGCGCAGCTTCTCGGCGCCGCGCGAGACGATCAGTCGCAGTTCGGCCGCGGTGTAGAACACCAGCCGCAGCGGAATGCCGAACCGGTCGCGCAGCGGCGTCGCCAGCAGTCCGGCGCGGGTGGTGGCAGCGACCAGGGTGAACGGCGACAGGTCGATGCGCACCGAGCGCGCCGCCGGACCCTCGCCGATGATCAGGTCGAGCTGGAAATCCTCCATCGCCGGATACAGCACCTCCTCGATGGCGGGCTGCAGGCGGTGGATCTCGTCGATGAACAGCACGTCGCGCGGCTGCAGGTTGGTCAGGATCGCGGCGAGGTCGCCGGCACGCTGGATCACCGGACCCGATGTCGCCCGGAACCCCACCCCGAGTTCGCGCGCGACGATCTGCGCCAGCGTGGTCTTGCCGAGGCCGGGCGGTCCGTGCAGCAGCACATGGTCGAGCGCCTCGCCGCGTCCGCGCGCCGCCTGGATGAAGATCGAGAGGTTCTCGCGGCTGGCCTGCTGGCCGATGAACTCGCCGAGATGCTGCGGCCGCAGGCTGGCCTCGGCGGCATCCTCCTCGAGGCGGCGCTGGTCAACGGTTCGTGGCTGGTCGCTCATCTGGCCAGCTCCTTCAGGCTGTCACGCAGCACCGCATCGAGCGAGGCCTCAGTGCCAAGCCGGTCGAGCACGCGGGTCACCGCCGGCGCCGCCTCTTGACGCCGGAACCCAAGCCCGGCCAGCGCCGCCAGCGCATCCGCCTCGGTGCCGCCCCCGGCGACCGGGCTCAGCGTTGCACCGGTCCCGGTCGGCATGCCACCGGCTTTTTCGCGCAGCTCGCTCAGCAGCCGGTCGGCGAGCCGCGGCCCGACGCCCTGCAGCCGGGTCAGGCTGGAGCGGTCGCCGGCGGCGATCACCGCGATCAGGTCGCGCGGCGACAGGCCGGACAGGATGCCGAGCGCCACCTTGGCGCCGACGCCCTGGACAGTCGTCAGCAGCCGGAACCAGTCGCGCTCGGCGCTGTCGGAGAACCCGTACAGCAGGATCGCATCCTCGCGCACGACTGTCTCGACCAGCACCCGGGCCGGCTCCGGCGGCCGCGGCAGCGCCGCCAGCGTACGGGTCGAGGCCTGCACGAGGTAGCCGACGCCGTTCACGTCGATGACGCAGCGATCCGCCTCGACCTGCGCGAGCCGCCCGGTCAGCAGGGCGATCATGCCATGCGGGTCCCGGACGCGATGCGCAGGTTCGACTGCCGGTGGTGCGCGTGGCAGATCGCCACCGCCAGCGCGTCCGAGGCATCGGCGCGCCGGATGGTCGCCCCCGGCAGCAGCCGGCGCACCATCATGCCGACCTGCTCCTTGCTCGCGGCCCCGGTGCCGACCACCGCGCGCTTCACCGCCATCGCGCCATATTCGCTGACCGCGATCCCGGCCAGCGCCGGCGCCAGCAGGGCGACACCACGCGCGTAGCCGAGCTTGAGCGTCGCCGCACCGTTGCGGTTCACATAGGTCTCCTCTACCGCCGCCTCCTGCGGAGAGAACGTCGCGAAAAGCTCCTGCAGATGGTCGTGCAGCATCTTCAGGCGCAACGGCACCGGCTCGTCGCCGTCGGTCGCGATCACCCCGTCGGCTACGTGGCGCAGACGGTTGCCGATGGAGTCGAGCAGCCCCCAGCCGGTGAACCGCAGGCCGGGGTCGATCCCGACGATCAGGGTCATCGGACCCTCAGACGGACAGCTTCTCGGCAACGTCGTCGGGCAGCTCGAAATTGGCATACACCGACTGCACGTCGTCATTCTCCTCGAGGGCGTCGATGAGCTTGAGCAGGCTGGCACCCCGCTCCTCGTCGAGCGTCACCACGGTGCCGGCGCGCCAGTCGAGCCTGGCACTCTCCGGCGGCCCGAAATGCGCCTCGAGCGCGTCGCGCACGGCAAAGAAGCTCCCCACTGCGCAGGTCACCTCGTGCCCCTCGGGACCGCTTTCGGCATTGTCGGCGCCGGCCTCGATCGCCGCCTCCAGTATCGCCTCCTCGCCGGCGGCCTCGGCCGGATATCGGACCACACCCTGATGGGTGAACATGAAGGAGACGGAGTTGGTCTCGCCCAGGCTGCCGCCATGCTTGGAGAAGGCCGCGCGCACGTCGGACGCGGTGCGGTTGCGGTTGTCGGTCAGCGCCTCGACGATAACCGCGACGCCGGCCGGCCCGTAGCCCTCGTAGCGCACCTCGACATAGTCGTCGCCGGCGGCCGCCCCCGCCGCCTTCTTGATGGCGCGGTCGATGGTGTCCTTGGGCATGTTGATCTCGCGCGCCGCCACCATTGCCCCGCGCAGCCGCGGATTGGAGCCCGGGTCCGGCAGGCCGGTGCGCGCCGCCACCGTGATCTCGCGGATCACCTTGGCGAACTGCCGCGCGCGCCGGGCGTCCTGCGCGCCCTTGCGGTGCATGATGTTCTTGAACTGGGAATGGCCGGCCATGCTGGTGCGTCCGTTGGTTCAGCCGACGCGGCCGTGGCAGTGCTTGAACTTGCGCCCCGACCCGCAGGGACAGATCGCGTTGCGCGGCGTGTCGGCCCAGGCCGCGAGATGCGTCTCGGACGCCTCCGACACCTCCTGCAGCAGCGCCTCGCCGACGCCGCCCATGACCAGCGTATCGCCGCGCGTCGGCAGGAAGCTCGCACCCGATGGTGGCCGGGGACTCGAGGCGGCCGCAACCTGCTCGAACGGCATCGGCTCTTCCGCCTGCGGCACCAGCTCGACGCGCGCCAGCATCGCCGTGACACGCTCGCGCATCTCGTCGAGCATGCCGTGGAACAGCCGGAACGCCTCCCGCTTGTATTCGTTCAGCGGGTCCTTCTGCGCATAGGCGCGCAGCCCGATGCCCTGGCGCAGCTGGTCGAGCAGCAGCAGGTGCTCCTTCCAGACCGCATCCAGCGTGGTCAGCAGCAACTGCTTCTCGATATATTGCATGACGTTGGCGCCAAACGCGCGGCCCTTGGCCGCCATCGACGCGTCGGCTGCCTGCTCGATGCGCTCGACGACGCCCTGCCCGTCCATGCCGTCCTCACGCGCCCACTCGGCCACCGGCAGCGCAAGGCCCAGCAGCCGCTGCACGTCCTCGGCAAGCTCGTCGCTCTGCCACTGCTCGGCGAAGGCGCGCTCGGGAATCCGGCGCGACACCAGGCTCTCGATCAGTTCGCGACGCATCTGCGCGACGATCTCCGTGACATCCGCCGCCGCCATGAACTCCCGGCGCTGCGCATAGACCTCCTTGCGCTGGTCGTTCATCACGTCGTCGTATTTCAGCAGGTTCTTGCGCGTGTCGAAGTTGCGCGCCTCGACCTTCTTCTGCGCCTTCTCCAGCGCCCGGTTGATCCAGGGATGCACGATCGCCTCGCCTTCCTTCAGGCCGAGGCGCTGCAGCATGCCGCTCATGCGCTCGGAGCCGAAGATGCGCATCAGGTCGTCTTCCAGCGACAGGAAGAAGTGCGAGCCGCCGGGATCGCCCTGGCGTCCGGCGCGGCCGCGCAGCTGGTTGTCGATGCGCCGGCTCTCGTGCCGCTCGGTGCCGATCACGAACAGGCCGCCGGCGTCCTTGACCACCTCGTGCCAGTCGGCGACCTGGTCGCGCAGCGCGGTCTCCCGCTCGGCCCGTTCGGCCGGATCCTCGATGTCGCCGAGCTCCTGGCGTATGCGCATCTCGACATTGCCGCCGAGCTTGATGTCGGTGCCCCGGCCGGCCATGTTCGTTGCGATCGTGATCGCGTTCGGCGCGCCGGCCTGCGCGATGATCGTCGCTTCCATCTCGTGGAACCGCGCGTTCAGCACGTTGTGCTTGATGCCGCGCTGGTTCAGCAGCCCCGACAGCATCTCGCTCTTCTCGATGCTGGTGGTGCCGACCAGGATCGGCTGCCCGTTCTTGTTGATCTCCTCGATGAGGTTGCTGACCGCCTTGTACTTCTCGGCGGCGTTCAGATAGACCTCGTCATCGCGATCGAGGCGGATCACCGGCACGTTGGTCGGGATCTCCACCACATCGAGCTTGTAGATCTCGGCGAATTCGTCCGCCTCGGTCATCGCCGTGCCGGTCATGCCGGACAGCTTCTTGTAGAGCCGGAAATAGTTCTGGAAAGTGATCGAAGCGAGCGTCTGGTTCTCCTGCTGGATCTCCTGGTGCTCCTTGGCTTCCAGCGCCTGGTGCAGCCCCTCCGAATAGCGCCTGCCTTCCATCATGCGGCCGGTGAACTCGTCGATGATGATCACCTTGCCGTCGCGCACGATGTAGTCGACGTCCCGCGAGAACAGCGTGTGCGCGCGCAGCGACTGCTGCACGTGATGCACCACGCTGATGTTGTGGATGTCGTACAGCGCGCCTTCGGTGACGATGCCGGCCTCGGACAGCATCCCCTCCACGGTCTCGGTGCCCGGCTCGGTCAGGATGACGGTGCGGAACTTCTCGTCCTTGTCGTACGTGGCGGGATCCTGGACGAGCTGCTTCACCACCTCGTCGACCTGGCGATACAGGTCCGAGCTGTCCTCCGCCGGCCCGGAGATGATCAGCGGCGTGCGCGCCTCGTCGATCAGGATGGAATCCACCTCGTCGACGATCGCATACGCGAAGTCGCGCTGGACCATGTCCTCCAGGCGGTACTTCATGTTGTCGCGCAGGTAGTCGAAGCCGAACTCGTTGTTGGTGCCGTAGGTGACGTCGGCGTGGTAGGCGGCACGCCGCTCGTCGTCGGTGAGGTTCGGCACGATCACGCCGGTCGAGAGCCCCAGGAAGCCGTAGAGCTGGCCCATCTCCTCGGCGTCGCGCCGGGCCAGGTAGTCGTTGACCGTCACCACATGCACGCCGCGCTGGGCCAGCGCGTTCAGGTAGACGGCCAGCGTCGCCACCAGGGTCTTGCCCTCGCCGGTGCGCATCTCGGCGATGCGGCCGGAATGCAGCACCATGCCGCCGATCAACTGCACGTCGAAATGCCGCATGCCGAGCACCCGGCGGGAGGCCTCGCGCACCACCGCGAACGCCTCGGGCAGCAGGTCGTCCAAGGCGGCGCCGGCGGCGAGGCGCGAGCGGAACGCGACCGTCTTGGCAGCCAGCGCGTCGTCGTCCAGGATCTGGATGGACGGCTCGAGCGCGTTGATCTCGGGCACCCGGCGCTGGTGCGCCTTCAGCGACCGGTCGTTGGCGGAGCCGAACAGGGCACGGGCGACGCTTGCGAACATGAAGGCCTTCCGGGGAGGTGCCAGCCGGCTGGCCGATCCACAGCATGCGGAAGCCCCCGGCCGATCGACCTGGATTTCTATCCGCCTTGAGATAAGACCCGCTCCCGTGCGGGTCAACGGCGACCGCCTCATGGGGCGGCTTGCCTTGTCGCGCCCCCTGGGTTCGGCCATGATCCGGCGCACCTCGAACTTCAAGGCTCTTTCCTTATGCGGCTTACCAGCCTGGCGGCCTCCTTCGCGGCGGCAGCCCTGCTTGCTCCTGCGCTCGTCCCGACCCTCCTGACCGGAACCGCCTCGGCGCAGGCGCCTCACCATCCCGCGTCCGGCGGGGCCGATGCCGGACCTGGCAAGACAGCGAGCCCGAACCCCATCGTGGCCACGGTGAACGGCGACCCGGTGCATCTCGACGACGTCCGCGCCGCGGCCCAGTCGCTGCCCGACGAGATGCGGCAACTGCCGCCCAACGTGCTGTTCCCGATGATCGTGAACCAGGTCATCGACCAGAAGGCGCTGCTGATCGCCGCCCGGCATGAGGGGCTGCAGAAGGACCCGCAGGTCCAGAAGACCATGCAGTCCGCCGCCGACACCGCGCTGCAGAACATCTACCTGACCCGCGAGGTCAGCCCGATGGTGACCGACCAGGCGGTGCACGACATCTATGACAAGACCATGGCCGGCAAGCCGGGCGACAAGGAGGTGCATGCGCGGCACATCCTGCTCGGCAGCGAGAAGCAGGCTGATGACGTGATCAAGCAGCTCAAGGCCGGCGCCGATTTCGGCAAGCTGGCCAGCACGCTGTCGACCGACAAGGCATCGGCGGCGCAGAACGGCGGCGATCTCGGCTGGTTCAAGCAGGGCGACATGCTGCCGGAGTTCTCGGCCGCCGCCTTCGCCATGAACAAGGGCCAGATCTCCGACCAGCCGGTGCATACCCGCTATGGCTGGCACGTGATCCAGGTGCTCGACACCCGCACCGCGCCGCCGCCTACCTTCGACAGCGTCAAGGACCAGATCCGCCAGAAGCTGATCCAGCAGGACGTGCGCCACGTCGTGGACCAGGCGCTGACCGGGGTGAAGGTGGTGCGGTTCAAGCCGGACGGCTCGCGAGACACCGGCGCGCCGGCGGGTGCGATGGCCGGGCCGAATGTGCCCGGTCAGGCGCCGCAGGCGGCGCCCGGCACCCCGAGCGCCGATTAGCGCGCGGGCCGGGGCATGGCGCTCGCCGTCTCGCCGCTGGCGCTGCCGTTCCCGGTTTTGCCGGCAATCGGCGGCGTGCGCCTCGCGGCGGGGACGGCGGGCATACGCTACCAGGGCCGCACCGACCTCGTGCTCGCGGAGTTCGCCCCCCGCACGGCGGTCGCCGGCGTGTTCACCTCCAATCAGTGCCCGGGCGCCCCGGTGGACTGGTGCCGGGCGGCGCTGCCCGGGGGCACCGCGCGCGCGCTGGTGGTCAATGCCGGCAACGCCAACGTGTTCACCGGACGCGCGGGGGTCGCCAGCACCAGCGAGACCGCTGCTGCCGCGGCCGGCCTGGCGGGATGCCTGCCCTCGGAGGTGTTCATCGCCTCCACGGGGGTGATCGGCGAGGTACTGCCGCACGCCCGGATCGTTGCCGCGCTGCCCGCCCTGCACGCGGGCCTCGATGGCGACGGCTGGGAGGCCGCCGCGCGCGGCATCATGACCACCGACACCTTCCCCAAGGGGGCCACCCGGACCGCGCGGATCGGCGGCACCGAGGTGCGCATCAACGGCATCGCCAAGGGCAGCGGCATGATCGCGCCCGACATGGCGACGATGCTGTGCTTCATCGCGACCGATGCCGTACTGCCGCCCCCGGTGCTGCAGGCGCTGCTCGCGGGGGGCGTCGATCGCAGCTTCAACTGCACGACGGTGGACAGCGACACCTCGACCAGCGACACCGTGCTGCTGTTCGCGACCGGTGCGGGCGGCAACGCTCCGGTGGCGGATGCCGCCGACCCTGCCCTCGCCGAATTCGCCCAGGCCCTCGATGCGCTGCTGCTCGACCTCGCCCTGAAGGTCGTGCGCGACGGCGAGGGGGCCTCCAAGCTGGTCCGCATCGACGTCACCGGCGCGATCTCCGCCGCCTCCGCCCGCCGGGTGGCGCTGGCGGTGGCGAACTCGCCGCTGGTCAAGACAGCGATTGCCGGCGAGGACGCGAACTGGGGCCGCATCGTCATGGCGGTCGGCAAGAGCGGCGAGCCTGCCGACCGCGACCGGCTCTCGGTCGGCATCGGCGGCACCTGGATGGCGCGCGACGGCACCGTGGTGCCGGGCTACGACGAGGCGCCGGTGGTGGC
Source organism: uncultured Acetobacteraceae bacterium (assembly GCA_964247695.1). GTDB lineage: Bacteria > Pseudomonadota > Alphaproteobacteria > Acetobacterales > Acetobacteraceae > Lichenicoccus. Next base: position 34,415 of record CAXTVI010000004.1, read on the forward strand.
GCACGTGAAGGGCTTCGAGATCGGCATCGCGGTCGATCTCGGGATCGGCGGTGGCAGCGGGACCGCCTGGACCTGCGACCTCACGCACGGCTACATCGACATCAACGGAAGCTACCGGAGCTGATGTCGATCAACGCATTCGACCAGGCCTCGGGCGACAAGGCTTCAAGGGGGCCGTCGCCCTGGCAGCCGGGACCGCCGGAGCCGCACTCCGAGGCGGGCTCCGGCCGCGTCTGGGGCTATGCCGGCTTCTGGTGGCGGGTGCTGGCCTGGCTGATCGACAGCGCCGTGCTGTGGACGATCGAGACGGCGCTCGGTTACGTGGCCGGAAGTCCGCATCTCGGCATCAGCAACGATGCGACCCCGCCCGGCCAGAGCGGCATCTCCAATGTCGCCTGGAGCGTGCAGCCCGAGGCGTTCCACCCATGGAGCCTGCAGCACTGGCACGTGACGGCGCCCGGGCTCGCCGACCTGCTCGCGTTCGTGCTGCCGTTGCTCTACTTCACGCTGCTGGAGAGCTCGCGCTGGCAGGCGACCATCGGCAAGCGGGTGTGCCACCTGCGCGTGACCGGGCTCGATGGCGGGCGGATCTCGTTCTGGCGGGCGCTCGGCCGCTATGCCGGCAAGTTCGTCTCCGCCTTCATCCTCGGCATCGGCTTCATGATGGCCGGCTGGACCGCCCGCAAGCAGGCGCTGCACGACCTGATGGCCGAGACCCTGGTGGTACGCCTGCGCCGCCCGAACGACATCGTGCAGTTCCGGCCGCCTCCCGGTTAGCTACAGCTTCGCGCGGCTCGTGCGCGGGGTCGCCAGCAGGAGGTTGGTCTCCGACGCCGTGACGCCCGGGAGCAGGCGGATCCGACGCAGCACGGCATCCAGATCGGTCAGGCTGTCGGCGCCGATCTCGACCACCAGGTCCCACTTGCCGTTGGTCGTGTGGACGGCCGCGATCTCGGGAAAGCCTCCCAGCATCTCCACCACACGGTCCGCCGCCCGCCCCTCGAGCTGGATCAGCATGATGCCGCGGACCGGCATCGTCACCGCATCGGCGCGCAGCACGACGGTGTAGCCGACGATGTCGCCCCTGCGTTCCATCCTCTCGATCCGCGCCCGCACGGTCGCCCGCGACAGGTCGAGTTCATGACCGAGGTCGGAGATGCTGCGCCGCCCGTCACGCCGGAGCAGCGTGAGCAGCTTCTGATCGATGGCGTCCATTGAGCAGTCTGGTCACACCGCCTGCATAAGTGGCAAGTCGATGTTGCCAGATGCGCAAAATGCCCGGTTCATTCCGCCACACCGCGGCCCTAGCGTCCCGTCCGACATCAGGACGCCGAGGCGATGGTTCTTCCGACATGCATTCTCCTCGGCGCGCCGGTGCAGGACGGCGCCGGACGGCTGGGCTGCGACATGGGGCCCAGCGCGTTCCGCGCCGCCGGTCTGGCGGGCGCGCTGCGCGATCTCGGCTATGGCGTGGAGGATCGCGGCAACATCGCGCCGGGCCCCGTCCGCGAGCTTCGTCACGCCAATGCCGCCATCAGGCGCCTGCCCGAGATCGTCGCCTGGACGGAGGCGATCGCCGCCGCCGCGTATGCTGCGTCCGGCACCGGCCTGCCCATCGTGTGCGGCGGCGACCACAGCCTGGCAGCGGGCACGCTGCACGGGATGAGCCGGCGCGCGGCGGAGCGCGGGCGGCAGCTGTTCGTGCTGTGGCTCGACGCGCATCCGGATTTCCACACCCTGGAGACCACCGGGAGCGGCAATCTGCACGGCGTGCCGGTCGCCTATGCCACGGGAAGACCCGGCTTTGCCGGCATCTTTCCGCCACTCGCTCCCGCCGTGCGGCCGGAGAACATCTGCATGCTGGGCATCCGCAGCGTCGATCCCGCCGAGGGCTGCGCCCTGGCTGAAGCCGGCGTCACCGTGCACGACATGCGGGCGATCGACGAGCACGGCATCGCCTCGCTGCTCGCGGCCTTCCTGCGCCGGGTCGCCGATGCCGATGGCGTCCTGCATGTCAGCTTCGACGTGGATTTCCTGGACCCCGCGATCGCGCCGGGCGTCGGCACCACCGTGCCTGGCGGCGCCACCTTCCGGGAGGCGCACCTGGTGATGGAGATGCTGCATGACAGCGGACGCGTCGGCAGCCTCGACCTCGTGGAGCTGAACCCGTTCCTCGACGAGCGCGGCCGCACCGCACTGCTTCTGGTGGATCTCGTCGCCAGCCTGATGGGCCGCCGCGTGCTCGACCGTCCGACAAGGAGCTTCTGACCCATGGCACGCAACCTCAACCTGGTGCCCTTCGTCAGCGTCGATCACATGATGAAGCTCGTCCACGCCATCGGCATCGAGCGGTTCCTGGTGGAACTGGCCGACGCCATCGAGGAGGACTTCCGGCGCTGGCAGAGCTTCGACAAGACGGCGCGGGTCGCCTCGCACAGCCTCGACGGCGTCATCGAGTTGATGCCGACCAGCGACGGCGCGCTGTACGGCTTCAAATACGTGAACGGACACCCCAAGAACACGCGCGACGGACGCCAGACCGTGACCGCGTTCGGCGTGCTGTGCGATGTCGCCACCGGCTACCCGCTGCTGCTAACGGAGATGACGATCCTCACGGCGCTGCGCACCGCCGCCACTTCGGCAATGGCCGCGCGGCATCTGGCACCGCCCGGCGTGCGCACGATGGCGCTGGTCGGCAACGGAGCGCAGGCCGAGTTCCAGGCGCTCGCCTTCAAGGCGATGCTGGGCGTCGATCGGCTGCGCCTCTACGACATCGAGGCGGCCGCCAGCCGAAAGGTGGTCCGCAACCTCGCCGGGCTGGGCTTAGACATGGTGATCTGTGCGTCGGTGGAGGAGGCGATTCTGGGCGCCGGGATCGTCACCACCGTCACGGCCGACAAGCAGAATGCAACGATCCTGACCGACAACATGGTCGGCGCCGGCATCCACATCAACGCGGTCGGCGGCGACTGCCCCGGAAAGACCGAGCTTCACCCCGACATCCTGCGCCGTTGCGGGATCTTCGTGGAATATGCACCGCAGACTCGCATCGAGGGCGAATGCCAGCAGCTCGCCGCCGACCATCCCGTCATCGAGCTCTGGCAGGTGGTGGCGGGACTTGCTGCGGGGCGCACCGACACGCGACAGACGACGCTGTTCGATTCCGTCGGGTTCGCGATCGAGGATTTCTCGGCACTGCGCTACGTGCGCGACCGCCTGCGGGATTTTCCGATGTTCGAGCAGCTCGACCTCCTGGCCGATCCCGACGAACCGCGTGACCTTTACGGCATGCTGCTGCGCGCGACGCCCGCATCGTTCGTGACGCCGGCGTGCGCCACGGCCTGATCCGGCCTTCGGGGTGTCAGGACAGCTCCATCCCGGCCACCGTCGCCGCAATCCGGCGCTGCACCGGCGCCGGCAGCGGCAGGATCGGACGCGGCGGCGCTGCCCCGGACAGCCCGAGATGCAGCGCGCAGGCATACATCACGCGCAGGCTGCTGAACTCGGTGAACAGGTCCCACAGCGGTCGCAGCCGCGCATCGAGGGCGGCCGCCAGCGCCGTGTCGCCACGCGCCAGCGCGTCCACGATCTGCAGGCACGGCTTCGGGAACAGTCCGCCCGCGACGCTGTACCAGGCATCGCCGCCGGCGCGCAGCGCAGCCGTCGCGTGCCAGTCGACGCTGTAGCCGACGGAGAACCCGGCCACCGCCGCATCGCGCAACGCACCCAGGTTCGCGGGCACGAGGTCCGCGGCCGGCGCCGGCGTCTTGACCGCCTCGATTTGCTCCAGCCGGCTCAGCCGCCCGACCAACGCTGCGTCGAAGCTGAAATGCGTCGTGCCGGGATTGTCGTACACGCATAGCGGCAGGCGCACCGCCTGCGCGACGGCGGCGAAATGCACGAACACCTCGTCCCCGGTCAACGGCGTGTAGGAGACCGGCGCCAGCAGCACGCCGGCCGCCCCCGCCTCGCGCGCGTCCTCGCCCAGCCGTATCGCCTCGTCGGTCCGCAGCGCACCGATGCCCACCAGCAGCGGCACCCTGGCTGCAACCTCGTCCACCGCCGCCTCGACCGCGCGGCGGCGCTCGCCGCGGTCCAGGTAGGCATAGGTGCCGGTGCTGCCGAGCAGGCCGATCGAGGGCACGCCGGCCTCGACCAGACGGCGCAGCAGCCGGCGCAACGCATCGGCATCGACCCGCCCGTGCTCGTCCGCCGGCGTGATCGGGAACGCAACCAGGCCCCGAAACAGGCTCATGACAAACTCATGCCGGCACCGACAGGCGCGCTGCCTGCACCTCACGCCCGCGACCGCCCTTCTCCATGTATTCGGCGATGTGCGGGCGACGCTCGAGCTGCAGCCGGTGCAGCGCATGCGTCGCCGACACCAGCGTGCCCGAACGCTGCAGCATGGCATCGCCGAGTTCGATCAGGCGCAGGTTCGGCCACGCCTTTTCGCGGATGCCATGCACCGTCCGCACGATCTCCGCCGCCGGCGCGTCCGGCCTTGCCTGCGCCAGGATCAGCACCAGGGCCGCCGTCGAGCGCGAGATCCCGGCATGGCAATGGACAAGCAGCCTCGCCTTCGCGGGTTCGTGCCGCAGCGACCGGCCGAACGCCAGGATGGCCTCGGCATGCGCGGGCTCGGGTCGCACCTCGCCCTCTGTCGGCTCGATGATGTCATGGAAGCGCAGCTCCAGCCGCGCATGCTCGCCATAGCCGCCGAACGCGTCGGGCACCGGATGGCCGGGATCGAGGATCGACAGGACGTGGCTCGCGCCCTGGCCTCCCGCAAATCCACCCATCTCGCACAACTCCTCGATGCCGCAGACCGAGATGTCGAAGGGTGCCATCATACCGCCGCCCCGGCGCGGCCGATGGCGCCGGCATCCGGCAGCGTCCACGCATTCCGGCACAGGTCGAGCAGGTGACGCGCGCGGTCCGGCGGCAGGATGCCGTCGACGAGGCCGTCGAACTTGTCCGCCAGTTGTGCATCGGTCATCGGGTTGTCCTGGCTACCGACCGCGTGCCGGATGAACAGGTGCAGCCGGCGCCCGTCCACCAGGGTGACGTCGAGATCGGCCTGGTCCTTCCGGATTGCCGCATCCGTCGCCAGCGTGATCCTGCCACGGACCGCGACCACCACGGGATCGCGCACGGCGGCATCGGTGAAGGCCTGCTCCCCGGCGCGTCCGGTCACCAGGGCGACCGCGGTCGCGTGTGTGATGCTGAACTTGCCCTCGAGGCCGGTCTGCGGCGAGGTCTTTCCCATCAGGACCGGCACCAGCGGGTTCACCCGCAGCGCGACGCTCGCGATGTCGGACGGATGCAGCGCATGCGCATCCCGGAGCTGGATCGCGGCGTCGATCGCCGGGTGCGCCACGATGCCGCAGGCGAACGGCTTGTAGGTGTTCAGCGCCAGCTCGTAGCGGCTTCCGAGCCCGTCGGTGATCTGCGACCAGTCGTGCCGGGTGCTGAGCGCCTGCCCCCAGCCATCGAACCCCTCGATCGCGACCTCGGACGCGGTGTAGCCAGCCTCCGCCAGCAGCGCCGACAGCATGCCGTTCTGCGCCGCGCGTCCGGGATGGAAGCTCTTGGTGTCGGAGCCGAACTGCACCTTGAGCCCGACCGGCTGCGACGCGGCGAGACCCAGGGCCCACGCCATATGCTGCTCGTCGAGCTGCAGCAGGCGTCCGATCGCCGCGGCGGCGCCGAACACGCCGGTGGTGCCGGTGATGTGCCAGCCCATCGCGTAGTGCTCCGGATAGACGGAATTGCCGATCCGGCACTCGATCTCGCAGCCGATCACCAGCGCGTTCATGAACTCCGCGCCCGAGACCGGACGATATTCCGCGAACGCGGTCAGCGCGGAGGCGACAGGACCCGCCGGGTGGATGATGGTCTTGAGGTGGGTGTCGTCGAAATCCAGCACGTGCGAGCTGATGCCGTTGACCAGGGCGGCATGCAGCGCATCGAGCCGCTCGGTGCGCCCGAACAGGCTGGCCTGCGGCGGTCCGGAGAACGGCTTGAGCGCCACCACCGCATGCGTCGGCGCCGGCTGCCGCGAGCCGCCGACGGCACAGCCGACCCAGTTCAGCAGCGTCCGCGTGGCCTGGTGGCGCACCGCCTCCGGCACCTGCGCCACCGGGGCGGTCGCGGCATAGCGCGCGATGATGTGGGTGATCGGCGGTGGCGGCTGGTGCGGCACCGGATCGGTCGCCCGGGCTTCGGGGCCGGCAGCCAGGGTGGTCAGGGCGGCGGTGGCGCGGAACAGGCCGCGACGAGCGATGGCAGGCATGCGGCGAAGGCTAGCGGGGGCGCTCCCCGCTGGCGAGGTCCGCCAACGCCTCGGGGTTGATCACCCGGATGGGCGCACCGCCCAGGAAGGCGAGGGCGTTCGCGACACTCTGCGGGTAGAAATCGGCCCAGGTCTCGACGACGCCGTAGCCGAGATGCGGCGCCAGCACCGTGTTGCCCGCATGCCGCAGCGGATGGTCGGCGGGCAGCGGCTCGCGGTCGTAGACGTCGAGTGCGGCCACGATGCGGCCACTCTGCACGGCCTGCACCAGCGCCGCCTCGTCGACCAGCGGGCCGCGCGAGGTGTTGATCAGGATCGCGCCCGGCTTCATGCGCGCCAGTTCGGCCATGCCCAGGATGCCGCGGGTGCCCTCCGCGAGCACCAGGTGCAGGCTGACAGCGTCCGACTGTTCCAGCAGCTTGTCGAGCGGGACGCGCCGGGCGCCGGCGGCGGCGGCGGCCTCGTCGGTGAGGTTCCGGCTCCAGGCCAGCACCTCCATGTCGAGTGCCTTTCCGTAGCGGGCCATGCGGGCGCCGAGCCGGCCGAGTCCGACCAGGCCAAGCGTGCGGCCGGCCAGCGTGATGCCGATCGGCAGCCCGTGCTGGAACCGTCCGGCCCGCATGTTGGCGTCGCCCGCGGGGATGCCGCGCGCTGCCGCCAGCAGCAACCCGAGGGCCAGTTCCGCCGGCGCCGATGCTCCGCGTCCGGAGCCCTGCGTGTTGCACACAACGATTCCACGGGCGGTGCAGGCGGCAAGGTCGAGGGACAGGTTCCTCGGACCGGTGATGCCCAGCATGCGCAGGCGGGGGAGCCGGGCGATCAGCGATCCCGGCAGGGGCGTGCGCTCGCGCATCGACAGCACGATCTCGAAGTCCGCAAGCGCAACGGCGGCGGCAGCCTCGTCCGTGAATGCATCTTCGAAGAACCGAAGCTCCGCACGGGAGGTCAGGGCCGCCCAGTCCGCGCTGTCACGCGCAATCCCCTGCCAGTCATCGAGGATCGCAACCCTGGTCATGCCGTCACGGCTTTCGTACTGCGATGACCTCGATCTCGAGCAGCATGCCGGGACCGGCCAACCCTGCCACCTCGAACGCGGCACGGGTCGGCAGGTTCGGCTGCGCGGTCGTGCCGAACGCCTCCTTGTAGGCCTTCATCATGCCGGCGAAATCCATCTTGCCGGTCTTCGGGTCCGGGGCGAGGAAGACATGCATCGCGACGATGTCGCCGAGCCCCAGATGCAGGGCCGCCAGTTCGCCCGCGATGCGCTTGATCTCGCTGCGCGCCTGGCTCTCGGTGTCGGTGGCATGGTCGGCGGGGTCGGGGCCGACGCCCGAGAGATAGATCGTGGAGTAGCCCGCCGGCACCTCGACGGAGGCGGCGATCGGGAAGTTCGCGACAGGATGACGCACGACCTCCGCCGCCTGGGCCGAGGTCGCGAGGCCGGACGCGAACAGCAGCGCGGCGGCGCCTTGGGACACTCTTCTCATTGTCTCAGTTCTCCTTGGTCGGCGCCGGCCCGCGCACCGCCGCGATGTCGGCGGCGCCCACCGCATCCTTGAAGTCGTTGCCGAAATGCGTGCGGACATAGGTGATGACGGCCGCGATCTGCTGGTCGGACAGCATGCCGTTGAACCAGGGCATGCCGCCCATCCCGTTCAGCACCACATAGACCGGGTAGCCGGAGCTCCCGAGCCTGGCGTTGCGCGCCAGAGCCGGGATCCGTGCCGCCCCTACGCCGCCCTGCCCGTTCGCCATGTGGCAGCCCTGGCAGACATGCTGGTAGACCTGCTGGCCGGTGGCGGCCCGGATGGTGCTGGTGCCGGCGCTGCTGGCGGCGTCAGCCAGCGCCGGCCCCGCCAGGCCGAGGCTCGCAGCCGCGACGGCCGCGGTGAGAGCGCGGCGCATCATGCCGACCCCACGGCGCGCTGGTGCATCTGCGTGATCGCCGCCAGCGACGACAGCAGCGCGCCCTCCTGCCAGCAGCCGACATAGGACGCGTGCTCGCCGGCCAGCACCAGCCGACGGTCCATCTCGGTCAGGTCCTTGTAGTGCCTGCGCCGGCTCTCCTCGCTCCACATGGCGCAGCAGCCGAGCGTCCAGGGCATCCGGCTCCAGGCCACGCCGACGCCAGTCCGGAATTCCTTCGGATACTGGCGGTGCAGGACAGTGCCCTGGGCGAGCGCCGCCTGCACCCGCTCCTCCGGCGTCTTGCCGGCGAAGTCGTAGGCCGCGGCGCCGAACATGTAGGCGCCGAGCAGCACCGCCGGCCCGTTCGAGAAATAGCCGTGGCTCGGATAGGAGATCTGGCTCATCGGCTGGTCGGTGAAGCTGATGCCGCCATAGATCTGCTCGTCCTCCTCCCAGAAGCGCCGGTTGAACTCCAGCCCGACCTTCACCGAGCTCTCGTACGGCACCGCCTGGATCGCCTGGCGCAGCGGCGCGCGCGCCTGCACGTCGACCTGGCTCAGCACCGACAGCGGAATGGTGCAGACGCAGTAGTCCGCATGCGCCTGCCCGACCGCGCCGCCATGGTTGTTGTCGTCGTAGGTCACGGTGACGCCGTGCTCGTCCTGCGCGATGCGCGTCACCTTGAGGTTGTGGGTGACCAGCCCCTCGACCTGGCGAGCGAACGCCTTCCCGATCATGTCCATGCCGCCGACCGGCTGGAACATGGTGGTCTGCATCTCGTAGTTCATGTTGAAGGCGAGCCACTGCCACAGGCCGGATTTCAGCACCTCGGCGCGCGGCAGCGGCTCGGAGGGCACCGGCGCCCCGTCCGGTCCGCCGCCCTGCGCCTTGGACCACCCGCGTCGTTTCGAGACCTCGCCGCTGCTCCTGTAGGCATAGTTGGCATCCAGCAGCCCCCAGCCCTGCATGGCGGCGAGCAGGTCGTGCCGCTCGTCGGCGCCGACCACGTCGTCGAGGTGGTGCTGGTTCACCGCCTTGGCCAGCAGCTCCGCGGTCTGGCCGTTGAAGTCGGTCATGATGTCGCGGTAGCGCTGCGGCGTGCCGCCGAAGCTCTGGCTGTTATGCAGCAGGCTGTTGTGGTTGACCTCGATGAACGGCTCCAGCGCCACCCCGAAGGCGCGGCAGTAGTGCAGCAGCGCCTGGTGGTGGTACGGAATACGCCAAGGACCTGGGTTGATGTAGTTTCCGGGTGCGAAGCCGACCTTCTGCGTGGCGCCGCCGAGCTCGGTCAGCGTGTCGCCGCCGCGCAGCGAGAAGTTACGGCCGCCGGAGCGGTTCTGGTATTCGAGGATGCGCACGCTGTAGCCGGCCCGGCGCAACTCGTAAGCGGCCAGCATGCCCGCGAGGCCGGCGCCGAGCACCAGGACGGTGGTGCCGGCGCGGGCCCCGGTCAGCGTCGGCGGGCTCCTGAAGTCGGTGCCGGCGGCATGGCCCATGCGGGTCATCGCCTGGTACATGGCGGCGCTGCCGGCGGTGATCCCGATCCGGGTCAGCAATTGTCGCCGGGTGGTTGGAACCTCGATCTGCGTCATACTCAAGCAAAATGCTCCGGATCAGTGCAAATTCCAGTCAACATGCAGGCAATCTGTCAATAAAGCAGGCATATTGTGCGACTTCCGCGGCATGATCGCCTCGTCTTGTCGTGATCTATGCCTGACACAGGTTTGCGCTCGGCAGCAACGACTGATTGGTAAGCATAAAATCGTCCGACAAGCGGCACCTGCTGCATGAACAGGCACGTCGATCGCGACGCGCGACTGTTGCAAGGCTGTTGCAATTACGTGTTCGCGAGATCGTCCCGACCGACTAAGGTTGCGCCGACGCGTTGCGCGCCGTGACGCCACGACCGATCGAGGACTGATGGATCACGCGTTTCCTATCACCGACGAGCCGTTGGACAGCCCCGGTCCGGTCACTCTGCAGGCGCGTCCGGCGTCCGGGCCGGCCGAAAGCCGTGGCCCGGACCTGCGCCGCGTGCGTTGCCACCCGGACCACTGGTATCCGGTTGCCTGGTCGCGCGAACTCAAGCCCGGCGGCGTGCTCGGCGTGCGCTATGCCGGCGAAGCGATCGTGCTGGTGCGCCCGAAGGAAGGCGCAGTCTATGCGCTGGAGGATCGTTGCGCGCACCGGCAGGTCCCGCTGAGCAAGGGCAGCGTCGACGGGCAGGCGGTGCGCTGCTGCTATCACGGCTGGGCCTATGGCCGCTCCGGCGCCTGCGTGGACGTGCCCTATATCGGCAAGGACAAGCTGCCGAACGGCGTGCGCTCCTATCCCTGTCAGGAGGTCGGTGGCCTGATCATGGTGTTCCCTGGCGATGCGGCGCTCGCCGCGACCACGCCGGTGCCGTGCTTCGGAGCCTCGGCCGACCCCGCCTACAAGACCCGCCGCTTCGGCCGCGTGGTCGGCTGCCACTACAGCTTCATGCATGAGAACCTGATGGACATGAACCATCAGTTCATGCACGCCAAGCAGATGGGCCAGATGAAGCCGCGCTTCCTCGGCCAGGATCGCGGCGAGGACTGGATCGAGGCGCGCTACAGCTTCGCGCGCACCGGCGGCAAGCAACCGCTCGGCGAAGCGCTGATCTTCGGCGAGCGGCGCGGCACCGAAAAGAAGCACGCCGACCGCGACGTCATGACCATCCGCACCGAATACCCGTACCAGACGCTGCGCATCCGCACCAAGGACGAGGCGCCGGTGATGGATCTCTGGATCGCCTACACGCCGCAGGACGAGGAGCAGCGCAGCAACCGCACCTTCGGCCTGCTCTCGGTGCGCAAGCCGAAGATCCCTGGCATCCTGCAGGCGGCGTGGCCGCTGCTGGTGCTGTTCACCGAACGGATCTTCCGCGAGGATCGCGACATCGTCGAGATGGAGCAGGCGGCGCACGATGCCCAGGGCGAGGACCGCAACCAGGAGGTGTTCCCGGTGATCCGCAACCTGCGCGGGTTGCTGGCGGCACGCGGGATCGAGGTCTGCGAGAGCGGGGCTCAGGTCGCGCCTGCCGGGACCTGCCAGCATCTGGGCGACGGGGTCGCGTGATCGAGGCCGGGGTCGGTTCGGTCACGACCGCCTCCCAGGAGATCCCGGCCGATGCGGGACCGCCCGCACCGGTCGGTACCGCACGCTTCGCCCTGCGCGCGCCGTGCCCCGACGACGCCGAGGCGATCCACCGGCTGGTCAATGACTGGGGCGTGGTGCGTATGCTGCCGCGCCTGCCGTTCCCGTATCCCCGCCGCCTCACCGACGAGTGGATCGCCTCCACCGCCGAACAGGCGCTGGCCGGTCGCGCGTACCACTTTGTCATCATCCGGTCGGCTGGGCCGGGACCGGAAGACGGTCGCGAGCCTGGCGATGGCGAGTTGCTCGGCTGCATCGGGTTGCGCATCGACGCCGGCGCCCGCACCGGCGACCTCGGCTACTGGATCGGACGGCGGCACTGGAACGACGGCGTTGCCCGCGAGGCGGCTGGCCGGATCGCGCGCTGGGCGCTGGCGAACCTCGAGATCGACCGGCTGGTGGCGCAGGTCGCGACCGACAATCCGGCCTCGGCGGCCGTGCTGCGCCGGATCGGCTTCCGCGAGACCGGCACCGGCCAGCAGGACTTCCTGGCGCGTGGCGGCAGCCATCCGGTGCTGCTGTTCGAGGCGACGCACGCCGATCTCGCTGCCGATCCGGGGCTGCTGGCGCGGCCGCGACCAATGCGCGAGGCGGCTCCGGCGCCCTCCGCGGAACCCCGCCTGCTGCTGGTCGCGGCCTGCGCGCTGATCGACAGTGACGGCCGCATCCTGCTGACGCGACGGCCCGAAGGCCGCTCGATGGCCGGACTGTGGGAGTTCCCCGGCGGCAAGATCGAACCGGGCGAGACCCCGGAACAGGCGCTGATCCGCGAACTGCACGAGGAGCTCGGCATCGATGTCTCCAGCACCTGCCTCGCCCCCTTCACCTTCGCCTCGCACAGGATCGCGGCCACCCCGACGGCGCCGTCGGTGCACCTGCTTATGCCGCTCTATCTGTGCCGGCGTTGGAGCGGCATCCCGGAGCCGCGCGAGGGCCAGGGCCTGGCCTGGGTCAGGCCCGAGAAGCTCGGCGACTATGCCATGCCCGAGGCCGACCGCCCGCTGGTGCCGATGCTGCGGGACTTCCTGTAGGCCCTCTCCCTCAGGGCGTGTCCAGGCCCAACGCCATCTGCGGTATCGAGGTTCCGGGCGCCGCGGCCGCAGGCTCCTCGCCGCGCCGCGCGAGTTCGGTGCGGGCGGAGAACGCCATGTCGACATTGCCGTCGCCGGCGGCGATCCGGGCCAACACATCCGTCTCCAGGTCGCGCCAACTCCGGTAGCGATAAGGGCCATACGGCACCCGCACCAGCAGCGCCGGTTCCGCCGACCAGGCGAGCAACTGCTCGACGGTTGCCGCCGCCAGCATGTCGCGCAGATGGTGCGCGGTGACGTAGGCATCCGGTCCCGCCCGGTGCGCCGGCAGGCCGAGGGCACGGTCGAGCCCTTCCGGCCGGCGCCAGTAGCGCAAGCCCTGGTTGGAGTGGCCGGGCGCCCCGGGCCAGATCCGCAGCGCGCACTTGTAGGTACAGATCCAGCGCGCGTTTCCCGAGACCGCCGGCACGCACCAGCGCTGCTCGAACGCCGACCGATGCGCCGCGAGCGCCATCGGCCTGCGGTCGCCCTGCAGGATCCCGGGCGCGACCTCCTGCCAGGACGGGGCACCGGCGACATCCTCGTCGATCAGGTGATGGATCGCCGAGGTCGCCGGCGAGATCGGGTTGCCTGGCCGGACCAGCCGCGCCTGCGGGCCGCCATGCAGCCGCCAGATGCCATCCTCCTCGACCAGATCCTGCCAGCCGATCTCGACGACGCCGCCATCGGTGAAGCTGTTGCCGGTGGTCTCCAGGTCGATGACCCGAAGCAGGCGTGGGGTGGGAGTTGCCGTCATCGCGACCATGTAGGCATGGATCCACAAGATATCGAGCGAACCGCATGAACCCCACCGCCTGCATCCTGGTGATCGGCAACGAGATCCTGTCCGGCCGCACCCAGGACGCCAACATCCAGTTCCTGGCCCGGCGCCTGGGGCAGCTCGGCATCAGCCTGCGCGAGGTCCGGGTGATCCCGGACGTGCGCGAGACCATCGTGGGTGCCATCGTCGAGTTGCGCGCACGCTACGACCACCTGCTGACGACGGGCGGCATCGGCCCGACCCATGACGACATCACCAGTCCCTGCGTCGCCGAGGCATTCGGGGTGCCATGGGAGATCCATCCGGAGTCGTTCGCCAAGCTCGAGGCGCACATGGCGCCAGGCAGCTTCAACTCCGCGCGCCAGCGGATGGCGACGCTGCCGCGGGGTGCGACACCGATCGAGAACACCGTCTCGGTGGCGCCCGGCTTCTCCATCGGCAACGTGCACGTCATGGCTGGCGTGCCGCGCATCATGCGGGCGATGTTCGAGGCGCTGGCCCCGTCCCTCGCCGGCGGCCGCCCGAGCGTCTCGCTGGCCTGGCATGCGGACGGGCTGCTGGAAGGCGCCATCGCCGAAGGGCTGGAAGCGATCCAGCACCGCATGCCGGCGGTCGATATCGGCAGCTATCCGTACGAGCGTCCGAACCGGCGCGGCGTCAGCCTGGTCAGCAAGGGCATCGACCCGGACGCCGTGGCCGAGGCGGCGGCCGCCGTCCGTGCGCTGATCGAGCAGCTCGGCTTCACGCCGGTGGAAGGCGAGCCGGCGGCCTGACCGTCACCCGAGCTGCTCGCGGCCCATCGCGAGGTACTTGTCGCGCCGCTGTGCCAGCAGCGCGGCCGGACCCAGTGCGAGCAGGCCGGGCAGCGCCGCCGCGATCGCCCGGCCGACCGCCTGGATGGTGTACCCGGGATCACGATGCGCGCCGCCGACGGGTTCGGTGATGATCTCGTCGATGAGCCGGAAGTGCTTGAGGTCGGTTGCGGTCAGTCGCAGCGCCTCGGCGGCAGCGGCGGCTTGGGCGGCGTCGCGCCACAGGATCGAGGAGCAGCCCTCCGGCGAGATCACCGAGTAGATCGCATGCTCCAGCATGAGCACCCGGTCGCCGGCGCCGAGTGCCACCGCGCCGCCGGAGCCGCCCTCGCCGATCACCGTCACCACGATCGGCACCGGCGCCCTCAGGAAGGCGTCGGTCGACCGCGCGATCGCCTCGGCCTGGCCACGCGCTTCCGCCTCGACGCCTGGATACGCACCGGCGGTATCGATGAAGGAGAGGATCGGCAGGCCGAAGCGACCGGCCAACTCCGCCAGCCGTCGCACCTTGCGGTAGCCTTCCGGGCGCGCCATGCCGAAATTATGCGCAAGCCTGGTGTCGAGGTCGTCGCCGCGCTCGGTGCCGACCACCACCACGGGGCGGCTCTCGAACCGGCCGAGGCCCCCGACCACGGCATTGTCCTCGGCAAAGCTGCGGTCGCCGGCAAGCGGTGTGTAGTCGGTGACCAGGGCGGATATATAGTCCAGCGTATGCGGGCGCTGAGCGTGGCGCGCGACCTGCACCTTCTGCCAGGGCGTCAGCTTGGCGTAGGTCGCGCGAAGCTGCCTGTCGGCCTTTTCGGTCAGCCGGCCGACCTCGTCCGAGATATTGATGCCGTCGGTTTCCGACAGCCTGCGAAGCTCGTCGATCTTGTCCTCGAGCTCGGCCACCGGTTTTTCAAAATCAAGGAACTGGCGCATGCGGGTGCCTCCTAGCACAGTTCCCGGGCGTGCCAATCCCCGGCCCGCGACAGCCCGGAGCGCTGCGGCGGCGGCCTTCAAGACCCCGAGGAGCGGTCCGACAGCGGGTGATGCGCCTCGACGAGTCGCGCCAGCCGCTCGGCGAGGACGTGGGTATAGATCTGCGTGGTGGCGATGTCGGCATGGCCCAGCAGCATCTGCAGAGCGCGCAGGTCGGCACCGCGCGCCAGCATATGGCTGGCGAACGAATGCCGCAGCACATGCGGCGACAGGTGCCGCGGGTCGATCCCGGCGCAGCGCCCGGCCTCCGCCAGGATCAGGTCGAACCCCTGCCGGCTCAAAGCACGGCGGGGATCGCGGCCTGCGAACAGCCATGCGGACGCGTCGGCGTGCACGGCGTCGCGATCATCGGGATCGCGGTCCTTCGGATCGCGGGACCGCAGCAGGGCGTCGGCGGCCGCCCGCGCCGCATCCGACAGCGGCACGACCCGCTCGCGGCCGCCCTTGCCGCGCACGAGCAGCATCGGCGCGTCCCCCCTGAGCGCGTCGCGGCGCAGCGCCAGCAGTTCCGAGATGCGCAGGCCGGTCGCATACAGGATCTCGATCGCGGCACGAGCGACAGGCTGGCGCTGCGGCATCAGCGGGCCGCCGGGCGCGCAGGCGGCCAGCAGCCGGTCGACCTCGTCCTCGGACAGGTATCGCGGGATCGCCGGCGCCATGTGCGGCGCGTCGAGATGCAGGCAGGGATCGTCCGTGCGGACGCCCTCGCGGAGCAGGTGCAGAGTGAACTGGCGCAGGCAGGAGAGCCGCCGTGTCGCGGTCCGGGCCGACAGGCCGCGCCGCGACAGCGACGCCATGTAGTCGCGCAGCGTCGTGGCGCTCGCAGACGCAGGACGCTCACCGGCAGCGCGCGCATGCGCCTCCAAATCAGCCAGATCGCGGCCGTAGGCCTTCAGCGTGTTCGGCGCCGCGCCGCGCTCGGCGGCCAGCATCTCGAGGAAGCCCTCCACATGGCGGTCCATCCCGGGTACCCGATCTCCGCCCGCTCCGCCTGCGGCCTAGCTGCCGCCGAAGCGGTCGTTCGGCAGCACGACATGCAGTTGCTGGACGTGCGGGCGGGGCGGGACGGCGCCGAGATAGATGAAGCCGCCGGCCAGGGCCAGCACGACGAGGGCCAGCACGACGAGGAAGAATCGGATCATCTGGAACGCCTCGATCATGCCGCCCGCTTGCCGTCCGGTGGGACTCTTCTGCGATTCCCGGGCTCATGACGACCCCGCAGCGTCTATGCTAGCTTCACGGCGATGTCACGCGACACGGCACCTGCCGAGCCTTCCTTGAGCAATGCCGACGCCGCGCCGGACGCCCCCGACCGGACGGCGCTGAGGGCGGACATCCTGTCCGGATCGCGCCGGCGCCCGATCGTGCTGGTCGGGCTGATGGGGGCGGGCAAGACCACCATCGGCAAGCGCCTCGCCGCGCGCCTCCGCCTGCCGTTCCGCGATGCCGATGCCGAGATCGAGCGCGCGGCCGGCTGCAGCATCGCCGAGATGTTCGAGCGCTGGGGCGAGGCGGCGTTCCGCGAAGGCGAGCGCCGGGTTATCCGGCGCCTGCTTGATGGCGAGCCGCTGGTGCTGGCGACCGGCGGGGGCGCCTACATGGACCCGCATACCCAGGCCGTGATCAAGGCCCGCGCCACCTCGGTCTGGCTGCGCTGCCCGCTGGAGGTGCTGGCGCAACGGGTCGCCGGGCGCCATCATCGGCCGCTGCTCGCGGACCGCGATCCCGTCGAGGTGCTGCGGCAACTGATGACGATCCGGCATCCGATCTACGCAAAGGCCGACCTGGTGATCGACTGCGACAACGGCACCACCGAACACACCACCCGATCGGTCCTCGACGCGCTGGCCGCCCACGCAGCGGCGCAGCACCTGCACGAGCCGGGGCTACATGAAACGGGGTCGCACGCCTTGACCCGCGTGCGCGTTCCGCTGCGGGAGCGCCCATACGACATCCTGATCGGACGCGGCCTGATCGCGCGGGCCGGGGAGGTGCTGGCACCGCTGCTGCCGCAACCACGCGCGATGATCGTGACCGATGAGACGGTGGCCGCCTTGCACCTGCCGGCGCTGCAGGCCGCCCTCGCCGCCGCCGGCATCGCGGCCACCGCCGTGATCGTGCCGCCCGGCGAGCACTCCAAAAGCCTGCGCGGCTTCGGAGAGGTCACCGACGGCCTGCTCGCCTCCGGCCCCGAGCGCCGCTGCAGCGTGATCGCGCTGGGCGGCGGCGTGGTCGGCGACCTGGCGGGTTTCGCCGCCGCCTCGGTGATGCGTGGCCTGCCTTTCATCCAGATCCCCACCACGCTGCTGTCGCAGGTCGACAGCTCGGTCGGCGGCAAGACCGGCATCAACACCAGCTTCGGCAAGAACCTGCTGGGCGCGTTCCACCAGCCGCTTGCCGTGCTGGTCGATACCGCCGCGCTCGACACGCTGCCGCCGCGCGAGCGGCGCGCGGGCTACGCGGAGATCGTCAAGGCCGGGCTGATCGGCGATGCGGCGCTGTTCCGGTGGTGCCTGCAAAACGGCAGCGCGATCGTGAGCGGGAGCGATTCTGCGGTGCAGGCCGAGGCGATCCGGCGCGCGTGCCTGTTCAAGGCCACCGTGGTGGCGGACGACGAGCGCGAGGAGCGCGCCAGCGGCGGCCGCGCGCTGCTCAATCTCGGCCATACCTTCGCGCACGCGCTGGAGGCCGAGCTGCATTATGACGGGCGGCTGCTGCATGGCGAGGCGGTCGCCGTCGGGCTCGGGCTGGCGATCCGCCTGTCGGCCCGGCTGGGTCACTGCGACCCGGCGCTGGCCGACCAGGTCGTGCTGCACCTGGAGTCGCTCGGCATGCACGGCCGCATCGCCTCGCTGGTGGAAGCGCTCGGTATTGCCCTCGAGGCGGACCGGCTTGTCTCCCACATGCGGCGCGACAAGAAACTCCGCGACGGCCGCATCGGCTTCGTGCTGTTGCGCGGAGCCGGTGCCGCGTTCTCGTCGCGTGACGTCGCAGCCTGGGAGATCAAAGACCTGCTGCTGTCGGAGGGTTGCATCGGATAGGACGCAGCTGCGGCTTCATCACCGTATGTCACATGCCTGCAACAGTGATCATTGCGAAAACGGATTTCCGCTCACGAAATCTGGAGGACTAGTTGACTGAGTTTCAGACTTTTAAAGCCAACTCTGCAATGTCGTGACGGCAGCGTAAGGCACTGTGCCTTTGACGCCACGGTCATCACGGTAATGGTCCTCTAACGTTGAGACGGCCTCCGCAGCAGCAACCAGAGGTTCTATATCGGGCTTAGGCAACCCAACGGGGCTGCGCCGCCGATGGTTGGTGGCTGCCGCACGGGTGATTAAGAGGACGGAACAATGCGTCTGCGCACGGCGTTACTTGCAACTACACTCCTGGCGGCTGCTCCGGCCGTTGCGATGGCGCAGCCCGTCGCCGGGCCCTACATCAGCCTCGGCGCGGGCTACAACCTGCAGCAGACCAGGAGCGGACATTTCTCCCCTACCACAGACGCCGGCGGCATCGAGTCTACCGACGTGGGCAAGTCGGGCTTCCGCTCCGGCGACGGCTTCACGGGTGTGGGCGCGGTCGGTTTCGGTCTCGGCAACGGCCTGCGCCTGGAACTCCAGGGCGCCTATCTGTACAACACCATCAACCACCGCAGTAATACGCCGGTGGCCGGTGACACCAGCGGCCATGACGAGAAGTATGGCGCCCTCGTCAACGTCCTCTACGACATTGACCTCGGCCAGTTCGGCGTTGCGCTCCCCGTGACCCCCTATGTCGGTGTCGGCGCCGGCTATCTGTGGAACCACCTGTCACCCCTCACCACCACCTACAACAGCGGCGACGTCGATCGCGTCGGTGGCACCGAGGGCAGCTTCGCCTACCAGGGCATCGTCGGTGTGGCCTACAACATCGTCCAGGTCCCGGGCCTGGCACTGACTGGCGAGTATCGCTTCGTCGGCACCCTGCCGCAGAACACCGGCAGCGCGTTCACCTCGGAATCCTACACCCCGACCGGCCTGCACAAGGGCAATGTCGACTTCAACGACAGCTTCAACCATGAGATCCTGGTTGGCCTGCGCTACGCCTTCGACACCGCCCCGCCGCCGCCGCCGCCCGCTCCGGTGGTCGCACCCCCGGCTCCGGCGCCGGCCCGCACCTACCTGGTGTTCTTCGACTGGGACAAGTCGGCACTCACCGGCCGCGCCCGCGAGATCATCGCCGAGGCGGCGCAGGCCTCGACCCGCGTGCAGACGACCCGCATCGAGGTCAACGGCTACACCGACAACTCGTCGATCCATGGCGGCGCCCGCGGCGCCCGCTACAACGAGGGTCTCTCGATCCGTCGTGCCGACAGCGTCAAGGCCGAACTGGTGCGCGATGGCGTGCCGGCGACCGCGATCGACATCCACGGCTTTGGTGAAACCCACCCGCTGGTGCCGACCGGCCCGGACACCCGCGAGCCGCAGAACCGCCGCGTCGAGATCATCCTGCACTGATCTCGTTCGAACAGAACCGGCGACGGAAGGGGCACCGAAAGGTGCCCCTTTTCGTTACTGGAACTTAACGGGTTTCGTGTCATACAATGACGCGACGCCCTCCTCCGCCCTGGAGCCGGACAGCCACATGATCGAGCAAGATGTCGAGGCCGAAGTCTTGTCGCGCGCCAGCGGTAGTGCCGGGGTCCTGACCCTGTTCGGCCTCTTGGTCACCAGGCTGCTCGACTGCCTGCCACGCTCGGGTCCGTTCGCGCTGACCGAGGCACGGCGCCTCCTGCTGCTGCAGTTCATGCGGTTCGGCGTTGTCGGCGTGATCGGCTTCCTGTGCGACGCCAGCACCGTCTATGCCATGCGGCATGTGATCGGGCAGGTCGGCGCCATGATCCTGGCCTATTTCGTCGCGGCCTCGATGAACTGGCTGATCAACCGGCTCTGGACCTTCCGCGGCGTCGGGGGCGCCGGAAACCTGCTGCGCCAGTGGGGCATCTTCCTGGCCGCGAACTCGCTGGGCTTCCTGCTCAACCGCGGCACCGCGCTCACCCTGACCTACACCGTGCCGTTCATCGACCAGCACGTCGTGCTGGCCCTGGTGGCCGGCACGCTCGCGGGCATGTTCTCGAATTTTACCCTGTCCCGCCGCTTGGTCTTCCGCTGAAAGGACGCCCGCACGCGCCTGCTGCTGGCGATCCGACACGCCTTTTCTCCGCCCCGGTGCTCACAGCCGAAAAGGCTGCTCCGCTCCTGTGCTCGAAAAGACCCGCCGGGCGCGGCCCTGCGGGCCGCTCTCATCCAGCATCAGGCGTTTTCCAGCACCCTTCTGGGACAATCTGAAAGCGCTTCTACGCATCGTTTGAAGCCTTCGAGCCCTTCGCCGGTGAAGATCTTGCCACCGGAGGACTCTATGCCGCAGGCGATCATCAGGTTGTCGGCAAGGCCGAACTCCTCGATCTCCAGCCCTTCGCAATCCCGCAGCCGGCCGCCTTCATCCCATGCGGCTCCGGGGTCGGCGGCGCGGCAGCGCTCCGCGTAGGGCTCGAGGCTCTCGCTCCACCCGAACACGATCAGGCCGAGCGCCCGGGCGAAGCCGACCTCGTAGACGGTGCCTGCGTCGGCGCCGGGGCCGCGGAACGGCGTGAGATTGGCGATCACCGCGTCGCAGCCGCGTATGTGAGCCTCGTTGCCGAGCGCGATCCTCGCGGCGAGCGAGCCCACAGGCCGGTCAGGGTCCGGGGCCGGGTCGAGCGGGAAGACCGGCTGCAGCCCTGCCTCGACGCAGATCCGCTTGAGCAGCGCCCCGCGACGCTCTGGTTGCGCCACGAACACGTCCGGTCCGGCCAGGTAGACCCGTAGCATCCGGTCCTCCCCGTTCGCCTGGAACCGGCCCCAGCCTTCCCCTGACAAGGGTGCCTGCGCTAGATCAAGACCATGCAAAGCAGCAACGACATCCGTGCCGCCTTCCTCGACTATTTCGCCGGCCACGGCCACACGGTCGTGCCGTCCTCGCCGCTGGTGCCGCGCAACGATCCCACGCTGCTGTTCACCAACGCCGGCATGGTGCAGTTCAAGAACGTGTTCACCGGCCAGGAGACTCGGCCTTACACCCGGGCCGCCACGGCGCAGAAGGTGGTGCGCGCCGGCGGCAAGCACAACGACCTGGACAACGTCGGCTACACCGCCCGGCACCACACCTTCTTCGAGATGCTCGGCAACTTCTCGTTCGGCGACTATTTCAAGCCGCTCGCCATCGAGCTGGCCTGGACGCTGGTGACGCGCGGGTTCGGCCTGCACCCGAACCGCCTGCTCGTCACCGTCTATGCCGAGGACGACGAGGCCGCGTCGCTTTGGCACCGGATCGCCGGCCTGCCGGACAGCCGCATCATACGCATCCCGACCGCCGATAATTTCTGGCGCATGGGCGATACCGGCCCGTGCGGTCCCTGCTCCGAGATCTTCTACGACCATGGCGAGGATGTGCCGGGCGGACCGCCGGGTTCTCCCGACGAGGACGGGGACCGCTTCGTCGAGATATGGAACCTGGTCTTCATGCAGTATTTCGAGGATCCGCCGGGCACGCGCACGCCGCTGCCCCGCCCCTCGATCGATACCGGCATGGGGCTGGAGCGCGTCGCCGCGATCCTGCAGGGCCATCGCGACAACTACGACACCGACACCCTGCGGGCACTCATCCTGGCATCCGCCGAGGCGACCGGGCAGGCGCCGGACGGGCCGTTCCGCACCAGCCACCGCGTCGTCGCCGACCATCTGCGCTCGTCGTCGTTCCTGATCGCCGACGGCGTGCTGCCGGCCAAGGACGGGCGCGGCTACGTGCTGCGCCGGATCATGCGGCGCGCCATGCGACACCTGCACATGATGGGCACCACCGGCCCGGTGTTCGAGAAGCTGGTGCCGGCGCTGGTGCGGCAGATGGGCGCCGCCTATCCGGAACTCGGCCGGGCGGAGGCGCTGATCCGGGAGACCATGCGGCTCGAGGAGGATCGCTTCAAGGCGATGCTCGAGCGCGGCCTGGCACTCCTCAACGACGAGACCGCTCGCTTGCCGGAGACGGCGCCGCTGCCCGGCGATGTCGCGTTCAAGCTGTACGACACCTTCGGCTTCCCGCTCGACCTCACCCAGGACGCGCTGCGCGAGCGCGGGCGGAGCATCGACCTCGAAGGCTTCGAGACCGCGATGTCGGCGCAGCGCAAGCGCGCCCGTGCCGCCTGGTCGGGCTCCGGCGAAGCCGCCACCGAGCAGGTCTGGTTCGAACTGCGCGAGCGCCTCGGCACCAGCGAGTTCCTCGGCTACGACACCGAGCAGGCGGATGCCGAGATCACCGGCATGGTGGTGGACGGCACCGAACGCGGCACTGCCGGCGCCGGCGAGACAATCGCGATCCTGCTCAACCAGACGCCGTTCTATGCCGAGAGCGGCGGCCAGGTCGGCGATGCCGGTCGCATCACCGCCCCCGGGAGCGGTCCGGACAGAGAGCCGCTGGTGATCGAGATCGCCGACACCCAGAAGAAGCTCGGCGACCTCGTGGTGCAGTATGGACGCATCGTCTCCGGCGAGGCACGCACCGGCCTCGCCGTCACCGCGACCGTCGACCACGTCCGGCGCGGCGCGATCCGTGCGCATCATTCCGCGACCCACCTGCTGCACGAGGCGCTGCGCCGCCAGCTCGGCACCCATGTCGCGCAGAAGGGTAGCCTGAACGCGCCGGACCGCCTGCGCTTCGATGTCAGCCAGCCGCGCCCGATCGAGGCCGCCGAGCTCGCCCTGGTCGAGGCCGAGGTCAACCGGCGCATACGCGAGAACAGCGCGGTCCGCACCCGCCTGATGACGCCCGACCAGGCGGTGGCGGACGGCGCGATGGCACTCTTCGGCGAGAAGTACGGGGACGAGGTGCGCGTCGTCTCGATGGGCAACCCCGAATCCGGCGAGGCCAGGACGGCCTGGTCGCTCGAGCTCTGCGGCGGCACCCATGTCGCGCGCACAGGCGATATCGGACTGTTCCGGATCACCGCCGAGACCGGCGTCTCGGCCGGCGTCAGGCGTATCGAGGCGGTGGCCGGGCTTGCCGCCGAGCGATCCATGCTGCTGGCCGAGCAGCGGCTGCAACAGGCCGCGTCCCTGCTGCGCGTCACGCCGGCCGAGCTGCCCGACCGGATCGCCACCCTGATCGAGGAGCGCCGCGGTGCCGAGCGCCAGCTTGCCGAGCTGCAGCGCAAGGTGGCGCTCGGGACAGTTGGCGGCCCAGGCGGCGGGGCCGCGACCGTCACCGAGACCATCGACGGCATCGCCTTTGCCGCCCGCAATCTCGGCGAGGTGCCGGCGCGCGACCTCAAGGGGCTGGCAGAGGAGATCGTCCGCCAGATCGGCTCCGGCGTGGTGGCGCTGCTGTCCGGGGCGGATGGCCGCGCCAGCATCGTCGTCGCCGCCTCCCCCGACCTCGCCGGCCGGGTGGATGCGGTCACCCTGGTGCGGGCCGCGGCGACGGCGCTCGGCGGCAAGGGCGGTGGCGGCAGGCCGGACATGGCGCAGGCCGGGGGCCCCGATCCTACACGGGCGGAGGACGCCTTTGCCGCCGTCCGGGCGACCCTGGCCGCGACGCGTGCCGCCTCGTGAGCCTCGCTACGTGCCTGCAGCGCGGGCGCGCAACCGCGTGCCTTGTCGCAATCGTGGCTCTCGCCTCGGGAGGCGGCGGTCATGCACAGTCCTCCAAGCCGAAGCCGCACCCGGCACGGCATCCCAAGTCCCCGGCAACGGCAGCCGCCGCGCCGCCTCCGGCCGAGAACCTGGTGGTGCATGGCGCCCGGCGCTACGAGTCCGCGCCGATGCCGAACCAGGCGATCCACGATCCGGCCGACGTGATGCGCGATCCCGCCACCGGCGCGCCGATCGGCCGTTTCGGCCATGCCTACATGGACGCGAACCCTGTGCCACCGGTCAATCCGGCCCTGCAGGGCGACCAGGGTCCTGTCTCGGTAGGCGTGCAGCGCTGATCCGCCCGCAACTTGCGGTAACGGCAACCGCAGGCCGCCTCACCGGTTGCTGCAACCATGCACAAGCCGGAACAACAGGCGCGGGCCGGTAGCCTGCCGGACAGACCTGCCTACAACGCGATCAGCGATTACGGACTGATCGGCGACACGCACAGCACCGCCCTTATCGACCGCCACGGCTCGATCGACTGGCTGTGCTGGCCGCGCCATGACAGCCCAGCCCTGTTCCTGCGATTGCTCGACGCCGGGCGCGGTGGCTGGTGCCGGGTCGAACTCGACGAGCTGGTCTCGGTCTCGCGACGCTACATCCCGAATACCAACATCCTGGAGACGCGCTACATCACCCGCACCGGAGTTGCCGTGCTGACCGACCTGATGCCGGTGCATCCGCCGGAGACGCTGGGCGAAGAGGGCCCGGACGGCGAAACCGAAAGCCGGCTGATCCGGCTGGTGCTGTGCGAGCAGGGCCACGTCACCGGCCGCTTCGGCGTACGCCCGACCTTCGACTATGCCCGCCGACCCTGCACCGTGCGGGCGGATGGCCCGAACAGCACGCTGTTCCGGTCGTCCGGCGAGACCCTGCGCGCGACGTCGAGCCACGCCGCGCGGGTGCTGGACGATCGCTGTGCAAGCGACTGGTCGCTGCGGCAAGGCGAGCAGGCCTGCCTGGTGCTGACCCACGGCGAGGATGCGGACACTCCTGCGCTCGACGGCGTCGATGACGCGCTCGACCGCCTCGAACGCACGCGCGCCTACTGGCAGAATTGGAGCGAGGCCTGCACCTACAACGGCCCCTATCGCGCCATCGTGCTGCGCTCGGTGCTGTGCCTCAAGCTGCTGACCTATTCTCCAACTGGCGCGATCGTGGCGGCGCCGACGCTCGGGCTGCCGGAAGCGGTCCCGGGCAACCGCAACTTCGACTACCGCTACACCTGGCTGCGCGACGCCTCGTTCACGGTCAACTCGTTCGTGCGGCTCGGCTACACGCGAGAGGCCGCCGAATACCTGCGCTTCCTGCGCCACGCGGACCCCACGCACGGACGCGACCTCAAGCTGATGTACGGGATCGACGGCCCGGTGACGCCGCAGGAAACCCTTGACCACCTCGAAGGCTGGCGCGGTGTCGGTCCGGTCAGCATCGGCAACGGAGCCGCGGAGCAGACGCAGCTCGACATCTTCGGCGAGTTCCTGATGTCGCTGCATGGCTTCCTGGATGCGGTCGACTTCAACCCGCCGCAGAAGACCAACGACCACCTGCCCGAAGCGATCTCCAACATGGCCGAACAGGTGATCCGGCTGCGCCACGAGCCGGACCACGGCATCTGGGAACTGCCCGGCGAGCAACGCCAGATCCTGCACAGCAAGGGCATGCACCGCGTGGCGCTCGAATGCGCGATCGCGATCGGCAGGCGGATCGGCCATCCGGACGCAGCGACACTCGCGCAGTGGCAGTCGGTCTCCGACGAGATCCTGCTTGAATACCTCGACCAGGGCTGGAACGCGGCGCGCGGCGCCTACACCATGTGGTACGGCTCGGACGTGCTGGACGCCTCGCTGCTCAGGCTGGTGCTGTACGAGGCTTTCGACCCGCATGATCCGCGCATTGCCGCAACCCTCGAACGCATCGAGGAAGAACTCGGCGACGGCGACCTGCTGTACCGGTATCGTTTCGATGACGGGCTGAAAGGCGTCGAGGCGACGTTCTCCGCCTGCTCTTTCTGGCGCGTCGGCGTGCTGGCCCTGATGGGACGCACCCGCGAGGCGACCGACCTGTTCGAACGCCTGATCGGCCGTGGCAACGATCTCGGCCTGTTCGCCGAAGAGATCGACGCTGGCTCCGGTGAGCAGCGCGGCAACTTCCCGCAAGCCTTCACCCACATGGCGATCATCAACAACGCGATCCGGCTGATGCGCCAGATCGACGCAGTCGGAATCTGATGGCTCCGCGAAAGGATCCGCTACCGGACCAGGCTGAGCCAGTCCGGCGAGCAGGTGAAGCTGATACCGGTCCTGATAACACTCGCCTGCGCAGTGGCAGGGCTCGTGCCCAGGTGGAATGGAAGCCGCCGCACCCGCTCCGCATCATGGTGGGATGTATCCAGCACTCTGTAACCAGGGCCGAACCCTGCAGCCTGTCGGTCAGCGATCCGATCCTGCCAGTCGCGGCAGCGATGGCTCAGGCCGCGCGCACGCCGGCGACAAAGCGCGCAACCTCGCCCCCCAGGGATCCCGCCTGGTTCGACAGTCCGGCCGCGGCGCCGAGAACACGTTCCGCGGCCGCACCGGTCTGCGCCGCGGCCTCGCCGACGGCGGTGATGTTCAGCGTCACGTCGTGGGTGTTCCGGGCGGTCAGCTGCACGTTGCGGGCGATTTCCGCGGTGGCGCTGCCCTGCTCCTGAACCGCGGCTGCGATCGCGCCGGTGATGCCGCCGATCTCCTCGACCATGGCGGCCACCTTGCCGATCGCGAGCACGGACAGCCTGGTCGCATCCTGGACCTGGATGATCTGCGGTCCGATCTCCTCGGTGGCGCGCGCCGTCTGCTGGGCTAGGCTTTTCACTTCCGAGGCGACCACGGCGAAGCCGCGTCCCGCTTCGCCGGCGCGCGCGGCCTCGATGGTCGCGTTCAACGCAAGCAGGTTGGTCCGGCTGGCGATGTCGTTGATGAGCTCGACTACCTTGCCGATGCTGCCAGCCTTTTCGGCTAGAGCCGCCACCGTTTCCCTGGTCTCGCGGACGCCACCCACCGCGCGTCCGCTGAGCGTTGCGACCGCCTCGACCCGGCGGTTGATCTCGCCGATCGAGGCCGCCAGTTCCTCGGCCGCGGCGGCAACCTGCTGCACGCCGGCGCTCGACTGCGTGGCCGCGGCGGCAACCGCGCCGGCTCGCCGCATGGTGGCGGCGGCGCTACCGGACATCCCGGAGGCCGTGGCCTCCATCGAGACCGCGGCGGTTCCCAGCCCGTCGGCAAGTTCGGCCACACGCTGCTCGAACTCGCGCACCAGCGTCTCGATGCGGCCGTGGCGGAGCAGCTTGCCCTGCTCCTCGATCGCCAGCACCCGGGCCTGCCGGTCGGCCTGCACCAGTGCATCCTTGAAGACCTGCATGCTTGCTGCCATGCCGCCGAGCTCGTCCCGACGCGACAGAGCCGGGATCGCGATGTCGAGCTCGTAGGCCGCCAGCCGCCGCATCGCGGCCGTCATCGCGCGGATCGGGACGGCAATCGTGCGCGTGAGCACGAGGCCGGCGGCGAGCGCCGACGCCAACGCGGCGAGCAGCAGCAGCATGGTCAGCCGCATGCCCGCCGCATACACCTTGGCGCCATGCAGCAGATCGTCGCGTGTGGCACTCGAGTTCAGCCGGGCGTCGGCATCCAGGGCGGCGAGCACGCCGCGATAGGAGTCCGGCATCGGTCCCTGGAACACGTCGATCGCGTCGGGCACGTTGTCGGCGTGCATGAGGCCGAGCAGGCTGTGGACATCGGCCTGGTAGCGGAGCCGGGCCGTCCGGAAGGCATCGCGCAGCCCGCGCTCCCGCTCGCCGCGCCCGGCCTGCAGATACGGAGCCGCGATGGCGTCGAGCCCGGCATCGAGCGTGCGCAGTCGTGCATCGGCATCTGCGAGCTTCTCGCGACCGTAGGTGGAGGTCAGGCCGGCCAGGATCTCGTGCTGCGCCACCAGCTTCATCTGCATGGCCTGCAGGTCATCGATGGCGAGCACATGTGTGTTCACCATGTCCGACTGCGCAACATGCAGCGCCCGCAGCTTCATGGTGGCATTGCCACCGACCAGCATGAGCAACACGAGCATCACGGCGAATGCGGTGAAGATCCTGCTGCCGATCGAGAAGCCGAGCGTGCGTGCCATGTCCGGGAGCCAGTCCTGCCGATGCCGACCGGATCTTGCCGCGGAGTTATTTAGATCAGGTGAAGGCGGCGGCTCCATCCGCGCCAACAGGCAGAGCATGATGTCATCATCATGCTCCGGGCTCAGTCCTGCACGGCCTCGTAGTCGAGCCCGATATCCAGCACGGTGACGCTGTGCGTCAGCCAGCCGGCCGAGATCAGGTCCACGCCGGTCTCGCCGATGGCCGCGGCACTCTGTGGGGTGATGCGGCCCGACGCCTCGGCGATGCCCTGCCCGTCGATCATCGCCACGGCTTCCCGCAGCATCGGCGGCGTCATGTTGTCGAGCAGATAGGCGTCGGCGCCGACCGACAGCGCCTCGCGCAGCTGCTCAAGCGTGTCGACCTCGACCTCGATCTTGACCAGGTGGCCGATCGCCTCGCGCGCGCGCAGGATCGCCACCATCACGCCGCCGGCCATGGCGATGTGGTTGTCCTTGATCAGCACGGCGTCGTCGAGGCCGAAGCGGTGGTTCGCGCCGCCGCCGGCGCGCACGGCGTATTTCTGCACGGCGCGCAGGCCAGGGGTGGTCTTGCGGGTGCAGCTGATACGCGCGCGGGTGTGGCGCACCGCTTCCACCAGCCGCGCGGTGGCGCTGGCGATGCCGCTCAGGTGGCACAGATAGTTCAGCGCGACGCGCTCGCCCATCAGGATGCCGCGCGCCGGCCCCTCGATGCGCGCGATCACATCGCCCGGCTCGAGCCGGCTGCCATCCGCGATCAGCGTGGTGAAACGCAGGCGCGGCTCGACCAGGGTAAAGGCGAGCCGGGCGAGGTCGATGCCCGCCAGCACGCCCGGATCGCGCGCCCGCAGCACGGTGCGCGAGACCAAGGCCGCCGGCACCACCGCATCGGTGGTGATGTCGCCGGCGCGGCCGAGATCCTCCAGCAGGGCCGCACGCACGAGCGGCTCCAGCATGAGGTCGGGCAGCGGCGTCATGACGCGCGACGCTGCCGCTGCGGCATGGCGGCGAGCGCCTGTGCCGCCGTCAGGACCCGCCGCACGGCAGGCTCCTGCCGCGCCGGATGATCGGTGCGGAAGTGCCCGCCCCGGCTCTCCTGCCGGACGCAGGCCGATTGCGCGACCATCAGGCCGAGCAGCGCCGCGTCGCTTGTGGGCGCCATCGGTGCGAGAGCCGCGACTGCCCGCTCCAGCCCCGCCGCATCGCGCAGCACGCCGACGTCGCGCGACAGGATCTGCCGCACCGGCTGGAGCATCGTGTCGACGCTTACATCCACATGGCCACGGCCTTGCGACGCGGTCGTGCGTGGCGCGGACCCGGCCGGACGAAGCTGCAGGCTGGTGGCCACCTGCTCGCCGCAGACCGCGGCCTCCAGCAGCGAGTTGCTGGCCAGGCGGTTGGCGCCATGCAGGCCGGTGCAGGCCGCCTCGCCGCAGGCCCAGAGACCCGGCAGCGAACTGCGTCCCTCTGCGTCCACCGCGATGCCGCCCATATGGTAGTGCGCAGCCGGCCTGATCGGGATCGGCATGGTCGCCGGGTCGATCCCGTGGGCAAGGCAGGCGGCGGTGATGCCGGGGAAGCGGGCCGCGAAGCGCGCGCCGAGCGCGGTACGCGCATCCAGGAACACCCGGTGCCCGGCTGCCAGATGATGCCAGACCGCACGCGAGACCACGTCGCGCGGCGCCAGCTCGCTCTGCATGAAGCGCGCGCCGGTCTCGTCGATCAGTGTCGCGCCCTCGCCGCGCACCGCCTCGCTGACCAGGCTCATCGGAGCGGACCCTGCGGGACCGTCCTGTACCGCGAGCGCGGTCGGGTGGAACTGCACGAACTCGAGGTCGCCCAGCGCGGCGCCGGCACGCGCCGCGACCGCAAGGCCGGAGCCGGTCGAGCCGAGCGGATTGGTGGTGTCGAGGAACAGGCCGCCGACGCCGCCGGTGGCGATCACCACCTGGGCGGTGCGCACGGTCTGCAGGCGGCCCTGCACGCGGATCTCGGCCCCGGCGACGGCGCCGTCCTCGACCAGCAGGCGGGTCAGCACCGCCCCTTCCACAACGGTAATGCTGGCGGTGGCGCGAACCGCGTCGGCCAGCGCGCGGACGATCTCGGCGCCGGTGCCGTCACCGCGTGCATGCACGATGCGTCGCCGCGCATGCGCCGCCTCCAGGCCCAGCACCGGCCGGCCATCTTCATCGCGATCGAAGCGCACGCCGAAGCCGGTCAGCCGCTCGATGGCGCGCGGCCCGCCGCCGACGATAGCCCGCACGGCGGTCTCGTCGCACAGCCCGTCGCCGGCAGCGAGCGTGTCGGCAACCTGCAGCGCCACGTCGTCATCGGGTCCGACCGCCGCCGCGATGCCGCCCTGAGCCCAGGCGCTGGACGCCTCGCGGGTCAGCGGCGACGCACTCAGCAGCAGGCAGGGGCGGGGTGCTAGGCTCAGCGCCGCCATCATGCCGGCCAGGCCGGCGCCGGCGATCACCGGGTGGTCGGAGGGGAGCGCCGGAACCCGTGCCGGGAAATTCGCAAGCCTGGTCATAGCGCCAGCATCCTCTCGACCGCCTGCCGCGCCCGCACGGCCAGGTGCGGCTCGATGCTGACCTCGTGCGTCATCGTCTCCAGGCTGTGGCGTATGGTGCCCAGCGTGATGCGCTTCATGTGCGGGCAGAGGTTGCACGGGCGCACGAACTCGACGTTCGGATGCTGCACGGCGAGGTTGTCGCTCATCGAGCACTCGGTGATCAGCACCACGCGCGCGGCGCGGCCGCTGGCGACATAATCCGACATGCCGGCGGTGGAGCCGGAATAGTCGGCCTCGGCCACCACATCGGGCGGGCATTCCGGATGCGCCAGCACCACGATACCGGGATTGTCCGCGCGCAGGCGGCGGATCTCGGCGGGCGTGAAGCGCTCATGCACCTCGCAGTGGCCGGCCCAGGTGATCATGGTGATGCCGGTCTCGTTGGCGATGTTCTGCGCGAGATACTCGTCCGGGATCATGATGACGCGGTCGACGCCCAGGCTCTCGACGATGCGCTTGGCGTTGCCCGAGGTGCAGCACAGGTCGCTCTCGGCCTTCACCGCGGCGGAGGTGTTGACGTAGGTCACCACCGGCACGCCCGGGTAGCGCTCGCGCAGCAGCCGCACGTCGGCCGCGGTGATGCTCTCGGCCAGCGAGCAGCCGGCGCGCAGGTCCGGGATCAGCACCCGCTTGGTCGGGTTCAGCAGCTTGGCGGTCTCGGCCATGAAGTGCACGCCGGCCATGACGATGACGTCGGCGTCGACCGTCTGCGCCTCGCGCGCCAGGGCCAGGCTGTCGCCGACGATGTCGGAGACACAGTGGAAGATCTCCGGGGTCTG
The DNA here is from genome assembly GCA_964247695.1 of uncultured Acetobacteraceae bacterium. Lineage (GTDB taxonomy): Bacteria > Pseudomonadota > Alphaproteobacteria > Acetobacterales > Acetobacteraceae > Lichenicoccus. The sequence continues at coordinate 65,662 of CAXTVI010000004.1, forward strand.
GTAGTTGTGCGCGAGGATGACCGCGTTGCGTTCCCGCTTGAGCCGCAGGATTGCCTCGACATCGTCCTCGAACAGGCGCCATTCGGCCTGGGGCACCACGCGACGGACGCGCTCGTAGAGGGCGTCGGTGCGAGCGATGGGTTCCTGCAGCATCACGGATCCTTAATGCTCATTCTGAGCATAACGTGGGCCATAAAAAGACGCCGAGATGGCGCTGGTCGTTATGCTACGCTTGAGCATAAGCACGTCAAGCCGCATTTCAAGGGTGCGGTCGGTGGCCGGCCCTCAAGGCCGCCGGCTATGACGGGGGATTAACGTCGTGCGAGCATCTTCCGGCTGGGCTATGGCTAGCACCCGCGGCGCGCGCGGCGGAGGAAACTACCGTGGCCGACAGGCTGTCCATGATCCGGACCGGGACGCGGGACAGGACCCTCTATACCCAGTTGCTGGACAACGCGTTCGACCGTGCGCTGGCGCTGGACGGCAAGCTGTCGGCGGCGACGCTCGCGATGACCGGCATGTCGGGTCGCTCGTATCGCACCCTGATCAACAACCTGGTCGCTTCCGTGCCGGACGCACGCTATCTCGAAATCGGCTCCTGGATGGGCTCCACCGCCTGCTCGGCGATGGACGGCAACACCGCCCGCGTCCTATGCATCGACAACTGGTCGCAGTTCGGGGGTCCGAAGGAGGCCTTCCTCGCCAACACCGCCGCCTGCCTCACCGGGCATGTCAGGTTCAGCGTCATCGAGGGGGATTTCCGCGCGGTGGACTATGCTGGCATCGGGCAGTTCAACATCTACCTGTTCGACGGGCCGCACAGCCCGCAGGACCATTTCGATGGCGTCTCGATGCCGCTGGTGGCGCTCGACCACGAGTTCTTCTTCATCGTCGATGACTGGAACTGGGAAGCCGTGCGCTACGGCACCTTGCAGGCGCTGCGCGCGGCCGGACTGGCCGTGCTGTACGCCATCGAGATCAGGACCACGCAGGACGGCACGCATGCAGCCGTCGCGCAGCAGGCCAGCGACTGGCACAACGGCTACTTCATCGCCGTCCTGCGCAAGGCGCATTGAGGCGATGACCGAAACACGCCGGGATTTCCCGATCGTCTGCGTCGGTGGCTCGGCCGGCGGGCTGGACGCCTATACCCGCCTGCTGAGCAACCTTCCGGTCGACCTGGATGCCGCCATCGTCATCGTCAACCACCTGCGGCAATTCGCGACCAGGCTGCACGAGATCCTGCCCGCCTCGACGACGATGCCGGTGGAGCTGATCACCGAGCGGCTGCTGATCGAGCCCAACCGCGTCTTCATCATTCCGGAGAACCGGGACCTGCACGTGCTCGAGGGTGAGTTCCGGTTGCGGGCGCTGTCCAAGCCGCGCGGCTGGCCGGACGTCATCACCGTGTTCCTGCGCTCGCTCTCGCAGCACTGGAACGGCAAGATCATCGCGGTGATCGTGTCCGGCTACGACGGTGACGGCGCCGCGGCCCTTGCGGGCATCAAGGAGGCCGGGGGCACCACGATCGCGCAGCTCCTCGAGACGGCGAAGCAGCCCGACATGCCGAGAAGTGCCATCGAGAGCGGCTGCATCGACTACGTGCTCTCGCCGGAGAACATCGCCCGCAAGATCAGGCAGATTGCCGGCACGGCCTGAGCGCCCGGCACTGAGCGAGCGGCAGACGTTCCAGGCCAGCGCCGCCGCGCCGGCGTGTAGCACGCGCGACGATCCGGACATCAACCCTGCTTCAGCATCACGCGGCGCGCGCCCCCGCCCAGCGCCATGACCAGCGGCCGCCACCAGCAACTCCTGCAACGCGGTCTTCCTCATGCCTGGACTTTCTCGACCATCGGCGCAGCGTGGAGCCGGGAACCTTCGTTCTGGTAGTTCACGCAGCACCGGCCAGTATCGTCGGGACCGAGACTTTCAAGCCAGAGCCGCGGCGGATGGCGGCACCGCAAGCAATGGGGCTTTCGATATTTCCGGGTCAGGCGGCTCACGCTCGGGTACACGTCAGCTCGGCCGCGTCACCGGCAGCTTGCTGCCCGCCACGTGCCGGGCCTGCAGCACCTCGCGTCGGAACCGGAACAGTTTCGCCGGCCGTCCGACCGCGCGATCCCCGAGTGCCCCGGTTTCCTCGACCAGGTTCTGCTGCTCGATCAGACGCCGGAAGTTCTGCTTGTGCAGCCGCCGGCCGGCCAGCGCCTCGAAGGCAAGCTGCAACTGCAGCAGGGTGAAGGTCGGCGGCATCAGCTCGAACACGACGGGCCGGTACTTGATGCGCGCCCGCAGGCGCGCGATGCCGGTCGCCAGGATGCGGCGATGGTCGCGCAGCATCGGGCGGCCGGACGATGCCGGATCATGCCAACCCGCCTCCTCGACCAGCCCCGCCTCGTACAGCAGCTCGTAGCGCTGCAGCACGAGCTCCTCGTCCCAGGGGCTGCCCTGCAGCCCGAAGCCGATGGCGCCGCGCTGCCGGCGGACCTCGCGCAACTCCGGCGCAGCGGCGGCCGCCCACTCCAGCACGCGGGCACCGAGGGTGCGGGCAGCCTGCACACCGGCCTCGTTGCGCTGGTCCTCCCACGGGAAATAGGCGTACCAGCCACGCCAGCCGGCATCTCCCCCCTTCGCAGGGTCGATGTCGATCCGCGTCAGCGCCAGGTAGCTGATCGAGATCGCCCGCATTGATCCCTCCGCGCGGTCGCGGTCGCCGAAGGTGTAGAGCTGCTCGACATAGCCGAGCGGATGATGCGTCTGGTGCTCCACCCACTCGCGCAGCCCGGACTGCAACGACCGATGCGCCGCCTCCAGCGGACCCGACGGCAGCGCCGCGCCTGCATCGAGGGTCAGCACCCGCGGCGTACCCTCGTGCACCGCCACCAGCACGGCGATCAGCTCGGCGTGCAGCGATGTCTGGTCGCCGGCGCGCTCCGGCGCCATCGTCAGCCGGCCGGCGGTAGCACGGGCAGCGTCAGGGCAACGCTGACACCACCCGGCTGGCCGGCGCCGGCGCCGCTGTCGATGCTTGCAACCCCGCCGCTCTGCTGGGCGAAGCCATAGACCTGGGCCAGTCCGAGGCCGGTGCCGTGGCCTGGCGCCTTGGTCGAGAAGAACGGCTCGAACGCATGGTCCAGCGTGTCCCGGCTCATGCCGGGGCCGTTATCGGCCACCGTGATACGCAGCCATCCCCGATGCGCGCGGCTGGCCCCGGGCGGCCGTCGCGCGGCGGTGGTCACGATCGACAGCTCCGCGTCCGGACGGCCCTCCATCGCGTCGCGCGCGTTCGAGGCGAGATTGAGCAGCGCCCGCTCGAGCTGGTCGCGATCGACGCGCACCGGCGCCAGATCGCCGGCTAGTTCGAGCCGCAGACGCACGCCGGAGCCCAGCGTGAGACGCAGCAGCTGCTCGGTCTCGCGGACCACCGCGTCGACGTCGAGCACGGTCGGCGCCACCGGCTGCTGACGCGCAAAGGCGAGCAGGCCGTCGACCATGCGCTCGCCGAGCCGCGACGCCTCGATGGCATTCTCCAGCGGCCGCGCGAGCCGCGGCTCCGGGCTGTCGCCCCACTGCGCCTGCAGCCGCGTGCGCAGCAGCTCCAGGCTGCCGAACAGCGCAGTCAGGATGTTGTTGAAATCATGTGCCACACTGCCTGTCATCCGTCCGAGCGCCTGCAGCCGCTCATGGCGCAGCAACGCGCTCTCGGCCTGCTCGCGCGCCGTGATCTGCTCGATCAGCCGGGTATTCGTCTCGAGATATTGCCGGGTGCGCTCATCGACCTGCGCCTCGAGGGTGGCGTTCAGGTCGGCCAGCCGGCGCACGCTGTCGGCGTTGCCCATCGCATAGCGGATGGTGCGCTCGAAGGTCGCGACGTCGAAGCCGCCCTTGATCAGGAAGTCGTTGGCGCCGGCCTCCGCTGCCCGCGTGTCGATCATCAGCGAGCCGGTCAGCATCACGATCGGCACCATGATGCCGGCCGCCCGCACCGAACGCACCAGTTCGAGGCCGCTCTCGGCGCCGACGTGATGATCGACCAGGTAGCAGTCGTGCCGCCCCGCGCGCATCGCGGCCAGCCCTTCGGCTACGCGCATGACATGCTCGACCTTGTAGTCGCGCAGCCGACCCGGACGGCGCGACGGCGACAGCATCGCACGCAGCGTGATGAACACGTCCGGGCTGTCGTCGATCAACAGCAGGCGCAGCGGTGCGGCGCGGGGCGGCTCCGGGATCGATCCGCTCAAGACCGTGCCCCGACCGGCGCTCGGCGTTCGGCAGGCAAGGTCATGCGGCGTGGTCCCCGGCGACGGACGCGGCGTCCGGCGGGTCCGCCGCGTCCTCTGGCTTGGCCCGATCGGGTTCGGCCAGTGTGAAGCTGAAGCAGGCGCCGGCGCCACCCGGCCGCAGCGAAGCCTCGATGGTGCCGCCATGCGCCGAGACGATCCGCTGGCAGATCGCAAGCCCGAGGCCGAGACCCTGGCTGGCCGGGGCCGACCGGTTGGGAAACCTCCGGAACGGCTCGAACAGGTGCGTCGCATGAACCGGATCGAAACCCACGCCGTTATCCTTGACCTGCACCCGAACGATCCCGCCCTCCGGCGGCCGGGCGTGGGCCACGACCTGCAGCGGCCGCGCCGGATCGCGATACTTCACCGCGTTCGAGAACAGGTTCTGGAACACCCGCCGGACCTGCGCGCGATCGGCACGCACCGACACCCCGTCCAGTCCGTCGAGGCTGATGCGGGTCTCGGCAAGCACCGGCCGTGCCGGTTCGGAGGACACAGGCGGCTCCCGCCGGATATCCTCCAGGGCCTCGGCGGCGACGTCGCGCAGCGGCACCGGCTGGGTTCGATCCACGCGGTGACCGGCCAAGGCGAGGCGCGAGAGCTCGGTGATCATGCCCTGCATCCGCGCCGCCGACCGCACCACCGACTGTGTCATCTGGCGCAGCTCCGCCACCGTCTCCGGGTCGGCCGGGCGCTCCGCGGGCAGGTCCTCGAGGCCCTCGCCGATCACTTCCGTCAGCACCTGGATCTGCCAGAGCGGCTCGGTCAGGTCGTGCGCCGCGGCATCGGCGAAGAAGCGGGTTTCCTCGCTGCGCCGGCGCAGTTCCTCGTTGCCGCGCGCGATCCCGGCCGCCCGGGCGAGCAGCGCCTCGCCGAGAGCATCGCGCAACGCCAGCGCCACCGCCACGTCCGCGGCCGACCAGGCGGCCGACCGCCCCCGCACCGACTCCGACCATGCCGCGAAGGAGGCTCGCGGCGACAGCGTCAGCAGGTCTGTGGTGCCCGCGGCCGCAGCCTCCCGGGCGGTGTCGGCCTGCTTCTCCGGGTTGCCGGCCCAGGTCACCACGCGCGCGAGCTCCTGCCGCAGCAGCAGCAGCCAGCCGGCGCCAGGCAGCCGGATCGCCAGCAGGCCGCACGACGCCAACCCGTCGGCAGCAGCGACGCCGGCTGATTGCGCGCCGAAGCCGGCGGCGAGGTCCGGCGGCAGCAGCATAGGGAGCGCATCGGTCTGCAGCCGCCAATCCGGCGCCGGCCGCGCGGCACCGACGGATTGATCATCCAGCCATGCGCACAGCCGTTCAAGGACGGCCTCCGGAGGCACGCAGCCGAGCCGCAGCGACTCAAGGCCCGGAGTGCGCGGACAGACCGCGATCCCGTCTGCCTCGCAGGCCGCCAGCAATCGGGCCGGGCCGTCCGGATCCGGCGCTTGGCCGGGCGCATGCGGCTCCCCTGCGAGGGGAGGCGCCGGGATGCGCGCCAGCAGGACGAAGCTCGCGGCGCGCAGCAGCGCCGTGCGCCGCTCGACATGGCCCGCCTCGAGTTCCGCGAGGCGCCAGGACAGCGCCTGCGCCAGGATCTCGGCGGCGAGGCGCAGCTCGGGGCCAACCTGCAGCGGCCCCTGCAGGTGATGGCACGCGAACAGGCCCCAGAGGCCGCCCTTGCCGTCGCGGATCGCGATCGACATCGAGGCCCGCACCCCCATGTTGGCGAGGTAGGTCAGATGGACCGGCGCCACCCCGCGCAGGACGGCCGGCGACAGGTCGATCGGGCCACCCTCGCCATCGAGACGCAGCAGCTGCGACGGCTCGGCGCGCGCATCCGGGATCAGCCGGACCGCGGCGCTGTTGTACAGCCTGCGGGCCGGCGCCGGGATGTCGCTGGCCGGGAAGCGCAGGCCGAGATAGGCGGCCGGGAGCGTCGGATCCGCAGGTCCGGTCTCCGGCTGGAGCGCCTCGGCCACCACGTCGCCGCTGCCGTCGCCGAGCAGGCGGTAGGCCATCACCCGGTCGAAGCCGCTGACCTCGCTGACCGCCGCGACCGCGGCGTGACAGGCCGCGATGCTCCCGGTCTGCCGCTGGATGTCGGCCAGGCCCTGGTTGAGGCGCTCCAGCAGGCGGCGCGGATCGGCGGCCGCCGGACCGACGGGCTCGAGCTCCAGCAACGCGTCGCCGCAGGACATCCCCCTGAGGGTCGCGTCCCACGGGGTGCCGCGCGCGTCGCGCAGGATGCCGAGCGGCATGTCGCCTGGGGCGGCGGACACCGTCGCGTGCTCCAGGCGTCGTCGCGCATCGTCGTCGAGATAGGCCGCCGGATGCGTGTCGTTCCCGCCGCCGGCATTCTCGCTGGCCGCAATGACACGCAGCGCGTCCGCTTCACGCCGCAGCACGAGCAGGACGCCATGCGGCTGGATCAGGCCCGGACTATGGATCGGCTCGACGTCGCAGGCGGTGAGAAGGGCCTCAGGCAATGATTTCCCTTCTCGAAGCCGTTGCCCCTACAGTCTATTCCACACGGCGGCGGATCGCGAGGGCCGGATCCCGTGTCCAGACAACTCCAGCCGAGGACATAGCCGGTGCCGGACAGCGAGAACGCGACGCTTTCCACGCTCCTCGACGGGGTGCGGCACTTCTCCGCCGAGGTGTTCCCGTCCAACCGCGAGATGTTCTCGCAGCTGGCGCGGGGCCAGGCACCGCACACGCTGTTCATCACCTGCGCCGACAGCCGGGTCAGTCCCGGCATGATCACCCAGAGCGCGCCCGGCAACCTGTTCAACCTGCGCAACATCGGCAACATCGTGCCCGCCTATGGCGAGATGCTGGGCGGCGTCTCGGCGGCGATCGAGTATGCCGTGGTGGCGCTGGGCGTCTCGCACATCATCGTCTGCGGCCATTCCGACTGCGGCGCGATGAAGGCGATGATCGAGCCGCACAGGCACGGGCTCGAGCGCATGCCGACCGTCGCGTCCTGGCTGCGCAACGCCGAGGCGGCGCGCGCGGTGACCCAGGCGCTGCTGTCGCACTCCGATGCGCCGGAGGACGATGGCGCGCACGCGGTCGCGACCATGGCCGAGCAGAACGTGCTGCTGCAGTTGTCGCACCTGCGCACCCACCCGGCGGTCGCAGCGAGGCTGGCCGAGGGCCGCCTGGTGATCCAGGGCTGGCTCTATGATATCGCCTCCGGAACGGTGCGCATCCTCGACGAACTGACCCGCAGGGCGATCAGCCTGCAGGAAGCCCGGGCCAGGCTGCAGCCGACACGGGAATGAAGTGCTTCCTGGCGCTGTGCCTTGCGCTCTGGCTGCCGCTCACCGGCCCGGGTGCCCAGGCGGCCGCGCCGACCGCCACGCCAGCGGCGATCAAGCTGGCGACCTGGAACCTGGAATGGCTGACCACGCGTCCGACCGGCGATCCGTCGCTGCCGGACGACGCAACGACGAAGCTCCCCGCGGATATTGCGACACTGGCGGCCTACGCCGCCCATCTCGATGCCGATGCGGTCGGCATCGAGGAGGTGGACGGACCCGAGATCGCCGCCCGCATCTTCCCGGCCGACCGCTACCAGATCTTCATGACCGGTGACCACGTCGTGCAGCGGGTCGGGATCGCGGTGCGTCGTGGCTTCGAAGTGGTGCGGCATCCCGACCTGCTGGCGCTCGACGTCACCAGCCCGGATGCCGAGCACCATCTGCGCAGCGGCCTCGACGTCACCATCACCCGCGCCGGGCTGCAGTTGCGCGTCCTCGTGGTGCATCTGAAGACCGGATGCTGGCGGTCCGGCTTCAGCGAAACCGAGCCCTACCAGTGCAAGCTGCTGCATCGGCAGCTCGAGATCCTGAAGGCCTGGCTGGAGGCGCGGCAGGCCGAGCACGTCCCGTTCGTGCTGATGGGCGACTTCAACCGCAACATGCCGGCGCACGACGTGTTCCTCGACGCCCTCGAGGCCTCGGCGCCGATGGTGCTCGCCACCAGCGGCCATATCAGCCCGTGCTGGGGCGGCGAGAACTTCATCGACCACATCTTTGCGGGCGGTCCGGCAGCGCCCTGGCTGGAGCCGGAGACGCTGCGGGTCATGGTCTATCGCGAAACCTCGCCGGAAATGAAGGAGCGGCTATCGGACCATTGCGCGGTCAGCGTGCTGCTGGACCCGGCCAGATAGCCGGCCGCGTTCAGAAGCTGCTGCTGTCGTCGTCCCAACCGCCACCGCCGCCGCTGTTGTCGTCGAAGCCGCCGCCGTCGAAGCCGCCGCCGCCGCCGCCGAAGTTCGGATCGACGTCGGTGCCCTGGCCGCCGAACGGATCACCGCCGGCACCGGTCGCACCATCGCCGTAGTTGTTGTTGATGACGGTCTCGCCGCCGCCGCCGAAACCGCCACCACCGCCAAATCCGCCGCCCATGCCGCCCTCATGGCCGCTGAACATGTCCATCAGCGCGTTGCCGACCACCATGCCACCGGCAACGCCCGCCGCCGTGGTCAGGGCCGAGCCGAGAAAGCTTGAGCCGCCACCGCCCTGCTGCTGGAACATGCCCGGCTGGTAGCCCGGCGGGTAGCTCGGCTGCGGCGGTGGCGGCATCTGGGCGTAGTTCGGCGGCGCCTGGCGCTGCTGTCCACCCCCGAACAGGCCGCCGAACAGGCCGCCGCCGCGCTGCTGGCCACCTTGCTGCTGCGCCGCCTGGATCGCCTGCTGCGCCTGCATCTGCGTGTTCTGCAATTCCCACTCGAGCCGCTTGATGCGGTTCTGCGCCTCGGCGAGAGCCGCTTCCTGCACGATCGCGGTCTGCGTGATGCGGTAGCGCGCCTGCGGATACTGGTTGAAATTGTCCGCGATGAAGCGATCGGCCTCGGGATCGATCGGCGGCAGGCTCGGCTGCGTGGCCGGCACGCTGGCGCTGAACCCACCCCCACTGACGCCTCCCTGGGGCTGGCCGGAGACCCGGGCGACGAACCGGGCGATGAGGTCGCGTTCCTCGTTGGTCATGGCAGCATGATCCATCCAGATGGCAGGATGGTGATGTGGCCGCGCCCCAGGCGAGCGTCAAGCGGTGCGCTACCGCGCCCACTCGATCTTCGGGCAGCGATCCATCACCACGCGCAGCCCGGCCGCTCGCGCTGTTGCGGCGGCTGCCTCGTCGATCACGCCGAGCTGCAGCCAGAGCGTGCGCGCGCCAAGCCTGATCGCCTCGTCCGCGATGCCGGCGACATGCTCGGAGGCGCGAAACACGTCGACCATGTCGAGCGGCGCCGCATCGGCGAGGGTCGCCATCACCGGCTGGCCGAGAAGGCTCTGGCCGGCGAGGCCCGGATTGACCGGCACCACGGTGAAGCCCTGTTCGAGCAGAAACCGCATGACGCCATGCGACGGCCGCGCCGGGTTGGCCGAGGCGCCGACCACGGCGATGCGCCGGGTGTCTGCCCGGATCTGCTCGACCAGGGTTTGCTCGTCCGCTGCCATGGGATGCCGCCCTGCTTGCCGCCCTGCCGGCCCTGAACCTATGGTGCCGCCCCCGCGTCGACCACCCCTAAGTCCAATCCTCGCATCCGGAGAGCGCGCGTGCCCCTGGCGCCGGCCCTAAGCTTCCAGTCGCTGATCCTGAGGCTGCACGAGTTCTGGTCGGACCGAGGCTGCGCCATCCTGCAGCCGTACGACATCGAGGTCGGCGCCGGCACGCTGTCGCCGCATACCAGCCTGCGGGCACTCGGTTCGCGACCCTGGAAAACCGCCTACGTGCAACCCTGCCGGCGCCCGTCCGACGGCCGCTACGGCGAGAACCCGAACCGGCTGCAGCACTACTACCAATACCAGGTGCTGCTGAAGCCGACCGCCGCGGACAGCCAGGCGCTGCTGCTCGACAGCTACCGCGCGATCGGCATCGATCCCGCGCTGCACGACATCCGCTTCGTCGAGGACGACTGGGAGAACCCGACCATCGGCGCCTGGGGCCTGGGCTGGGAGGTCTGGTGCGACGGCATGGAGGTGACGCAGTTCACCTATTTCCAGCAGGTCGGCGGGATCCCGGTGGCGCTGCCCTCGACAGAACTCACCTACGGGCTGGAGCGACTGGCGATGTACGTCCAGGGCGTCGAGCGGGTGTACGACCTCGACTATGACGGCCACGGCCTGACCTACGGCGACGTGTTCCTGCGCGCCGAGCGCGACTACTCGCGGCACAATTTCGAACTGGCCGACACCGCGATGCTGCTGCGCCATTTCGACGACGCCGAGCGCGAGAGCCTGGCGCTGGTGCAGGCGGGCGTGGCGCAGCCGGCCTACGACCAGTGCCTGAAGGCGAGCCACCTGTTCAACCTGCTGGACGCGCGCGGCGTGATCAGCGTGACCGAGCGCGCCGCCTATATCGGCCGCGTCCGCACCCTGGCACGAGCCGCCTGCGAAGCCTGGCTGGCGGGCGAGGCCTGAGCGATGCCCGAACTGCTGATCGAACTGTTCTCCGAGGAGATCCCGGCGCGCATGCAGCGCGATGGGGCCGCCGCCCTCGAACGCCTCGTGCTGGAGGCGCTGGCGCCGCTCAATCCGAGAGATGCGCAGCATTACTGGGGCCCGCGCCGGATTGCGCTGTCCGCGACGCTCGACGCGGCGGTGCCGGGCAGCACCAGTTCCGAGCGCGGTCCGCGCGAGAACGCACCGGAGCAGGCTCTTGCCGGGTTCCTGCGCAAGCATGGCGCCACGCGCGATGAGGCTCGTCTGGAGAACGGCTTCTGGGTGCTCGATCGTCAGCATCGAGCTGTTGAGGCTCCAGGTCTGATCCTGCAGGAGATGCCGGGTCTTCTGCGGCGGTTTCCCTGGCCGAAATCCATGCGGTGGGGCGACACCAGCAGCTTCACCTGGGTGCGCCCACTGCGCGGGATGCTCTGCCTGTTGGACGGTGAACTGGTTCGGTTCGATCTTGGTGCGGACAGTAAGGATGATGGCCACGGTCTGGCTGCCGGGAATGTCAGCACAGGCCACCGCTTCCTCTCGCCTGTCGATTTCACGGTAACCGGCGTTCAGCAGTGGAAGGATGGCCTGCGCGAGCGTTACGTGCTGGTCGATGCCGGCGAGCGGGTGGCGGTGGTACGCGACGGCATCGCGCGTCTCGCTGAGGAAGCCGGCTATGTCGTGGTGCAGGACGACGGTCTTCTCGAGGAGGTCGCGGGCCTGGTGGAGTGGCCGGTGCCGCTGCTGGGCCGCATCGACGACGCCTTCATGGACCTGCCACCCGAGGTCATGCAGGTCAGCATGCGGGTCAACCAGCGCTACTTCGCCCTGCGCAAGCCGGACGGCTCGGCCGCCCCGGCCTTCGCGTTCGCCGCCAACACTGTTGCGCGCGACAACGGCGCGCTCACGGTCGCCGGCAACGAGCGCGTGCTGCGCGCGCGCTTCTCGGATGCGCGGCATTTCTGGGACCTCGACCGCGCGACGCCACTCGCTGACCGCGTCACGGCGCTCGATACGGTGACCTTCCACGCCGCCCTCGGCAGCCAGGGAGCCCGCATCGCGCGGCTCGAGCGGCTGGCTGCGCTCATTGCCGTACGGGTCGGAACCGATCCGGCGCCGGCGGCACGGGCGGCACGGCTGGCCAAGGCGGACCTGACGACCGGGATGGTCGGCGAGTTCCCGGAGCTGCAGGGCATCATGGGCGGATACTACGCCCGTCATGACGGCGAAGCGCCGGAGGTGGCTGCCGCAATCCGCGAGCACTACCAGCCGCGCGGCGCCGGCGACGCGGTGCCGCAGGCGCCGGTCTCGGTCGCGGTCGCACTCGCCGACCGCATCGACAGCCTCGCGGCGCTATTCGCCGCCGGTGAGAAGCCCGGCGGCTCCGGCGATCCCTTTGCACTGCGCCGCGCCGCCCTCGGCGTGATCCGCATCGTGCGTGACAATGCCCTCCGGCTGGACGTCTTCGCCCTGTGCCATACCGCCGCCGAGGCGCTGCCTGAACCGCTGCGCGCGGCGCCCGACCTCGACCTGCTGCCCGGCTTCATCGCCGAGCGCCTGCGTGTGCAGTTGCGCACCGAAGGTGCGCGGCACGACGTGCTGGCGGCGGTGAACGCGACCGGCCTGGATGGTGACCTGGTGCGCGTGCTGGCCCGCGCGGACGCCGTCAGCACGCTGCTCGGCACCGAGGACGGCCGCAACCTGCTGGCGGCGGCGAAGCGTTCCGCGAACATCCTGCGCATCGAGGAACGGCGCGATGGCCCGCACGACGCGGCCCCCGATCCGGCCCTCTACGCGCAGAACGAGGAGCGGGCGCTGGCCGCAGCCCTTGCCGAGACCCTGCCGGGTGTTGCCGACGCGATCGGCGCCGAGCGCTTCGAGGCGGCGATGACCGCGCTTTCTGCCCTGCGCCGGCCGCTGGACGCATTCTTCGAGACGGTCACGGTGAACGCCGACGACGCCGCCACGCGGCGCAATCGGCTTCGCCTGCTCTCCGCGCTGCGCGGCGGCATGGCGCTTATCGCGGATTTCGCCCTGATCGAGGGCTGAGCCAGGCCTCAGACCAGGCCGGCGAGGCGCGCGTGCTGCAGCAATATGATGGTCTTGGCGTCCACGATGCGGCCGTCGGCGATCATCGCCATTGCCTCGTCGGCGGTCGGTTCCAGCACCTCGATATCCTCGCCCTCGCCGGCCAGGCCGCCGCCGGCGCCGGTGCGGTCGGCGCCGGTATATTCGGCGACGAACAGGCTGAGACGCTCGGTGATCGCGCCCGGGCTCATGAACGCGTCGAATACCCGGCGCACCGAACGCAGCACGACCCCGGCTTCCTCGTGCGCCTCCTTGATGACGGCGATGTCCGGCGGCTTGTCATCAACCAGCCCCGCGATGACCTCGATGAGCGGGATCCGGTGCCCCGAGGCGTAAGCAGGGAACCGGAACTGCCGCACCAGCAGCACGCGGCCACGGGCCGGATCGTAGGCGAGCACGGCGCAGCCGTTGCCCGTCGTGTAGGTCTCGCGGTCCAGAGCCTGCCATGCCCCGTCGAAGCGCCGGTGCTCGAAGCGCGTCGTCCTCAGGACGCCGTGCCCCTCCGCCAGCACCCGCACCCCGAGGATGCGGACCTCGTCCTCCGGCAGGCTGCCGTCGCTTGCGCCGTCGCCCATGTCGGAATTTTCCTTGCTGCGCCCAAAGAAAACCCGGGCTCTCGCCCGGGTCATCGAACTCGCCAGTTTGGCCTGAGATCAGCGCGGCGACAGCACCATGATCATCTGGCGGTTTTCCATGCGCGGCATCTGCTCGACCTTGGTGCGCTCGTCCATGTCCCCACGGATGCGCTCGAGCACCTTCACGCCGAGATCCTGGTGCGCCATCTCGCGACCGCGGAAGCGCAGCGTCACCTTGACCTTGTCGCCTTCCTCGATGAACGACCGCATGGCGCGCAGCTTCACCTGGTAGTCGTTCTCATCGATGTTCGGCCTGACCTTGACCTCCTTGATCTCGATGACCTTCTGCTTCTTGCGCGCCTCGTTCTTCTTCTTCTGCTGCTCGTACTTGAACTTGCCGTAGTCGAGGATCTTGACCACCGGCGGCTCGGCGTTCGGGCTGATCTCCAGCAGGTCGAGACCCACCGAGAACGCGCGCATCATCGCCTCGCGCGTCGGCATCACGCCCTGCATCTCGCCTTCCTCGTCGATGAGGCGGACGGAGGGAACGCGGATCTCCTCGTTGACGCGCGGGCCCTCACGGGTCGGAGGCGCGGGCATCGGTGGTCTGGCTATGGTGATCTCCTGTCTCGGTTATGGAATAGTCCGGGCGGCCGGCAATACTGCAAGCCGAGCCCTGCGTTCTCGCCTATCCAAGCCCTTGCGGGCAAGCAACCTGACGCGCAAGCGGCAGGATTCCGCCATGCAGACCGCAAGTGGCTGTCATGTTGTCTGGGCTGAGCCGGCGCCGGCTGCGCGTTTCAGGTCGGGTGGCGTCGCCTCCTCCACAAGGGCCTGCAACGCCTCCTCCAGCCCGAGGACCTCCTGGGCGGCGCCGCCCAGGCGGCGCATCGCGACCGTGCGCGCCTCCGCCTCCTTGCGGCCGACCACCAGGATCACCGGCACCCGTCCCACGCTGTGCTCGCGCACCTTCGCGTTGATCTTCTCGCGGCCGGTATCGGCATGCACGGCGAGACCCGCCCGCTTCAGCCGGTCGGCCACCTCGAGCGCATAGGGTTCGGCGTCGGTCACGATGGACGCCACCACCACTTGTACCGGTGCGAGCCAGAGCGGGAAGCGGCCGGCATACTGCTCGATCAGGATGCCGAGGAAACGCTCGAAGGAGCCCACGATCGCGCGGTGCAGCATCACCGGCCGGTGCCGCGCGCTGTCCTCGCCGATGAAGCTGGCATCGAGCCGCTCGGGCAGCACGTAGTCCACCTGCAGGGTGCCGCACTGCCAGTCCCGGCCGATCGCATCGCGCAGCACGAACTCCAGCTTGGGGCCATAGAACGCCCCCTCGCCCGGGTTCAGCTCGTAGCCGACGCCGGCCAGCCGGCACGCCTCGATCAAGGCCGCCTCGGCCTTGTCCCAGGTCGCGTCATCGCCGGCCCGGTTCTCGGGCCGGTCGGCGAACTTCACCACGAAGCTGTCGAAGCCGAGGTCGCGATAGACCTGCGCCAGCATGGCCACGAAGCGCGCCGTCTCCCCGGGCACCTGGGCCTCGGTGCAGAAGATGTGCGCGTCGTCCTGGGTGAAGGCGCGCACCCGCATGATGCCGTGCAGCGCGCCGGACGGCTCGTAGCGGTGGCAGGCGCCGAACTCCGCCATGCGCAGCGGCAGCTCACGGTACGAGCGCAGGCCGTGCTTGAAGATCTGCACGTGGCACGGGCAGTTCATCGGTTTCAGGGCAAGGCTCTTGTCTTCGTCCTCTACCGTCGCGATGAACATGTGCTCGCGGTAGTTCTCCCAATGGCCGGATGCCTCCCAGAGCGAGCGGTCCACGAGCTGCGGGGTGCGCACCTCCTCGTAGTCCCCGGCGTTCTGCACCCGGCGCATGTAGTCCTGCAGCACGCTGTAGAGACGCCAGCCCTTCGGATGCCAGAAGATCGAGCCGACCGCCTCCTCCTGGATGTGGAACAGGTCCATCTCGCGGCCGATGCGGCGGTGGTCGCGCCGCTCGGCCTCCTCGATCTGGTGCAGGTGCGCTTCCAGCTCGGCCGCGTCGCGCCAGGCGGTGCCGTAGATGCGGGTCAACATCGGGTTGCGGTGGTCGCCGCGCCAGTACGCACCCGCCACCTTCATCAGCTTGAACGCGGTGCCGACGTCGCCGGTCGATCGCATGTGCGGCCCGCGGCACAGGTCGAGCCAGTCGCCCTGGCGATAGATGGAGATCGGCTCGCTTTCAGGCAGGTCGCGGATCAGCTCCGCCTTGAAGCGCTCGCCACGCGCCTCGAAGAACGTGATCGCCGCGTCGCGCGGCCAGACCTCGCGCACGAAGCTTGCATTGCGCGAGACGATCTCCTTCATCCGCGCCTCGATGGCGGCGAGGTCGCCCTCGGTGAACGGCTCGTTGCGGGCGAAGTCGTAATAAAAGCCGTTCTCGATCACCGGCCCGATGGTGACCTGGGTGCCGGGATGCAGCCCCTGAACCGCCTCGGCCAGGACGTGGGCGGCGTCGTGACGGATCATTCCGAGCGCCTGTGGGTCGCGCCGGGTCACGAACACCACGCGGCTATCGGCGTCGATCTCCTGGCTCAGGTCGACGAGGCGGCCGTCCAGCTCCATGGCGAGGGCGGCGCGGGCAAGGCCCGGACCGATCGAGGCGGCGATCGCGGTGCCCGTCACCGGAGCCGCGAACTGGCGCACGGACCCGTCGGGCAGGGTGATCGCAGGCATGGAGTGGCTCCCGTTTATGCGCGGATGAGACGGTGGGGCCTTCCTATGACGTCAGGCCAGGGTTGCCGCAACCCTGGCCACGACATCGGACACCGGCATTGTCGCCAGATCGCGAACCTGCAGGATCGTGACGCTTTGCGGATCGGGCCCGCGCGGCGCGGTCAACGCCGGATCGCTCTTGGCCGAGAACAGCACCAGGCAGCGCGTGCCCATCGCGGCGGCGAGGTGCATCGGCCCGGTATCGTTGCCGACCGCGAGCGCCGCGCGAGCCGCGACGCCGCCGAGCTCCAGCAGGCTGGTCCGCCCGGTGAGGTCGAGCGCCTGCGGACTGGCCTGCCGGATCGCCTGCGCCAGGGGCGCATCGCCCGCGGCGCCGACGACCACCGGCCGCACTCCCCGACCAGCCAGCCAGACGGCAAGCTCGGCGAACCGCTCGACCGGCCAGCGCTTCGCCGGGCGGTGCGGTGCGGCCCCCGGCACGAGGAGCGCGTACGGCGCATCGAGATGCGGCCCGTCTGCCGCCAGCCAGCCGAGGTCCGGCGGCGGCACCGGCGCGATCCCGGCGCGCGCGAGCTGGTCGGCCTGCCGCTCCCGGGTGTGCATCCGGTCGCGAGCCGGGTTGTCGTGCGGATGCGAGGCGCCGGGCGCGATCCCGGACCAGGGCGGCCGGCCGGCGAGCCGGAAGTAGCGTGACGAGCGGCCCGACGTCTGCAGGTCGTAGACGAAGTCGTACCCCTGCAGCATCCGGCGCAGCGTCATGACGCGGCCCAGGCGCCACCAGGGCGGCCGCTCGTCGACCAGCACTTCGTCGAACCAGGGCGATGCGCGGCACAGGGCAAGGAAAGGCCGCGTCGTCAGCAGGACCACCCGGTCGTCCCGGTGATGCCGCCGGATGGCCGCGAACGGCGCGAAGGCCTGCACGAGATCGCCGAGCGCGCCCAGCTTGATGATCAGGATGCGCGCCACTGGTCGCGCCACCGGGGCGGATCGGGTTGGCTGCACAAAAGCTCGTCATAGACCGCGAGAGTCGATTGCTGCATCGCCGGCAGGCCGTAATGCTCGGCCACGTGGGCGCGCGCTCGCACCGCCAGCGCCGCGCGTTCGGCGTCGTCCAGTGCGAGCAGCCGGCCGAGCGCCTGCGCCAGCGCGTCGACGTCTCCGGGCGGGAACACGGCGCCGCTGATCCCGTCCACCACGGTTTCCATCGCACCCCCATGCCCGGCCACCAGCACCGGCCGCCCCATCGCCTGCGCCTCGATCACCACGCGCCCGAACGGCTCCGGCTTCAGCGACGGCACCACCACGACGTCGGCCAGGGCATAGGCCGCCGGCATGTCGTCGCAGTGCCCGGCGAAGCGCAGCCGTTTCATCAGGCCCAGCTCGCTTGCCTGCGCCAGCAGGGCGTTGGCGTGGGTGCCCTCGCGCTGCCTGGGTCCGACCAGCACGCAGACCCAGTCCGGCGCACCTTCCGGAAGTCTGGACAGCGCCCGCAGCAGCAGCTCGTGACCCTTCCAGGGCGTGATCCGCCCGGCGAGCATGATGACCCTGGCGCCAAACGGCAGGTTCCAGTCCGACGCCAGCGTGTGCAGCCGGTCGCCCCTGATCGCAGCCGGATCGAAGGCGGCGAGGTCCGCGCCGCGCGGGATGATGCGCAGCCGGTCGAGGCCGACCGCGTAGTCGGCCCGCAGGCGTTCGGCCACGAAGCGGCTGATCGCGATCACCCGCTCGCCGCGTGCCATGATCGCGTTGTAGCGGTGCTTGAACGGCAGGTTCTCGCTGTAGCCGCCATGCCAGGTGGTGACGAAGGCGGCCCCGGTGCGGCGCGCGGCGAGCCAGGCCGACCAGGCCGGCGCGCGCGACCTCGCATGCACCAGGTCGACCTGCTCGCGCCGGATCAGCCGCGCCAGCCTCCAGGAATTCATCCAGATGCCGAGCGGGTCCTTGGTCATGAGCCGCAGCGTGATGTGGCGGCCACCGGCGCGCGCGACCTGCGACACCATGCGGCCGCCGGCGCTCGCCACCAGCGCCGTGCCGCCCGCCTGCGCGATGGCCCGGACGATCTCGATGGTTCCCCGCTCGACGCCGCCGGCCTGCAGCGACGGCAGCACCTGCAGGATGACGGGTGGACGGCCCTGCGCGGGCTTCGTGGAGGCAGACATCGCCGGGCGCCATAGCACGCGCGCCGTGGCCGTGTCCCGTGCGTAATCGTAATGTTTCGGCGGCGGCCGGCCATCGCGCGGAATGCCGGCGCTGCTGCCGCCCGGAACGCATGGCCCGGGCGGACCGTTGAAGGTGCAGGCATCCGGGGCCCTGAAGCATGGACCATGACGTCGCGACGGATCTGATCGGGCTCGTCCGCGCCGATGGGGTGCGGCTTGCGGCCCGCCACCAGGCCGGCGGCGGCCCTGCGATCCTGTTCCTGCACGGGCTGATGAGCACCATGCACGGCGATAAGGCCGGGCACCTGGCGATGCATGCCGCAGCGCGTGGCGTGGAGTTCCTGCGCTACGACGCGTACGGCCATGGCAGCAGCGGCGGCCGCTTCATCGACGGCACCATCGGCAGCTGGCTTGGCGACGCCCACCTCGCCCTGGGCCGCCTCGGCGCATCCAGGGTCATCCTGGTCGGCTCCTCGATCGGTGGCTGGCTGGCGCTGCTGCTGGCCCTCGCGCGGCCGGAGCGGGTCGCCGGGCTGCTGCTGGTTGCGCCGGCACCGGACATGACGCGTCGGGTCGCGATGCAGCTTCCGGCCGAGGCCAGGCTGGCGCTGGAGCGTGATGGCGTCTGGCATCGCCCGAGCCGCTACGGCGAGCCGATTCCGATCACACGCCGCATGCTCGACGATGGCGAGCGTCACTGCCTGCTCGGCGGCCCGATCGCCATCGGCTGCCCGGTGCGTATCCTGCACGGCCAGCAGGATGCGGACGTGCCGTGGCGTGGCAGCCTGCTGCTCGCCGACCGGCTGGCAAGTCACGACGTGCAGTTGACGCTGGTCAAGGACGGCGACCATCGGCTGTCGCGCCACGCCGATCTTGCCTTGCTGCGCGAGGCGGTGGACGCGCTGCGTCAATCGGCCTGACGCCTCAGGCTGCGCCTTGCGGGACGCGGAGGATGGCTTCAAGGCCCTCGCGATAGGTCGGATACTGCCACCGATAGCCGAGCTCCTGCTGGGTGATGGTGCTGCGGACCTTGCGGTTGTCGCCCCAGAACGAGCGCGCCATCGGGCTCATCGTGGCCCACGCCTCGGCGAGCGGCTTGGCGTCCGGCACCGGCAGGCCGAGGAGCGCCGCCGCATGCGCCGTGACCACCGCGCTCTCCGCTGGTTCGTCGTCGGCGAGGTTGAGCACCCGGCGCCCCGCCGGGGGGTGCCGCATCGCCGCCAGCGTGGCGCCCGCGATATCGTCACGGTGGATGCGCCCGAAGCAGTGTCCGGGGGCTGCGATCCGCCGGGCAGTCCCGGTGCGCAGGCTGTCGAAGATGCTGCGCCCCGGCCCGTAGATGCCGGCGATGCGCAGCAGGTCGATCACCCCGCTCGTGGCGTCCCCGGCCAGCGCTGTCCAGGCCTGTTCGGCCAGGGTCCGACGCTGCGCGCGGGCCGCGCCGGGACCGGGCTCCGAGGTCTCGTCCACCCAGCCGCCGGCCCGGTCGCCATAGATGCCGGTGGTCGAGAAATAGCCGATCCAGCGCAGGCAGGGGGCGGACCGCACGGCGTCGGCGTATCGCGCCAGCACCGGATCGGCCGCCTCGCCCGCGGCGTCGCGCGGCGGCACCGAGACCAGCACGTGGGTCGCCGCGTCGAGGGCGGCGCCGGCCGCATCGAAGGCGATGCGCTCGATGCCGTCGTCGGGCGCGTCC
The DNA here is from genome assembly GCA_964247695.1 of uncultured Acetobacteraceae bacterium. Taxonomy (GTDB): domain Bacteria; phylum Pseudomonadota; class Alphaproteobacteria; order Acetobacterales; family Acetobacteraceae; genus Lichenicoccus. The sequence continues at coordinate 85,611 of CAXTVI010000004.1, forward strand.
CGGCTGGTGGTGCCGATCACCCGCCAGCCCGCGCCTGCCGCGAGCCGGCCGACGGCAGTGGCGGCGTACCCCAGGCCGAACACCAGCAGCGTCGGGGGCGCCTCGATCCCGGACAATTCAGACATCCCCGGACAACTCAGAAATCAAGGTCGGCATAATGCGCGGGTGGGGTGATGCCGGTGATGCGGTCGTTCAGGATGCCGCGGAAGCTCGGCCTCGACTTGATGCGCGCATACCAGTCGCGGGTCGGCGGCGACAGGCTCCAGTCGATGTCGCCGATATAGTCGAGGGACGAGAGATGCGCGGCGGCGGCAAAGTCGGCGAGCGACAGGTTGGCACCGGCCAGCCATTTCCGCGTCTCGGCGAGCCAGCCGATATACTCCAGGTGCCCGGCCACGTTGGCATAGCCAGCCCGCAGCGCCCCGGCATCGGGATTGCCGCGGCCCACCATGCGCTTGGTGATCTTCTCGCCCACCAGGTTGCGCGTCACCTCCAGGTTGAACTTGCCGTCGAACCAGGCGACCAGCCGGCGTATCTCGACCCGCTCGCCCAATGTGCGCCCAAGCAGCGGCGTATCCGGATACGCCTCCTCGAGGTACTCGCAGATCACCCCGGAATCCGGGATCGCCAGCCCGTTCTCCTCCACCAGCATCGGCACGGTGTTGGCCGGGTTGAGGGCAAGATACTCGGCCCGGCGCTCCGACAGCTTCTCGACCTTGAGCTCGAAGGGCAGCCGCTTCTCGCCCAGGACCAGGCGGACCTTGCGCGAGAACGGGGAGAGCGGGAGGTGGTGCAGGATTCGCATGCCGGGAAATTATTTCATCCCGACCCGGATCGCCAACGCTGCGGCGGCCTTGCACGCGGAATTCTGCCGCTGCGGCTCCGTCCCGGGCGTCCGTTGCAACAACCGCCCTGTTTGTCATTGACCACGCCCCTGTGGGCGGATAGTCGCAGCCAGTGTCCGAAATCCAGCACCCTCCAGCGCCGCTGCCGCAGATCCGCGTGCGCGGACGCTCGTTCATGGCACTGGTGCTCTCCCCCGAGCCGCCCCTCGCCGCCTGGCTGCTTGGCCTGGACGCGCAGATCGCCCGCTCCGCCAGCTTCTTCGCCGGCCGCCCGGTGATCCTCGATTGCGGGCTGCTCGATGCGAACGACGACGGCGTGTCGGAGCTGCTGCCCTCGCTGGCCGGGCGTGGCGTGCGGCTGATCGCCATCGAGGGCGCGGATGCCTCCTGGCCGGCCACCGAGGGCTGGGACTGGCCGCAGGGCTTTTCCGGCGGCCGCGCCGTGGGCCCGCTCGAGGTCCCCGACGATGGCGCGCCGCCCGCCGATCCCGACGCGGCGCAGGGCGCGCTGGCGGAGGCGCCGCAGGCCACGCCTTCGCTGCTGATCGAGGAGCCGGTGCGCTCTGGGCAGTCCATCGTGTTCGCCGAGGGCGACGTCACCGTCATCGGATCGGTCGCCTCGGGGGCCGAGATCGCCGCCGGCGGGTCGATCCATATCTACGGCACGCTGCGCGGACGCGCCGTGGCGGGCCTCGGCGGCAACCGCGACGCCCGCATCCTGTGCCGGCGGATGAATGCCGAGCTCATCGCCATCGACGGCTACTACATGACCGCCGAGGACATGCCGGCCGAGCTGATCGGCAAGAGCACGCAGACCAGGCTCGACGACGAGACGCTGCTGCTGCTGCCGCTGGACTGAGAAGAAGAGGGAGACAGCATGGCCAAGGTTCTGGTCGTCACATCGGGCAAGGGCGGGGTCGGCAAGACGACCTCGACCGCTGCCATCGGGGCGGCGCTCGCGCAGAGCGGCAAGAACGTCGTGGTGGTCGATTTCGATGTGGGCCTGCGCAACCTCGACCTGGTGATGGGCGCCGAGCGTCGGGTGGTGTTCGACCTGATCAACGTGGTGCAGGGCGATGCCAAGCTCAGCCAGGCGCTGATCCGCGACAAGCGGGTCGACACGCTGTCGATCCTGCCGGCCTCGCAGACCCGCGACAAGGATGCCCTCACCCCGGACGGGGTGGCGCGGGTCATCGCCGAGCTGCGCGAGAAGTTCGACTGGGTGGTCTGCGACAGCCCGGCCGGCATCGAGAAGGGGGCGCAGATGGCGATGTACCACGCCGACGAGGCGGTAGTGGTGACCAACCCCGAGGTCTCCTCGGTCCGCGACAGCGACCGCATCATCGGCATGCTGGACAGCACCACGCTGCGCGCCAAGAACGGCCAGAAGATCGACAAGCACCTGCTGCTGACCCGCTACGACCCGGCCCGCGCGGCCCGCGGCGAGATGCTGCGCACCGAGGACGTGCTGGAGATCCTGTCCATCCCGCTGCTCGGCATCATTCCCGAGAGCGAGGAGGTGCTGCGTGCGTCGAACCTCGGATCGCCGGTGACCCTCTCCAATCCCGAAAGCGCGCCGGCGCGAGCCTATTTCGACGCGGTGCGGCGGCTGCAGGGCGAGACGCTGGAGATGAGCGTTCCCAGCGACCGCAAGGGGTTGTTCGGCAAGTGGTTCAAGTGGAGGGTCGCATGAGCCTCCTCAGTTTCTTCACCCGCAAGAACTCGGCGCCGGTCGCTCGCGACCGGCTGCAGATCCTGCTGGCGCACGAGCGCTCCAACGGCGAGGGCCAATCCGAGCTGATCGCCAAGCTGCGCGAGGAGATCCTCGAGGTGATCGCCCGCCACGTGACGATCGACCGCGACAAGGTGCAGGTGAAGCTCGATCGCGGCGCCTCGGTCTCCACCCTGGAGATCGATATCGAAGTCCCGGGCCTGAAGCTCGCCGGCGTGCGCGCGAACGGGGTTGCTCCGCCTCCGGTCGAGAAGCCCGAGGGCGAGGACAAGGCTCAGTCGGAGCAGGCTTCCAGCTAGGGCGAGGTCAAGGGATGTTCCCTTGACCGGCTGGGACCGCAGGCCCCAGACCCGCTCCTCACCGTTTTCGTCCTAAAGCCGTCGGGCCACCGGAAGCGCAGACAGCAGCGCCGGATGACCGCCGTAGTAGCCTCATCGAAGGCTTCAGGTCATCTCGGCAAGGGAGGCTTCGAGCACGCTCGACCCCTGCTTGATATCCGAGATCGCGGCGGCACGCGCCGCATCGCCATCGTGCGAGCGCAGCGCGTCGATCAGGTCGTCATGCGGATGGCGCGCGAGCGGCGCCGGTTCGGCACCCTCCGGCACGGTGAGCGCATAGACCGGTCCGATCCGCATCCAGATGCCCTCGAGAATGCGCAGGATCAGCGGCGCGCGGGCGACCTTGCAGACCAGGCGGTGCAGGTCGGCATTATGTCCGAGCATCGCGGCCCGGTCGCCCGCGGCCGAGGCACGGCCGTATTCGGTCGCGAGGTCCGCGATCTGGCCGATCTCCGTGTCGGTGGCCCGCTGCGCGGCGCGGCACGCGGCGCGGCCTTCCAGGTCGGAGCGGATCTCGACGATCTCGCGGAACTCCTCGAGCCCGATGATCGGCACCAGGGCCGATCCGCGCTCGTCCAGGGTCAGCGCCTGCTCGGAGACAAGGCGCAGCAGCGCCTCGCGCACCGGTGTCGGGCTCAGCCCGAGTTCGGCGGCCAGCGGACGCAGGATCAGCTTCTGGCCGGGGCGCAGCTCGCTATAGATCAGCGAGGACCGGATGCGCAGATAGGCCTTCTGGCTCAGATTCTCGCGCGAGAGCGCCACGCCACCCGCAGCACCGAAGGCTTGGCTCGCATCCCCCGCAGCCGCTGGCCGGATCGGCAGCAACGTCCGGACGGGAACCTCTGTCGGAAGGATGAAATTCATGGGACGCGGTCCGCCTGAAGCAGCCCGAGCACCACGCTCGGGCAACGTCGTTTATTATGATATCAAAACGCTTTCAATCACAAGTCTGTGATTGATCTGATATCAGGCGACATCCTCCAGACTGACGGCCTGCAGCGACAGCAGGTCACGATAGGGTCCCTCGATCCGCTCGAGCTGGGCCGGCGAGCCATCCTGCAGCACCCGTCCGGACTGCATGACGATGATCCGGTCGAAGTCGCGCAGCGTGGAGAGCCGGTGCGCCACCGCGATCACCGTGCGTCCCACCATCAGGCGCTCGAGCGCTTCCTGCACCCGCTGCTCGCTCTCCGAATCAAGTGCGCTGGTTGCCTCGTCGAGCAGCAGGATGGGGGCGTTGCGCAGGAAGGCGCGCGCGATCGCCAGCCGCTGGCGCTGGCCACCGGACAGCTTCACGCCGCGATCGCCGACCTCGGTGTTGAAGCCCTCGGGCATGTCGTCGATGAAGTCCTGGCAGCCGGCATTCTGCGCTGCCGTGCGAACCTCCTCGTCGGAGGCCTCCGGCTTGCCGTAGCGGATGTTCTCCATCACCGAGCGGTGGAACAGCGAGACATCCTGCGGCACCACCGAGATCACAGAGCGCAGCGCCTCCTCGGTCAGGCTGCGCAACTCGACCCCATCGATCAGCAGCTGGCCGCCCTGGACGTAGCGCAGCCGCTGCAGCAGGGCGAGCACGGTGGTCTTGCCGGAGCCGGAGCGGCCGACCAGCCCGACCCGCGTGCCGCCTTCGACACGCAGGTTGAAGCCGTCCAGGATCGCACTCCCGCCAGGGTACGCGTAGGTGACGTTGTCGAACACCACCTCGCCACGCGGCGGCCCGTTGAAGCCGCTGGCATCGTGTTCGTCGGGCATGTCGTGCGGCAGCAGCAGGGTGCCCAGTGCTTCGGCGAGGCGCGCCATGTGCTGGATGGTCTCGACCAGCGCAACCGCGAGATCCCGCGTGCCGTGCAGGATCATGAAGCCGAGCGTGGTCACCATGACCACCTCGCCGACGCTGGCACGGTGCGCGTGCCAGAGCAGGATCGCCCAGATCAGCAACCCCGCGGTCAGGATCGCGGTCAGCAGGGCGTGCACCAGGCGCAGCTTCTCGAGATAGCGCAGCGAGCGGCCACGCCAGTCCATCTCGCCCTTCATGCGCTCGCTGAAGCGGCGACGCTCGCGGTGCGTCGCCCCGAAGGCGCGCACCAGCGGCATGTTGTTGATGACGTCGAGCAGCTCGCCATCCACCCGCGCCGCCTCGGTGGCATAGCGGTGGTGCAGCGGCCGGCCACCGGCGGCCAGCCGGAACATCAGCCACGAGAGCAGCCCGGCCAGCACCACCAGGACCCCCGCCATCGCCGGGCTCACGATGATCATCAGCAGGATCGAGAAGGCGACGTTCAGGCACGGCGGCAGCACGTTCCAGAAGGTCAGGTTCTCCAGCGTGAACATCGCCGTCGCCGTCGCGGAAATGCGTCCAGCCAATGTGCCCGGCATGCGGTCGGCGAAATACGACGGCGCGTGCCCGGTGAGGTGCCGGAACAGGTCTCGCCTGAGGTCACCGGTGACCGTCACGAAGGCGTAGGTCGAGATCCAGCCGCCGATGCGCCAGGACATGTTGTCGAACGCGATCAGGCCGCCGAGCAAGCCCACCGCCTTCCAGACCGGTCCCATCGGCCCGTTCCGGTGCGAGTTCAGCGTGTCGACCAGGAAGTTCACCGCGTAGGACGAGCCCACCGCGCACGCGACGGCGAGGATCACCGACAGCATGATGGCGATGTGGGCCAGCTTGTGGCGCCGCACGTAGCAGAACATGAAGGCGAGCGGCTGACGCGCCAGCCGAACCAGGTCGGCGTCGGAAATCGTCGCCGAGTGATCGACGGGTTTGGTCATGCCGCGATCCTTAGCAGGCCTGAGAAAAACTGTAATGCGCTTGTGAAGCGACCGTGACCGGTCGCCGGCGGATGCAACCCGGATCGTTCCACAAGGTTGTTCATCCGACACGCCGATACCGGAAATGACGCCATTATGCCTCGCGGCCGCCGCAAGAATGCCGCGATCGGGGTGTTTAAAGTGTGGTGACTATCCAATGGAGCCCCGAATGCGCATCGCCCAGATCGCCCCACTCCACGAGGCCGTTCCGCCGAAGCTGTATGGCGGCACCGAGCGGGTGGTGTCGTTCCTGACCGAGGAGCTGGTCAATCTTGGCCATGAAGTCACGCTGTTCGCCAGCGGCGACAGCGTCACCAGCGCCGAGCTGCATCCGTCCTGGCCGCGCGCCCTGCGTCTCGACCCAGCCATCCGCGATCCGATCGCACCGCACATGCTGATGATGGAGCATGTCGCCCGCCGGATGGACGATTTCGACGTCCTGCATTTCCACATGGACTACTGGCCGTTCTCGTTCTTCAGCCGCCAGTCCAAGCCGTTCGTTACCACCCTGCATGGCCGCCTCGATCTGCCCGAGCTGCAGCCGGTGTTCAACACCTTCAACAAGGTCCCGGTGGTGTCGATCTCCGACAGCCAGCGGCGTCCGCTGCCGCAGGCCAACTTCGTGCGCACCGTGCTGCACGGGCTGCCGGCGAACCTGCTGACCCCCACACCAGGACCGCGCGACTACCTGGCCTTCCTCGGCCGCATCTGCCCCGAGAAGGGAGCCGACAAGGCGATCCGGATCGCCCGCGCCGCTGGTATCAAGCTCAAGATCGCGGCCAAGATCGACAAGGTCGATGCCGAGTACTTCGAGCACCACATCCGCCCGCTGCTCGGCGATGGCGTCGAGCTGATCGGCGAGATCAACGACAGCCAGAAATCGGGCTTCCTGTCCGGCGCCTGCGGCCTGCTGATGCCGATCGACTGGCCCGAGCCGTTCGGCCTGGTGATGATCGAGGCGATGGCGTGCGGCACCCCGGTGATCGCCTTCAATCGCGGCTCGGTTCCGGAGGTGATCGAGGACGGCCTGACCGGCCTCATCGTCGAGGACGAGACCAGCGCCATGGCGGCGATCTCGCGGCTGCGCGACCTCGACCCACGGGCGATCCGGCAGCGCTTCGAGACCCGCTTCACCGCGCGCCGGATGGCCGAGGACTACCTGTCGATCTATCGTCAGCAGGCCAACCTCAACCGGCCGAACCTGCGCATCGTCGCCGGCGAGTAGCGCACCGACGGGCCCTGGCGCCCCGGCCACGGTGCCGGGAGCGTCGGACCGGCTGCACCGATTTCCTTGACGGTCCGGGTCACGGGCTTGCTATGCAGGGCCCGCTTGTGCCCCCGACGCCGCGGCGCGTTGCAGCGATCTGCAATACGCCGGGCCCCTGTTCAGGACCCGACGATGCCCCGGTCGAATGCTGCCCCCCTGACCCCGCGCGAGTTCCGGAGCCGCGCATCATGAGTTCGACGCTGCTCCCGCGCAGCGGCAGCTGGCTGTCGGGCCTGCGGGCGCCTGGGCTCGCCTTCGCTGTCGGAGCCGCCTTCTTCGCGATCTACATCCTGGCGGCCTATATGGGCCAGACGATGCTGATCGGGGTGACCGCCCTGAGCCTGCTGGCCTGCATCGCAGTGGTCACCGTGCGGCTCCCGGTCGCCTGCTGCTGCATCTGGCTGCTGATCGTGGGCAGCACCCCCGAGATGTGGCTGGGCGACCTCGTGCCTGGCCAGGCGAACCTCATCACCGCCCTGGTCAAGGCCTCGGGCTTCGGCCTGAGCGCGATCTGCATCCTGCGCTACGGCCTGCTGGTGGACCTGCTCAACCCGGGCTGGGCCTTCGTGCTCATGTTCTTCACCGCAGCCTCGCATGGGCTGCATCCCAACCTCACGACCGGTGACAGCATCCGCACCGTCATCGGCTCGGCGGCGCCGTATGCCTTCGCGTTCAGCCGGCTGTCGCGCCGCTGGTGCGCGGCCATCATCGAGACGACGATCTGGGTGCCAACGGCCGCCGTTGGGTTCGGCGCCGTGCTGGCGGCAGCCGGGCTCCGGCCGCTGTTCGCGCCGGACGAGAGCGGCTCGATCCGGCTCGCGGGCTCGACCCATCCCGCCTTCCTGGCCGGACTTGCGATGATGGCGGTGTATGCGGCCCTGGTCGAACTCTATCGCACCGGCCGCACCCGCTATTCGCTGCTGGTGGGGTTGAATTTCCTGATCCTGGTGGCGACCGGCTCGCGCTCGCCGCTGTTCTGCGCCGTCATGGTGACCGGCATCTCCTTCGTGGCCCTGAAGTCGGAGAACTTCACCCTGCGCAAGCGCGTGGTGCCGCTGCTGGTCTGCCTGTTCGCGCTGCCGGCCCTGATGATCCTCGCCGTCACCTCGACCAGCCTGCGCCTGCTCACGGTGCTCTCGGACACGAATCACGGGGCGAGCCTGAGCGGCCGCGACCTGATCTGGCCGTATTTCGAGTCCGCCTGGGACCGCTCCCCGGTGTTCGGCTGGGGCGTCGGCGCCGCGAAGGTGCTGGTCGATCCCGACAGCCTCACGGCCAAGCTGCTCGGCACCACGGCGGCGCACAACGAGTACCTCAGGATCGGCGTCGATGGCGGCTATGTCGGCATCGGCCTGGTGATGCTGTTCATGGCGCTCTGGACGTGGCGCTGGAGCCGCCTGCTCGCCAGCACCGACAAGGTGATCACGCGCCTGGTCATGGTCGGTGTCAGCATCGAGTGCATCACCGACAACATGCTGATCGCGGCGCCGGCGAGCGCGCTGTTCATGTGGATGTCGGCGGTGTTCGCCCGTGGTCGGATCGAGACGCGCGAGGCAGAAGCCGGTCTTCCGCTCGAGGCGGAGCCGGTCGCGGCCTGACCTCCATTGTTCAGGTAAAACCGCGTAACCCAGCAAAATCGTGTTGAACGCGTAATCACTATCTGGTGTTTTCGCGCTGGTTCGATGCACGTTCCGGCCGGCCTGCCCTGCCTGGACCTGCGTCGACGCAACAGCACGAAGGATGCTGTCGATGCAGACACCACCCGCCGCCGCCCCGCGGTGCCGCTACGAATTGCTCGACGGTCTGCGCGGCATCGCCGCGATCGCGGTCGTGTTCTACCATCTCGGCCGCAGGACGGGCGCTCCGCAATGGATGCCGCACGGCTGGCTGGCGGTCGATTTCTTCTTCCTGCTCAGCGGCTTCGTGCTGGCGCATTCCTACTCGGAGCGCCTGCCGCGGATGACGATGATGGGCTTCCTCGGCCTGCGCGCGCGGCGGCTGCTGCCGCTGAGCATGCTCGGCGTCATGGCGGGTACCGCCTACTTCCTGCTCCGCTGGGAGGCACAGGCCACGGCCTCGGGCGACATGGCGCATGTCCTGGTCGCGACGGGGCTCAACCTGCTGCTGATCCCCAACCTGAACCCGGGCGGGCTCACCGGGGACTGGCTGTTCCCGGGCAACAACGTGCTCTGGTCACTGGCGCTCGAGGTCCTGGTCAACATGCTCTGGGCGGCCATCGTCATCCACGCCGGCAAGGTGCTGCTGAGCGTGGTGTCGCTGGCAGCCGCCCTGCTGCTGGTGCTGATCGCGCATCATGATGCCTCGCTCAACCTCGGCTTCACCTGGGGGACGCTCCCCGGCGGCGTCGCCCGCACAATGTTCGGCTTCTTTCTCGGCGTCCTGCTCTGGCAGCTGCGCCCGCCGCCGCTGCCCTCGCGCACCATTCCCTGGATCGCGGCCACGGCGCTGGTCGTGGTGTTCTGCCTCCCCGACACGCACTGGCAGGTCGACCTGCTGATGGTGCTGATCGCGCTGCCCGCCATCCTGTGGTTGTCCATCGGCCTGCAGCAGCAGGCCGAGCGCCCGGTGTTCCGCCTGCTCGGCGAGATCTCCTACCCGGTGTACGTGATCCACATGCCGATCCTGATGCTGCTCGCGGGCTTCCTGAAGCAGCATCGGCCGGACCTGCAGGGAAGCGCCTGGATCAACCTGGCGGTGCTGCCGATCCTGCTCCTCGCCTGGCTCGCCGGCCGCTACTACGACGAACCGGTGCGCCGGCTGCTGCAGCGTGCGCGCTCCCCCGGTTTCTTCACCGAGCGCCTCTCCGGCGCCCGCTCCTGACGCTTCGGGTTCAGACCATCGCATGCGATTGCGGGATCGGCGGGGGTACCCGCGCCTCCGCCAGGGCGCCCGCCTGCCGCTCCGCGAGTTCGGCCTCGTCGAAGCCGTCGATCAGCTCGTGGAACATGCGGTACCAGTTCAGCTTCGCATCGAGGCGCAGGAAGGCACTGCCCAGCCCAACCGCCGACCGGTCGATCAGCACGAACTCGCGCGGCGGCTTCACCCCACCGGTGCGCTGCAGCCCGGCATGCACCTTCTCCAGCACGGCGCGCCCATAGGTCGGATCGTTCGATTGCTGGATCGAGCGCACCCGGTCCTGCAGCAGCGGCTCGTACAGGAACTTCGCCCACTCGTTCAGCACCGCCATCTTCTCCTTGGTGATGTCGGTGAAGCCCCAGGTCTCGTAGGCATGGTGGGCACGCTCGGTGTCGTTGTGCTGCATCGCCTCGTACAGGTCGATGATGCCGCGCACGAACTTCGGCCGGAAGATCCGGATCGCGCCGAAATCGAGCAGGTTCAGCCCGTCATCGGCGCGCACCTGGAAATTGCCGAGATGCGGGTCGCCGTGGATGATGCCGTAGCGGTACAGCGGCCGGTACCAGGCGCCGAACAACGCGCGCGCGATGTCGTTGCGGCTCTCCTCCGAGGCGTCGCGCTCGAGCCGCTGCCGGAAGCTCTCGCCGTCGAGCCAGTTCATGGTGAGCAGGCGTGCGGTGGACAGCGCCTCCACCGGCTCCGGCACGCTGACCGACGGGAAGTCGCCCAGCATCAGCCGGTACAGCCGCAGGTGCGAGGCCTCGCGGGCATAGTCGAGCTCCTCGCGCAGCCGCTCGGCCAGCTCCTTGTAGATCTCGTCCTGCTGGATCGCATTGTCGATGCGGTGATACAGGTTCATCGCCACGCGCAACTGCCGCAGGTCGGCATCCACCGTGGACGCCATGTCGGGATATTGCAGCTTGCAGGCGACCACGGTGCCGTCGGGCAGCACGCCGCGATGCACCTGTCCCAGGCTCGCCGCCGCCGCCGCCTCCCGGCCGAAGCTTCTGAACTTGCGCTCCCAGTCCGGCCCCAGCTCGGCGGCCATGCGCCGGCGCACGAACGACCAGCCCATCGCCGGCGCGTTCGCCTGCAGCTGCGCGAGCTCGGCGGCATATTCCGCGGGCAGCGCGTCGGGGATCGTCGAGAGCAGCTGCGCCACCTTCATCAGCGGGCCCTTGAGCCCGCCGAGCACGGCGCGCAGGTCCTCGGCGTGCGCCCCCTTGTTGGTGCGCAGCCCGAACCGCTCGCCGGCGATGCGGGCTGCGATGCCGCCGACCGCGCCCGAGGTGCGCGCGAGGCGCCTGATTTCCCCGAACACGCTGGAGGCGCGGTCGAGATCGTTCGGCAGCTTGTCAGCCATCACGCGCGCTCCAGCTCGTCGATGAAGCCCGCGATCACGTCGAGCCCGCGCCGCCAGAACGCCGGATCGGAGGCATCGAGCCCGAACGGCGCCAGCAGCTCGCGATGCCGCTTGCTGCCGCCGGCGCGCAGCATCTCGAGGTACTTGGCCTGGAAGCCGGGATGGCCGTCCGCGAATACGCCGTACAGCGCATTCACCAGGCAGTCCCCGAAGGCGTAGGCATAGACATAGAACGGCGAATGCACGAAGTGCGGCACGTACGCCCAGAACACGTCGTATTCCGGCGCGAGGTTGAAGGCCGGCCCCAGGCTCTCCGTCTGCACCTGCCGCCACAGCGCGCCGATCCGTTCGGGCAGCAGCTCGCCGGATTTGCGTTCGTCATGCAGCAGCGTCTCGAACCGGTAGAAGGCGATCTGCCGCACCACGGTGTTCAGCATGTCCTCGACCTTGCCGGCCAGCATCAGCCGGCGCCGCGCCGGATCGGTCTCGCTGTCGAGCAGTGCGCGGAAGGTCAGCATCTCGCCAAAGACACTTGCGGTTTCCGCAAGCGTCAGCGGTGTGCCCGACATCAGGTAGCCCTGCTCGGCGGCCAGGATCTGGTGGATGCCGTGCCCGAGTTCGTGCGCCAGCGTCATCACGTCGCGCGGGCGGCCATGGTAGTTGAGCAGGATGTAGGGATGCGCCGAGGGCACCGTCGGATGCGCGAAGGCGCCGCCGGACTTGCCCGGCCGCAGGCGCGCGTCGATCCACGGCCGGTCGAAGAAGCGCTGCGCGATCGCCCCGATGCGCGGATCGAACTGCGCATAGGCGCCGAGCACGCGCGCGCGCGCCTCGTCCCAGGGGATGGTGCGGTTCTCGTCGCCCGGCAGCGGGGCGTTGCGGTCCCAGTGCTCCAACTTGTCGAGCCCGAGCCAGCCGGCCTTGAGCGTGTAGTAGCGGTGCGACAGCCGGCCGTAGTCGCTGGTGACCGCATCGACCAGCGCGTCCACCACCGCGTCCTCGACCATGTTGCCACGGTTGCGCGAGCTGCCCGGGCGCGGGTAGTGCCGCCAGCCGTCGGTGATCGCCTTGTCCTTGGCGATCGTGTTGGTGATCAGCGAGAACAGCTTGATGTTGCGCGCGAACAGCGCGCCGATCGCATGCGCCGCCTGCTCGCGCACCGCGCGGTCGCGGTCCGCCAGCCGGTTCAGTGCGTCGCCGACGGTGAGATCCGCCTCGCCGATGGTGACCCGCAGCCCGGCCATGGTCTCGTCGAACAGCCGGCTCCATGCCGAGCGCCCGGTGACCTCCTTTTCGTGCAGCACCCGCTCGATCTCGTCTGCGAGCTGGTGCGGCCGGAAGCTGCGCAGGTCGCGCAGGAAGGGCTGCCAGCGCGCCAGCGCCGGGTCCTGCAGGTGCCGCTCCAGGACGGCGTCGTCGATGCGGTTCAGCTCCAGCGTGAAGAACACGAGGTCGCTGCCAATCGCGGTGATGCGCTCGTTCACCGACTGCGAGAACTGCGCCACCCGGCTGTCGGACGAGTTTCCGGCGAACAGCAGGCTGGCGTATGAGGAGGCGCGGCCGAGCTGCTCGTCGATGCGCTCGTACTCGGCGATCGCGGCCGCGAGGCCGGCGGCATCGCGGTCACCGAGCCGGCGGGCATGGGTGGCGGCGAAATCCCGCGCCGCCGCTGCCGCCGCGTCCAGGTCGGCGGCGAGCGCAGGAGACCCGGTGCCATCGTACAGGTCGGACAGGTCCCATTCCGGCAGGTCGGCGATCGATTTCGTGGCAACACCCAGGTCGGAGGCAGCGGAGGCGGGAGCTAGGGCCGAAGCGGTCTCGGGCATAGGGATGCGTGATCCTGTGATGGGCGACCCTGTATCTATGGCGCGCACCCCGTCGCTCCAAGCCACGCGCGGAGATGCGGCAGGGCCGGTCACGCGAAAGAGTGAGGCGGAGTTCCCCTGCGACAGCGCCGTCCGGGCAGCACGCCAGGCGATGCGCTGCTAGAAGCGCGCGCATGGATGCACAGCAGCCCCGCCTCGCCCGCCACGTGTTGCTCGCCGGACTTGTGGTGGCGACGGGACCGACGACGGCCGCGGCCGACGCCGGGGCGGCGGCGCCGATGAGCCTGCTGCAGGCGCTGGATGCGACCTATGACGGCAATCCCCGCCTGCTCGCGGCACGCGCGCAACTGCGCCAGGCCGACGAGGGGGTGCCGACAGCGCTCGCCGGCTGGCGGCCCCGGATCTATCTCGAGGGCCAGATCGGTCCCGGCGTGTACCAGAACAGCAGCGACACGCTGCACTATCCCGAGCACCGCGCGCCGCAGGACTATGAGCTGACGCTGAGCCAGACGCTGTATGCCAGCGGGCGGGTCAGCGACGCGCTCGCGATCGCCAAGGTGCGGGTGCTGGCGCAACGGGCGACGCTGGCGGCGAGCGAGCAGCAGGCGCTGCTGGCCGCCGGCACCGCCTACCTCTCAGTGGTGCGCGACCGCGAGATCCTGCGGCTTGACCGCAACGAGGAGGCGGTCCTGGCGCGCACCCTGCGGGCCAATGGCGTGGAACTCGCAGCCGGCAACATCACCCGGGCCGACGTGTCGCAGTCCGAGGCGCGGCTCGACGGGCAGCGCGCCGCCGCCGCCGCCGCCGCGGCTGAGGTCACCGGGGCGGAAGCCTCGTTCGAGGATACGGTGGGCGTCGTGCCCGGCGACGTCGTGCTGCCGGCGACGGATTTTGCCCTGCCGGCGACTGAGACCGAGGCGCTCGGACTGGCGCAGGACGCCAACCCGGCCCTGCTGGCGGCGCGCCACCTGCTCGAGGCGAGCCGCCTCGGCGTCGATCTCGCGCGCGACCAGCTGCTGCCGATCGTCACCCTGAACGGCCTGCTCGAGCGCCAGCGCCAGTATGAGTACGACCTCTACGCGCAGAGCGTGAACGTGGCCCAGGCGCTGGTACAGGTGACGGTGCCGATCTACCAGGGCGGCGCGGCCTTCTCCGCCGTGCGTCAGGCCAAGCAGGGCGACGTCCAGGCGCAGGACCTGGTGGAAGCAGCCTCCCGCGACACCACGCAACTGGTGCGAACGGCGTGGGCGAACGTGCTTGCCGCGCGCGTGCGGGTCGGCGCGGAGAGCCATGCGACGCAGGCCGACCGGCTCGCCGAGACCGGCCTGGCCGGCCAGCAATCGGTCGGCGCGCGTACCACGGTCGACCTGCTGAACGCCCAGCAGGAGACGCTCTCCAGCGAGGTTGCCGAGATCACCGCGCGCACCGACCTGCTGACCGCGCAGCTGATGCTGCTGAACGCCACCGGCGGCCTGACGCTCGCGCAGCTCGACGGCGCGCATCCGCGCTACGACCCGCGCACGCATTATCGCGCGGTCCGGTCGCAATGGGTCGATACCTCGCCGCCGCACGACGACCGTCTCTGGCCGGTCGCCTCGCCAAGCCCCGGCGATATCGGCCGCTGATCGGGGTCTCATCGACCCAGGCTGAACAGGCCAAGTCCGGCCAGACTTGCGACCAGCAGGGTGACCGCGACGGCGGAGGCATTGAACAACACCGCCATGCGCCAGAGCGTGCCGAACACGGACAGGCGGTAGACGCCCCTCATGTGCGCGAACAGATGCACCGGGAGCGCCAGCAGCAGCCAATCGGCATCCCACCCAGTCAAGCGGCCCAGCAGGTGGCGCACGACCAGCACGATGCCGGTCGCCGACAGCGAGTGCGCGGCAAAGATGAAGTGGTCGAACAGCATGAAGCGGCGATGCCCGACGGTCAGCAGCGCCATCAGCAGGGCGGCGATCGGCAGCATCAGGATGGCGAACCGCTCCGACCACTCCCGAACCACGGATAGCAGAGCGGCCGGGTCGTCCACCGCCATCTGCAGCCGGGTGCGCACCCACTCGGCCAGCATCCGGTCGGGACCCAGGTCGGCGTGCGCGATGGCCGCATGCAGCCTGGACAGCCCGTCGCCGCCCGTGGAGCTGCCGAGCGAGACATGGGCGCCGAGGTCGCTCCCGTTGAGTTTCACCGGCGTGCCGATCGCGCCGACCCCGAACAGCACGAACAGCACGACAAAGAACAGACGGAGCGGCGGGATCTGCGATGCCCGGCGGCCGGCGAGGTAGTCGCACGTCAGGCTCGCCGGCCGGGTCGCGAGCAGCCGCAGCGTGCGCCACAGGCGGCTGTCGGCATGCGTCAGGATCTCGACGAACTCGTGCGCGAGATGCACCACCGAACGGTGGCCGCCATGCGCATCCTGGCCGCACGCGTAGCACCAGTGGCCGGCCAGCCCGGTGCCGCAGTTCAGGCAGGTGGCGGCGGTGCCCTCCTCCACCTTGGTGCCGCTTCAGGATGCCAGTGCGCTGACGGGGCTCGAGGCCGGATCGTGCGCGTCGGTGTCGCCGAGCACGTCGACCACGTAGCCTTCCCGCAGCGCGACCATGGCGGCGGCGGCCATGGGCGTGCCCATGATGATGCCGAGCGGCCCGAACACCGTACCAGCCGCGGCCAGCGACAGCAGCGTCAGCGCCGGCGGCAGCTCGACCAGCCGCCGCTGCACCAGCGGCGACAGCACGTAGCCCTCGATGAAGTGGCAAAGCACGAACACCAGGGCGGCGTAGAGCGCGGTGTCCGCACTCACCGAGAGCGCGACCAGGACCGCCGGGATGCCAGCCAGCGGCGCGCCGAAATACGGCACGAAGGTCAGCAGCCCGGCCAGGACGCCAAGCGCCAGCGGCACCGGCACATGGAGCAGGCTCAGCCCGATCGCGGTGACGACACCGATCACCACCATGTCGATGAGCTGGCCGAGCAGCCAGCGACGCATGGTGCGACCGACCTCGCGCATGATCCCGAGCGCACGCGGGCGGTGGCGGATCGCGATCAGCCGCAACATGCCGCGCTGATACAGCTCCGGCGAGATCGCGAGATACAGCGCGGTGATCAACACCAGGATCAGGTCGGCGAGCGCGCCCAGTGTCAGCCCCGCCACCTTGAAGGCAGGCGCCGTGACCGCGCCTGCGCTCGGCATGCTGCCGGACATGTGCTGCCTGATGGTCTGGCCCCAGGAGGTGTTGCCGTAACGCTGCGACAGGGTGTCGAACTCGCCGGAGAGCTTGGAGACCAGGTCGGTGCCCTGGTGCACCAGGCTCGGGCCGATCCACCACAGGCCGCCGCCGATCACGCCCAGGATCACCAGGCTGATGAGGCCGAGCATCAGGCTGGCGGGCACGTGCAGGAGACGCGCCGACGCATCCGCGGCGCCACGCAGCGAGCAGCCCAGCAGGATCGCGAAGAACAGCAGCAGCGCCTCGTGCGAGAAGAGGTACAGCACGAAGCCGGCGGCCGCGGCCAGCGCGACGATGCGCAGGATGCCCATGATCTGGGCGGCGGAGACACGCACCGGGCCGACATCCGCCTCGCGGGTCGCCGGCACCAGCGGCGCGTCCGGAAGTCCCGGATCCTGTGGGCGGGTCGTGTCAAGCATGGGCTGCATTTCCAGTCGGTGAAGTCGTCCGGAACCGGAACGACTGGCGCAGGTGTCGGGTTGCGCAGGTTCCTGCGTCGGCGTCGCCGCTGCCTAGCGCCTCCCGGGCGGCAACATCACCTTGGTCGGCGCCAGCACCAGGGTCAGCGCCAGCGCCACGACCAGGGCGATGCCGAGCCAGCCCCAGGCATCGGCATAGGCCAGGACGCGTGCCTGCTCCCGGGCCAGCGTGTCCAGCGGGACGGCGCCCGGATGCAGCATGTACTGGCGCACCGGCTCTCGCCCGGCATCGAGGCTGCGCACCACGTTGGCGTCCGAGTGCTCGCGCTCGCGCACCGTCAGGATGGCGGTGACCACGGCGCCGCCGACCGAGAAGCCGATGGTGCGCATCAGGTTGAACATCGCGCTCCCGGTCAGCATGTCCTGCTCCTCGAGCACGCCGGTGGTGAGGAACGCGTTGGTCGTCATCACCATCAGCCAGCCGGTCGCCTGCAGCAGCAGATACGCCCGGTAGTCGTGCCCGGCCCAGGCCGGCGTCACCCAGATGCACAGCCACGATCCGATGCAGCCCATGGCAAGGCCCGCACCCAGCACCAGCCGCGCATCGACATGGCGCAGCAGGAACGGGATCATGGCGGCGACGCTTGCGATCGGGATGCCGAGCCAGAGCAGCGTGTTGCCGATCTGCAGCGGGCGGAGGTAACGGAGCTGCTCCTGCTCCATCGGGAACAGCAGCGAGGCGCCGAGCAGGGACGCGGCGAACACGCCGATCTCGATCAGGCCGATGCTGAAGTTCGGCTTGCGGAAAGTGGACAGTTCGTAGAGCGCGTCCGGCCGCCACAGCGTGTTGAGCACGAAGCAGACGCCGAACCACGCGAACAGCACGAACAGCGCGTCGATGAAGCCGGAATCGAACCAGTCCAGCCGCTGACCCTGGTCGCAGGCCACCACCAGGGACGACGCCGACGCGGTTAGGCAGAACAGGCCGAAATAATCGACCTTGTTGAAGGCGGCCCAGTTGACCGGCTGCCTCGGCAGAAAGGCCAGCACCAGGAACAGTGCCAACGGGCCCAGCAGGGGTGCGGCCGACAGCAGCCAGCGCCAGCCGGCGAAATCGACGGCGACGCCGGCCAGCGAAAAGGTCGCCGCCACCGGGATCGTCACCACCAGCCCGTAGACGGTCAGCGCCTCCGGTTTGCGGTAGGGCGGGATCACCTGCAGCACCGCGCCGAGCATCAGCGGCACCGAGCCACCCTCGCCCAGTCCCTGCAGCAGACGCAGCGCCATCACCACGCCGTAGCTCTGGTGCGCGGTAAGCGCCGAGGCCGCGAGCACGGTGATGGTGATCAGGGTGGCCGCCACACGGCGCGGCGAGAACACGGTGGCGAGCCATGGCGTCATCGGGATCATCAGCACCTGGCCGAGCGTGTAGGCGGTGGACAGCCAGGAGCCGTCGTCGCTGCCCTGCCGGAAGCCGCCGCGCAGGTCGGCGGCCGCCGCCGCGGACATGCGTTCATCGATGTAATAGAGGAAGGCGAACAGCACGAGGCCGCCGGTGCCGAGCAGCATGGCGCCGGTGATCGGCGGCGCATCATCCGGCGCCGGCTGCCGTTGCGCCGCGAGCTGGCTCAGCAACGCGCCCACCGCTCAGCGCCCTTCCGGTGGTGGCGCGCAGCCCGGACCATGGATGTGGACGTCCGTTTCTACCGAAAGTCCGGGGATCAGCAACGGCACCGCGGCCGCCGGCGTGACATAGGTGATCCGCACCGGAATGCGCTGCACGACCTTGGTGAAGTTGCCGGTGGCGCGGTCCGGCGGCACAACCTCGGACCAGGACTGGCTGGTCGCGCCGAACCCAGCGATGCAGCCCTGCAGAGCGAGCTGCGGGTAGGCATCGACATGGATGCCCACGCTCTGGCCGACACGCATGCCGGCGACCTGTTCCTCGCGATACCAGGCGACCGCCCAGGTATCCGGCAGCGGCACGAACGAGATCATGCGTCGGCCCGGCGCCACCCACTGCCCGACATGCACGACGCGTTCGGTGACGCGGCCGTCCGACGGCGCCACGATGCGGGTCCAGCCGAGCCGGATGGTGGCCAGCCTCAGCGCCTGACGGGAAGCGGCGGCCTGCGCCTGCGCCTGCTGCAGGGCCGCCTGCATCGAAGCCAGCCCGAGCCGGGCCTGCTCGACGCCGCTGCGGTCGGCGTCCGCGCTGTGCTCGGCCGCCTGCAGGTTGGTATCCGCCTGCTGGCGCGAGCGCAGCAGGTCGCCAGGTGTGCCTGCAAGGGAATTCCAGCGCGCCGCATCCTCGCGCGCATAGACCAGCTGCGCCTCGCTCACCGCCTGGTCGGCCAGCGCCGCGCCGATCTGCGCCTGCTGTGCGGCACGCTCGGCGCCCGCGCGCGCTACCCCGGCATCCGCGACCTGCACGGCGGCCCGCGCACGCGCCACGGCGGCACCCGCGTAGTCGTCCTCGATGCGGAACAGCAGCTGGCCGGCCCGGACCGGTTCATCGTCGATACCGCTCTCCCAGACCACCAGCCCGGAGACGCGGCTCTCCAGCGCCGATGGCTGGCCGCGCAGCTGAGCATCGTCGGTGCTGCGGCGCGAGGTGTTCCAGACCAGCCCGTTCCAGTCGATCAGCATGACCGCGACCAGCACCAGGCCCGCCACCGCCACCAGCGCGCGCACCACCGGCAGGCGGCTGTTCGGCTTCTCGTCACTCATCGCGCTGTACGCACCGGCGCCGGGAGGCTGGTATCGATCCGGGCCAATGCGGACATGCCGGGCCTGACCTGCCCCTGGAGAGGACCCCCCGGGTCGATGCTCAGCTTGACCGGCACCCGCTGCACCACCTTGGTGTAGTTGCCGGTGATGTTGTCTGGCGGCACGTCGCTGAACTGCTGCGCGGAGAGCGGGCCGATCGCCTCGACATGGGCCGCCAGGGTGATGCCCGGGAAAGCATCGAGCCGCAGCCGCGCCGGCTGGCCGGGCCGCACATGGTCGAGCTGGCGTTCGCTGAAATAGCCGGTGACCCAGACATCGTCGAGCGGCGTGAGCGACACCACGTCGCGCCCGGCGGAGACCAGGTCGCCGACATGCACCTGACGTACTCCCAGCATCCCGGCCTCGGGTGCCACGATGCGCGTATAGCGGAAATCGAGCCGGGCGGTCGCCAGCAGCGCCTCGTCCTGCGCCGCCTGCGCCTGCGCCTGGGCGAGCTCGGCATCCAGCATGGCGACCTGCGCACGGCTGATCTCGGTCTGGCTGCGGCTGCGCGCCGCCGTGGCCCGCGCCACGCCAAGGCTCGCCTCGCTCATCTGGTAGCGCGCGAGCAGCCCGAGGTCCGAGCCCAGGATGCGATGCTGGCGGGCTGCCTCCTCTGCGGCGAAGTCGGCGCGTGAGGCGCTGCTGCCGGCGAGGTTGCCGGATTGCGCCACGGTACTGACGGCGGCAGCGCGCGAGGCCTGCATCGCCGCGATGGCGGACCGGTCGGCCGCCACCATCGCCGCGTCGCGCGCCACCGCCGCGCGATAGTCGTCATCCTCGATCACCATCAGTACCCGGCCGGCGGCGACGACCTGGTTGTCGGTGACCAGCATCTGCACGACGTAGCCGGAGATCCGCGCGGCCAGCGGACGCTCGGTGCCGTCGGCATAGGCATCCTCGGTCTCGGGGTTGTTGCGGTCGGCGAACACCTGGTCCCAGCCGACGCCCCAGGCCAGCAGCACGACGAGACCGATCAGCCCGGCAAGGAAGAACGCGAAGGAGACGCGGCCGCGATATGCCTGGCGCTTTTTCTGCCGTTCCTGCTCCCGGTCGTCCTGCCTGTCGCCGGGATCATCATCTGCCATTGCGGCGGCTGTAGCACCGCGCGCGACGGCCGACACACTAGCAAGATCGTGACATCGTGCGCCTCAGAAGACGCTGTGCAGGACGGCGTACAGAATTCCGGCCAGCAGCGCCGCCACCGGCAGGGTCAGGATCCAGGCCATCGCCATGTTGCGCAGCGTGCTCATCTGCAGGCCGGAACCGTTCGCCGCCATCGTGCCGGCGACGCCGCTCGAGAGGATGTGCGTCGTCGAGACCGGCAAGCCCCAGGCCTCGGCCATGCCGATGGTGGCCGCGGCGACGACTTCCGCCGAGGCGCCCTGCGCGTAGGTCAGGTGGTCCTTGCCGATCTTCTCGCCGACCGTGATCACGATGCGCTTCCAGCCGACCATGGTGCCGAGCCCGAGCGCGATCGCGACCGAGACCTTCACCCAGACCGGGATGTAGCGAGTGCCCTGATTGAGGTGTCCGGTATACGCCTTCATCGTGCCCGCATCCCCGCCGGAGAACGCGCCCGGCAGCATGACCAGGCTGCCGACCGCCGCCGAGGCGAGGTACATGTCGTTGCGGATGTTCGGCACCGCCTCGGCGGGCACGTGGCGGATTGTGCCGTTCTTCTGGATCTGGCTGGCGATGTCCGACGAGAGCGAGGCCAGGGCGGCGTAGACCTGCGGCTGGTTGAGGTCGCGGGTCTTGAGCGCATGGTCCACCACCGAGCGCGCCTGCGCGGCCTCCGGCAAGGCAGCGGAGCCGGCATGCGCGTGCAGGATCGCCTCGGCCTGGTGCGTGGTCTCGATAAAAGCCGGCATCGCGCTGTCCGGCATGGCGCGGTTGAGCGCGAAGGCGGTGGGCGCGGCGCCGATCAGGATCAGCATGATCAGCCCCATGCCCTTCTGCCCGTCATTGCCGCCATGCGAGAACGAGACGCCGGTGCAGGTCAGGATCAGCAGCGAGCGGATCCAGAGCGGCGGCGGCTTCTTGCCCTCGGGGGCCTGGTAGAGATCCTTCCGGTGCACCAGCAGCTTGAGCAGCAGCAGCAGGCCACCGGCGGCGACGAAGCCGATCAGCGGGCTGAACAGCAGCGACTTGAGCACGGTGAACACCGGCCCCCATTGCAGGCCGGCACTGGCCTCGGACGCAGGTGCGAGCAGCTGGTTGGCGAGGCCGACACCGATGATCGAGCCGATGAGCGCGTGCGAGGACGAGTTCGGGATGCCGAACGCCCAGGTCGCGAGGTTCCAGACGATCGCCGCCAGCAGCAGCGCGAAGATCATCGGATAGCCGCCGGTGCTGCCCGCGTTCAGGATCAGGTCGATCGGCAGCATGGTGATGATCGAATACGCGACCGCACCCGTCGAGGTGAGCACGCCAAGGAAGTTGAAGGTGCCGGACCAGACCACCGCCACGGCCGGCGACAGGCTGTTGGTGTAGATGACCGTGGCCACCGCATTGGCCGTGTCGTGGAAGCCGTTCACGAACTCGAAGCCGAGCGCCACCAGCAGGGCGAGGCCGAGCAGCACCAGCGTGCCGATCGCCAGCGCCGGCGCGTGGCTCGCATGCATGTCGGTGACCAGCCCGAACAGCGCATAGCCCAGTCCGCCGGCCAGCAGCACGAAGAACAGCAGCGCGCCGCTCAGGCTGGGGCGGCTGCCGCCGCCGGTGTCGTTTTGAAAGCGCGTGGACTGGAGCCGCGCCGGCCTCGCGCCGGCACCCGGACGCCGCAGCGCGACATCGGACATCATGCTCATCCCCCGAGATTGTCCGCGTTCCTAGACGGGCGGCTGCACCGGCGGTGTGTCAGTTTGTTGACATTACGGAACGGCAACGGAAGCCGTCGCCACGATCGGTCAGCTCAACTCGTGGTCCCAGTAGTGCCGCAGCTCCAGTCCGTTGCGGGCGACCGCATCGAGCGAGAGCGGCCGGAACCGCGCCTGCTGCGCGGCGGTGAAGCCGATGCGGGCGGCCAGCGCCGCATCGAGCCGGGCATCGGTGATCGTCGGCAGCAGCCCGGTGCGCTGGGCGACAAGGCGCTGCACATCGGGATGCAGCAGCAGGTCCAGGTAGCTCATCGCCGCCGCCTGCTGCTTGGAGGCGACAGGAACGCAGCCCAGGATGGTGAACGGGATCGCACCCTCGAGCGGCACCTGGTCGCGCACCGGCCGCCCCTGCGTCTGCCACACATGCACACGCGAGCGCCACATCGGCGCCATGTCGATCTCGCCCTTGGCCAGAGCGTCGCCAAGCGCCTCGTTGTCGGCGAACAGGCGCAAGGTTCCGGCCTTGCGCAGGGCGGAGAACACGTTGCGCGCCGCCTGCAGGCTGGCCGGACCGTCATGCTGCTCGGCGATCGCGGCGGCGGCGAGGTTGTGGATCGCAAGCTGGCTGGAGAAGCCGACCCGGCCGTGCCGCGCGAGGGCGAACAGTTCACGGAAGCCGCGCGGCGCCACTCGCACGCGAGCCGTGTTGTAGGCGATGGTCAGCGCGGTGCGGCCCTGCGGCACCCCGTACGGCGCGCGCAGGCCGCTGGCGATCGTGGGCAGGCTGGCGACGCCCGCCGTGGTCACCGGGGAGAACAGTTGCCGCAGCGACAGCCGGTAGGCATCGACATCGGAGATCAGCGCGACATCGATGCCGCCGGCGTCCGGCGACAGCAGCCGCGCGACCCGCTCGGGCTCGGTGGCCGTGCGCTGCCCGACCGCGATCTCGAGACCGCCGGCGCGGGCATCCACCACCTCGCGCAGCACCTCGGCATAGGAGCCGCTCCAGCAGGCGACCTCGATATGCCGGGCCGCCGGGGCGGCCGCGCTGGCGCCACGGGGAGCCGCCGCCAGGAGGGCGGGGCCGGCGAGCAGAAGCCGTCGCGAGAGGGAGAGGCGCATGGAAGGCTCCCTACAAGCAGCACCTCGTCCTGTCGAGCCGTCCCCGAGGAACAATCAGGCCATCAGCGCCATCTGCTGCGGCGCCGCCTGGTTCAGCGCCTTGGCGTACTCCTTCGGCACGACATGCCAGAAATGCGGCAGCGCCTTGTCCCAGTCATGCAGCAGCAGGGCGGCGAACCGGCTGCTGGTCTCTCGCGCATGCGTCACGATCAGGCCGCGCAGCTCCTGCTCGACCGCACCCTCGCCGACCCGGCTCCAGCCGAGCGTCTCCGGGTTCACCCGCAGCTCGAAATCGCCGCGCTGGTCATAGACAAAGGCGATGCCGCCGGTGAAGCCGGCGCCGAAATTATCGCCCACCGGTCCCAGCACCACCACCGTGCCGCCGGTCATGTACTCGCAGCCGTTCGAGCCGCAGCCCTCGATCACCGCGACCGCGCCGGAGTTTCGCACCGCGAAGCGCTCGCCGGCCTGCCCTGCCGCATAGAGCGCACCGGCGGTGGCGCCATACAGCACGGTGTTGCCGATGATCGCGTTCTCGTTGCTGATGAGCTGCGAGGACGGCGCCTGCCGCACCACGATGGTCGCGCCCGACAGCCCCTTGCCGACATAGTCGTTGGCGTCGCCGATCACCTCGAGCTTCAGCCCCTGCACCGCGAAGGCGCCGAGCGACTGCCCGGCCGAGCCGCGCAGCCGGACCGTAAGATGACCCGCCGCCAGCGTTTCCATGCCGAAGCGGCGCACGATCTTGCTGGAGATCTTGGTGCCGATGGCGCGATGCGTGTTCTGCACGTTGTAGTGCAGCTGCATCTTCTCGCCGTGGTCGAACAGCGGCTTGGCGTCCGCGATCATCTGCGCGTCCAGCGTCTCCGGCACCTCGTTGCGGCCCTCGCGGGTGCAGAACCGCGCATGTGGACCGGGATCGGCCTGGGCCAGCAGCGAGTTCAGGTCGAGATCGTCGAGATAGTCGGCCCCTCGGCTGACCTGGTGCAGCAGGTCGGTACGCCCGATGATCTCGTTCATCGTGGAGAAACCGAGCGAGGCCAGGATGTTGCGGACATCCTCGGCGATGAACGAGAACAGGTTGATGACCTTCTCGGGCGTGCCCTCGAACTTCGCCCGCAGCGCCTCGTCCTGGGTGCAGACGCCGACCGGGCAGGTGTTGGAGTGGCACTGCCGCACCATGATGCAGCCCATCGCCACCAGCGACGCGGTGCCGATGCCGAACTCCTCGGCGCCGAGCATCGCCGCCATCACCACGTCGCGCCCGGTCTTGAGGCCGCCATCGGCGCGCAGCTTCACCCGGTGGCGCAGGCGGTTCAGCATCAGCACCTGATGCGCCTCGGCGAGCCCCATCTCCCAGGGCAGGCCGGCATATTTCACCGAGGTCTGCGGGCTGGCCCCCGTGCCGCCCGAGTGCCCCGAGATCAGGATCGCATCCGCCCGCGCCTTGGCGACGCCGGCGGCGATGGTGCCGATCCCCGAGCGCGCCACCAGCTTCACGGTGACGGTGGCCTCCGGATTGATCTGCTTGAGGTCGTAGATGAGCTGGGCGAGGTCCTCGATCGAATAGATGTCGTGGTGCGGCGGCGGCGAGATCAGGGTGACGCCGGGGGTGGCGTGACGCAGCTTGGCGATCAGCCCGGTCACCTTGAAGCCGGGCAGCTGGCCGCCCTCGCCGGGCTTTGCGCCCTGCGCCATCTTGATCTCGATCTCGCGGCAATCGTTCAGGTACTGCGCGGTCACGCCGAACCGGCCGGACGCGATCTGCTTGATCGCCGACGAGGCATTGTCGCCGTTCGCACGTGGCTTGGAGCGCGCCGGGTCCTCGCCGCCCTCGCCGCTGTCCGAGCGCGCGCCGATGCGGTTCATCGCGATCGACAAGGTCTCATGGGCTTCGGGACCAAGTGCCCCGAGCGAGATCCCCGGCGCCAGCAGCCGCTTCCTGATCTCGGTGATGCTCTCGACATCCTCTACCGGGATCGGCGTGCGACCCTCGCGGAAATCCAAGAGATCGCGCAACGCCACCGGCTTCTGCCGCCGTACCGCGTCCGCGTAGCGCTTGTACGTGGTGAAGCTGTCGGTGGCACACGCGGTCTGCAGCGTGTGGATCAGGCCACCGTCGAAGGCGTGCACCTCGCCGCGCCGGCGCAATTTGTACAGCCCGCCCACCGGCAGCGTGATCGCCTCGTCGCTCCACGCCGCCTCGTGCAGGCCGAGCACGTTCTGCGCCAGGCCCGACAGGCCGATCCCGGAGATGCGCGACGGCATGCCCGGGAAGAACTCGGCGACCAGCGCGCGCGACAGGCCGATCGCCTCGAAGTTGTAGCCGCCGCGATACGACGCGATCACCGAGATGCCCATCTTGGACATCGTCTTGAGCAGCCCCTTGTCGATGGCCTTGCGGTAGCGCTCGACCGCGGTGCGCAGCGAGATGTCGCCAAACAGCCCGCGACGATGCCGGTCGGCGATGCTCTCCTGGGCGAGGTACGGGTTCACCGTGGTGGCGCCCACGCCGATCATCACCGCGATCGCGTGCACGTCCAGGCACTCGGCGGTGCGCACGTTGAGGCTGGTGAAGGTGCGCAGCGAATGCCGCACCAGATGCGTGTGCACCGCCCCGGTCGCCAGGATCATCGGGATGTAGGCGCGTTCCGGACCCTGGTGCTCGTCGGTCAGGAACACGTGCGCGCAGCCGGCCCGCACGCCCTCCTCGGCCTCCCGCCTGATCCGCTCGATCGCCGAGCGCAGCCCCGCCTCGCCCTCGTCCGCCTGGAAGGTGCAGTCGATCACGCACGAATTGGCGCCGAGGAACTCGCGCAGCGCCTGATGCTCGCCGGTGGACAGCATCGGGCTCTCGAGCTGCAGCAGCTCGCACTGCGCCTCCTCCTCGGCCAGCACATTGCCCAAGTTGCCGAGCCGGGTGGTGAGGCTCATCACCCGCGTCTCGCGCAGGCTGTCGATTGGCGGGTTGGTGACCTGGCTGAACGCCTGCCGGAAATAATGCGCCAGTCCCCGGTAGGTCTCCGACAGCACCGCGAGCGGGGTGTCGTCGCCCATGCTGCCGATGGCTTCCGCACCCTCGGCGCCCATCGGCTGCAGGATCATCTCGAGCTCCTCGAGCGTGGTCCCGACCGCGAGCTGGCGCCGGCGCAGCGCCTCGCCGGTGTAGTGCACCGGCTCTCCGGCATCCGCGCGCACGATCTCGTCGATGCGGTGGATGCGCCTCGCCCAGCCGGAATAATCGTGCCGGCCCGACAGCAGGTCGAGCAGGGCGTCGTCGCCGTAGAAGCGGCCTTCCTGCAGGTCGACGGCCACCGTCTGGCCCGGACCGAGGCGGCCACGGCTGACGATGTCGCCCTCGGGCACCTTCACCATGCCGGTCTCGGAGCCGACGATCAGCATGTCGCTCGCCGTGACGGTGTAGCGCAGCGGACGCAGCCCGTTGCGGTCGAGGCCCGCGATCACCCAGCGCCCGTCGGTGCCGCAGATCGCCGCCGGTCCGTCCCAGGGCTCCATCACCGCGTTGCAGTACAGGAACATGTCGCGGTGTGCGGCATTCATCGCCGGGCCCTGAACGATGGCGGCCGGGATCATCAGCGATTTGGCCATCGGGGCGTCGCGGCCGGCAAAGGTCAGCAGCTCGAAGACGTTGTCGAGCGAAGCGGTATCGGAGCCGCCGGCTTGCACCACCGGCTTGATGTCCTCGATGAACGGGTCGAGCACCGCGTCCGCGAGCCGCGTCTCGTGGCTTTTCATCCAGTTGACGTTGCCGGAGATCGTGTTGATCTCGCCGTTATGCGCGAGCTTGCGGAACGGCTGCGCCAGGCGCCAGGTCGGGAAGGTGTTGGTCGAGTAGCGCTGGTGGTAGATCGCGAACCGGCTGACGAACCGCTTATCCAGCAGATCCGGATAGAAGTCGGTCAGGTTCTCGGCGAGGAACATGCCCTTGTAGATCACCGACCGGCAGGACAGCGAGCAGATGTACAGCTCCGCCACCTGCGCCTCGATGGCCGCCTTCTCGATGCGCCGACGTATGACGTAGAGGTCGCGCTCGAACTCCGCCTCGGGCACGGAGCGCAGGTTACGTATCATGATCTGCTCGATCTCGGGCCGGGTCGCGTTGGCCTTTTCGCCGATGCAACTCGTATCGATCGGCACCTGTCGCCAGCCATAGATGCCGTAGCCGAACGCCAGGATCTGGGTCTCGACGATGGCGCGGCAGCGCTCCTGCGCCGACAGGTCGGTCTTCGGCAGGAACACCATGCCGATGCCGATCACCTGGCCGCTGCCGGCGGGACTGCCGGCGCGCGCGATGGCGTCGGCGAAGAAGTCCTGCGGGATCTCGACATGGATGCCGGCGCCGTCGCCGGTCTTGCCATCGGCATCCACGGCGCCGCGATGCCAGACCGCGCGCAGGGCGGCGATACCGGCCTCCACCACGTCGCGCCGGCGTCGGCCATCGAGCGCCGCCACTAGCCCGACGCCGCACGCATCGTGCTCCTGGCTGGCGTCGTAGGTGCCGGAGATCGCTTCGGCGTTGCGCTGCCAGGCTGCAACGAACTCGGCACCGCTCTCGTGATCAGGATGATCCATCGGGCTCACTCCGCTGCTGCCTGTGTGTTGACCTGGGCGTGCTCCTGCAGCCAGCGATGCATGCTGACGGCGGCATCCCGGCCGTCGCGTATCGCCCAGACCACCAGGCTGGCGCCGCGCACGATGTCGCCGGCGCCGAACACTCCGGGCAGGCTGGTCATGAAGCTGCTATGGCCGACCTTGAGCGTGCCCCAGCGCGACACCTCCAGGGCGGGCTCCCCCCAGAGCTTCGGCAGCGGCTCGGGGTCGAAGCCGAGCGCCTTGATCACCAGGTCAGCCTGCAGGGTGAAGCCGCTGTTCTCGACCGCATCGACCGACTGGCGGCCGGTGGCGTCCGGCAGGCCGAGCTTCATGCGCACGGCGCGCACCCCGGTCACCGAATTGTCGCCGAGGAAGGCTTCGGGCGCCGCCAGCCAGACGAAATCCACCCCCTCGTCCTCGGCGTTCTTCACCTCGCGCAACGAGCCCGGCATGTTGGCCCGGTCGCGGCGATACAGGCACTTCACCGAGGCGGCCCCCTGCCGCACGGCGGTGCGCACGCAATCCATCGCGGTGTCGCCGCCGCCGATCACCACCACATGCTTGCCGGTGGCATCCAGCAGGCCGCTATCGAAGTCCGGCACCACGTCGCCGAGCGAGCGCCGGTTCGACGCGGTCAGGTAGTCGATCGCCTTGACGATGCCGGGCAGCCCGACGCCGGGACCGCCCATGTCGCGTGACTTGTAGACCCCGGTCGCGATCAGCACCGCGTCGTGCCGCGACCGCAGGGTCGAAAACGCGATGGTCTCGTCATCGTCCACGTCGCCGATGCCGCGGCCGAGATGGAACACGATGCCGCCCTGCTCGAGCAGCTTGTGCCGGCGGGTGACGATCTCCTTTTCCAGCTTGAAGCCAGGGATGCCGTAGATCATCAGGCCGCCGATGCGGTCGTAGCGATCATAGACATGCACCCGGTAGCCGCGCTTGCGAAGCTGCTCGGCCGCGGCCAGTCCGCCTGGCCCGGCGCCGACGATCGCCACCGACTGCTCGCGCTCCAGGTGCGGCTTGACCGGACGCACCCAGCCGGCCTCGAAGGCATGATCGGTGATGAACCGCTCGACCGCGCCGATGGTGACGCTCTCGAAACCCTTCTCGATGACGCAGTTGCCCTCGCACAGCCGGTCCTGCGGACAGATGCGACCGCAGATCTCGGGGAAGTTGTTGGTCGCCGAGCTGACCTCGTACGCCTCCTCGAGACGCCCCTCGGCCGTGAGCTTCAGCCAGTCGGGGATGTCGTTGGAGAGCGGGCAGTGGATCGAGCAGAACGGCACGCCGCATTGCGAGCACCGACTTGATTGCACCTCGGCCGCCTGCACGCTGAACGAGCGGTAGATCTCGTTGAAATCCTCGCGCCGCTCAGGGACCGCGCGCTTGTCCGGCTGGTGTTGCTGCACGTGGGTGAATTGCAGCATGCGATCGGCCATGGCGGGGTCCTTGCACCGAGGCGGGGCGTCAATCAGGGAGAAGAGCCGGCAGCCTTCGCAACGAGGCGGCGGCTCCTGACCGCAGACACTATCGAGATAGAGACCGCACAGAAAAGACAGCTAGACTGACCTAGTTTGCGTCGATTGGCAGATTCGTTTGCAGGACTGCCAATAAACTCAAGAAATCAGCCGCGAGAACGGCCGATTCGGACCTATTGCGGGATCTCCTTCCTGCCGCCGCCGGGCCGGTAGCGGTTCAGGTAGCCTGGCACGACCAGTTCCAGCGGTGTCGGGGCAATCCCCAGCGCGTCGAAGCCGGCGGCGTCCCCGGAGACCACGTTGTCGCGCTCCAGCATGGCGAGCTGGTCGCGGGTCAGCGGCTTGCCCGGAACATGCTCGAGAATCGCGGCCTGCAGGCGCGCCAGACCCATGGGCACTTCGAACATGCGCGGCTTGCGCCGCAGTTCATGCAGCATCCAGGCCATCAGCTCGCGGAAGCTCCAGACCCTGGGCCCACCCAGTTCGAAGGTGCCTCCCGCGAAGGGCTGCCCGTCGATGACGCGCATGACCGCCTCGGCCACGTCGCCGGCATAGACCGGCTGGAACTTCGTATTGCCGCAGAACAGCGGGAACACCGGCGCGATCCGGGCGATGCCGGCGAAGCGGTTGAAGAAGGCATCCTCCGGCCCGAACACGATCGAGGGGCGCAGCACCACCGCCCTCGGGAAGGCGGCGTGCACGGCCTGCTCGCCGGCATGCTTGCTGCGGCCATAGCCGCTCGGGCTGTCGGATGCCGCACCGATCGCCGACATCTGCACCAGGGCGCCGGCACCGGCGGCGGCCGCCAGCCGCGCCACGCGTCCGGCGCCCTCGGCGTGCACTTGCATGAAGTCGCCGGACCTCGCCTCGGCCAGGATGCCGACCAGGTTGACCACAACGTCCGCGCCCTCGACCGCCTGGGCCACGCTGGGCTCGTCGGCGAGCGAGGCGTAGAGCGGCACGACCTGGCCGACGCGTCCCATCGGGCGCAGTTCGTTGGCGCGCGACGGGCGGCGCACCGCCACCCGAACCACGTGGCCCTGCTGCGCCAGCCGCTTCACCACGTAGCGGCCCAGGAAACCGGAGCCACCGAACACCGTCGCAACGCTTCTTATCGCCATCGGGGGCCTCGCCATCAGGGATTGCGTCCTATCGTCAAGGACGTGGGTCGACGGAACGATCCGGCCGACAGATCGGCTGCATCACTATCGGAGGGCTCCGGTTCGCTCAACCGGCCGCATACCCTGCGCTCACCGTTACGAAACCGCACAAACCTGTCCGGCGCCAGTTGACGCGCACTGCGGCGGCCGTTAGATCGCCCCACCACCCGCCGCTGCCGCGACGGTTGCCCCTCAGCCCAGGTGGCGGAATTGGTAGACGCGCAGGTTTCAGGTACCTGTGGCCGAAAGGTCGTGGAAGTTCGAGTCTTCTCCTGGGCACCATCCGACAGGGCTGCAGCATGATGAAGGGCAGCAGCCCGCGTGGGCTGTGCGGCCTTCCATGACATGCCACCTTCCTCCTAGATGAGCGTCACGCAGTTCATGCAGAATGCGACCATCCATCTGCACCGGCACGACCTGCCGGACGACCTCGCGCTGGGCGGGACCGTGGCGGTCGATACCGAGACGATGGGCCTGCTGCCGCATCGCGACCGGCTCTGCCTGGTGCAGCTCTGCGCCGGCGACGGCCAGGCGCACCTGGTGCAGATCGTGCCGCCCGCGCTCGGTGGGCGTGGCGCCGACTGCCCGAACCTCAAGCGGCTGCTGGCGGATCCGGCAACGCTCAAGCTGATGCATTTCGCCCGCTTCGATGTCGGCATCCTGCAGCATGCGCTCGACATCACGGTGGCGCCGGTGCGCTGCACCAAGATCGCCGCCAAGCTGGTGCGCACCTTCACCGATCGACACGGGTTGCGCGAGCTCTGCCGAGAACTGCTCGGGATCGACCTCAACAAGCAGCAGCAGAGCTCCGACTGGGGTGCGGCCGACCTGTCCCCGGAACAACTCTCCTATGCCGCATCCGATGTGCTGCACCTGCATGCCCTGTGGGAGCGGCTCGAGGGCCTGCTGGTCCGGGAGGATCGCCTCGAGCTGGCGCTGGACGCCTTCGCGTTCCTGCCGGCCCGGGCCAGGCTCGACCTGCTCGGCTACGACCAGCCCGACATCTTCGCGCACTGAGCTGTCGTCCCGGCCCGACGCCTCCGGCTGTCGAGCCGCCGAACGGATTTGACCGTCGGCAGCGGCGTGACCATACAGGGGCGCGCGGAGGCACGCTGCAAGCAACAGAGTCCCGGCCTCCGCGACCCGGAGTAGAAATCCTGCAGACGATGACCGTGCAGAGCCCACCCGCAACCTCGGACGACCTGCTGACCGCCGCCGACGTGCTGCGTGCCGAGGCTGCCGGACTTTCGGCGATGGCAACCGCGATGCGGCCCGGACAGGCACTCGGTGCCGCGTTCGTACGCACGGTGGACGCCCTGACGGCATTGCCGGGCCGGGTCGTGGTCTGCGGCATGGGCAAGTCCGGACATGTCGGGCGCAAGATCCAGGCGACCCTCGCCTCCACCGGCACGCCGTCGCTGTTCGTGCATCCCGCGGAGGCCTCCCACGGCGACCTCGGCATGATCCAGGCCGGCGACGCAGTGCTGGCGCTGTCCAACTCGGGCGAGACCGCGGAGCTCGCCGACGTCATCGCCCATTCGCGGCGGTTCGACATGACGCTGATCGCGGTCACCGGCCAGGCGGACTCCACGCTGGCGCGCGCCGCCGACATCGTGCTGGTGCTGCCGGCCGCCGCAGAGGCCTGCCCGATGGGGCTTGCGCCGACCACCAGCACGACGATGCAGCTCGCACTTGGCGACGCGCTGGCGGTGGCGCTGCTGCAGCGCCGCGGCTTCACCGCGCGCGAGTTCGGGGTGTTCCATCCCGGCGGCCGTCTCGGCGCCCGGCTGCGCCGCGCCTGCGACCTGATGCATACCGGCGACGCGCTGCCGCTGGCCGGCCCCGAGCTGCCGATGCTGCAGGCCGTGATGCTGATGACCAGCAAGGCCTTCGGCTGCCTCGGCATCGTGGGGACGGACGGCCGCCTGGTCGGCATCATCACCGACGGCGACCTGCGCCGCGCCATCGAGCGCGACCTGCGCGCGCTGCGCACCGGCGACGTCATGAACACGGCGCCGCGCACCATCCACGAAGGCATGCTGGCGGCCGAGGCGCTGCGGCTGATGAACGCGACGCCGCGCCCGATCACCAGCCTGTTCGTGCTCGACGCCGACGGCCGTCCCGCCGGCATTCTGCATGTGCATGACCTGCTGCGCGCGGGGATCGCGTGAGGCATGATCGCGCTCCCGCCCGCCCTGGCCCCGGCTGCGACACCATGGGCCTGACAAGGTGACCGTAAGCGGACCGCAACTCTCCGACCGGCAGGAACCGAGCGCCGCTGCCGCCCGGCGGCGCATGAGCGTGCAGCCGGCACCGTCGCACCGCCGGCCGCCGACGACGATCGAGCAGGCCCGGCGCCGGATGCTGCTGCGCTCGGCCAAGTGGCTGCTGCCGGTCGCCGCCCTGCTGCTGCTGGGCTCGATCGCCGCATGGCCGGAGCTCGACCGGTCGCTGAATGCCGGGCGTGTTGCCTATCACGAGGCCTCCGCCGTCCGGCTGGACAGCGGCAGCATGCTGGGACCGCGATATCGCGGCATCGACGCCCACGGCCGGCCGTACATGATCACCGCGGACACGGCGCGTCAGGTCGGTCCCGAGCGCGTCAACCTGGCCCGTCCGATCGCCGACACGCTGTCGCAGGGCGGCACCTGGCTGGAGATCAGCTCACGCTCGGGCGTCTACATGCAGCACAGCCAGCTGCTCGATCTCTCCGGCCACGTTGTGTTCTACCGCGACGACGGCACCATCATGACCGGCCCGACCGCGGACGTGGACGTACGGCGCGGCATCGTCGTGTCGGACGACTGGGTGCATGCCGAGGGTCCGTTCGGAGTGCTTGATGCGCAAGGCTACCTGATGTCGCAGCGCGACGGGATCGTGCAGTTCCGCGGGCCGGGACGCATGATCCTCAACGACGACCGCGCCGCGCATCCGCCGGCGGCCGCGACCGCCAGCCCGGGCCACTCATGATGCGCCGTCTCGTGCCGATCGCGCGCGCTGCGCTGCCCTCGCTCGCCGCCGCCGCCGCCGCCGCGATCCTGCTCGGCCACGCCGTGCCGGCCGGGGCGCAGGCGATCGACCTGTCGCATGGCGGCCAGATCACCGTCACCGCGCGGGGCGGCTTCGACTGGGACCAGAAGGCGCAGATCGTCACTGCGTACCGCGACGCGATGGCGGTACGCGGCGGCGTCACCGTGACCGCCGACCGGCTGCGCGCCTACTACCGCAAGAAGGCAGCGCCGCCTGGAACGGTGGCCAAGGCGGCCCCGGTGTCTGCGAACACGGGCGCGGCCAGGCCCGGCTCGGGCCCGGCCAACGACGAGACCGGCGCCAACGAGATCTACCGGCTCGAGGCGATCGGACACGTGCACATCTTCACCGCGACCGACCAGGCGTTCGGCGACCACGCGATCTACGACATCGACCAGGCGGTCTTGGTCATGACCGGGCACGACCTGCACCTCACCACGCCCACCCAGTTGCTGACAGCGCGCGACGTGATGGAATACTGGTCGCAGACACGCATGTCGGTCGGCCGCGGCGATGCCACCGTGACCACCAATGACGGGCGCCGCATACGCGCCGACATCCTCGTCGGCTACAGCGCGCCGAATGCCACTCCGGCCCCGGGAACCGCAGCTGCCGGCAAGACCGCCGCGGCAGGCGGGCCCGGCGCCGCGGGCAAGCCGGGCGCTCCGGCCGACGATCCGATCCAGAGCTCCGGCAAGCTGAAGCTGGTGCACGCGTTCGGCCATGTGGTGGTGCGGACGCAGACCGAGACTGTAACCGGGGATCGCGGTGTGTACGTTCCGGATACAGGCATTGCGCGGATCGTCGGCAACGTCCACATCACCCGTGGGCAGAACCAGCTCAATGGCGCGGCCGCGATCGTCAACATGCATACCGGCCTCGCCACCATGACGGAGGACCCGGGAGCGCTCGTGCGGGGATTGATCGTGCCGAACGACAATAACGGGCCGCCCGGCAGCAAGCCTGGCGGCAAGCCGGGCAGCCCGGCGAGCGCGCCACGATCGACAGGCGCCGCGTCGGCATCCACGCGGCAGTCCGCGCCTTGAGCGGAACGGGTCTCCCTTGAACGAGATGGGCCAGAATCCGCTCGGCTCGCTCGCCGACGATGCGCCGGGCATGGTCGGGCTGTCGGCGCAGTCGGTCGGCAAGAGCTACCGCAAGCGCGCGGTGGTACAGGACGTCTCGATCAGCGTGCAGCGCGGCGAGGCGGTCGGCCTCCTTGGGCCCAACGGCGCCGGCAAGACCACCACCTTCTACATGATTGTCGGTCTCGTGCAGCCCGACGAGGGCACCATCACCCTGGACGGTGCCGACATCACCCAGTTGCCGATGTATCGCCGGGCGCGCCTGGGCATCGGCTACCTGCCGCAGGAGGCCAGCATCTTCCGCGGCCTCAATGTCGAGCAGAACATCATGGCCGCCCTCGAGGTGGTGGAGAGCGACCCGCACCGTCGCGAGATGATGCTCGACGAGCTCCTGCGAGAGTTCGGCATCGCCCGGCTGCGACGGTCACCGTCGCTGGCCCTGTCGGGGGGCGAGCGTCGCCGCCTCGAGATCGCGCGCGCGCTCGCCAGCCAGCCGAGCTACATCCTGCTCGACGAGCCGCTGGCCGGCATCGACCCGATCGCGGTCGGCGAGATCCGCGACCTGGTGAGCCACCTCAAGCATCGCGGCATCGGCGTGCTGATCACCGACCACAATGTCCGCGAGACGCTTGAGATCATCGACCGCGCCTACATCATGCATGGCGGCCAGGTGCTGATGCAGGGCGTGCCGGAAGAGGTCGTCGCCCACGAGGACGTGCGCCGCGTCTATCTCGGGGAAAGATTTTCGTTGTAGCCTGCCGTCCATGGCACTTGGACCACGGCTGGAGCTCAGGCACACACAGACGCTGGTAATGACGCCGCAGCTGCGTCAAGCCATCAAGCTGCTGCAGTTCTCCAACCTCGAGGTCGCCGCCTTCATCGAGGAGGAGCTCGAGCGCAATCCGTTACTTGAGCGCGACGAACGCGGCGAGACGACGCCGGAGCTGGCGGCCCTTGACCAGCGGCCGTTGCGCGAGGTGCCGGGCGAGCCGGTCTCGACCGATCTGCTGGTCGGCGCCGGGACCCTGCCGGACGCCACTGCCGCACCGCTCGATGCGGACTATGCCGAGCAGTTCGATGTGAGCGGCTATGATGCCGCGGGCGGCCTGGATGCCGGGCCGGGACCGGACTGGGGTGCGAAGTCCGGCGGCAACGGTCTGGATGGCGAGGCCGGCGCCTCGTTCATCGACAGCCTGGCGGACAGCCCGCGCTCGCTGCGCGACCATCTCGGCGAACAGCTCAGGCTGGGCCTCCCGGATCCGGTCGACCGGCTGATCGGCGCGCACTTCATCGCCCTCCTCGAGCCGGCCGGGCGGGTGTCGATCGACGACGCGGCGCTGGCCCGCGCGCTGGGCGTCTCGATCGCGCGGGTCGCCTCGGTGCGGGCGCGCATGATGCGCTTCGACCCGGTCGGACTGTTCGCGCGTGACCTGCGCGAGTGCCTGGCGGCGCAACTGGCCGAGCTGAACCGGCTCGATCCGGCCATGGAGATCCTGCTCGACAACCTCGAACTGCTGGGCCGGCGCGAGCTGAAGCGGCTGCAGGCGCTGTGCGGTGTCGACGCCGACGACCTGGCCGACATGGTAGGCGAGATACGCGCCCTCGATCCCAAGCCGGGCGCCGGCCACGACACCGCGACGCCGCAGCCGATCCTGCCCGACGTGCTGATGCGGCCGGGCCTGAACGGCGACTGGATCCTGGAGCTCAATCCCGACACCATGCCGAAGCTGCTGGTCAGCGAGGCGTTCCACGCGAAAGTCTCGCTACGCGCCGGCCGGGACGACCGCCTGTTCCTGAGCGAGCGGCTGGCCAGCGCCAACTGGCTGGTGAAGTCGCTGCAGCAGCGGGCGCAGACCATCCTGAAGGTAGCGAGCGAGGTCATGCGCCGCCAGGACGGCTTCCTGCTGCGCGGTGTCGGCCATCTGCGTCCGCTGATCCTGCGCGACATTGCCGAGGCGGTGGAAATGCACGAGAGCACGGTGTCGCGCGTCACCGCCAACAAATACATCTCCACACCGCGCGGGCTGTTCGAACTCAAGTATTTCTTCACCACCGCGATTGCAGGCGTGACCGGCGAAAGCCACAGCGCCGAGGCGGTTCGGCACCGCATACGCGGCATGATCGCCGCTGAGGACGCCATCTGCGTGCTGTCCGACGACGCGATCGTCGCCGCACTTCGACGTGAGGGCGTAGACATCGCGCGCAGAACCGTGGCCAAGTATCGGGAGGCCCTGCGCATACCGAGTTCTGTGCAGCGCAAACGGGAGAAAGCAATCTCCGTCTGATGTCCGGTCTCATCCGGGGAAGAATTCCCCAGTCATGCGCTGGCGTCCCACGCGAGCTCCTGCTGCTCCCTGGCCCTGAACTCATGGGGAGTGCACGCATGCAGATCAATGTTGCCGGCAAGCAGATCGATTTGTCCGATGCCCTGCGGTCGCGGGTCACGACGCATCTCGACATCATCGCCGAGAAGTATTTCGACGATGCGCTTGAGGCCAACGTGACGTTCGGGCGTGCGCGCAGCTTCTTCACCTGCGATATCAACGTGCATGCCGCGCGCGGCCTGTTGCTGCGCGGCGAGGGCGAGGCGGCGGACGCGCACAGCGCCTTCGACGATGCCGCCGAGCATATCGCCAAGCGGCTGCGGCGATACCGGCGCCGGGTGAACGAGCATTCCCGCGACCAGTCGCCGCGCCGGCGCCCGGAGATCGGCCGGCAGTATGTGCTGCGGCAGGACGAGGAGGCGCCGCCGGCGACACGACGCCCCGGTGCCACCGGACCCGCCACCTGGATGAACGGCACGGCGTCCGGCGCCTATGCGACCATCATCGCCGAGCAGCCCACCGACATCGCCCGCCTGACCGTGGGCGAGGCGGTGATGCGGCTGGATCTCGCCGACCAGGCGGTGCTGATGTTCCGCAACAGCGCCAGCAGCGAGATCAACGTGGTCTATCGGCGGACCGACGGCCATATCGGCTGGCTGGACCCGACGGCGGCCTGAGGGCCAGGATGTGAGCCACCTGTTCAAGCCCATGCGGCTGGGCGAGCTGCGTCTCGCCAACCGCATCATCATCGCGCCGATGTGCCAATACTCGGCCGAGGACGGCAGCGCCGGCGACTGGCACATGATCCATCTCGGCCATCTCGCCCTTTCCGGCGCCGGGATGCTGATCCTGGAGGCGACGGCGGTCTCGCCCGAGGCCCGCATCTCGCCCGGCGATCTCGGCCTGTATTCGGATGCCAACGAGGCGGCGCTGGCGCGGGTGCTGGCGGCGATCCGCCGGTATTCTCCGATTGCGGTCGCCATGCAGCTCGGCCATGCCGGTCGCAAGGCATCCTGCCGGGTACCGTGGGAAGGGGGCGCGCAGATTGCCCCCGGCGAGCCGTCCGGCTGGCAGACGGTCGCGTCGTCGGACGTGCCGCACGCGAAAGGCGAGCATGCGCCGTTGGCGCTGGATCGCGAGGGAATGGACCGTGTCCGCGACGACTTCGTGGCGGCGGCGCGGCGTGCGGAGCGCCTCGGTATCGAGGGCATCGAGATCCATGGCGCGCATGGCTACCTGCTGCACCAGTTCCTCTCGCCGATCGCCAACCACCGGACCGACGAGTACGGCGGGTCGCTGGAAAACCGCATGCGGTTTCCGATCGAGGTGTTCGACGCGGTGCGGGCGGCTTTTCCCGCAGAGAAGCCGGTCTGGATGCGCATCTCGGCCACCGACTGGGTGCCGGACGGCTGGGATATCGAAGGCACCGTCGCCCTGTCGCAGGCGCTGAAGGCGCGCGGCTGTGCTGCGATCCACGTCACCACCGGCGGGGTGTCGCCCGATCAGGCGATCAAGCTGGCGCCGGGCTACCAGGTGCCATATGCGCAACGGGTCAAGGCAGAGGTCGGGCTGCCGACGATCGCGGTCGGCCTGATCACCGAGCCCGAGCAGGCGGAGGCGATCGTGGCGCAGGGGGAGGCGGATGCGATCTCGCTCGCCCGCGCGATCCTCTACGATCCGCGCTGGCCCTGGCACGCAGCCGCGAAGCTGGGCGGCCAGGTGTCTGCGCCGCCGCAATATCTGCGCTCGCAGCCGCATGGCCTGAAGGACCTGTTTTCACCGGCTTAGGCTGTTGTCCCGGCGGACCTGTTCAACCTGAAGTTGCAGGCGTTGAGCGCCTTCATCATTTATTAGATTTTATTGCCAATAGTGATCTCCATCGCGGCGCGCATGGGCGTGGTCCGCACGGAGACAGCGTTCCATGTCGTTTTCCAGCCTGACGCCAGCGGCAATCGCCACCCAGCCTCAGTCCGTCATTGCGGGCCTGGGATCGACCGACATCGCAGCCCTGTCGCAGAGCCAGATCGACGCGCTGTCCGCAGCGCAGTGGGTGTACGTGTCGGACGCCGCGATGGCGGGGATCACCACCCTGCAGGCCTATACGATCTCCAGCACCGCGCTGTCCGGGCTGACCTCCGACCAGCTGGCCGCCATGACCACCGCCAGTGTCGAGATGCTCGAGGGTCCGCAGATCCCGGGCCTGACCATCGCCGCCCTGGCCGGCCTGACGCCCGCGGAACTCGCGGATTTCGTTACCAACCAGATCCCCTACTTCACGGTAGCCCAGCTCAACTCGCTCTCTTCCGGCCAGATCCAGGCACTCAGCAGCAACCTGCTGACGGAACTCACCGTCCCGCAATTCACCGCTCTCTCCACGACGCAGATCGCGACACTTACCACCGCGCAGGTGGAGGGCCTCAACGGCAAGCAATTTGGTGAATTCACTGCCACGCAGGCGGCAGCGCTCACCCTGAGCGACATGGCAGGTCTCGGTACCTTCCAGGCGACCTCCTTCTCGCTCGCCGCGATAGCCGCCCTCACGTCGGCGCAGATCGGAGCCATGAACTCGACCGCGCTCGGCGCGCTCTCGAACGCCCAGATCGCCGCCCTCTCCACCACGGCATTCGCCGGTGTCAGCACCGCGGAGATCGCGGCACTGACCGCCTACGCCGCCGGACAGTTCCCGGCTTTGACGGCGGCCCAGATCACCAACCTGTCGACAGCCCAGGTCGCCGCCATTACCTCGGGCGAGATCTTCGGGATGACCGCGGCCGAACTGCACGCGCTCTCCACAGCCGAGATCGCGGAACTGACACCCGCTCAGGTCGTCAACTTCAACGGGACCCAGCTCGGCACCCTCTCCGCCACCCAGATCGCCGCCATTACCCCGACCGGCATTGCCAGCATCCTGCCCGCCGCCGTCACCGGCCTGACCGCGGCTGATCTCGCCAGCCTCAGCTCCGTCCAGGTTGCCGCCTTGGCCACCGCCCTGCCGAGCCTGACCTCCGCCCAGGTCGCGTCCCTGACCACCGCAGCACTCGCCGGCCTCACCACCGCCGAATGGGCCAGCCTGACCAGCAGCCAGATCGCGGGCCTCGGCACCGGCCAGATCGCCGCCCTGAGCACCGCGGAGCTCGCCGACCTGATCCCGGCCCAGTTCGCCGTCCTCAGCCCGGCCGACATCGCCGCCCTGACCACGACCCAGATCGTCTCGCTCAGCACCACCACGGTCCAGGGGCTGTCGCAGAGCCAGGTCATGGCGCTGACCAGGCCGCAGCTCACCGCGATGACCCTGCCCGACGTCAACGCGATCACCACCACGCAGGCCTACGTGCTCTCCAGCACCGCGCTCGCCGGCCTCAGCTCCGCACAGATCGCCGCCATGGCGTCCACCAGCGTCGAGGCGCTCGAGGAGAACCAGGTCCCGGCCCTGACCGTCGCAGCCCTCGCCGGCCTCACCCCCGCCGAGCTCGCAGGCTTCGTCAACAACCAGATCCCGTTCATGACCACCGCCCAGGTCGCAGCACTCTCCACCGCCCAGGTCCAGGCCCTCGGCGTCGTCCAGCTGCTCGAAATGACCGTGCCGCAGCTCAACGTGCTGACCACGGCGCAGATCGCGGCGCTGACCACCGACCAGGTCGCAGGCCTCGGCAGCAAGCAGTTCGCCGCCCTCTCCGGACCGCAGGTGGCGGCGCTCACCACCGCGGATGCCTTCGGCTTCACCACCAACCAGAGCACCGCGCTGTCGCTGGGCGCGCTCGCCGCCCTGACCTCGGCGCAGGTCGCCGCCATGCCCTCCACCAGCCTGCTGGCAATCTCGCCCAAGGGCATCGCCTCGCTGACCACGGCAGCCCTCGCCGGCTTCAGCACCGCGGAGATCGCAGGCCTCACCGCCTACGCCGCAGGCCAGTTCCCGGCCCTGACCGCAGCCCAGATCGCCGCCCTCTCCACCACCCAGGTCGCCGCCATCGCCTCGGGCGAACTCCTCGGCATCACCTCCACCCAGCTCCAGGCCCTGACCTCCGCCCAGGTCCACGCCCTCAACCCGACCGCCTTCGCAGCCCTGGGCTCGGTCCAGCTCAGCGCCTTTTCCGGCAGCCAGCTCGCCGCCGTCACCACCACCGACATCGCCACCCTCGCCGGCAACGTCACCGGGCTCACGACCACCGCCCTCGCCAGCCTCGGCTCCGCGCAGAGCGCCAACATGGCCACCGCCCTGCCGAGCCTGACCTCCGCCCAGGTCGCGTCCCTGACCACCGC